>JAEZUM010000019.1 GCA_023421075.1 Bacillota bacterium
ATAATACCACGGCATACAATTCAAAAATATAGACGTAATCTCCACCGTCTCCCACTGGCAGCAGGGCAGGACAGGGATATGAGGTCACGGTTTAACTTTTTCGAATCCATGAGGTAATATCACTTAACGAGCTTATTATGAAATTGTTGTGTATAGCGCTTAGTCTAAATTTCATGTTGCTAATCATTGTTATACCTCACTTTCTGTAATAGTCTGCCAATATTATAGGCATGAATTGGTTCAATTGTCAATACATTTTTCACAAAAAAATTATAATTATTTTATATGTACACAATTGTATCTATTTCCACGACAACTTGTCCAAATCAGAAAATATCCATAACCCCTTATAAAATAAGCAAAAATACAGCTTTATCCATCCTAAATGGGAAAACATAAATATATAATATCCTACGAAATATTTCGCATCCAAAAAGCACCTGTCAGCAGCAACCTGCTTACAGAGTAGGTTGTGCTGGTGCGAGAGAAGCAGGGAAATCTCAAAAGACAGGGGTAATGCTCGATCACATTTGTTGAAACCTCCGATTTACAAAACTCCATCACAACCTACACTCGTACAACCCCACATTGCGAAATCATTAATTTTTCATTAAGTTTTGAATTCTTCAAGAAATATTCATATTTCTATGGTATAATGATAACAATGAACAAATTATGAACAGTAATTGTTGGATTTTTAGACAGACTATACAATACAAAGGTTGTGATTAAATGGATCTCCCCATGTTTTACGATGAGGCAGAGGAGTGGAGCGCTGCGCTGCTTTTATACGACGCCGCGTTAAAGGAAGTTAATACAAAGTTAGAGATACTGAATAATGAATTTAAATTAGCACATCAGTATAATCCGATAGAACATATTACTTCAAGAATAAAAACACCGCAGAGCATTGCGAAGAAGCTTCGCCATAATCAGAAGGAACTGACGGTAGATAATATTATTAAATTTGTCAATGACGTAGCCGGAATTCGAGTGATATGCTCCTTTACCTCAGATATATATCGCATCGCCGATCTGATCTCCAAGCAGAGCGATATTAAGGTGCTGAAGGTGAAGGACTATATAATGTGCCCGAAGGATAATGGATATACCAGCTATCACATGATAATCTCCATTCCGGTTTTCCTTACAGACCGTACCGTAGAGACCAAGGTAGAGATCCAGATTCGTACGATAGCCATGGACTTCTGGGCGAGCCTGGAGCATAAGATCTATTACAAATTCGAAGGGAATGCGCCGGAGCACATCCGAAAAGAGTTAAAGGAATGCTCTGACATAGTAGCATATCTGGATCAAAAGATGCTTACTCTTAATGAAGAAATTAAGATCTATAGCAGGGAACGAGTGGAGGGCTATCAGGAGGAGCTGATCAGCAGTTATAAATCCGTAGTGGCGGAATCCTTTGGAACCGTCATAGAAGAGGAAGAGGGACAGGCAGCAAAGGAACCGATAGAGGAGGATGAAGCCGGCTCTCAAAAAGGTGGAAAGAAGAGAATGCTATTCGGTTTCCGAGCATAACAAAGGAGAGAGGTTAATATGAATTTGCCATTTGGATTATCTAACATGAGGGACATGAGTAATAAGATGAAGGAAGATTCAAAAGAAATTACTGCAACCTACGAGCATAAACTGGCAGAGTATCGTGACACCTTAGAGTATTATCGTAAATGGCTATTAGAGTATTCGGACAAACATGACCAATCAGAGCATCGACCTGGGTCACATAAGTTAACCGGTGTTCAGACAGCAATGGACCTGACCTATATTAAGGAGCAGGGTGAGAAAACGATGGAATTGGTGGAGGATCTGAATCAGGTTAAAATCAATATCATCCTATTGGAGCTTGAGAAACTGAAAATTGGACTTGAGGCTGCCGGTGAGAATCTGGAAGGACTTGATAAGAATGTAGTGAACCGTATTTCTGAGCTTCTGATAGAACTTCAGAAACAGAATACAATCCAGATGAAGCAATACCAGGCAGATCTGGCAACCGATATATACGCCCTTGACCGCCGTATACGTCGAGGACATGCATTGTTATGGTTTGTATTTGTGTTTAACTTAATCGGAATTAGCGGAGTTGCTTTTCTGATATTATATGTGCTTGATATTATTCCATTTTAATAATAACATCATCTGGGTAAAACATTGTATTAGTTATCAATTATTAAGGCTTCGAAATAACCGTGCCTCTGTTATCCACAAGGATAGGGAGATAGGATTACTTCGAAGCCTTTTTATGACGATAGAACGACCGTAATACGTCTATTCTATCGATATATCAGGTTCAATAAATGAAACCTTCGAGAAATTCTGTTACAGCTTGAAATTCTTTAAGAGTGCAGCCAGACCGGTGGTTGCTTCTTCTCCGCTGGTATAAGTGGAAGGAGCTTCTTCTACTTCATCGAGAACTTCTTCAGACTCTTCTACTGCTTTCATGCTAAGACTGATCTTACCGTCTTTTACCTCTAAGATCTTAACCGTTACCGTCTCTCCTTCTTTAATCACTTCGTTTGGAGACTTTATTCTCTTGCCACAGATCTGTGAGATGTGTACCAATCCGGTCAAGCCTTCTCCGATATTCACAAAAGCACCGTAGGGAGCAATCTTTTCAACCACTCCGGTCGTTACAATGCCCGTCTGAAGTCGGGAGATCTTACTGGTCTTATCCTGTTTCTCACGGTCACGGGCAACCTCCTTAGCGGATAGCACCAGCTTCATGTCGTCTGCTGAAGCAGTCGTTACGATTACATCTAATTCCTTGCCAACAAAGGATTCAAGATCTTCTACATAGGTTAATGCCAGCTGGGAAGCAGGTATAAATGCACGGACACCGAAGAGATAGGCAACGACACCGGCATTTACCGTCTGCGCTACCTTTACTCTAAGTATTTTGCGGCTGTTCATGGCTTCCTTCAGATGATCCCAGGCCAGAATGTCATCAGCACGTTTCCTGGATAAGAGAATATTGCCATGACCATCATCCTCACGAAGTACCGTTGCGGAAATTTCTTCTCCGAGTTTTACATCTGCTTTGATGGAGAAGCTTGGATCGTTGCTCAATTCCTCCAGCTTTATAATTCCCTCGGTATAATAGCCAAGGTCAAGAATTACTTCGGATTCCGAGATTCCGATTACGGTACCCTTTAAAATATCGCCCTCCTGAATCTTTTTAAAGGAGCTTGCAATTTCATCTTTAAAATCGTCCATAGAAGGTATAATTTCCTGCGGAGTGACAGCTTCAGCCTCAATCTCCGGTAACGCCTCATTGCCATTAACGTTTAATTCTTCGCTCATGATTATCAAGGGAGGGTTATCTTCCTCCCATACCTCCATTCCTATGTTTTATCATTTATTATTAGATTATAACATGTTTGCTCATATTACATACAAAAAATAATTTTATATGTTTTTGTCCTGTGATAATAATGATCGACGGTAGATCAGAGTATTTCCCTTTTTGCCAGTTCGTTCGATTGCCCCAATGTAATTTAACACATGTAGTGCGGTTCGGGATACCTGTATGGATTGGCCGGAGGCCTTCTTATAATCTCTGGCTGTAAATTCATAATCCAGTGTATCGGGAATTAATCTCTGATAGTCTGCTATATCATTAATATCCAATTCATTTACCAGCTCGGTAGGGATACGGTCACTTCTGGTCGACCCCTTCTTCTTGTCCGCACTCCAGCCGTCAAGAAAACGGTATTCCTCCAAATCCATCGTAACGATTTTTATCCTGAGATTTGGATCAACAAGATATTCCTTGATCTTATAAAGCTCAGGAAAAATGGAATAAGGAGAACCTGGTTTTGGAGATTTTCTTCGTGGACTAATCTCACCTGTTTGTGGATTAACCCACCGAATCCACTTGGTACCGGGGATAGGATAGACAATTGTCACCGGTGCGAAGGAAAGAAACATCTGCAGCTTCCTTCTAAGCTTATTAAACTGGCGCGTCTGCACCTCTATAATCTCGTTTCCCGTACAGATATCCGCAACAAATCCCCCAACCTTGATTTCATGGTTGAGGTGATCCGGAGAAAGATAGCATTTTAATACGGAGTGAACGGTCTTCTCACCGAGGGTTCCTATTCCATTCAGGCCCTGCTGTTGGCCGATTACCTCATCACAGGCTTGTAGAAACAGCTGCTTATCCATGGTCAATCACCATACCTTTGTTCGTCAATATCTATTAGTAAGGATAAATGATTTCATGGGTGAATGCAAGTAATTAGCGATAGAAATTTTGTGTTATATAGGTCTTATAGTGGCTATCTTCGTCATAAGCAAAACCGACTCCCAGATAGCGAAACTTTGTATTAAGCAGGTTTTTACGATGCCCTTCGGAATTATACCATCCATGACATGATAAAATTGCACTGCCATATCCGGCGATAATGTTCTCACCACATTTCTGATAGGATATTCCCTCAGCATTTAGTCGGTCTCCGGGACTCCGAAGAGATGGGTCCGTATGGCTGAAGAAATTCGCAGCAGACATATTTATACTGTGCTTTCTTGCTGCTTGTCCGGCAGAAGAAGACCAGGACAAGGGTTCCAGACCATTTCGTACTCGAGCGGAATTGGTAAGATCATATACCATCTGCTCTACCTGGCTTCGAATATCCTCGCTGTAGTCGTCTTCGGTCACGGTATTGGAAAGTACATAGATTCCAACAACCTTGCCGGTTTCTAATTCATCCATCAGAACAGAAACCTTATAAGCTGAGATTTCCTTGGTTATAACCGAAGAAAGGGGGGTATTGTCATCAAGTGCTTTATGAACCTCATCGAGAGTAGATCCATAGCGAAAACCATAGTATTCAAAATTAAGTGCATCGGTATAAAAGCCAACGACTTTATTCTCATAGAGGGCTACAAACAAAAGCTGCTTATAATCATTATTATATATGTAATAGGAAAAGTTGTATTCTGTTTCTGCAATTCGTCCCGGTAGACCGAGTTTGCGAATGACCTCTTCGGTACTGTCCTCCATCAGAAGCACAGTATCTCGTACAAAAAGGGCTTTCGGAGCATCCGATCGGTTAATCGCTGGGATCGGAGTTGCAGTTGGTGCTTTATATTCCTCAGCGATTGTTGCCTCATATGGGATTGGTTTATATTGAAAGGTGTGGTAAGTATAGAGACATAAGAAGAGAAGGATACCGCCATAAAGCAGTATTTTTCTAGTGTTATATTTTTTTGGCATGAGGAGTTCCTTATCTATGTAATAGATGAATCACAATCGTTGCAAGTATGGAATATGCTATATCCTAAGTTTGATTCTAGCATATTGCGGATTGAATGGAATGACTGTATTATTGGAAAAGATACCATAATATGTAAACAACCTATTTGCAAAATGAACGATTTAAGATACAATGTTATATATTATAGAGTGGGAAAAGGAGAAGTGTACGATGAAAATCTTAGTTACAGGTGGAGCCGGATATATTGCAAGTCACGCCAATCTGGAATTATTAAATTCCGGTTATGAGGTAGTAGTGGTAGATAATCTGAGTAATTCTTCCATAGAATCCGTAAAAAGAGTGGAGAAATTGACCGGAAAGAGGATATCCTTTTATGAGACGGATATTCTTGATAAGGAGAAGCTGAGACAGATCTTCGAGCTGGAACAGATCGATTCCGTGATTCATTTTGCAGGGTTAAAGGCAGTTGGTGAGTCCTGCATGATTCCATTGACTTATTACCGCAATAACCTCAGCGGAACAATAACCTTACTTGAGGTTATGCAGGAGTTCAATGTGAAGAAACTGGTATTCTCTTCCTCTGCAACCGTTTATGGAGATCCGGAAAAGGTGCCTGTTACCGAGGACATGCAATTGTCGGCTACGAACCCCTATGGACGAACAAAGCTGATGATTGAAGAGATGCTGCGAGATCTTTATCAATCAGATTCCGCTTGGAATATAGCGATCCTTCGCTACTTTAATCCGATCGGTGCTCATGAGAGCGGTGAGATCGGTGAAGATCCGAACGGTATCCCAAATAATCTGGTTCCATATGTTGCTAAGGTTGCCATAGGAACCTTAGAAAAGATTAATGTATTTGGTAATGACTATGACACCCCTGACGGAACCGGTATCAGGGACTATATTCACGTGGTTGATTTGGCCCTAGGCCATATTATGGCAATTGAAAAGCTTCAGAAGAAGCCAGGTCTTGTGGTATATAATCTGGGGACAGGAGTCGGATACAGTGTTTTGGACATTATTCATAACTATGAAAAGGCATGTAATAAGCAGCTGCCTTACGTAATTGGACCCAGAAGACCCGGAGATATAGCGGTCTCCTATGCAGATTCTACTAAGGCATATCACGAGCTGGGCTGGAAAGCCGAACGAGGAATTGATAAGATGTGTGAAGATTCCTATCGTTGGCAGAGCAAATACCCAAGAGGCTATGGAAATTGATTCAACAGCTGTAGAATTTTGCGGCTTCCTATTAATTGTAGATGTAAAAAAGTTGGTACTATATCTGGTGTTACTTAGATATATTTCTTTAAAATATAACTACATTTTAACATAAATGTTACGATGCTTAGTGCATTATTACGGAATATTTACGAAAAAGCTCTAAAACCATTGACAATATCACTAAAATTTGATAATCTTGAAAAGGTTAGTACTGGAGAAGGTATTACCCAGAGGAAGAAGTTGGGGAAGCGAGAGGGTAGAAGATTTTAGAGTAAGGTTGGCTAAAACGTATATCAATTGTGATATACCTTTTTGGCCAACCTTATTTGTTCGTAAGCAGAGTGATCGTTCCCATCTCTTTTTATTTATAGGGAAACCAGGAGCCAAGTACTTTCTTGGCCAGATCAAAGGTGGTCCGGTAATCCATGTCACCATTCTTGGCGATGTCAGATACACCGTGTACCTTTGCCAAAGCAGGGGTATACTCATTCAGCTTGTAGATACCGTAATGAAAGTCTGCCGGCCCATTCTCATAATGTGTTACAATCGGTGTGATTGACGCATTACGGATATATGCACCCTTCTCATTCATATCGATCGTAACCTCAGCCATCGCTCCGAGCATTCGCGGAGCTTCCTTCTGATAAGACAGGAAGTTGCCTAATGAATAATAGACCAGCATCCGATGATCCGGATCGGTCTCAATCCATTCCACAGGCTCGATTACATGGGGATGTGCTCCGATAACCAGATCTACACCGTGCTCATAGAAGAATTTCGTAAGATCCTTTTGCATTGAGGTTGCCTCATAAACATATTCGGAACCCCAGTGGGGAAATACAATTGTAAAATCAGCAATTTGCTCCGCTTTCTCGATATCTTCCGCCATCTTTTCTTTGTTCAGAAGGTTCACCAGATATGGCTTGTCCTTTGGAAGAGTGTAGCCGTTCAGACCATAGGTATAATTAAGCATAGCAAGCTTAATGCCATTTTTCTCGATAACGGGAATTTCATTCCGGGCATCCTTCGTCTCATTGATTCCAAGTATTCGAATCTCCGGTTTGGTCTTCCAGTAAGAGAAGGTATTTTCGATCCCCTTTGTGCCTTTATCCATGGTATGATTGGTCGCATGAAGCACCACATCAAAGCCGGCTTCTACCAGAGCATCACCGATTTCAGTTGGTGAGTTGAAGTTTGGATAACCGGAATAGGCAAAGTCATCTCCACCCAGAATCGTTTCCTGATTCACAACTGCGATATCTGCGGCTGAAATCTCCTCCTTCAGTTTAGAATAGAGGTGGTCATAATTCAGACCTCCGTCAGACTTTTCTCCACTTTGAACAACCTCAATATGGATCAGATTATCTCCTACAGCGAGTAAGGTGACGCCGGAAGACTGCTCCGTACTCTCACCTTTAACAGGGGACCAGGCGGGAATACTTTCTTCGTAGTCATCGGAAGAGTAGGAAAGATCTTTTGATCCGTCTATAGAGAAGGCTCGCCACCGTGCGGCAGAGCCTTCAAGGAACTCCCACTCCGGAGTATCCAGGGGATAGCTTAGCTCGGATGAATAATACCAGGGATCCTCGGGATGGAGGGGATTCTTCAGTACATGAAAATCCTGTGCCGGCATATAGCCCTGGGCGAGGAGATAGCATCGGTTTCCCTCCTGGTCCGCTGCCATATCAACGACCAATACACAATGCCCCGGAGAACCGCCTTGTATAAACAGATCACCCGGTAACAGCTCTTCCATATTGATCGTATCGCTTTCGGAAGCGAGAGATAAGGTTCCGGCATAAGCAAAAACCATATTCAGATAACGTAGGAACTCCTCATGGGATTCGTCATAGGAGGCGGATTTTACCCAGTTGACATCATTGCCATCGACTTTGATCCGATAGCCCTCCCGCCACTTGGTATACTCCATATAAAAACCGTTCGTCAGATGAAATGCAACTTGATCATAAGCCTGAATGGACCAATAATATTCGGCATAAACTCGGATAAGAGAGTCTGCACACTGTTGCAAGTCCCGATCACCCAGACTGAGATCAAAGATTGCAGCAAAATTGTTCTGATTGAATTTTGGCTGACCGTTATAAAGCATTAGTTGACTGTCACTGCTCTTCATGGGAAAGGTTCGTAGAAAATAAGCCAGTTCCCCTTCTAAGGAGTTGACCCGGGAGTAATTCTGCGGGGGAACAATTCTGCTCTCCAGATTCGTTCCGTCCTCCTTAATATAGGAATATACCTCTTGCTGCACAGGGATAGCGGTTGGGATAGGAGTAGGATCAGAGTTCTCCGGGATAAGGGTAGGAGTTGCTTCGGTTGTGATCGGAGCTGCTTCATCCATTGGGTTGTCATAAGAATCCTGATCCGAACGGCTGCAACCGGATAACAGGAGGCATATAATAGTTATTACAAAGGCGCTAGCCATGAAGCGAGAGCGCTTGATAAGCTTCAATAGATTTTTCATAAATTCTCCGATCTGCTTTGGAATGCTTTCATTATAACATGAGGTGGAAGTGAAATCCATCCTGATCATAGGGTATTAATTTCTCAGCAATGTATAAAAGGAAATACTTTGACAAAGCCTAATTCACATGGTATACTTTGTCATAAATACAGGGTAAAGGCATTGAAAAGAAGAGTACACAGTGGAGCACTTAACAGAGAACCCCGTTTCGCTGAGAAGGGGAGAGGGATTGGTATCCGGCTGACAACGTTTGGCTTGCAGAAACTGTGGAAGATGGTCTTGGAGCTGCGCACCGAGGAGAAATCTTAGGCTGCGACGGAGGCAACCGTTACATTGCAACACTGTAGTAATTGCAGTGAAGGAGGCCTTTATTCTGAGATAAAGGTAAATTAAAGTGGTACCACGGGAGCACCTCTCGTCTTTAAATGATTAAAGATGGGGGTTTTTTTATGCTTCTAAAACCAGAAGCAATCATGACAGATATGAACATAATAATGGGAACAAACGAAAATAAGAGGGATAACAGATTGTAAAACTAGGATTAATAACAGAAAGGATTGATGAAAGCATGAGCAAAAAACCATATTACATTACAACAGCAATTGCATATACCTCAGGAAAGCCTCATATCGGTAACACCTATGAAATCGTCTTGGCGGACAGTATTGCACGTTTTAAGAGAGTGGAGGGTTATGAGGTATTCTTCCAGACAGGAACGGATGAGCACGGACAGAAAATTGAATTAAAGGCAGCAGATGCCGGTATTACACCGAAGGAGTTTGTAGACGGTATCGCAGGACAGATCAGAGAAATCTGGGATCTGATGAACTGCTCCTATGATAAGTTTATTCGTACCACCGATGCTGATCATGAGAAACAAATTCAGAAGATTTTCAAAAAGCTGTATGAGAAGGGAGATATTTATAAGGGACATTATGAGGGCATGTATTGCACTCCCTGTGAATCCTTCTTTACTCCTTCTCAGCTCGTGGACGGCAAATGCCCTGATTGTGGCAGAGAGGTGCAGCCTGCGAAGGAGGAAGCATATTTCTTAAAGCTTAGCAAGTATGCTGACCGTTTGATTGAACACATTAACACACATCCGGAATTCATTCAGCCGGAATCCAGAAAGAACGAGATGATGAATAACTTCCTTCTTCCCGGTCTTCAGGATCTGTGTGTATCCCGTACCTCCTTCAAATGGGGTATTCCGGTTGACTTTGATGACAGACATGTAGTATATGTATGGCTGGATGCACTCAGCAATTATATCACAGGCATCGGATATGATGCAGACGGCAACAGTACAGAGCAATTTAAAAAATACTGGCCGGCAGACCTTCATCTGATCGGTAAGGATATCATCCGCTTCCATACCATATACTGGCCAATCATCCTGATGGCCTTAGAGGTTGAGCTTCCGAAGCAGGTATTCGGTCACCCCTGGCTGATGCAGGGTAGTGTTGCAGATAAGATGAGTAAATCCAAGGGAAATGTTCTCTATGCCGATGATTTGGTGAAGGTATTCGGCGTTGATGCAGTACGGTACTTCGTACTCCATGAGATGCCCTTTGATAATGACGGAGTCATTTCCTGGGAGCTTCTTGTAGAACGAATCAATTCCGATTTGGCAAATACCCTGGGTAATCTGGTGAATCGTACCGTATCCATGTCAAACAAATATTTTGGCGGTATTGTAAACAACGGTAACGAAAAGGAGCCCATTGATGAGGAACTGATCACGCTTGCTCTTGAGACACCGAAGAAGGTGCTTGCCAAGATGGAAAAGCTTCGTGTAGCAGATGCGATCAGCGAGATTTTTACCTTATTCAAGCGTTGTAATAAATATATCGATGAGACTCTGCCCTGGGCACTGGCAAAGGATGATACGAAGAAGGCCCGCTTAGAGACGGTGCTGTATAATCTGGTGGAGAGCATCTGTATCGGTACCAGCTTATTAGAGTCCTTTATGCCGGAGACTGCAGCTAAGATTATGGCTCAATTGAATACGAAGACACGTACCATCGAAGAGTACGAAAAATATGGCTTATATGTATCCGGAACAAAGGTAACCGAGACGCCGGAGATATTATTTGCAAGACTCGATCTGAAGGAGGTAATGGCTAAGGTGGAAGAAATGAAAGAAGTAAATGAGGTTAAAATAGAGGAAACAACTGAAGCTACAGCAGAGAAAGCAGTAGATAGTATCGATATTGAAGCAAAAGCAGAGATTACTTATGATGATTTTGCTAAGCTGCAATTCCAGATCGGTGAAATTATTGCCTGCGAAGAGGTTAAGAAGTCCAAGAAGCTGTTATGCTCTCAGGTAAAGATCGGTTCTCAGGTGAAACAGATCGTATCGGGCATTAAGGCACATTATACACCGGAAGAGATGGTTGGTAAGAAGGTTATGGTAGTGGTTAACTTAAAGCCCGCAACCCTGGCCGGAATGCTATCTGAAGGAATGTTACTCTGTGCGGAGGATGCAGAGGGCAATCTGGCGCTGATGATTCCGGAGAAACCGATGCCCTCCGGAGCGGAGATCCAGTAATAATGTATGAGGGCTGTTGTAGAATGTATAGCGGCAGTTTTCTAGGTTAAGTTGAAGTAATAATATATAGAGGTTATCTACATGTATTCCGACGCCCGGACTTCGGTCTCAATGTTCGCAACAGAACTGACATAACAATACATATGTCAGACTGTTACAAACATTTGGAGACCTCGGTCCGTTCTGACGGAATACATCTGCAGATAATCCTCTACATATTATTACTTCTTTTTCGTTTTCTGAAAACTGCCTCGCTATAGTTTGAAAAGACCTATATTAAATTATTATTGAATTACCACTCATTGGGTGATCGGTTTTCCGTCGTCAATTGATAAAGGTATCAATTGTTAGAATAAATAGTAAAAACGGACTATATGGGGGTAAAATCACCCTCGGGGTGATATGAAAGTGTCGGATTTTTGACTACAATCTTCTTATCTTATGATAGGAGGGAATAAAATGTTTAAGAAAATGAAATCACAATGGATGATTAGTTTATTAATGGTTGCTTTGGTTTTTAGCCTTCTTACTCCGGCAATGAAGGCGGTGGCAGCAGGATCGGAGGAGGATGCTCTGGTCGAGTCTTTTGGCATTTCGGATGGACTTGTAGCTCGTTGGACCTTTGATGATAATTATAATGACAGCGTGGGTGGACTCAATACAAAATTAGGTGCAAAGAATCTTACCTATACAAAGGGTGTTCATGGGAAAGCGGCAATATTTAACGGCAAGGATAACTATTTATATGTAGTACCTAATGACATTCTTAATTTTGGTAATGACAGAGAAGAGAATAATGATAATTTCTCGATTTCAGCCTGGATTAACCTAGGGAATTCCAAATACGGAGAGAAATATCTGCTAGATAAAGGTAAGAATATCGGCTGGGATAAAAATGATGGTTGCTATTGGACCAATCCCTATGCCATTCGTTTTGAGACCTGCGAGGTTAATGTAGATCTCTCCAATTATTTTGAAGACACCGAAGCAGGAATCACAACAGGAGGAGATGCCAGAGCCGGTTATAAGAATGTAGAAGGAGAGGAATGGTTCCTTCTTACTGTAACTTATGATGGAGATCAAGTGAAAATATATCATGATAATACTCTGTTGACACAAAGCAACTATTCCGATGGCATTACCTTCAATGAAGATGGATTATACATCGGAGCTAATTCAAAATTAGGGAGCTTGTTTAAAGGCTCAATCGATGACCTAAGACTTTATAATACTACACTCTCTTATGATGATGTAGAAGCCTTATATCAGGAAGGCGTGAAGGCAAATAAGGAGTTTGTGGAACCAACCAAGCAGTTAGTAGCACATTATGCCTTTGACAAGGATCTAACGGATTCCTCAAAGTTTAAGAATGACGCGGAGCATGTTGCGGTCGGCGGGACTACTAAATATGTTGTTGGTAAGAACGGCGAGGCGATTACCTTGACGAAGGGAAACTATATTCAGGTACCCGTAGCAGATCAGCTTAATCTTGAGACAGAATTCACCATATCCTGTTGGGTTAAGGTAGAATCTGAGGGAGATTATCCTCTGGTAACAAGATTGAATCCTTCCTATTCCGATGATGATGAGAATAATTGGACCTATAAGCTGTCCATCAACAGTTGGGGCGGGGGAGAAAATACAGAGTTCCAGATGAGGACCGCAGTATATGATCCGGACAACTGGACTTCCGTTTCCGGACAGGGTTTGGATACAACGCTTTATTACTCACAAACCAATTTGATGAGCACTAATTGGATTCATTATACCTGCACGTATAAGAACGGGCAGATGATTTCCTATATCAACGGAGTACAAAATAATAAATCCGATAAATCCGATCTTATCAATATTGCAAATGCATCCGGGGAATTGTTAATCGGTTATGATAATGATACCTTTATTCGAGGCGCTATAGATGAGCTGAAGATATATAACAGCTGCCTAAGTCCCACTGAGGTTGCGAAGGAAGCAAAGCGTGTTGATTCCATCAGCCTGAGCAGCAGTGATGCTAAAGCGGTAGCAGCAATCGGTAAGGGAAAATCCGTTACAATCGAAACAATCATTATGCATGATGTAGATAAAGATAAGGATAAAGAGATAAAGACATCCGATAAGAATATTAAGATGAGTTCTTCCAATAAAAAGATCCTTAAGATAGAGAATGGTAAAATAACAGCAGTGAAGGCCGGTAAAACAAAGCTGATCATATCCTACGGAGGGTTGGATGTAACTTATAATGTTACGGTAAAGTAAGATCAAAATCCATGAATAAGGTATCACATAGTCAGTAATCTATGAGAATTTTATCTGTATAATTTATAAAAGCTGCAAGCATTGAATGGAAAACCATTTCCTGCTTGCAGCTTTTTGGGCACTATATAAAGTAAACTATGCTAATTCAGAAACAACCTTTTTAAGAGCTGCTAAAGCATCTTCAGGTAGTTTATCAAAGCCACCTTTATCGGTCTCTCTGGACTCAACGAATTCAATTCTATCCAGCATTCTGGCCTTTAATTGAGCCTTGTATTCTGCATCCTCTAAGTTAGGAACAAAGCCTTCCCACTCGAAGATCTCGATATCCTCAAAAGGTCCCCACTGCTTGAAGTTCGTCTTACCTTCGACAATTGACTCAATAATTCCTAAGGTATCAGCCGGTTTAACCTTCTTACCCATGAAATCACCGGTGTTGATTACGTAGCAATCTACATTCTTCTCACCAACTAATTTCTTGAATTTCTCATAGTCATTCACTAAAGGATATGTACGGAAAGGATTTGCATAGGGCTCAACAACTAGTGCATTAGGATCTACTCCGGGAGCAAGACGCTCAGCAGTCGTTCTCTTTGTTGCAAGTGTAGCACCCATAACGGAAGCGAGGGAGGCACCCTTTAACTTAATGATCGGAGGTAGTGTAGGATCCTTCATAATCCAGAAGATAGAATCAACTGCTTCAGGGATCTTATCAACACGGTTCGGTGACCACAGCTTGGATTTGATCGCACGTCCGTTTCCGTTACGAATATCTTCTGTAACAAGAACAATCTTGCCTTCTTCATCCAAGGTTGCAGAGCAGTTCTGAGCGGTTAATAAGTATTTGTTATCTTCACAATTAGTAGGATAATCCTGCGTCTTATCAAAATAGGTGGGCTCTAAGGCGATGGAGGAGCCGGTCTCAGTATTGATGATGAATGCATCATCGTGAAGAACCGTTACATCATACTTGCCACCATGCTTCGCATGGGTAATGGTGGACTTACCGGAACCGGAAAGGCCAAATACGGAAGCAACATAGGACTTACCGCCACTAAGGTTATATCTCTTCTGACCACCATGGCAGGAAGCATAACCATTACGATTCGCAATTGCCCAAGCGATGGTGAGAGTACCCTTCTTATGCTCACCGAAATATCTCATGCCAAGAAGCGCTGCACAGTTTGTAGTTGTGTTGAAATATGTTAATCCCATGGGATGCTCGGGATGTTTCCACTGAGGGTTAGAGAATATGTAAATATCGCACTCATCACCGATGGGTCTGGAAGCCTTGTACATTCTAACGTATTCGTCAGACATATACTGGAAGTTAAGCATCCAAGAGTAAAGAAGGGTTTCTTCTCCCTCCGGAATTAATAAGTGAGCTTTTACCATAAATTCAGGATCTAATCCAATAAAAACCTCTGCATGATACAGTGTAGAATATCTGGTATCATAGATTGCATCCATTACCTTTGCGTTCAGGTTCTCGGTATCTACCCCTGGCTCACCGGTAATTTTTCTTGCAGCAGCAGCACGACCTGTAACAAATCCGTCGTTGAATAATAGTACTTTTGCATCTTTCTCAAGACCAAAATCCTCACCACGGTATACAGGCATATCGGTAATCACTGTTCCGGGAGAATTCTTAGCGAGTTCATAAGCCTCTCTAAGAGTATTAACCTTAACAACATTATTACCATAGAATGCTACTTCTATGATAGAACGTGTCTTGGAAAATCCGGGTTTGTTAGCGCCGATTTCGTCATGTTTAAAGTACGCTTTTGTTGACATATTACATCCTCCTGTTTTTTGAATTGTTCTAATATTCTGAATTATACACAGAATAGATAGAACTTGAATTGAATAAATATAAATTGTCCGCCATATTAAGTATAGGACTGCAGAATGTAAATGTCAACGCAAAAATGCTTAATTTTACCAGTCAATCTGACTTATTCTTGACGATTTTCGACCCAATCTCCCATATAATTTTCGATTACTCCAAACTGTGCAGGACCGATATCCAGAAGGAATTGATGAAATTCCTTTGCTCTAAAATCCTTCCCAAGAGCTTCCTCTGCTTTTTTACGTAATTCCTGAATTTCCAGATATCCTACCGCATAGGGGAGGTATATGGCTGGTTCTTCGAGGAGGGTATTATAGATCAGTTCTGCAATCGCTGCATCACCGATAAAGTTCATAACATACTTCATTACGGTCTTCTTACTCCAGCCCTCATAATGAATACCAATGTCTGCTCTGGCATACATGCATAAAATTACAATATTATTCGCTTTGAGAAAATCAGCCAGATTCTTGTCGATACCGGCGAAGCGATAGGAATACATCTCAACATAAGTAGCCCATCCCTCATCATATCCCATGAAATTAAGAATACTTCGGATTGGTGCCGGATTCTGGCTTCTAAAATAGACACACTGATACATATGACCGGGATATCCCTCGTGTGCAACCGTTGTATATATCATGGATAAGGTCTTCTCGTCACTCCCATTGATATATATATTGTTATTCTGATAATTATCGATAGGGGGGACCAGATACATGGCGGGACTAAGGTAATTTGCCAGGGCCTCCGGGACGTACTTGATTTTACAGTTGACTGGTTGTGCCTCCGGGAAATCCTTGACGATATCCGATTTTAGATCCTGCATGATTTCCTCCGGATTGGTGATGGGAAATGAGTCAAAATCGATGTATTTGTCAATGATATTTTTATCAGACAGGGTTAAGGAGGTAATATCTACAATTCCGTCACCGATGGCAGCCTCCAGTAAATCAATCATTTCCTCCATGCTCTTGTCAGAGCCGGTTTTATATTTGGACAAACATTCATAATAGGCTCGCCCTTTCGGATAATAGTAAAGCCCGGCGTGATTTGTCCCGGTACCCAAGAGCTCCTGAAGGGCATCGATTAATAATTGATATGCCGGAATTACATAGGTAAGGACAATCTCTGTATTGGTAGCTTGAAAGGCTGCTTTTTCTTGTTTGGTCAGGTTGGTATAGCCTGATATTTTATCATTGAAATAAGTAATCAGAAAATTATTCTCAGGATCGGCAATGAAGGACTGGCATTGAGCAATGATCCTCCTGGCTACAGCATCACTCATGAAGAGACCTTGGGCAGATTTCTCCCTTTCGTATTGTATGATGTCAGAGAAATAATCATAGACAAGGGGGAGAAGGCGAAGATACTCATCGATGTCCTCCTTCTGATAGAAGCTGTATTCAGCCAACAGAATAGGAAGCTGTGCCTGTATACCGGTGGTTGGTCCAAGGCATTCATAATAATAATCAAATGCGCCCAGAGAAAGATCCGTCTCAAGATAACCCTTTACAATATCATAGGTAAGCTGCTGTTGCTTTGATAATAGGGAATAGTCAAAGGATAAAAGATTATTCAAATGGTTCTCAGACAGCATATGATCTTCATTCATACCGCGGGCACTATATTCACCAAAGGTTTCCTTCATCTGGTAGATACCATAATTCTCGGGTTTGGACAGGGAATAATTGAGCGAGAGGCTATCAGACTGAACCTCTTCCACAAAAAGATTATTCATGAAATCATCAAAGCGGCTCTGCTGCTTTTCCTGCTTGGTTTGTAAGCCGCAACCCATCAATGACAGGGAAAGGCAAAGACTTAAGAGGAAGGCAAGGCTCCGTTTATAGAACATTTTGTGCATAGATACCTCCTGTTGAATTACCAAAATCGTTGGGTGATTTGGTAAAATAATACTGTTGTTTCATGTTTATTCGAAAAGTAGCCAAGTAAGAAGTATCATATGATTTATTTGTTACAGACATGATAGGTTAAGTTTTATACCGATTCTTCCGAAATACAACACAGGAAGATATATAATGCGCACAGGCATTATGGAGGTAATGATGGATTACAGTGTTTCACTGGAAGTGAATAAGGATATTGCTGCAGGTAGGAGCAATAGCGCTCAAACGGCAGTTGAACGAGATAAAAAAGAAGGTCTAGCTTACCTGACTCCCGGTCAAAATGTAACGGGGACCGTGGTGTCGGTCGATGAGCGGGTTACCTTAGATTTTTATGGACATAAAGTGACTACCTCAAAGGAGGTATTAAGGAACGCTGTCCCCGGAGAGAAAAAGACCTTTAAGGTAATCAAGGCCTCCAACTCCGAAGTTGAGCTTAGACTGTTGGAGGGTAATATGAAGACCCTTCGTCAGACTATTACGGCATTGACCGTGAAAGATAAGGATTGGGAGACCGTTCTTACGCAGAAGGAACAGGCAGCAAGACAGGCGGACAAGGAAAAAGCAACGAAGGAAGAGTTAGATAAACTAGAAGAAATCAGTACGAAATTCACCGAACAGGATTATATTACTCTGGAGAAGGAAGGCTTTGCAGCGGAGACGATGTCAGTCCGAGGCTTATATGCCGCGATAGACAGAGTGAAGAAGGGGAAGAACTGTGATGATACTAGTGCAATAACAGCCACGTCTGCCAATACGACGAAGCTTACGGAAGCAGATTTGGAGAAAAGACTGAAGGAAGAGAACCTTCCGGTGACAAAACAGAATATCGAACGTATTAAAAAAGCCTTAACACTCAGCGATACGATCGTTAATATGGACGATAAGGCGATGAAGTACCTCATTTCCAGAGAGGTAGCGCCAACAATAGAGAATATCTATAAGGCTTATTATAGTGGTAGTGCGAAGTACCAGGAGAAGTCAGAAGAGCTGACAGCAAAGGAATGGAATGATCTTGAGGGACAAGTTAAGGAGGTCATAAGGTCCTCCGGTTACGAGGTAAACCCAGAGAATCTGTCGGATGCAAAATGGATTCTGGAGAATAAGCTTCCCTTAACGGAGAAGACCTACACCTATAAGAAGGAATTAGATCAAATCAGGGAAAATACAGACCCCGATATGGTGCTGGATCGCATCCTGGAAGGGATGAAGAATGGGACAGCCCCGGGCGATGTAACCTTAGCGACGCAGACAACTCCTGCTTTAGAGCATATTATTACGGCATTGGACTCCATACAGGAGGAAGCGGTACACTATGCTGTTAAGGAAAAGCTTACATTAAACATTAAGAATCTTACATCAATTCAGGAGGATTTGGCCGCAGGCAGGGTTACGTTGGATCAGGCCGAACCGGATGAGACAGTCGTTAGGGAATCACAAGATCTTGGTGACACAACGGACGCTTTGGAGAGGGAAAATACCCTTGAAAGCCGGGAATACGAAGCAGTGAAGGCACAGAGACAACTGGAGGAAATACGTCTGAAGATGTCTCTGGAGGCGGCAGGAAGACTGGAGAAGAAGGGGATACATATTGAGACAGAGAAGCTTGAGAAGGTAGTTGAGGAGCTCCGTAAGCTGGAGGACAGCTATTATAGGAAGCTTCTCGGCGAGGTGGAGGCAGAGAGTACTCCGGAGGCACTTCAGACGCTGCGTGTCACAACCGAGAGTGTTGAGCAACTAAGGCTTCTTCCTACCTCCGTTCTGGGTGTAACACTTACAGAAAGAGCGACCTTAACAATTCCGGACATCCTTACGAGCGGTTCTAAGCTCATCGCAGATTATGCGAAGGCAGGAACGGCTTATGAGACTCTGGCGACGGTACCAAGTTCCGAATACGGGGATTCGATCCGCAAAGCCTTTTCGAATATGGATTCTCTGCTGTCGGAGCTAAACATTGAGAACACACTAGCAAATCAGAGAGCGGTAAGGGTTCTTGGCTATAATCAGATGGAAATCACCCAGGAGGCGATCGACCAGGTTAAGGCCTACGATAAAGAGGTTACAAGCCTGATTCATAATCTACACCCGGCTGTTACGGTAAGGATGATAAAGGAAGGCATTAACCCCCTTGGTATGCCGATCGGCGAACTGAATAACGCCATTGACCGGATGAAGGAAGAGCAGGGAATTACCTCGGAGGACAAGTTCAGTAATTATCTGCTTAAGCTGGAGAAAGAGAACGGAATTACTCCTGAAGAAAGAAAAGCATACATTGGTGTATACCGCCTCCTCTATAATGTGGAGAAATCGGATGGGGCAGCCTTAGGAGCGGTAATAAAAGCGAATCAGGAGGTTACCTTATCTCATTTACTAACAGCGGTTCAGACCGGAAGACGGGGAAGGATATCTGCAGCGGTAGATGATGAGTTCGGTATGTTGACTGAGCTTGGACGCAATAAGGAAAGCATTGCGGAACAGCTAAAAGGCTTTACGAATCCGATGGAAGAGGCTCTTGATGATAATGCACAAAAGGAAAGTTGGAGAGAGGAAGCGAAGAATTATCTGAACCGTGTTGTGAAGCAGATAACGGAGGAAATCTCTCCGTCGAAGCTGCAGAACCTGCAGCAGGCAGGTGGTGCGGTGTCTGGATTACAGGCTATTCCTTCGTCCGTTGCTTCTTCGAGCACAGCATCTACCGATCTGTGGGAAACCATTAAAAATATACCGATCGAAAAGCTGTTAGAGCAGCTTCAGGAGACAGCAGAGACAGAGAACGCCGACGGAGGGCAGTATTCACAAAAGGTTCAAGAGATTAGAGAATTATGTAAGAATTCGGAGCAGTCTCTTCGATTTTTGAATGACTACCAGATGACCGGTTCACCACAGAATATAATGATAGCCAATCATATACTAAGCAATGGAATCTCACCGGTTGTCAAGCTTCTTAAGAGGCAGAGTGAAAATAGTAGCGAAAATTCTGAAAATAAGCTAAAGGAATTGAATGAAATATCCGATACATTAATCGACAAGTCTTCCACGAATGAAGTCTTTCGCAGTTTGGAAGCCGAGGCGAAGGAAGAACTAATCCAGGTATGTTCGCAGGAGACCTTAGACAGCAGCAAGCTGGCGGAGCTTAGAAATATAGGGCAGCAGTTGACCTTCTTAAAAGATATGGCATCAAGGGAATTCTATCAGATTCCGATTGAGACAGAAAAGGGAATAACCAACATGAACCTCACGATTCTTCGCGGGCAAGGTGTTTCCGGGAGATTATCCGTTTCGGTCTGGTCTAAGGAGCTTGGTGATATCAAAGCGGAATTTTCGTTGAAGGAAGGGAATGTTAAAGGGTTCATCGCCTGCGATAACCGAAGTGGATTAAAGAGGCTGCAGGCAAAAGCCACAGAGATTGAGAAAGCAGCAAAGGAAAGCAAAATAAATATAATACAATTGGATTTTGGGATTTCAGGTAGGGATAACGAGAATTACAGCTATCAGAATCCGCTGGATTTTAGACAGAGCACTGTAGAAGACACCAATACCGAGCGTGCTTTGTACCGTTTCGCAAAAGCAATTGTACAAACGGTACGATTAGCGGAAAACAGCGAGGAAATCGCTCTATAGCATTTGCCGTTTCAGATGCATTTCGGCCACATGGAGGTTGCTGAATTAAGACACAAATATTTACTAAGAATCATATCGTGCGAACCATCATAACACGGAGGGGGATGGCTGCCGGAACAGAAAGGGATTAGGTGATACTTCATGAGAATCAACCATAACATTTCGGCTTTAAAGGCTAACAACCAGCTGGCAAAAACAAATAGTTTACTGGATCAGAGCTTAGAGAAATTATCCTCTGGCTACCGTATCAACAGTGCTGCGGATGACTCTGCAGGCTTAGCAATTTCAGAAAAGATGAGAACTCAGATCTCGGGTCTTGATCAGGCGTCCAGAAACGCTTCCGACGGTATCTCCGTTATACAGACCGCAGAAGGAGCATTGGTAGAAGTTGAGGCCATGCTGCAAAGAATGAGAGAATTGGCAGTTCAATCCGCCAATGGTACTTATACAACGGCTGACCGTGTCGCAATTCAATCTGAGATTGATCAGTTAAATCAGGAAATCTCCAGAATTTCCGAAACAACCGAATTCAATACGATGACATTGCTCGATGGTAACATCGATCGCAAGTCTTATTCCAATAACAGTAATGTAAACCTAGTATCTCTGTCGGATACCGTTGGTATCGGCAATTATGGAGTAAAGATCCTGCAGGATGCGAGACAGGCAGTCGCTGTCGGTGGACTAACCACCTTTACCGGATCGACTACTTCTGCAACCATCACGGATGCACAGGCCGGATCAATTAATATTAATGGAGAGACGGTAAAAATCAATGCAGGCGATACCATCGATGAAGTATTCGAGAAGATCAGAAACGTATGTGATAATGTAAGCTTAAATGTATTTGCAGTATCAAGTACAGCAACACCTTCAACAACTGCGAATCTTGATATGGCCGGATATACCAGTAAGACCTTAGAAAGCGGCGATAGATTAGTATTCTCCTCCAAGGAGTACGGCTCAGATCAAGCCATTGCGATCTACTGCGATAATGCGAATCTCTGCGGCTTACTTGGTTTGACCACAAAAGGCATCACCGTAGAAGGCTATGATGCAAAAGCAGAGCTGGAGATTAAATCTGATAATTCTAATTTTGAAAATACAGCAACCATATCCATCAAGGGTAACAAGGTAACCGTAACGGACCGTAACGACTTTAGAATGGTGTTCGAGGTAAAGCCTGGAACGATGGGGTCTAAGTATACGGATGCGATAGTAGATACCTCTTCAACGGAAGCGTTTAAGAGCTATCCTCCGAATACGGTATTGGTTGGAACTGAGAGAGTAGTAGTATCTCAGGATGCAAGACAAGCAGTAATACTTGGTAACGCAACCGGAGCAGGAACCGCTCCTGCAGCAGGTACGATTACGATTGGTCCCGCTCCGGCAGCAACAGTAAACGTTACAGCCGGAGATACCCTGGCAAGCATTATAACCGCTCTTCAGGGTGCAGCAGCAGGTAAGGGTGTAACTGTAAGTGCAGTAGATGCTGCTAACACAAATCCCTCCGAAGTAGGTTATACCGCAGCAGCCGGCTATACAATCGATGCAACACCGGATAACGGCGATCGTCTACTTTTTGTAACTTCAGATTACGGTTCTGATGCAGAATTTACTATAACCTGTAGTGCCTCACTGGCAGAATATTTGGGATTGTCGTCAGAGACGATAGCAGCCCAAGGCTATGATGCAAAGGTTGATTTGGCTTATCAAAGGGATGGTGTTTCCGTAACAGCCAATGGTAGAGATATCACCGTTGTGGATGGTGTAACAAGTACTACTGTTACTCATCAGGATGCAGATAAAGTGGGAACCATTTTCACCGATAGAATTATTATCGCACCCGATGCGCAAGCAACGGCGAGTGACTTGGAAAATGTAGGCACTGATGTAACCGTATCCGTACTGGATGCAGGTCCCATGGATCTACAGATTGGTGCTAATGAAGGACAGATCATGTCCGTTCGTATCCCCAGAGTAACACCGGAGACATTAGGAGTAGATAAGGTGAACATCGGTACGGCAGCAGGCGCACAAGCAGCAATCACCCTGCTGGATACAGCAATCAATGCCGTATCCGCAATTCGTTCCAAGCTAGGTGCTTACCAGAACCGTCTGGAGCACTCCATCTCCAATTTGGATACCACCTCCGAGAACATGACTGAATCCTTATCCCGTATCGAAGATGTTGATATGGCAGAAGAGATGGCTAACTATACTCAGAAAAATGTATTGGCACAGGCCGGTACCTCCATGCTTGCGCAGTCGAATCAGAGACCGCAGACGATCCTTTCCTTATTGCAACAATAATCGTGATTAATCGGAATAGGAGGTAGGAGGATATGAACAAAGAAGCAATCAAGGCATTTACTGCCAGAGTGACACAGGCTTCCAAAAGTGAATTGACTGTGATTCTCTATGAAATGATTCTGACGGAGCTCAAGGAAGCCAGAGAAGCCTTTGAAAAAGGAGATATGACTGCTTTTGATAAGGAATTGAAGCTGGCACAGAAATACATAACGGAATTACAGGCTACCTTAAATTATAGCTATGCGATCTCCTATGATTTGCTCAGTCTCTATCTATATGTAAATAAAAGAATTATTCAAGCGATTCTCCGTAGAATTCCGGACACCTTAGACAGTGCGGAAAGTGTACTGAATAAGCTCCTGGTTGGATTCGAAGGCGTTCGCCAATCCGATACGAGTGGTCCCGTTATGAGGAACACACAACAGCTCTATGCGGGCTTAACCTACGGCAAAGGTTATCTTAATGAGACCTTCATTGATCCGAGTAACAAAAGCCGCGGGTTCATTGCATAAAAAGCCGATACTAAGGATGCAGTCTTATAAAAGAGCTGTAGAATTACGAAGGTTGTGATACGGAAAGTACAAAGGAATACGAAAGTACATAAGAATACTGAAGTACGTAGGAATACGGAAATACATAAGAATACTGAAATACATAAGAATACTGAAGTACATAGGAATACTGAAAAACATAAGAAAACGGAAGTACATAGGAATACTGAAGTACATAAGAATTCGAAGGTACATTAGAGTGTGTAAATACACAAAAGATCGGTAAGCTACCGATGGCTATGAAAGTACATATGAACTGAAAGAGATACAAAAGGTAAAAAAGGCTGTCCCGAACGGGGCAGCCTTTTCGTTCCCATTAACTTGATGATTGGATAACCTTAAACGGTTCTTATCTAAGTTAATTATAATAATCTTATGATTAACAATATCTTTGTTCTGTTGCTTTCGCCTGTTTTAAAAGAAAGTGATATCTGTTCTGGATTGCATTTAGTTCATAAATACAGCTATCAATCAAGTCAGGGTCGACGACATTTTCAAAGTTGGAATAGGCAGCCTCCAGAGCTATCTTGGTCCGGTTAATCTCGTGTATTAGCATCAGATTCTCTTTTGATGGTCTCTTCTTAGTAAATAGTGGCATTTCATCACCATCCTTACGATAATAGTTTAAAGCTTCATTTACCTGAGTGATTTCGTGGCATCCGTGTTATTCCATCGTTCGTATTTGCTTAAGCATGGATACTTCATATCAGAAATATTATTTTGATAATAGTATAGTCAAATAAATTGGCTTTTATTCTATTAATTAACATAAAATGGATAAACAAGTATATAAATGTAATAGAAGGATGTCATTGGACAAGGAGAATAGAGATGAACAGCTATATTTTTATAGCGATTATTATCGCCTGTGTTATTTTTATTGGGGTATGTGTAGTCCGCCGCAGACCGGATCTATTAATCGACTTTGCACTGCGTGCCTGCTTTGGGACTGCGGGGATCTATCTGATGAATCTTGCCCTTAGTATTCAAGGATACCCGATCAGTGTAGGGATTAACGGTGCCACCGTATTAACCAACGGTCTTCTGGGTCTACCCGGTTTTCTGTTATTATATGGGTTGTCCTTATATTATTCCTATACCTAAACAGCTACTGATACTATGTGCCAGAGCGGTTTTCTAATTAGACTTTTAGAGGAAGGCAGCATGTCTTCCTTCTTCTTGTTTTTGGTGAAAAAGATATTTATGAAGCCTGGATTTATATGAATCTAACAAAGATGATTTACAGGCAGTGTTTTTAATTGACAGCAAAAACCATATACTGTAATATAATTACATATCACGAGGTCATTCTTGGCTGCTGTGTTCTTTATTTCTAATTCTAACCCTGATAGCTCTTATTAAGTGAGCTTCTATCCTGTTTCAGGATGATGTTAATCCTATGTGAAAGCATTTGTTATTACATATTTTTGGAGGATTCTATTCTAGTGAGAAAAATTATTGCACTTTTCGATTCCGATTCTATCTATGCGGCTCGTTTCTTGGAGTATTTTCAGAACAAGCAAGACTTTGAATGGGAGGTTGTAGCGTTTACCAAGAAGGAGAAGCTTGCGGACTATCTTCATGAGCATAAGATTGAGCTATTTCTTATAGGGCCTGAAGAAGTTACTGAGGTAATTCCGACAGAGTATTTGAAGTTCTGTTATCAATTAACACAGGAACGGTCGGAATCAAACCCGGAACAGAACAGAATCTACCGATACCAGTCGGTTGAACGGATTATGGAGCAGATATTAGCGGATTATATGCGTAAGCAGGACGAAGTATCCTTAAGCATGAATCCAAATCGAATGAATATTAGTACCGTATACTCTGTGGTGCCAGGAAGCCAGGATATTGCTTTTGCATGGTCTTTCAGCTTTCAGCTTGCCAAGCAGAGGAAAGCACTTTTTCTACCGCTTGAACTTTTATCCTTCAAGCAGATTGATTTTACTGACCATACAAAACATGGATTGTCTGAATTTATCTACTATCTGAAGGAGAATTCGAATACCCCTCAAAGGTGGAAGGAGCTTCTGAATTACAATAATAACCTTGCTTACTTGACAGGAGTCAATCATGGCTTTGACCTGCTTTCCTTGAATAAAGAAGATATGCAAAGATGGATTGAACTGCTACGAACGGGAACGGATTATCAGAACGTAGTTTTCTATCTTGGATTTTATCAGGAAGCAGGAGCGGAGTTACTAAGGCTCAGTGACCGGGTTGTTATCTTACGTGGACAGAGCCCCTACGAAGAAGCGTTATGCAGGGACTGGGAAAGGCAGATGGATTGCGTTGGTATCGATCCTCAGAAGCCAAAGTTCAAAAGTATAATACGCAGCTGGGATCCATCCGGAGCCGTGATCTATCGTAATCTCCAGGAGCTGATCGATAGTCCGGTATGGCAACAGGCACAGGATTATCTCAAGGAAGTCTGACGGAGGTACTATATGAAGCAATACAAAGAGTTACTTCGGCAACGTGTGATTAAGGAGATTGATCTTTGTCGGGAGGTTGGGGATGAAGAGCTTAATGAGACCATTGACCGGATGCTCCTGGAATTTAGCAGGGAGGAATATATCAGTATTACGGAGAAGCTGAAGCTCCGAAGAGATATTTTTAATTCCATTCGAAGGTTTGATGTGTTACAGGAATTGATAGAGGATCCCTCGGTCTCGGAGATTATGGTGAATGGTCCACGGCAGATCTTTATCGAGAAAAATGGAAGACTGTCAGAGAGTGACTTATATTTCGATTCCGCACAAAAGCTGGAGGATGTGGTACAGCAGATGGTATCCCATTCAAACAGGATAATTAATGAGGCCTCTCCGATTGTAGATGCCAGGTTGTCGGACGGCTCCCGTGTAAATATCGTTTTATCGCCGGTCGCGATTGAAGGACCGATTATCACCATTCGAAAGTTTCCGAATCAGCCGATTACAATGGAACGGCTGCTTGAACTGGGGTCACTCTCAAAGGAAGTGGCAGATTTTCTGAGACAATTAGTGATAGCCGGTTACAATATATTTATCAGTGGCGGAACCGGTTCCGGTAAGACCACATTTCTGAACGTTTTATCGAATTACATTCCCCCAAATGAAAGAATTATAACAATAGAGGATTCTGCCGAGCTGCAGATTCGAAACATCCCTAATCTTGTTCGCTTAGAGGTGAGAAACTCCAATTCCGAAGGAAGCAATGAGATTACCATACGGGATTTGATTAAGACTTCTCTGAGAATGCGACCGGACCGTATTATCGTAGGCGAGGTCCGGGATGCGGCAGCCATCGATATGCTTCAGGCTCTGAACACCGGGCATGACGGCTCCTTATCCACAGGACATGCCAATTCTGTAACCGATATGCTCAGCCGTCTGGAAACCCTGGTACTGCTCGGTACACAAATCCCTTTACTGGCGGTCAGAAAGCAGATTGCATCTGCTGTTGATATTATTATCCATCTTGGAAGATTACGAGACCGATCCAGAAGACTTCTTGAGGTATGTGAGGTTCTGGACAGTCACAACGGAGAGATTCAGCTGAACTCTATTTTTGAATTTGAGGAGATGGGAGAGGAAGAGGGGAGAGTCGTCGGAAGACTGGTGAAAAGGAATGATTTGAGAAGGACGGATAAGTTAATCCGTGCGGGGTTATCGTTGGCACCGAAAGTAGATGATCCGTGCTGAGCAAATAAAAGATTAGGAGAGGGTGACCTTATGACGCATTATGACAGCTATCACTTTACTTGTAAGGAGAGATTGAAGTATCTGCTTCAGGGAATGCTGATTATTGTTATTCTTGGATATCTATTCTATCAGCATTTGATTGGGGTCTTATTACTGACGCCCCTCCTCTATTTCTATTATAAAATCAAAAGAAATAATTTGATGAAAGAGAGGAAATGGAAGCTCAATTTGGAGTTCAGAGATGGTATTTTTGCATGGTCGGCTGCACTGGAAGCCGGATATTCAGCAGAAAATGCTATGGAGGAGGCTCGTAGGGACCTGCTGCATATCTACAGAGAAAATGCGATGATTGTTCAGGAATTTACCTATATGGTCAATCAGCTCCGGGTAAATGTTACAGTCGAGAAGGTTCTGGAGGACTTTGCAGTAAGAAGTCAGGTTGAGGACATTCTAAGCTTCTCTGAGGTATTCACTACGGCAAAACGTACCGGAGGAGATCTGATCAACGTAATAAAGCTGACCGGAGCTATCATCAGCGATAAGGTCGAGGTTAAACGGGAAATCATCACCCTGATTACGGCAAAGCGCGTGGAGGCAAATATGATGAAAGGCATACCACTCTTTATCTTGCTCTATCTCTCCCTTTCTTCACCCGGTTTCTTAGATCCCTTATATCATAATACCTTTGGTGTAATTGTGATGACGGTTCTTCTGCTTATGTATCTGGCTGCTTTTTTGGTAATTGAGCGAATTATTGCGATTGAGGTATAGGAGGTGGTAAATTGCTTGTTGTTGATATAATCCTGATTGCAACTTTTACCGGATTCTTTCTTGTTGCAATAAGAAGACCTGCCAATGAGCTGGACGAGCTTGATAAGAAGGAGCATAAGCTGTATTTTCTATATCCTATGGCAAAGTTAATGCTGACTGTTTTAGGCGTTGACAAGCATTTCCAGTCAAAGGCTGAGATTTCTGATTCGATTCGGGCATTAAATATCACCTCTAAACCGGAGAACCTACATCGGGTTTATCTGTATCAAAAGATGTCATATGTAATCGTTGTAATCGTGCTCTTTAGCATACTGTCCCTCCTGGGAGAGCTGAGTTCGGAGCCAAGGCTGCTTCGCGATGGAAGATGCATCAGCAGACCGGAACATGGTGAAGGAAAGAAAGAAGTAGCGCTCGACGTTACCCTACAAGATTCCGAGGGCTCAGCAGAGGATAATGGACCCCCTATTTCTCGACGTATCACATTAGAGGTGAAGGAGCGCAGTTATTCCAAGGAGGAGATTGCTCTACTATTTGAACAGGGAAAGGAGTATCTCTCAGAGTATGTTTTGGGTGGGAATAAGAACACGGATGAAATCAGCGAAAATTTATGCTTCTGTGATTCTATACCGGATTCAGGGATTAGGGTGAAATGGAAACCGGAGGACAGAAAACTGATTTTAGGGGATGGAACAGTTCAAAATAAAAATCTGGAGCTTCCTATATGGACCAATGTAACTGCCGTTCTAAGCTATGAGGAGCAGGAGACTTCATTACCGTTATCCTTTCGGATTATACCAAAGGTGTTCAGTGAAGAAGAACAGTTGGATAGCAGATTAATGACAGAGCTGGGCGAAGTACAGGAGAAGAGTAGAAAGGAGAGTGAGCTTATACTTCCCGAGCAGCTAGATCAATATAGCCTTCTATGGAAAGAGAATAAGAGCGCAGAGGGACGGACCATATTAATCCTCGGTATTATGATTGCGTTTCTTCTATGGTATCTGATGGATGTAGAGCTACGGCACCGGATGAAGCTTCGGCGAGATCAGCTTTTGTTGGATTACCCGGAGTTGATTAATAAATTTACACTGCTGGTCAATGCAGGAATGACGGTGAGACAAGCCTGGTTAAAAATAGCGGAGGATTATGAGGTAAATCGTAGCAGAGGAATAACAAAGCTTCACTATGCTTATGAGGAGATGCTTACGACAGTTCATGAGCTCAAACTGGGGACCTCAGAAGGTGAAGTCTATGAACAATTCGGCAGAAGACTTGGACTATTGCCCTATATTAAGTTCAGCTCCTTAATCACGCAGAACAGGAAGAAGGGGAATAAAGGCTTTACAGAGCTGCTTCGACAGGAGGCACTGGAAGCCTTTGAAGACCGCAAGGAAGTAGCAAAGAGGCTTGGCGAGGAAGCCGGAACAAAGCTTCTGGCACCTATGATGTTTCTTTTGATTATTGTATTTCTTATTATTTTAATACCCGCCTTTATGGCGTTTCAGATATAGATAGTGACAGAAAGGAGACCTGTACAGAATAGTACAGTAAGCAAAAATAATGGTTAATGTTAGGAATTTTTATCAAGGTATCATGAAAAAGGAGCTGGATGCAGTGGGAGTGATTGAAATCATCTTAATTCTTGTGATTATTATCGGTTTAGTGTTGATTTTTCGGGAACAGATCGGAACCATAATTCAGAATGCCTTTGCTTCGATTTTATCCGATGCGGAAGGAATCAACGAAACGATTGTCATTGAGTAAGAAATTACTGAAAAGGAGGGGCATAGATGAGGAATTCCATAAGAAGGGCTTTTGTAGGGGGAGTGATCACGGTATACCTTGCATTAATCCTTTTGCTTATCCTATCCCTCGTTGTTACGATTATAGAAGGAGCAAGAATCAGTACAGCCAAGGTATATGCCACGAGAGCACTTTCGACCGCCATGGATTCGGTTTGGGCTGAGTATTATGAGCCCTTATGGAAGGAATATCATCTTTTTGGCTACTCGGCGGGGACAGGAAGTGAAAAGGATAAAGCGGAGAAAATAGGGGATAAGATAACAGAATACATATCCTACACCCTTTCTCCGAACGCAGAGACGGATTCCAGGAACAACAGAAGGAGTGTTGACCTTTATGATATCCGTATCTCATCACTAACGGTTACAGATCAGACACGACTCCTGGATTATAAGGGGGAGCTATTCCGAAAGGAAGCCGTTGAATATATGAAGTATCATGAAGTGGCGGAGGGCTTATCCTTATTATTAGAAAAGCTTAATATGCTGGAGACCCCAAAAAAGGTAAGTGCAGTATATGATAAAAAGCTGGCAGCAGAGCTGGAAATGGCGAAAGCGGACAAAAACATCCTAAGATTGATGGAGCTGTTAGACGGAATTAAGACATCAAAGAACGGAATTAAGCTTGACGGTGAAGGAAAGCTTCAGGCAACAGATTATTATGCTAAAATGCTATGTTCGACACCGATCTCTATGGAAACCGTCGGGATTAATCATATTGCCGTGTTTGAGGCAGTTAAAAATCGCTATATAAATCCTGCTGATTCCTTGATACAGGTTAAGATAGAGATAGAACAGCTTACCTCTCTCAAGGAGCAATTGAATAATCTCAAGGAGGATCTCTCAGCGGCGTATTTATCACTGGAAGAGATAAAGTCACAGCGAAGGAATGTACCGAGAACAAAGGATAAGAGTACAAATCAACAGAGAGAAGAGATGGATCAGGAGATCAATAGCCTGCAGGAGCAGATAGATGAACTACATAGCCAAGAGCAGCAGCTGCTTACGCGGAAGGAGCAGTTAACTTCCTCCGTAAATGACAGACTTGAGCGGATGAACCATATTCTGAGGAGGCTGATACCTATCACAGAAGAAGCAGAGTATGAAGCGGAGCAAGTGATGTCTAATGTGGATGCTTCCGCTGAACTGATTGATGAATTCGAAGAGAATTTATTTCAAGAAAAAGAGAACCTGGGAGCAGAGATTTTTAAGGGTCTGGAAGAAAGGCTTAAGGAAATGAAGCAATATTCCTCCTCCTACGATGGGGAGGAAACCTTCTATGATATGTATGATTCCCTGGGCATGAATCGACTGATATTAAGGGAAGGAGAGAAGGCTATTCAAAAGACTCTGACTTACCTTAAGGAGGAAGATTATCCGGTGGCACTAAATTACTCCTTGTCAGCACAGGCCGCACTTCAACACTATCAGATAGAAAATCTGACGATAGATTATAGTACGCTTGTCCTTGATTCCGAGAGACAAAAAAATCCGATCAAGGAGGTTGGTAAACTTCTTCAAAGCGGGATAACAAGCCTGATAATAGATCCGAGCAGCATATCGGACAAAGAGATGACAGTAGATCAGCTCCCCTCGCTGGAGGCTTCCCTGACGGTTAACGGGATGGATTTTGCATCGATGATTACGGCTTTCTTCGAAGATTCCTTAGCAGGGAATGATCAGCATGAGATGGGCAATCTCTTATATGATTTTCAACACACCACAGAGTTATCCGAAGGAATCGAGAAGGGAATTAATCTGATCACGGAGAATCTATTATTTCAGGAATACCTGAAAGAGCATTTTGATCACTATCCGGTAGGAAATACACAGCAATCCGACGGAAAGCCTCAGGTGCTCCATTATGAGCAGGAGTATCTGCTGGAAGGTTATAGGTCAGATCAGGGGAATCTGGCGGCAGTTATCTCAAGAATTGTATTTATTAGAATGATACTGGATTTTGTTACATTATTGGGAGATAAGACAAGATGTGAGGAAGCAAAGCTTGCAGCAGCAGCGATGGTAGGCTTTAGTGGGTTACCGATGCTGATTAATATTACACAGGCAGTACTTCTTATGGTCTGGTCTTTCACGGAAGCGCTCGTTGATACCTGTGCGCTTCTCCTAGGAAAAGAGGTACCAATCCTGAAGCACAAGCTGAGTTTACAGTTCCCGGAGATGTTCCTACTTAATCGGAGTTTTATCAGAACAAAGGCAGAGACCTATGCAGCCTCCGAACAATTATCCTTCTCCTACCAGGATTACCTTCGCATCTTTATGCTAATGAAGCATAAGCGAGCTTTGATATGGCGCGCTATGGATTTGATCCAGGAGAATCTGAATCTTCGTTATGAGGAGAAAATATTTCTACGGGATAGTTTGTTCGGTATAGAGGCGTCGGTGGATTATACAATTGATACAAGATTTATTGCAGTTCCTTTCCTTCGCAATTACATACATCATAACCTTATCGGGTATGAATTTAGTTCAAAAGCAGCTTACTGTTATTAAATTGTTCTTATTGGACTGGGATGTCCATTCTTCTATCTGTATCAAACTCACAAACTTTAAAAAAATAAACGATAACTCTCTCCAAGAAATCATTTGCTGACAACAAATCAAAGGAAGAATGGACATCCCAGTCCAATAGGATATAAGAGTGAATAGAGTATACCATCGAAAAACAGTAACAGAAGCCTCTCTTTGGAGCAGATCAGAACGCAGCTCAAAGGCTGACAAACGAATTGAAAAAACAAAATGTTATCAAAGCTGTAAGGCTTTGTTGACTGTGGAAGCAGCCTTGGTAATGCCATTGTTCCTATTCACGATTCTTTCCTTCCTGTACTTTATTCAGATATTCACTCTTCAGGAGTTCATCCAGGCCACTATTACCAAGATGGGCTTGAATATGGCAAAGACTGCTTACCTCTATGAAGATTTTACCGGAATCGAGGAGGCCCTTAATTTCGACGAGACAATTCTGGGAAATGAGATAGAAATCGGACTCGGTGATTTCGCGAAATCCATTGCGGATCAATCCATACTGAAGTTGTATGCCAAGCGATACCTAGATACGGATCGTATCAATCATTCCATCATCCGAAAGGGCTTTGCAGGTATTAGCTTCCAAGATTCTATGATTTTATCCGAGGATGATGTCATCGACATCGTGGTTCGATATCAGGTTGTGCTGCCCATCCTAATGATATCCTTTCAGGATATGCAAATGGTTCAGAGGGTCAGGGTTCGTGCCTGGACCGGGTATGAAGTGGCAGCGACCTATTCCATGGAGGAAGAGGAGAAGGAGGATATCGTATATATAACGGAGACCGGACAGGTATATCACTTGAGTCCGACCTGCTCCCATATCCATCTGTCTGTAACCGCAATTCAAGGGCTTCCAACGACGCAGAGAAACGACAATGGGGGTAAATATTATCCCTGTGAGAAGTGTTGTGAGGGAGTACAAAGTAATTATGCCACCTATTATATTACCTCCGATGGAACAAGATATCATACGAAGAGAGATTGCTCCAAAATTAAGAGGAATGTAAAGGAAGTACTGCGGTCAGAGGTTGGAGATCGTCCGCTGTGCAAACGATGTGGGCATTAGTGTGGTGGATATAGCATAACGGAAGAGATGCGTAAGTGAAAAAATTTGAAATATCATCAAATATTCATTGAGATAAGTGAAAGGAACAGATTAGTCATATAGTAGAAGAATATACTGATACCTAAAATATTGTCGGAAATAAATGATACAAGGAATAAGAGGAGATAGAAATGGCGGATAAATTACTGGTACTACTTCTGGGCACATTGCTGTTGTTCTGTTCGATTCAAGATTTAATGAAAAAAAGGATCTATCTTTGGATGATCGGTGTTGGAGCAATCCTCACAGTCGTCTGTCTGTTATTCACAGATCATTCTGGGATCCCAAGTCGAATAGGTGGATTTACTGTAGGAATTGTTATAGTTATCTTAAGTAAAATTACAGCGGGCAGGATTGGGATGGGGGATGGATTACTATTGTGCATCACGGGTCTTGGACTCGGCTTTTGGTGTAACCTTGAGCTTTTTGGATTAGCATTGTTTTTGGCTGCAATTCTGTCCATTCTACTGCTAATCCTCAGAAGAGTTAATCGAAAGCAAAGCATTCCCTTTGTTCCGTTCCTATTTGCGGGATATCTTATTCTGTTCATGGCCTCAAAAGGTACGATGGTTTAGAGACAGTGAAACCAAAGATCAAATCCTGTGATGGGAAGGAGGGTGATATATCCTGAATAGATGCTATCGTTTCATTTATAAGCAGGAGAGACAGACTTACCATGCCAGTATCACGGTCGAAGCAGCCGTTGTTCTGCCACTTGTTGTTCTTACTGTTTTTGCAATGATATATCTTGCATTTTATCTTCATGATATTTGCAGAGTACAGGGAATGGTGGATGAGACCATACATAAGGCTGGACTTTATCTGAAATATGAAACAGATTTAACCTCTGATGAGATTGATTATAGAATCCTTACTGATATGGGGCTTTTTGAGTTGCGAACGGGAGAGAGGTCTGAAAAGGAGCAGAAGATTAGGACATATCTGCAGCAGATATTAGCCCATGGACTGTTCCTAATCAAAATAACTGATGTGTATGTCGAAATCAGCATGACAGAGCTTGTGCTATCTGTTCGGACAGAAAGCCGGATCGGTATCCCCTGGATTAAGAGGTTTTTTCAGAAATATTCCAATAGGATAATTTCAGGGGAGTACCCGATTCATAATCCGGCACAAACAATACGTATATGTGAGGTTATTCTTAATACCGCATCAAAGGCAAAAGGTGTTGATGAGCTAAAGAATAAAATAGAGAAATTCTTTCCGAACGATGAGGAGCACTAAGAAGAGCGGAAGAGTTGGAGGAGGGATTATGGAGGTAGAATTCAGAAAGGATATAAGACATAATTTTATGGTTATCTCGGAAGAGAATCTGCCGCATGAGTATTATTGCATCAGAATGCTGGAGAATCAAACCTTACCGGGAGTACTTCCTATACAGCAACGGAATATGGATAATATAATGCTGTTCTATTATGACATTACCGGAAAACAAACCATGCAGAATCTGTATACAAAAGCCTCTCTATCCTATGAGAAACTAAGAGGTTTGATTATAAATATAATAAGCACGATGGAGTTAGCGAATGAGTATCTCCTTCCGGAGGATGATTTCATCCTGTCACCGGATTACATCTACCTGGATGTGGTTACGAATGTTCCTTACCTCTGCTTTCTGTCCGGATATCGAAAGGATAGTAAAAAGCAAATCAGTGATCTGCTGGAATATTTGATGAATAAGGTGGATTACAGTGATAAGGAATCAGTTCTACTGGTATACCGGCTTTATGCAGTCAGTAAAGAAGCGGGCTATACCTTTACTCATATGCTGGAGGCCCTCAACCAACCGGCTAAAAAGGACGCCACGCCTCAGATTAAGCCCGTTACGGATCAGGGGGTACAAACCCAAGAGAGAGTAAAGTACGATACAGATCCATATCGAATCGACAGGACAATCAACAATATTCCGGTAGTAATGGAGAAGCTGGAGGATGAGAAGGAGGTCTCCTATTATCCATGGTCCACCTACATTCTTTCGGGAATATGTGCTTTGGTGGGCTTATTAATCCTCATTCTGGGCATTACGTCAGGCATTCTGTATAACTCTTATGGGGAACGTCTGGAATTCGGTAAACTGATTGGAGTGCTGCTCATCGTATTATGTGCTGAAGTATATCTGATGCGAAAGCTTTGGAGTAAGGAGAATCGGCTGACTAAGATGGTAGCTCAGAGTGAGTATATCGACCCAAGGAAGGGATATCTTGAGACAAGTCATAATAAAATCGTTCGTGAGAGTACAATTGGGGAGAAGAAGGCTTCAGCCAAGCCGCAATCTCTGATACATCAAGTGGACCCCTCACAGTTGACCCGTCGAGAATATGATTTGTGGAAAGGCAATTCTGAGATTATAGAAGATAATGTGGATCCATTTCAGGAAAAACCGCCCACTTCTAATGTAGAGGATGTGACACCGGAGGATTACAATCCAACCTGTTTGATCAGTGATACCATCGCAGATACGAAAATGACCTCAAGCATTCTGCTTAAATCCTTGGATGAGGAACAATATGCTTCTATCAAGGTCAGTGAATTCCCCTTCTTCATCGGCAAGCTCCGCAAAAATGTGGATTACTGCTTGGAAAAAAGCGTTGTCAGTCGATATCATGCCAAGCTTACCAAGGAAGATAACCGATACTATATCACCGATTTAAACTCCACCAACGGCACCTTTACCAATAATGTGTTGCTGGCTACTTATGAGAAGAAGGAGATTATTCACGGAGACCGGATTGCGTTGGCGAATCTGGGCTTTGAATTTCAGATAAATTAACGATACCCCTGTCATAGCGGCAGGGGTATTAATAAATGATTCACAAAATATCTGAGAAGCTGATATTTTTGAAAATTTTAAAAGGATAGAAATTATCTGCTTACAGCTAATTTGCCGATGGATACATAAATCACTGCGGATAAATATGGCCGAGCACCTTACGAGCAACTGTACAAAAATCTTGTAAATCTTGGAACAAAAGGGTACAATAAATATATAAAGGAAGCATATAAATGAACAGTAACATCAAGGGCTCCGATCGCATACTTACGGATAGGATTGCAGTATGCATACTACGCTTGTATTAATGAAGATAGGGGGTATTGATATGAAGAGACGTTACGATGTAGTGCATGCAATTATACTATTGTCTTTCCTCGTTATCGCGAATTTTCTAGGTAACGCAGTTATCAAGGGTGTACTGCTTTTACTGTTTGCCGCTGTCTTAATCGTGAATACCGCGCTAAAGCTTAAAGGGAAGAGGAACGAGAAGATAGGCGAGCAGATATTCTATTGGATTCTGCTGATATTAGATATAATTCTGGCAGTTGGTGCTGTCGTTTGTATCATTACCGCAGGTTAGGTGATGGATCTGACTACTGAAAGATTACTTTGCCCATAACAATGAGGGGTTAGGGGCTAAGACGGAAATAGGACTTGCTATAGAATAGATTAGAGGGTTTTTGGAGGTTATGGGATGAAACAATATGTTATGGCACTTGACCAGGGAACGACGAGTTCGAGATGTATTATTTTTAATAAACAGGGGAAAATGAAAAGCGTTGCACAGAAGGAATTTACACAGATTTATCCGAAGCCGGGCTGGGTGGAGCATGATCCGATGGAGATCTGGTCCTCTTTGGTCTCTGTTGCAACGGAAGCGATGGCGAAGCTTGGCATCAATGCCAATGAGATTGCGTCCATCGGGATCACGAACCAGCGTGAGACGACGATTGTATGGAATAAGAAGACCGGACAGCCGATCTATAATGCGATCGTATGGCAGTGTCGCAGAACGTCTGATATGATTGAGGAGCTGAAGTCCAAGGGCTTTGAGAACCATATCAAGGAAAAGACCGGGTTGATTCCGGATGCGTACTTCTCCGGAACAAAGATTAAATGGATTCTGGATCAAGTTGAGGGAGCAAGGGAACAGGCAAAAGCCGGAGAGCTATTGTTTGGCACCGTGGATACCTGGGTTATATGGAATCTGACGAAGGGGAAGACCTTTGTAACGGATTATACCAATGCATCCCGAACCATGCTTTTCGATATTAAGAAGCTGACCTGGGATCAGAAGCTTCTTGATGAGTTGGATATTCCTATTCAGATGCTTCCGGAGGTAAAGCCCTCCAGCTGTATCTATGGTTATTCCGACCGATCCTTATTCGGGGATGCGATTGCAATCGCAGGAGCAGCAGGAGATCAACAGGCGGCACTTTTCGGACAGTGCTGTTTTAATAGGGGAGAAGTGAAGAATACCTACGGTACCGGTTGCTTCTTACTCATGAATACCGGTAAAGAGGCAATTATGTCCGGACATGGACTGATTACCACAATAGCAGCCTCCACCGGTTCTGAGGTTAATTATGCCTTAGAGGGAAGCGTGTTCGTAGCCGGTGCTGCGATTCAGTGGCTAAGGGACGAGCTTCAATTAATACGTAACGCAGCAGAGAGCGAGAAATGTGCCTTACAGGTTCCGGATACCAATGGTGTCTATGTCGTTCCTTCCTTTACCGGACTCGGTGCCCCTTATTGGGATCAATATGCAAGAGGAGCTATTGTAGGCATTACCCGCGGCTGTAATAAGGACCATATTATACGTGCAACATTGGAGGCAATCGCTTACCAGACCCAGGATGTACTTCGTGCCATGGAGAGCGACTCTATGATTACCTTAAAATCCTTGAAGGTGGACGGTGGGGCTTGTGCGAACCGCTTTCTGATGCAATTCCAGGCAGATATCCTGAATACGGAGGTTCAAAAACCCGAGTGTATCGAGACTACCGCTTTGGGGGCAGCATATCTTGCCGGACTTGCGGTCGGCTTCTGGAAGAACGAGGATGAAATCAAAGCAAATTGGGCTTTGTCTGAGACCTTTTATCCGAATCTGGCAGAGGAGAAGAGAACTAGCCTGATTGCCGGCTGGAAAAAGGCTGTGAAGCGTTCCTTCGCCTGGGAGGATTAATTACCGACACCGGGTCAAATATACGAATTTTTCTGATTAATTGAGTAGGACAAACATTTCGCACTATAAAAGGATGATGGCATGATCGAAGAGAGACTGGAGCAAACCCTTACGAATCTGGGTTATCGAAGAATTAACTCAAATACAGCAGGAATTTACTTATTCTATCAGCAGGCAGAGACAGAGCTTACCATCATTTCGGTCATACGATCCATGGCCGGTGCAGAGCCCGGAAAAGAGCAATACGCGCACATTCTGGAGCAAATTAAATATAATTTTCGCCGAGAGCCATATCCGGAGAGAATTCGGCTGCTTAGCCTGATCCTGACCACAGAAGTAGGCAGGGTAAAGCAGCTGTGCGTCGAGAATAAGGAAGATCAGCATTGGATCATTGATGAGATGGCGAACCGATTAATTATCTATGAGACAGGGGCGGGTGAATTTGAGGACATCAGAGTCCGGTTCGAGGACATGCTTACGGAGGAAGCTCTCAGCAGAAGACTTGCGCAGGAAACGATCCCTCATAATACGGGTGATTTAACCGGAGACAGTATGTATAATATGGGAAGTAGCCGTCCGGGATCACCTAGGTATAAAGTATTCACCTTGATGAACACCATAATTATCATAGCCAATGTCATAGCCTTTCTGATACAGCATTTTTCGCCGTTCTTCGGCGGAGCGAGCAGTATGCTTGCCAAGGGAGCCTTATCCTGGTACTTTGTATTAGAAGAAAAGCAGTATTATAGGGTTCTGACATCGATGTTTATGCATTCGGATTTTGAGCATCTCTTTAATAATATGCTGGTTCTGTTCTTCGTCGGTGATAATCTCGAGCGGGCAGCCGGTAAATACAAATATCTTTTCATATATTTTGGTACGGGAATTCTTGCAGGGTTAACCTCCATCAGTTATAATATGTGGAAAGAAGGCGGACAATTTCTGGTCGATAACACGGTTTTTTCGATCGGAGCCTCCGGAGCCATCTTTGGCGTGGTCGGTGCCATGTTTTTTATCGTAGCAATCAACCGGGGACGATTGGAGGACATCAGTACGCGGCAGATGGTACTCTTCGTCATTTTCAGTCTCTATGGAGGGATTGTTAATACGCAAATTGATCAGGCCGCTCATGTCGGAGGCTTTCTAGCGGGAGTCTTATTGGCAGCATTGATATATCGTCGTCCGAGACGAATGACCGTTGCAGAATAAAACTCATGTGCATACGAAGGTTACAACCTTGAAGAAGGGGATCAGAGTATCCTTTTGATTACATCAATTTATAATATATGATTGGATTTATACCTACAGCAGGAGGAGAGGTTATTGCATGAAAATTAATATCTATTACGGTGGACGAGGTTTAATTGAGGATCCGACCCTCTTTGTAATGAGTAAGCTGACGACAGTATTGGAGGAGCTTCGGGTACAGGTTACCAGATATAACCTCTATGAAGAGAAAAATGCGATTTCAATGCTTCCGAAGACCTTGAAGGAAGCAGATGGTATCATTCTGGCGACCACCGTGGAGTGGTTCGGAATCGGCGGTCTGATGCAGCAGTTTCTGGATGCCTGCTGGCTCTATGGGGATAAAGAAAAGATCAGTAAGCTCTATATGCTTCCGGTTGCTATCGCGAATACGTATGGCGAGAGAGATGCTGAACTATATATGATAAAGGCCTGGGAGACCTTAGGCGGACTTCCGGTCAGCGGTCTGGGAGCTTATGTGGAGGACCATGTAGATTTTGAGACAAATAAGGATTATTCCGATATTATTGAGAAGAAAGCCGAAGTCTTCTATCGAACGATACATCAGAAGACGAAGACACTGCCTACCAGTAACGCTGCAATTAAGCAAAATGTCCTTCGCAGTAGTTCCATAACACTCACTCCTCAGGAGAGCGAGCAGTTATCGGTCTATGTCTCGGATGACACCTATGTGAAGAAGCAGAAAGAGGATATCGAGGAGCTGACTCAGCTGTTTAAGGATATGCTGGATACCAATGGCGACGGCGAAGGCGGACAGGAATTCATTAAGAATCTGAAGGATAATTTCCATCCCATCGATGAATTTGTTGCTTCTTATTCCATTCAATTATCCGATACGAAGAAAAATCTTGTTGTTGAGATAAACAATAAGCGTCTGAAATGCTATTACGGTGACAAGCCGGATGCGGATGTGGTTGCTAAGACCACGCATGCTGTGATGAATAAGTTAGTGTTGGGTAGGATTACCTTCCAGGGAGCATTTATGTCCGGCGATCTTACAGCGAAAGGAAATTTCAAGACCCTTCGTACCTTCGATCAGGTATTTCAGTTTAATATTCTGTAAGGCAATTACCATGTACAGATCCGTATGAAGGTGTATAGGGATGGTGCTGATAGGATAAGGCAAGGATACAATTGTCTGATCTATAATAGAATAAAAATAAAAGGAAGACGGATATGATTATCAGTCTTCCTTTCTAGGATTAGTGTAGAATCAGGGAAAGCTATAGCGGAAGTAGTATGGTAAAGGCCGTCAGGTCTTCATTGGAAGTGACGGTAATACTTCCATAATGCAGGTCAATTACCTTACGTGCAAGAGCAAGACCGACCCCGGTACCGTTCTTCTTGTAGGTAACAAAAGGCTGGAAGATGTTCTCAAGTGCATCCTCCGGGATCGGATGACCATTGTTGCTGATCGTAATGGAGAGCTTGGAGGGTGAAGTACCTTCACTGGTAAGCTGCTCCAAGGCGATATGTATGAAGTTGCCCGGCTTTGTTGCCTCAAAAGCATTCTTAATCATATTAATCAAGACCTGCTTTAGCTTACCGCTGTCACAATGGTAGTTAAGAAAGGCATCTTCACTATCCTTAGCGACAGTCATGGATAACTCAATCTCCTGTGAGATTGCCTGTGGCATGAAGCTGCTGATGATATTATCCAATAAGGAGATTAAATCCGTATCCTCCTTATTGAGCTGATTCGAGTTATTTAACATGGAGGCATCCTGCATAATGCGTTCCATATCATTAATCAGATCCTGAACCTGATCCCAGTATTTATACTCCTTAACCTCAGGCTGCTTCATTTCGATATATTGAATTGTGCCCTTTAATAAGGCCAAGGGATTACGAAGCTCATGTACGAACATAGAGGTGGTTTTCTTATTTGCAGTGATTATTGATTGGATAATAGGTTCCAACTCAGGGTTAGCCTTTATCATACCGGCAAGCGCGTCATTGCTGAGTTCGGATAACATAGAATATCCCCCTTTCGTGAAAAATTGCTTAGGCTACTGTTTATTAGATTTGGTGAACCTTTAAGCTTAACCTTATTATGTAATAGTATCAAATAATGGAAATTATTGCAATAAAAAGAGTGAAACATCAATCGACACAGGAGGTGTATTATGCAAAACAATTGTATTTTTTGTAAGATTATAGCCGGAGAGATTCCTGCTGCTACCCTTTATGAGGATGCAGATTTTAAGGCAATTATGGACATTTCTCCTGCGGCAAAGGGACATGTTATCATTCTGTCGAAACGCCACGCAGAGAACCTTTATGAGCTTGATGAGGATACTGCAACGAGAGCGTTGCCGGTAGCTCGTAAATTAGCCAAGGCCATTCTGGAGGAGCTTCATTGTGACGGCATCAATTTATTACAGAACAATGGTGAGGCAGCAGGACAGACAATCTTCCACTTTCATATGCATCTAATTCCCAGATACGAAGGAGATCAGGTAAAGATGACCTGGGCGCATGGAGCTTATGAGGAAGGGGAAGCAGCTGCGCTAGCAGCAGCAATCGCCGCAAAGATTCAGTAATCTTCCTTAATGGATCAATAAGTGATTCAGTAAGAAGCCTAGAGTATTCCATTGAATAATTCATTGGAACTAATATAAAGGTATAATAAGATCCCCTGTAATCCGATCTCATAATCAATATCGGTTTACAGGGGTTGTTATGTTCTTAGAATATGGTGAAATGGAGCTTTTAAGCCGACCCTCAGATTATTTGGCAGTATCCTTAATCAGCTTCACAATCGTATCGATGGAGTTATTTAGCTCACTCTTATTCATGGCATCAATGTACTCCTGCTTCTTATCCTGAAGAGTATTGATCGCTTCAAGAAGTCTTGCAATCGTAAGATCCTCCTCCTTAAGAAGATAGGAATAACCCTGGCGTTCAAAGGATTCCGCATTCAGAATCTGATCGCCGCGACTTGCTTTTGCAGACAGAGGAATCAATATATTCGGCTTTCTAAGTGCCAATAATTCGCAGATTGCGTTGGCTCCTGCTCGGGAGATAACCAGATCCGCAGAGGCAAAGATGTCGCTCAGCTCTGCACGGATGTATTCGTATTGTGCATAGCCGGCGGTATCGTTTAATCGCTCATCCAGATTACCCTTACCGCAGAGATGAATTACCTGAAAATCTCGAAGCAGGGTCGGAAGCATTCCGCGAATGATCTCGTTGATTACTCTGGAGCCGGTGCTGCCGCCGATAACTAACAATACCGGTTTATTTACAGTAAAGCCGCAGAAATCTAAGCCTCGCAGCTTATTACCGGAGAAAAGCTCCTTACGGATTGGTGTACCGGTAAGAACCGCCTTTCCTTCCGGAAGATATTTGAGGGTCTCCGGAAAGTTGACACAGATCTTGGTCGCTGAGGGAAGTGCCAGTTTATTTGCGAGACCGGGAGAGATATCGGATTCATGGACAATAACGGGAATCTTATTACTTTTCGCAGCCAGAACGACCGGCACGGTAACAAAGCCACCTTTGGAAAATACGATATCCGGGTTTAAATCCTTAAGCAGTTTGCGTGCTTCCAAATAACCCTTCATAACCTTGAAGGGATCTGAAAAATTCTTGGGGTCAAAGTATCTTCTTAATTTACCGGAGGAAATGCCGTGATAAGGTATGTTATATTCTTCAATGAGCTTTCGCTCCATTCCCTGATAGGAACCGATGTACTGTATGTCATAGCCCTCTTGCTTTAATTGCGGAAGCAAGGCGATACAGGGTGTGACATGACCGGCTGTTCCTCCTCCGGTTAAAACGATACGTTTCATTCTTAGGACCTCCATTCCTTTAATGCTTTTGCTAATTGATCCGGACAGGAGGTCGAGCGAAATTCGCAGGTAACTCCTTCTAATTTACGGATTAAATCATCCACGTTCATTCCTACCGCTAATTTGGAGATACCGCTGGCATTACCATTGCAGCCTCCTTTAAAATTAAGTGCAGTTAGGGTATTGGTCTTCTCGTCTATCTCAAAGCTGATTTCCCGGCTGCATACGCCTGAAGTTTTATAAACCATTTCTATATTCTTACCTGACCTTTCATTCTCTAATCTGAATTTACGAGTGGCTCTGATTGTCATAGCATTTAATAAATTATATGTAACAGGGGTCCTATTAGCTACAATATTAAGCAACTCGAGTGATAATCGAGTACATTGTATCTCAGACCCTATTAATTTGCAAATGAATTTTACAAAAGTACCGAAATACCGTCTTGACAATAGTACTATATAGGACTATGCTATATAGGTATTAACGATGATCTAATTTGGTATATAACGATTTCGAAGCGGAGAGAAGCTTGCAGGAATACCTCATCAAATGGAAGTAGAGGGAGGAAGGTCTATGAAAACCAACGGTGGTTATTTGCTCTCACAGATCCATCAGCTTAGCGGGAGAGCATTTGAGAAAATGCTGAGGGAAAGCGAAATTGACGCTTTTAACGGAGCCCAGGGCAGGATACTTTATGTGCTTTGGGAGCGTGATTATCTGTCCATAACGGAGGTGGGCAAGCTTACCTCACTGGCAAAGACGACCTTAACCGGGATGCTAGACCGAATGGAAGAAGGAGGTCTGGTGGAGAGGGTACCGGATAAGAAGAACCGGAGACAGATATTTATCCGGATTACCGAGAAAGCAAAGGCGTATCGTGAAAAGTATGATGCCGTATCCGAAGAGATGAACCAATTGTTTTATCAGGGCTTTCGTGACGATGAGGTGCAGGAATTCGAAGATATGCTTAGAAGGATTAAAGCAAATCTTGAAAAGTAACAAGGTAGTATCGATCCGGTAGAAAATTATGATAGTAATCAATTATGAATTATAATAGGAGGGTAATAATATGAGTGTGACAAAAGAGGTTTTGGAGAGCATTTTAAAACAAGTGGACAGTACCCGAGAGGTGGTTGTCTGTTCTATGGATGAAGCGGGGTTTCCAAATGCAAAAGCAATGTTCTTAAGAAAGCATGAGGGTCTTCATACCTTTTGGTTCTCAACAAATGTGTCTTCTTACCGTACAATGCGTTTTCAGGAGAATCCGAAAGCATGTCTGTATTTTTTGGATGCTGAGGCGATTCATGGACTGATGCTGACCGGTGAGATGAAGGTATATATGGACGATGAGACGAAGCAAGCCTTCTGGGAGCCGGGCGATATCAGGTATTACCAGCAAGGACCCACCGATCCCGATTATTGTATGATGTGTTTTACCGCAGAAAAGGGTAATTATTGGGGTAATGGTAAATACGAATTTGAGGTTGCTTCTTTATAGCGGATGGAAGTTATGATTAAGACGAAGTATAAGTAAGGATGTGGCCAACAAGCCGTAGATAAGGGCGTTGGCGGCATCCTTTTGCATATCTGAATAAAATATGATAAACTGAAGTATCTTACACCGAGGAAGGGAGCAGCAGACTAGTGAAAAAATCGTTTGTAAATGAAATATTGATCTTACTGGTGATGTTAACGGGATTACTTACCGGTATTCTGGGAATATTCCTCGCCTCCTCGTATAATATTCTGGAAAAGGAGATTAAGGAATCCTCCGAGGCATTCTTAAAAATCTACAGTAATGAATTTACAAATAACATAGATGAGATGGACAATCTTCTCAAAAGCATCACAACACAGGGAGAAGATCTCGCTCAGATTAAAAGCGGCGACGGTAATAAGAGAGCACTAGCCTCGATCTCTCTTTCCAAATATCTTCAGGATCTCCTATCCGGTAGGGATATTGCAGATGTCATCGTGGTTTATGATAGCAATTACGGAGTGTGTTTGGATGCGATCACCAATGGATTTAATTTTAAAAAGAAGAATATGCTTCGTGATTTTACCGGTAAGGCCATCGAGAACGATGAGATAGAAAATTATGAATGGAATTTTCTAAATCTCGAGCATGAGACCTATCTTTATAAGATGCTGATTACCAATACCAGGTCCATTGCAATTTATATACGGACCGGTAGACTACTTCGAACGTTATCCACAGAAGAAAACGGAAACCGATCCATCGTATTGGTCAATAAAGAGGGGATAATCGGTAAGCTGTGGGGAAATGAGACAAAGGACATTAAGGTTGGATCAAATATTAAGGATATCGCTTCTGAAGATTATTTTAGGGTCAGTAAAGGTATTGAGGAGGATCAGTTATCTATTTATTGCTATACAAGTAAGAACGGTATTCTATTGCAGACTGACACAAGTATGATTGTTGTGGCAGCGGCTGCATTTGTTGCTGTGTTCTTCATGCTGTTTATTCTATATTTTACAAGAAAAGAAATTGCGAATCCCATGCAGCATATGATAGGGGATATGGAACGGATTAAGAACGGAGAATATGAAAGCAGGGTCAGCGGAAGCTTTCATACAAAAGAATTTCTGATGCTTCAGGATGCTACCAACAAAATGGTAGACGAAATTGTAGGACTTAAAATACAATCCTATGAGAAAAGGATTGAGCTTCAGGATATGGAACTGAAAAGCATCCGCTTGCAGCTTAAGCCACATTTCTTTCTCAATGCACTGACAACCATCTCCAGCCTGAGCAGTCAGAGCAAAAATGAGCACATAAAGACTTATATTGATGCGTTATCCAGAAATGTCCGATATATGTTCCGAGCCGGATTTCATACAGTACCGCTCCGGGAAGAAATCAAGCATGTGAAAAATTATTTTGAGATGCAGGAGCTAAAATATCCGGATTGTATCTTTTATCTGATTGATATGCCTCAGGAGCTGGAGGATTGGAAGATTCCACAGATGCTGATTCACACCTTTATCGAAAATGAATTCAAATATGCCGTATCCATTGATGATACCTTAACAATACTAATTAAGATCAGTAAAAAGACCTATCAGGAGCAGGAAATGCTGTTGATTGAGATAGAGGATGACGGAAAGGGTTACCCTGAGGAAGTACTAGACTATATGAATGGTCGGACAGAAATGAACCAGACTAAGGGAACCAGACTTGGGTTGTGGAGTATCAAACGGATGATGGAACTTATGTATGAACGGAAGGATCTTGTTATCCTGGAAAATGTTCAGCCTCATGGATGTCTTAATCGGATTTATATTCCGATCAAGGCCAAGCATGAATTAGTGGATGAAGCAACCGCTCAATAATAAATAATGAAAATGAGTAAAAAAAGAGATGGTTTACACCGGTAAAAGAGGAACGAGGTAGTTATGATAAATGTATTGATTGTAGATGATGATATTGCTACCGTAGAGGTAATCAGAGCCTCTATCGATTGGGAAGAGCTGGGGGTTCATTCTGTGCACACTGCATATAACGTGGCAAATGCCAAAAAAATACTCACAGACCAAAAGGTTGACATTATTATCAGTGATATAGAGATGCCACAGGAGACAGGTCTGGATCTCTTAAAATGGGTCAGAGAAGAGAAGGTGGAGTGTGAATTTCTGCTACTAACCTGTCATGAGAAGTTCTCCTATGCTACCGATGCCATTCATTTTGAGGCTGCTGCATACCTGACGAAGCCCTTTGATCTGTCTATCATGGAGCTGAATCTGCAGAAAATTATCAACAAGCTTCGACAGAAGCGTGATCTTCAAAAGAATAGTGAATACGGGGAATGGATGGAGAAAAATCTTCGGTTTATGAAGCTGGATTTCTGGAAGGATGTATTAGAGGGAGAGATTACAGGCTCTCGAATCGGAACGGAAATAAGCAGCAGACATCTGGACATCAGTGAGGACAAGGGGTACTGCCTGGTATATGTAAAGCTAAGTAATATGGATAGTGATACAGAGCGATATGGACGGTCTGTTCTTGAATTTGTATTGGAAGAGTTTCAATCTGAGATTCTGACCGGACGAGTGGTGAATGAGAGTGTTGTTAAATTTCATACAGAGGATAGCTTAAGCTATATCACAGTTTGTGATGAGAAGAATAAGGGTAGTCTGAAGGAGCGATGTGAAAAACTGCTTGAGACCTGCAAAGGGTATTTCAAAGCTTCCATTACCTGCTGTATCAGTAATGCATATTCGATACAGGAGCTGCCTGCGATCAGAAGAAAATTAGCGAAGCTGTTTGACTATAATGTCGGAACCTCCAGCAAGACCTTTCATGAGGATGAGGTAGAGCTGACATCCAATAGTGAGATCCAGATTCTTGACCTGGAGAAGCTGGTGAACTTCGTTGAGAATAAGGACCGGGCGAGAATTCTGAATTATCTGAAGCAGGTATTTGACGAGCTGTCTAATTATAAAAAGTTAAATCGTCATTCACTCTATTTGATGAAGCAGGAGATCATGCAGGTAGTTTATGCTGATTTGATGAAGCAGGGAATACAGGCTACCAGATTGTTCTACGACGAGATCTCGATAAAATTGGCGGATCATGCCATCAATTCCACGGTGGATATGATTCGTTGGGTTAATTATCTGCTGGAGAAGACCTTCGAATACGAGGAAGAGGTCGCTAAGTCAGCAACGATTATTGAGAAGATTAATAAATATGTTCAGGAACACTATATGGAGGATATCGGACGAAACGAGATCTCAGCGGAGTTCTACCTGACACCGGAATATCTGGCCAAGCTTTATAAGAAAAAGACAGGAATTAACCTGAAGGATTATATTAATGAATATCGCATTGAGAGAGCCAAGGAATTACTTCGGGCAGGGGAACAAAATATCAGTAAAATAGCAGAAAGCGTGGGCTTTGATAATTTCACTTATTTTTCTACCCTGTTTAAGAAGATAACCGGAGTATCCCCCAAGGAATACAAGAAGAATTAATGAGCATCCCTACCCTTTGAATTAGTTTGTGCCGAGGAAGACGCAGGCACAAACTATTGTATGTGAAAATGGCTTTCTGTTTTCACATTATTGTGCCTAAAATTGAAAAAGTAAAGCTTGTTTTTTAAAGAGAATAAATTACCGAATTGATATACTTTACTTATCAAAAGGGAGGTAATAAACATGAAATTAATGAAAAAAATATTGGTAGTTTTATTGACCGCTTCGATGGTGATCGGATTGAGCGCTTGCAGTAACAAGGCGCCTGAGCAAAAAGGTGACACCACAGATCCTACCGCAGTACCGGAGAAGAAGATCGAAAAAATAGTATATTCCTATGCTACCTTCAATAATATTCCGGATGAAGAGACCCTTGGAACGGTAGAGGAAGCAATCAACCAGATTACAAGAGAGAAGATCGGAGTAGAGGTGGAGCTGAAGCCCATAGCGATCTTTGAATACTCCTCCAATGTCAGCCTTGCATTACAGGGTGGAGATCAAATTGATTTATTTGAATCACTGGGTGATTTTAATAACGCAGTATCCAGCGAGATGGCTTACGATCTGACGGACCTGGTGGACACTTATGCTCCGGAGACAAAAGCGCTCCTGGGACAGGAATTACTGGATGCCTGCGTTAAGGACGGAAAGCTTTATGGTATTCCCACCTACAAGCCTTATGCGCTTACACCAATGGTTATCTATAAGCAAGAGATTGCAGATGAGCTTGGAATTGACATGACCCAGGTCAAGAGTATCTATGATCTTACCGATGTATTAAGAACCGTTAAGGCAGCTTATCCTGACATGACACCTCTTGTTCCGGTTTCAACCGGTTCCTCCGGTGTAAGTATGTGTATCCCGAAGGTGGATTACTTAACCGATGATTACTTTAGTCCTAAGGGCGTAATCATGGGGGATGATATGACCGTAATTGATTATTATGGAACAGCAGAGTTTGCTGACATTACTAACCTTACAAGAACCTGGTATAACGAAGGCTTAATTCTGCAGGATGCAGCTACAACCACCAGCACTTCCACCGAGCTTATGTCGGCAGATAATAGCTTCTGTTATGTAGCCGCCTACAGCTATCCCCCGGCAGACACCGCCGCATCCTTAGAGGCACAGGTTGGTGGTATTGATCTTGGAGCAGTACAGATCGGTGAGGCTTATCTGGATACTACCTCTGTAAATGCCTTGTCCTGGATGGTTTCCTCCACATCAAAGGCTCCTGAAGCAGCACTTAAATTCCTGAATCTGACCTTTACCGATCCGGAAGTCATCAATCTTCTTATCTATGGAATTAAGGATAGAGATTATGTTATGGATGCAGAAGGTTATGTGTCCTACCCTCAGGGAATGGATGCAACCACAGTTCCTTATACAGCACAGTTAAGCTGCGGTACCTTAGGTAATTTCTTCCTGATGCACCCCATGGTAGGAACCAGTAAGGAATCCCTGGTATGGGAAGAAGAGCAGAACGAGAAGGCAGCGAAATCACCTGCAATGGGCTTTACCTTTGACTCCAGTGAGGTTGGAACGGAATATGCGGGAGTAATTAATGTAATACAACAATATTTACCCGGTTTACTTTGCGGTAGTGTTGACCCTGTTACAGCAATCCCTGAATTTAGAGATAAGCTGACCGTAGCCGGATTGGATCGTATTATTGCGGCAAAACAAAAACAATTGGATGAGTGGCTGGCGCAAAAATAAAGTGGAGATAAGAATGAAGAATATAAGAAATAAGAAAAATCGGGGACTGACCAAAAGCGGTCCCCTTCTCCTAATCGCACTACCCGGGATTATATATCTGTTCATTAATAACTATATTCCAATGTTCGGCGTTTTTCTGGCCTTTAAGGATTATAGCTATCGAAAAGGGATTTTCGGGAGTGACTGGAATGGGTTGAAAAACTTTGAATATTTATTTAAGCAGGATGCTTTTACGATAATAAGAAATACCTTACTTTATAATGCGGCCTTTATTATCGTAGGAACCATAGCGGCGATACTGGTAGCAATATTGATGTGTGAATTGGGGGAGAGAACCCGCGTAAAATTCTTTCAGTCCTCCCTTCTTCTCCCGAACTTATTGTCATGGGTAGTCATCAGCTTTATAGGCTTTGCATTTCTGAATTCCGATACCGGCTTCATCAATAATACAATTATCAAATTCTTCGGAGGAAAAGCAATCACCTGGTATACTACTCCAAAATATTGGCCGATTATACTGCTTATCGTGTATCTCTGGAAAACTGTCGGTTATAGCAGCATTATCTACATGGCAAGCATCTCCGGTATCGATAAAAGTATCTTTGAGGCATCGAAAATTGATGGTGCTACGAAGCTGAAGCAAATCAGACATGTTACACTGCCTTTATTAAAGCCAACGGTAGTAATCCTGACATTAATGGCGGTAGGCAGAATATTCTATTCTGATTTCGGATTGTTCTATCAGGTTCCTATGAATTCCGGTGCCTTATATGATGTGACACAAACGATTGATACTTATGTATATCATGGCCTAATGGAATTGAATAATATCGGTATGTCAGCAGCAGCCGGTCTATATCAATCCGTTATCGGCTTCATTCTTGTTATGGCGGCGAATGCTTTCGTTCGAAAAGTCGATCATGAGAATGCATTATTCTAGGAGGGAGGATGATTAGAATGACAGATGAAAAGAGATTTAGAGTGGTTGCCAGTGTACTTCTTGCTATTTTTGCAGTCGTTGCGCTGCTTCCAATCATTTTAATAGTAATTGCCTCCGTGACAGAAGAAAAGACTTTATTGTCCAACGGATACTCTTATTTCCCGAAAGCCTTCAGTCTTGATGCATATTATTATATGATTAAGCAGGGAGTAACCATTCTCCGTGCGTATGGTGTCACAGTCAGTGTAACGTTGATCGGAACGGTAACCAGTGTAATCATCACCACGATGCTGGCGTATCCGATGTCGAGAACGAATTTTAAATATAGAAATATCCTTTCCTTCTTTGTGTTTTTCACAATGCTGTTTAATGGTGGTATTGTTTCCTCGTATATTATGTGGTCTAACATATTTCATATTAAGAATACTCTTTGGGCACTGATTATGCCGGGGTTTCTGGTAACTGCCTTCAACGTATTCTTAGTTCGAAATTATTATTCGAATAATGTTCCGGAAGCCTTAATTGAGTCCGCTCAGATTGACGGAGCAACGGAGATACGTATCTTCTGGAAGATCATCGTACCGCTGTCGGTGCCGACAGTTGCCACTATCAGCTTATTTACCGCATTGTTATACTGGAATGACTGGGTGAATGGTCTCTATTATATTACCGATTCCAAATATTTTGGTATACAGAATCTGTTGATTAAGATTATGAATAATGTTCAATTCCTAAAATCCGGTTCCTCAAATCTATTAGGAGTGGGTAATATAGAATTGCCCGGTACCTCGGTCAGAATGGCAATGGCAGTTATCGGAATACTGCCGATAATCATTATATATCCTTTTATACAGAAGTATTTTATCAAGGGTGTAATCGTCGGGGCTGTAAAGGGCTAATAGTTAGTGCTGTTGCAAAATGTTATATAGATCGAAAGGTAAGAAAAACATGTATCCCTCACCTTCAGACTACTATAACGATTTGCAACAGCCCTTTTTACAAAGAATAAAGAATGCAGCGCTGATTACAAAGAAGCTGCAGTAGGGAGGTTAGTATGACTTTAGAGGCGGAAATGATATTAAAGCTCTATGTTCAATGTGAGAGTACGATGGAGGTGCGTAATGACGGAGCCGGCTATCTTAGAGTAATCCCGATTGTTGGCGGAACTTTTGAGGGAGTGATACGCGGTGAGGTCGTATCCGGCGGTGCAGACTGGAATACCACGCGGGATAATGGAGTGGCACATGTATTTGCGAAATATCTTTTGAAGACGGAGGACGGGGAATACATTGCCATTGAAAATGAAGGCAAAATCCGATTCGAAGAACAAAGCAATATTAAAACCACCCCGAGCTTCCAGACCGATACAGCCGGAAAATATGCCTGGTTGAACTCCGGTGTCTATGTTGGATCCCTCGAAGCCGGCAAGAAAGAAAATCAAGTAGAGATTACGATCTATAAGCTGAGCTAAGAAGCACTCTGATCGTGAAAGGAGAAATGACATGACAGTCCGTGAAGTAATCGATGGTATTATTAAGAAAACAGGAGTAGAGCCTCTGCCCCATGATAAGACCTGTGATCATCTGATGACAGGTAGCTACGACATGGTGGTCACGAAAATTGCATCTACCTTTATGGCAACGGTGGACGTGATACGGGAAGCGATCAACATTGGAGCCAACTTGATTATAACCCACGAGCCTACCTGGTTTACCGGAAGAGATGGAACCGAGTGGCTTGAGAAGGATCCGGTGTATCTGGAGAAAAGAAGATTGATCGAGGAACATAACATCGCGATCTGGCGCTTCCATGACCACATGCATATGGGTAGGGAGGACGGCATTTACCGAGGCTTTGATCTGGAATTTGGATGGGCTTCTTATAGGATGGAGGTTCCTGGTGAGTTGGGACATTTCGGTGCTTGTTATCAGCTACCTGTGACAACCCTTGAGGAATTATGCATGTTTTTCAAAGAAAAATTAGGTATGCAGGTAGTTCAGATTGTAGGTGATCCCAAGATGAAGGTGGAACGGGTCAGTGTTCTTGTCGGTGGTGGCAGCCTGGGGCTGGGAGTGGAAGAGCTTCCCATGAAGCTGATGCATGAGAACCAACTGGATCTTCTGATCTGCGGAGATATTACCGAGTGGACCATCAGTGCTTATGTCAGGGATGCAGCAGCCATGGGAATGAATAAAGGGATGCTGGTTCTGGGACATGAGCGCAGTGAAGAGTGGGGTATGAAGCACTTGGGTAGCTGGATGCAGGATATCACAGGGGATATCGAGGTTCATTTTATCGACGCGGGGGAACCTTTCCAATATTTATAAACTGTGATAAACTGAAATGGAATGGTCGATACACTTAAAAAGGATATGAAATACAGATTATTTAGAGAGGGAGAGATAACATGGCACTATTTCAAGTAGATTTTTATTCGAAGGCACTATCGAAGACAACCTGTTTTCAAGTTATATTACCGAATGATGTTCCTCCGGAGATGACAGCAGAGAACGAAAACTATAAACGAAGCATGAAAACCTTATATTTATTACATGGATATTCCGGCTCCAGTAAGGATTGGCTGACGGGTAGCTTAATACAGGAATTGGCTTCAAAATATAATATGGCAGTCGTTATGCCCTCAGGGGATAACAGCTTCTATCTGGACGGTAAAGGAACCGGCAAGGCATATTGCCAGTTTGTCGGCAAGGAATTGGTCGAATATACAAGAAAAACCTTCAATTTATCCACGAATAAGGAGGATACCTTCATCAGCGGTCTATCCATGGGTGGTTTTGGTGCGATTCACACCGGACTCTATTTTCCGGAAACCTTTGGTAAGATTGTCGGTCTTTCCTCTGCGCTGATTATTCATAATATTGCGAACATTAAAGAAGATCATCAGGACTTCATCGCAGACTATTACTACTATGCGTCCACCTTTGGTGCGTTGGACCAGGTGATAGATAGTGTCAATAATCCGGAATATCTAATTCGTAAGCTGAAGGAGGAGAAGAAGGCAATTCCTCCGATCTATATGGCTTGCGGAACAGAAGATTTTCTGTTGGAGGAAAATAGAGCCTTTCATAAATTCTTAGAGGCGGAAGAGATCGATGTGACCTATATCGAAAGTCCCGGAATTCATAACTGGGAGTTCTGGAACAGGTATCTGGAGCCCTCAATTCAGTGGTTTTTGGCATAAGGAATCTAGAAGCAATACGATCTAAGAGAGAACCGTAAACGTAATAACGAATAAGGTAACATGTTAAAATCACCGCACAAGGAGGACTTCATTGGAATTCCCGCCTCATGCGGTGATTTTAATACATCAGCATATAGTATCATACGTTTACTTGTTGTGTAGCTTTCTATAATCACCGGGGGTAATATTTACATATTTCTTAAAGAAGCGTTGGTAGCTCTGAACATTGTTATATCCGACCTTATCTGCGATCTCGTTTAAAGTTAAAAAGGTTGTAGCAAGATATGTCTTGCTTTTTTCAATGCGAACATTATTAAGGTAGTCCGTCAAGGTTACGCCGGTCTTAGCTCGGAAAATCTTACATAAATAAGAATAGCTAATATCCAACTGGTCTGCAACGTCGGTAATGTTCATATCACGCATATAGTTCTCTTCCAGATACTTTTTAGCCAGTTCGCAGTAATTATTCTCTCTGGCATCGCTGCCTCCGTATTGTCTGCTTACAAACGTCAATAAATTGCGTATAAATTGAAGGATGTCAACTAAGGTCCTTTGATCATTTAATGATTGTAATAGATTGATATCAAGCAGCTTATTAAAATGGAATTCATGATCTAGCTCGAGTACGATTCGATTGCAGATATCCTTTGCCTGAGCTGCATTCTGAAGCTTTCTTAATTCCTCCTCTAGCTGAAGCAATATATTATCGATCTCATATTCATTTTGAGTGACGATGCTCCGGATCAAGGTAGTGTTTACTCTCAACATCAGATTATAAATATCATCGTTATCTTTGACTTCCTTCAAGCATTCAGGGGTGATGATGTTATTCTTCCAGGAAAAGAAGTAAGCTGCTTCAACCAATTCCAAGCAAATATGAAATTGTGGGATGATATCCTCAACATTCAGAATGGGCCGACTGATTGCAAAATATGCATTGTTGTTGGTTAACTTTACTACGGTGTCAGATAATACCTTTCTTGTTTGGATTATACTTTCTGTTTCGTTTCCACGATATAGCAGTGCTAAATTATCATTTTCTATCTTAGTCAGAACACCCTTCATGGAGGATTGCAGATAGGTGCGTAAGACCTCCTGGAGATTTAGTCGAAATAGCATTTCCTCTTCCACCGACAGCTTCATATCAGTAATATCAAGCTTTATAATCAGCATCTCGCATAGGCCGTTACCCTCACTATCAAAAAGATAGGGATGATCCTGGATAAAATCGGACCGACACTGGCAGTGCTCGAGAAAACTACGGAAGTGGAAGGTCTTACTCATCTCATCAAATTGCTTCAAAGTAAGTATGGCATTGGAATTAAAGGCATTCATCTCTGTAAATACATGCTTTAGCATATCAATCTCATCCGATACATTTTCCTTATGCAGATTTATGGTGTTATCTGCAATATCGGAATATAGGGTATTAATGGGATGATACAGTCTTTTTGCCATATAGGCTGACATTATTAAAAGGAAGAACAGGACACCGATACATACTAGAAGAATATATTTGCTCAAATACTCAGCTTCATGAGAAGCAGCATTCACTGGATATGAAGTAACACAAAGAATACCACATTCCAAATCCTTCATAAAATAGATTCGATCTTGAAATTCAACAAAAGATATGTCTTTTTCGATTAGCTTCGAATTCGTTCGTATAAGGATTGCAGGATCCGCATAATCACAGCTACCTTCCAAAAGCTCTCCTTCCGTAGACAGAAAGAAAAATTCCTCATTATTTTGATTAAGATCATAGGTTCCGGACACATCCGTAAAAAGTCGGTTCACACTAATATTACCGATCAAATAAAAATCAGGTCTTCCCTTTATGACATAAGAGAGAACCAATCGATTATATTCACTATACAGAACGGTTTTGTTCTTAACGGACTCATTATTAAAGGCATATCGAAGAGGTAGCTGCTGCACCTGATAACTATTTTTTGTATCTCTAAGCCACTGCGTGTCATAGAAGGAGTCGAATTCATATCGACCAGACATGGAAGTATAAATAGCTCCTGTGGTCTGATCATAAAAATAGACGGAGTGTAAAAGGTAGTATTTCTCGATCATTGACATCAGCCGGTTCGAGATGCTCCATAAATCAGTAATATAATTCTCAGAGAAGGTATAGGATGTATATTTCGGTTCCTGCTTTTCCACAGAAAGCTCGAGCTTTATGGTCTTTATTCTCTGTTTGATTCCGGATGCTACTTCATTCAACTCAATGGATTTTTGCTGATGAAATTTATGCTCCACCTGGTTCACGACCATACTATACCAGAAAATTCCCAAGATACAGACTGGGATTAAAACCAAGAGGATATTCGAGATTATTATTTTATACAAATAGCGCTGAAAACCCTTCCATTTTCGTTTCATAAGAAATTTTCCAAGCAACGATTTTTTATCTGACATTCTTCTTCTCCCCCATCAGAGCAGTATTACGAATCGTATCTATCTGATTTCAATGATTACTCTTTGTGATTAGTATAGCATGCTACAAATTGTATTTTCAAGTAAAGCGAGAATCCTACACTGGAATGATATATTTTGATAGTCCATGATAAATACTAATAGTCTTGAATTGATTCGTACTATTGAACAATGGGAGGGATTATCCTAACATAGGTGTATCAGTTACATAGAGCACGCAATCATGTATATTTGGAGGTCACTATGAAAAAGACTCAGCTAGTAGGTCAACAGACCAGAGCCGGTACTCAGAAGAAAACACTTGGATTTTATATCTGGAGAGATAAATGGCTTTATCTCATGTTATTACCTGTCCTTATCTATTATATCGTTTTTAAATATATTCCGATGTATGGGTTAGTAATTGCCTTTAAGGATTACAACGTTTTTAAGGGAATCAATGCAAGTGAATGGGTGGGGTTGGAGAATTTTCAGAAGGTATTTGCGTCAGCTCCCTTCTGGAAATCCACCAGGAATACCTTAACCTTGAATCTTACAACCCTATGTGTGAACTTTCCACTGACGATCATTGTTGCATTAATGTTAAATGAGGTACGCTCTGCTAGGTTTAAAAAGCTATCACAGTCTTTATTATATCTTCCTCATTTCATATCCTGGGTAGTTGTAGCCGGTATAGCAACCAATCTATTTTCGCAAACCAGCGGCAGTGTGAATAATATTTTGGTCAAATTCGGCTTTGAAGCAATTCCTTTTCTAAATGAAAATGGTTGGTGGATCTTTACCTATGTTATCGCAAATGTTTGGAAGGAAATCGGTTGGGGAACCATCATATATCTTGCAGCAATAACGGGAATTGATGAGTCCTTGTATGAGGCGGCTTATATCGATGGGGCAACTAAGATGCAGCGTATCTTCTATATTACAATACCGATGATTAAATCAGTAATTATTGTTATGTTGATATTATCCATTAGTAAAATGATGAGTATAGGACTGGATGCTCCTTTGCTGCTGGGGAATGCCAAGGTTATGGATGTATCGGAAGTAATTAGTACATATATTTACCGACTGGGTATAGTACAGGCAGAATATAGCTTATCCACGGTAATCGGGCTGTTTCAATCGGTGGTTAATATTATCATTCTCCTATTAGCAGATCGTTTTGCGAAGCTAATCGGCGAAGATGGTATTCTATAGGAGGGAAAGAAGTGCTTATGATTATGACGAAGAAAAATAAAACTAGGAATGCCTTTTCGATCGGGACTTTTCTGAATTATGCGCTACTTTCACTATTGGTTTTTATATGCTTTTATCCTTTTCTAAATGTTATTTCCTATTCCCTAAGCAGCAATCGGGCAGTATTATCAGGAAATGTTACCTTCTTCCCGATTGAGTTACAGCTGGATGCATATAAGGAAATCATACATCGAGGACAAATATGGGTGTCCATCAGAGTAACAGCGATCGTTACACTTCTTGGCACCGGCTTAGGCTTACTTTTAACAATATTTGCAGCATACGCATTATCGAAAAAGAAGCTTAAGGGACGAGTATGGCTATCCGGTCTGATCTTATTTACGATGTACTTTAACGGAGGTATTATTCCTACCTTTTTGGTAGTTCGAAATCTGGGCATGTATGATAAGCTGTCTGCTCTCTTCATACCAAGTGCAATCAGTGTATTTAATTTCATTGTTATGAGAACCTTTTTCAGACAGCTTCCGGAAAGCTTGGAGGAGGCAGCCTATCTGGACGGTGCGAGTGATATAAAGATACTCACAAAAATTGTACTTCCTTTATCGCTTCCCATTATTGCAACGATTGGACTTTTTTATGCAGTGACCTATTGGAATGATTACTTTAGTGCTCTATTATACATACAGTCACCGGATAAGTTTTCTCTGCAGCTAAGACTTAGAAGCCTGCTTTTTGCGGAGGAATTAGGGGCAACCGGTGCAGAAGGACTTGGCCAGTCCGTTATGGCGGAATCATTAAAAATGGCGTGTATTATCGTTGGAACTGCTCCGATCCTTATCTTTTATCCATGGCTTCAAAAGTATTTTGTGAAGGGTGTTATGCTGGGCTCTGTAAAGGGTTAAGAGACTGGCATTAGGATACACTGTAAAATTATTAAAAATAGGAGGAATTTGTTATGAAAAAAATGAGACAGTTGCTTGCATTATTCTTAGTTCTGATCATAGCAGTTAGTATGATCGGTTGTGCTAAGAAAAAAGATGAAACTACAAGCAATAATACGGGGGTTGAAGCAACAAAAGCTCCGGAAGCGACCAGCGAGCAGCCTACAGAGGCAGCACCGGAGGCCAGTGAGTTCCAGACAACCTTTGGTTCAAAGACCTTTGATGATGTTACCATCACGGTAGAGGTATTTGACAGAAGTAATGCTCCGGAAGGCAGCACAGTAATTGACAACAAATGGGTTGATTATATCAACGAGAACATGAGTAAGGTTGGTATTAAGGTTGAATTTGTAGCAGTACCCAGATCAGAGGAGGTAAGTAAGGTTCAGCTTATGATGGCCTCCGGTACCGGTCCCGATCTCATGCTCTGCTATACCGGCTCTATTGTAGAAAGCTTTTTTAACGATGGAGGTACCTACGACCTGGCACCCTACGTAGATGGAGCAGATCAGGCACAGAATCTGAAGGCATACATTGGAGAAGAGTGCTTAAGCGTCGGACGTAATGCAAATAATGCGTTGTGGGCTATTCCGGCAAGACGTTCAGTTACAGCTTCTCAAAACCTTTTTATTCGTAAGGACTGGCTGGATGAATTAGGCCTGCAGATTCCTACTACGGTAGATGAGATGTATAACGTTATAAAAGCATTTAAGGAGAAGAACCCAGATGGAAGAGCGGATGTCATTGCTTCCAGCTTCTCTACCTGTAAAAAGTCCAGTGATATACTTGGCGTTATGGCTTATGCTTTTTCGAATAGCGTGGCTGATGAGAAAACCTTTAAAATCAATGCAGGTTCCCCGGCAGATATGATTTATAGCGATCCTGGCATCGGTGAGTACTTCAAATGGATAAATAAGCTTTATAATGAGGGATTAATGGATCCCGAGTACTATGTGGGAAATGATCAGACCATGAAAGAAGACTTTGTAAATGGTAAGCTCGGAGTTTTTGAAATCAATGTAAATTATAATGTTGACAGTATGCGAGGAAGTCTGTTACAGACATTAAAGCAGAACGATCCGGATGCAGATATTGTTAGTATCCCTCCGCTTAAAAATGTAAATGATGGTCAGCAATATAACAATGGTTATCCGGTCAATGGAGCATTTGTCTTCGTTCCACAGACCTGCAAGAATGTAGAAGCGGCGGTTACATATCTTGACTGGCTTGCGACGCAGGAGGGAGGCTTCACTCTGTTCCATGGAATGGAAGGAGAGCACTTTAACTATGATGCAGAAAAAACACCGGTCATTATCGATGCGGCCTACAATGCAACCGATAAGGATTGGACCAGACATGACTTGTTCTTAATTGGTAACCAGGGCTATTATAAGACACCGGAAGAATTTGCTAAGGCTACTTCCAAAGAAGCTCCCGGTTATGAGCAATATGTAATCGATAACTATAATAATGCTGCTACCGGTATTGTCAGAAACGATGCGACCTTTACAGCACCTACCTTTACCGAGAGGAATACAGAAATAAGCTTGATCCGTGATGAGTATTTTGTGAAGCTTGTCACCTGTAAACCGGAGGAATTTGATAACACTTTGGCAGAATTCAAGTCTAAGTTAAAAAATGCTGGTTATGATAATATAGTTCAAGAGAGAACAGATTATTATAATACTGTATTCGGTAAATAATTTGCATCACGAATTAATACGGATAGGTTAATGATAACAGGGAGAACAATATGTTTTCCCTGTTCTTATTCTTACGTATCTCGAAAAGCTGGTCCACACTTGCCTAAAAATAAACAAGGAGGAAGACAATGTTAGTTAATACAAAGATCACCGGCTTTGCCGATGAAATCGATACAGACATTAATAAGCAAGTACAATTATTAGGTAAACTAGGAATAACATATTTGGAATTTCGTAGTGCAAACGGAAAGAATGTTGCTGATTTTACCATAGAAGAGGCGAAAGAATTAAAGAAATATCTGACGGAGCATAAGATACAGGTATCTGCGATCGGATCACCAATCGGCAAAATTAATATAACTGAGGATTTTGAAGCGCATTTTGAGGTATACAAAAGGGTAGTCGAAATTGCAAAAATCATGGAGACACCCTTTATCCGTATGTTTAGCTTTTTTGTACCGGAAGGAGTCGCACCAGAGTTATACAATGAAGAGGTTTATTCAAGGATAGAGCGTTTGGTTGACTATGCAAAAGAACATAATGTCATTTTGCTTCATGAGAATGAAAAAGATATTTTCGGTGAAAAGATACAACAATGCGTAAACTTGATGGAGCGTTTTTATGGTGATCATTTTAAGTGTACCTTTGATTTCGCTAATTTCGTTCAGGCAAAACAAGATACGCTGGAGGCATACGAACAGCTTCAATCGTACATAGAGTATATCCATATTAAGGATGCAATTCTAGAGAACGGAAAGGTAGTACCTGCTGGGGAAGGGGATGGAAAATTAAGAGAAATTTTAAGAATGCTTGACCAAAGAGGTTATTCCGGGTTTTTAAGCCTTGAGCCACATTTATTCGAGTTTGATGGCTTAAAAAATTTAGAGAAAAATCCTGGAGATAGCTTATTGACGGATGGTGAAGCTGCATTTATAGTAGCATATCAGGCTTTAATTAATATACTGGAATAATGCTGCTTCATGCTGTTGAGATAGTTCCTCTAGGTAATTAATTATCACATTGTATTTCATCCGAAAATCATATAAAATAGCTGTAACAAGTGAATGAAATCGATTCACAAGGTAAGAGCGAGGAAGTTTGTACAGTAATACTCCCTCCTTGTTCTTATGTTATTTCGAATAAACTTTAATACAGCTGGTAGTGATAGGTGACTGGTACGGATAGGAGAGATACAATGAAGAAATTAGGAATTATCGGAGCAATGGACGAAGAGGTTCATATTCTGAAGGGTCAGATGGCTGGTGTTCAGGTTCGGACCATCGCTTCCATGGAGTTTTATGAAGGCAGTCTGCAGGAGCATGCAGTGGTTGTGGTACGCTGCGGAATCGGTAAGGTAAATGCGGCGGTTTGTACACAGATATTGGTTGATCTTTTTCAGGTAGATGCAGTGATCAACACCGGTGTTGCCGGTTCTCTTAAGAATGAAATCGATATCGCGGATATCGTACTTTCTACGGACACACAGCAGCACGATGTGGATGCAACAGGCTTCGGTTACCCCGCAGGTGTAATACCGCGAATGGAAGCTTCAATCTTTCAGGCGGACGAGTATCTGATCACTCTTGCCAGAGAAGTATGTCATGAGGTCATCCCCGAGGTGGGAGTCCATACCGGCAGAATTGTAAGCGGGGATCAGTTTATCTCAGATAGTGAGAAGAAGACTTGGCTGGTTGACAATTTCGATGGATATTGTACGGAGATGGAAGGTGCTGCCATTGCACAGGCGGCTTATCTCAATCGGATACCGTTTCTGATTATCCGGGCAATCTCGGACAAAGCAGATCACAGTGCAGAGATGAGTTACAAGGAATTTGAACAAATAGCAATTCGTAATACCGTAAAGCTGTTGAATGGATTAATTGCAAAAATATAGAATTCAGATAGGATGTTGTCTGCATGCCGCTAGTGGCAGGTCGGCAGCATCCTTTTGCTATTCATGGAGAAAACATGCCAATTATATCATAAAAAGTACAAAAAGTAATGCAATTCTTACCTTGATAAGAATTAGACAAATAAAGTATAATAATGGAAGGGTTTATATTATTGAGAGAGAAGGGGAATAGAATGGAAAACCAAAAGAAAATCGCTGATATGATACATAATATGGAGCAGATTATCGTCGGTAAGAGAGAAGTAATCGAAAATACACTGGTTACCTTACTGGCCGGAGGACATCTTTTGCTGGAGGACGTTCCCGGAGTAGGAAAGACGACACTTGCTAAGACAGTAGCACAAACCATTGATTGTGGCTTTACCCGAATTCAGTTCACACCGGATACCTTACCCAGTGATGTGACAGGCTTATCCATTTATAATATGCAGAGCGGTAAATTCGAGTATTCAAAGGGTGCAATTGTGAATAATATCGTTCTGGCGGATGAGATTAACCGTACTTCGCCAAAGACCCAGGCAAGCTTATTAGAGGCAATGGAGGAGAAACAGATCACCGTGGATGGCGTGACATACCCTCTTCCCAGACCTTTTATGGTAATTGCTACCCAGAATCCCATTGATTATCTTGGAACCTATAATCTTCCTGAAGCACAGCTGGACCGCTTTATGATGAAGATTTCCATTGGGTATCCTCAGGCCGGCGACGAGAAGATCATGGCGGACCGCTTCTTAAGTCATCAGCTCGTTCAGAAGCTGGATTCCATCGTTGACGGTGAGACCGTCATAAAGATGCAGAAGGAAGTGGAAGAGGTTAAGGTTAATCAGGATCTGGTTACATACATAACGAAGATTGTTCAGGAGACAAGAAGGGACAGTAATATTTCCCTTGGAGCAAGCCCAAGAGCGACATTGGCTCTGCTTCGTGCCTCTCAGGCTCAGGCTTATCTGGAGGGAAGAAACTACTGTATCCCGGACGATGTCATGAAGCTGGTACAGCCGGTTCTTGCTCATCGTATCATCCTTGCTCCGGAAGCGAGATTATCCCAGACCAAAGTAGATAAGGTATTGAAGGCATTGGTTTCCAAGGTGACAGTACCGGTACTTGCCAAGTAAACATGTGACTTGCAGCATTCTATGATAGAATGGAGATATTCTATGAAAATAAATCGATTGATTTTTGCGGCTGCAATTGTCGGAAGCAGTGTGTTTGCCTCATATTTTGGAGGCAACATTTCCTATGCCCTGTTTTATCTGTCCATATTCATTCCGATTATTGCGTTCCTCTACACGTTATATGTTTACTTCCGTTTTAAGATTTATCAGAAAATGGATTCTTATCTGGTGGTAAAGGGAGATTGGACCATCTATTCCTTCGTTATTGCCAATGAAGATTACGTCACCTTCCGTAATGTTAAGGTTAATTTTCTGAGTGACCGATCAACCATTGAATCGGCACATCAGATCGCAGAATATAGTCTACTGCCAAGTGAAAGTGAACGTTTGGAGACACGAATCAAATGCAACTACCGCGGAGAGTATTATGTCGGAGTAGATTCCATTGAGGTTACGGACTTTTTATATCTCTTTAGCATTACATATCCGATCACCTCAAAGCTTAAAGTGGTGGTGCTTCCGAGAGTGGTGCAATTGGATCAGTTGGGAATCGCGCCGGGTCAGACAGATGTTAAGAACCCGCTGCGCTCCGGCAACATGGCGGAGGAGGAGCTGGATACCGAGATGCGAAAGTATTATCCGGGTGACAGCAGAAAGCGAATTCACTGGAAGGCTTCCGCAAGAATGCGAGAGCTGATCACCAGAAAATATCAGCATATCCCCAAAGCAGAAATTGTCCTTTTCATGGATCTGATGAAAATCAAGGAGGATGAACTGAAGGTTGTTATCGCAGAGGATAAGATTATCGAGAGTGTGCTGGCAATCTCAAATTTTTATGCACAGAGAGAGACGCCCTCCCAGATTATCTATGAAATGGACGGAAAAAGACTGGTTGATGTTCATTCAAAGGAGGATTTCAATGCCTTTTATAAGGCTTGTGTACATATCCGTTTCGACAGTCAGATTCCGGTCAGTGAACTTCTTGCCGAGAGACTGCTGCGCGGTGAAGAGGGTATGTTCTGTGTGATTGCAACGCATAGTTTGACGAAGGAGCTTTATCTTACCTCCTTGCAAGCCGTGTCAGGTGGCAATCATGTCAGTGTCTTATTTGTAAGTGATGATGTATCCGAGCAGACCAAGGAGACGAAGGAGAGTATGAAAGCGTCCGGAATTCCGGTATATCAGATTATGTCCGAGGATGAGATTGTGGATGTTCTGGCACTAACGAGTAGGTACTAGGTGTTTTGATGGAAATTAGCGAATTACGAAACTGGGGGTGGCTTTTATGTTTCAAGACAGAGAAAAGCTATATCAGGCATATCGAACATTACTAAGTATGGCACTTGGCTGGGCGTTGGCCTTAGTAATCAATCAGCACTTTGAACTTCGGGTAGCAGTCTTTTTATGTGCATTCTTCTCCTTTCTCCCGGCGCTCGGTGTCTTTTTAATCTACTTAAACAAGAAAAATACAGTAACCTACCTGGTTATGGCGAGCATTATTCCAATTATGGCTCTGATTTTATGGCTTAGAAAGTTCAATCCCGCGCTTTGGGCCGGAGAGTATGCCGAGTGGATTGCTACTTATAATGGCTCGAAGGAGCTTTATCAAGCCAGATTTTCAAATATAACGATTTTCGCAATCTGTATTCTGGGAGTAATTATATTCTTCTTATTGACAAGAACACAGCTGCTCAAAATCTCCTTGGCCGTAGTCTTGATCACAATTTTAGTGCTTCTTAGTATCAATGGAATTAACATCGGTAAGTTCGTAGTCGGAATTTGTCTCTTTTATTTATTGTCCATTATATTGGAGTGCTACGGAATCCTCTATGCCCGTAAAGCGGGAAAGCAGGAGAAGAAGGAGAGTATTCTTTATCTGGCACCGATCTGTCTTCTACTTGCGATCCTGGCGGTTGCGATGCCTTCCAAGGAGGAGCCTCTACAATGGAAGACAGTTCGCTATATCTATGAAAATGTAAAGGATCAGATGGAACGATGGAGAACGGACCTGGATTATTATCTTAGTAAGCAGTCCAACGAGTTTTTTATCAGTCTGACCGGTTATTCTGATGAGAACGGCGAATTAGTCAATAAGAACGGCACGTTGGTTAAGGACGAGAAGGTTGCCATGAAGTTCACCGGCTCTGTAAGGAACAGGCCGATCTATCTGATCGGATCGGTCAGTGATATATATACCGGTCACAGCTGGGAGAAGAGCCGTACGGATTATCTTCCCGAGGAACAGGAATATAAGCTTGACTACCTGGAGTTGTCCTATGCTCTCTCCAGACAGGAGCTTGAGAGTCTGGAAAATAATCGTTATATTGAGCGTGTTACTCTGAAGGTTCAGTATGATAATATTAAGACAAAGACCTTCTTCTATCCCTTAAAAACCAGTTGGTTCAACCTACTCACCGATTCCACCTTCCCGCTTGCCGCGCCCTCGAACATAACCTTTGAGAAGGCAAAGGGCAGGGGAACAACATATGAAGGAAACTTCTATGAGATGAATCTAAACGGGGAAGAATTTGTGAGAATGCTCAGGGAGTCAGATTCCTTCTCTTATGATGCAGCACAAAGTGTAAAGCTGGATTCCTTTCAGTGGCTGGAGCAAAATGCATTGGTGCATGATAATATAAACAGCTTTATCGCAAGATGGGATTTCTACGAGCTGTTCCGGGAGAGAGCGAAGCTGATTCGTGAGAGATATACAGTATTACCGGAGGAGCTTCCGTCCAGAGTAAGAGAATTAGCAGAAGAAATAACATCAGATTATGATACTACCTATGATAAGCTTAAGGCGATCGAAGCATATCTTCAGAAGTATACCTATAGCTTATCACCGTCTAGTCCACCGGAGGGGCAGGATTTTGTGGATTATTTCCTGTTTGAAGGTAAATCAGGGTATTGTACCTCTTATGCAACGGCTATGGCTGTACTTGGAAGATGCATCGGAGTGCCGATGCGATATATGGAAGGCTTTGTAGCGAAGTTTGAATATCAGGATAAAGAAGATAATATGTATCCGATTAAGAATAGTCAGGCTCATTCCTGGGCAGAGGCTTATATGGAGGGAATTGGATGGATTCCCTTCGAGGCAACCTCTCCCTTTATCGGTGCCAGATACACGACCTGGCCAGAGGAGAAAAAAGCAGAGCAAGTAAATGAAGCTTACCCCGGCCATTATGAGGGAGAAATCCCGGAGGGAATTGTACCTGACAATGGAGGCATTATTATGCCACTACCGGTAGAAGAGAAGCCTACCAACGAAGTTCTGGCGGGCGTACTTGCTACAGTTGGTGCTGTTTTAATCGTAGTAATCATTGTCTTAACATATTATAATGTCTTAAAATATCGACATCGTAAGGAATATGACAAAGCAGATATCAGTAGAAAGATGTATCTGATATTCCTTAGAATACTCGAGTTATTGAAGAAAGAGGGCTTCCAGCTTGAGGACCAGGAAACAATCCTTATGCTGGCACAGAGAGTGCGGGATCATTTTCATTATGATCTTATTACCTTCTTCGAGGTAGCGAATATCTTTATGCGTTATCGATATGCAGAGGAGGTCGTTACCGAGGAAGAGCTAAGAAATGTTGTCCGATATCAGGATGGCTTGGCACTCAAACGTAGGGAAGAACAGCCAAAACTGAAGCTTTGGCTGGAGGAATATATCTTCCTTATGAGAATTCGCAATATGTAGTTTAATCCGATAGATTGGTGAGTTCTGTTCCGGAATAATAGTACTTAAGGATGTCAGAGTAGGAGGTATCCTCTTCTGCCATAGCGTTAGCACCGTATTGGCTTAAGCCGATGCCATGACCACAGCCGTTGCAGATAATACGTACCTGACCCTCATATTCCTCAATATAAAAATGATTGGACGCTAAACCCAGAACCTTGGCAAATTCTTCCCCGGAGACGGTAAGACTGCCAAGGTTTATTTTTGTTACATAACCGGTACTGTCTCGGTCGGCAACCTTAACATCTGTAAAGAAGGTATCTTCATGAAGCACTAAGTCCGGATAATACTTCTCAAGCAGCTCAATAAGCTCCGGTACCTCAAACTCATCTATGGAGAGATAATTTGTTGAGGTAACATCCTGTTTACTTGAGACACTGACAAGATAAGGAATGGAGATACCCCAGGCTTCCTCCGCATTGCGGGTATAGCCGGAACCGGTATCAAAAAATACCGGTAGGATTAAATCCTCTTCATAGATGATAACCTCATCCTTTGTCCCGTTTACGGCATTCTCCAGCTTGGAGAAGTAGGCATTGTAATTATCTACTCCCCAGAAATCCTTTAGCTTCTCAAGACTTATGTAGGAGAGACCAAGTTCAGAGGTGGAGAAGCTGTTTTTGCCCGGGTCATCCTTGGTTAATAATGCGATATTATACAGGGCGTAGGTCCGTGCTATGACGGCTTGCGCCTTCAGAGCTTCAATATGATAACCGGCGGACATATTGGCAGCTACAACTCCAATCAGATATTCATCAAAGGATATCTTCTCCTTCGAATTATTCACCTCATAATATATTGAAAAATCCATAGTCTCCAGTGATGCATCACTCTCCTCGTGAGTGAAGAGAAGGGTAAGAAGAAAAGGCAGAACCAGGACCAGCAGGCATACAATAACTGTTTTCACTATGATTTTTTTCATGAAATACTCCATTCTGAACATTTTAACTCATCGTATCATTACATTATATTAGATAAAATAAGGTTTATGTTAAGAATGATGATTGGGTTCTATAACCGGAGAGTGGCACCGGGTTCGATCTGATAGGATTGATTGTCATATGCAAAGTAAAGTGTCAGGGCGGTCGGATTATACACCATGGATGCATCTACGCGGAAGATCAGTCTATGATAGGCATCCATATAATCGAATATTTCGATATTTGTCGCGTACCAGATATCTGCTCTACCGCCGATCCGCTTTGAGAATTCTTCAATGACATTCCAATTATCATCGGCTTCAAATTCGTAGCTATGTCCCCATAGATAGAATAACCAGGGCGCGGACATCGGTGACTGTGTTGTAAAGCGCTCCGTCAATGCATTCAGCTCAGGATGATTATGATGGCAGGTGGCAGGAAGTCTAAGCCAGTCCGTAGGAAGTCTGAAGTCTGCGGTATCCATTACCGTTCTGGAATAGACGATGCCGGAAGCCTTCAGGATCTCGACAACATCGTCACTGAAGGTACCGAAGGGATAAGCCATGCCTCTTATGATGGTATCGAATAATTGCTCCAGGTTATTTCTGTCCTGAATAATCTCATGGGCTGCGATATTAGTCGGCAGCTGTTCAAGAAATGGGTGGGTGAGGCCATGGACGGCTACTTCATGTCCTGATTTCTTATATAAAGCAACTGCATCCTTCTCTGTCATTCTACGATGGATCTGCCCCTTCTCAAATACAGTACCCTCCGGTGAGAATAAGCCGGAATTAATATTAAAGGTGCATTTTATCCCGTGTTTATCTAATATGGATATCAGCCTTCGATCCTGCTCTACGCCGTCATCATAGCTTAAGGTCAAAGCCTTTGCTTTATTACCTGGAAATCTCATGTATAAGCTGCTCATTACTTGTCCTCCAAATGGATAATTTTTCGCCGTCAATCAACGGACAGCATTGTACTTTAATGATAATCCTATTCGTAGGGAAGTGCAATGGTCCGGCCATTTTTAGCAAAATATAATACTTGGCATTTGTCACACCCCAGTTAAAATCTGAGATATGAGCCCAGTCAATGCTTCCAGGGATAAAACTTACTACTTTAAGCTTAACATAAGTCTAATTATCTTAAAATCATGATATCTTATTGGAATAATATTCATTATAATGTTAGAATAAGGATGATGTTCTTTTATAATTTATAGTGATCAGTTTATTTTATCGGAGGGGCTATGGAGGAATCAAGGACGAACCGACTTGGAACAGAACCCATCGGGAAGCTGCTTTTATCAACAAGCTCAGGGACAATCCTGGCGTTGATGGTCTATGCGGTCTATAGTATCACGGATATCTTTTTTGTTTCCAGAGGAGTAGGACCGTTGGCGGCAGCCGGGGTATCGATTTCCTCCCCGTTATTGATTGCCTTAGGTGCAATCTCAACAACGGTCGGTGCCGGCGGTGCCTCTATTGTATCAAGAGCATTAGGCGCTAGAGATACAGAGAAGGCCTCCAGAACGGTGGCCAGTGCTTTTCTGATTTTTTGGTCAACCGCAATTCTTGTGACCATATTCGGACTCATTTTCCTGGATGAGCTGACAATGATGATGGGCGCAACGGACACAATTTTACCCTATGCCAAAAGCTATGGCAGAGTTATTCTAATCGGTGCAATTAGCAGCACCGGCTATTCTGCGATTGTCCGTGCGGATGGAAGTATTCGTTATTCGACTGCCATGTGGTTGATTCCGGTTGGAATTAATATAATACTGGATCCGATCTTTATCTATCTCTTTCACTGGGGCGTAAGCGGTGCGGCTGCAGCCACAGTAATTGCACAGGTGATATCCGCCGGTATGAGTATCTACTTTTTCTTTCTGAAGAAGAGGAAGACCTACAACATCAGGGTGAGTTATTTCCTGCCAAAGCGATTAATTATCAAAGAGATTATCCTGGTCGGAATGCCCTCCTTTCTGAAGAACATGAGTACAAGCCTCATGGTAATCATCACGAATAATCTATTGAAATCCATGGGAGGAGATGCGGCCCTCAGTGTATATGCAATTGTTGCAAAGTTATTCGGTGGACTCATTACACCGCAGACTGGTATCATGCAGGGTATGCAGCCGATTGTCGGTTTTAACTTCGGCAGGAAGGAATATCGTCGTGTCAAGAAAGCAATACGATTATCGATGGTGGTATCCTTTAGTTACGGACTTCTGGTATGTGTTATATGCTTGATAATTCCCTCGGTTTTGTTAGGAATCATGAGTAAAGACAGGGAGGTTATCACTGCAGGAATCTCAGCTCTTCGGTTGATGGCGCTGGCGCTTCCCTTATCCGGAATTATGCTGATGGTATCCTCGTATTTTCAATCAACGGGGAATGCCTTTACCGCCACTTGGTTATCCTTAGGCAGTACACTGATCATCAGGATTCCGGTTCTCATTCTTATGGCGTTACTATTTCAGCTTAACGGCATATGGCTATCCGAGGTAATTGCGGAAGGGATACTTTGTATCATTTCCTTATGGCTTCTCAGAAGATTTCAGAAAACGTTACCATAATACATAACGAGTTAATTCTATATAATTAGGGAGGTACTTATGATTAGTAGAACCAAATATCACGTTGATAATGCAACCATCTTGAGATTATTCCGATCAGCAGGAATAGAAGGAGTTACCGATATAGAGCCCCTCGGTGCCGGAGAATACAATGCGGTCTACTGTGCAAAAGCAGGAGAGCGGGAATATGTTCTCAAAATTGCTCCTGCCGAGAATATATCTGTACTAACCTACGAGAAGAACATGATGGCCTCTGAGGTGTTCTGGTATCAACAAATCAGAGAGAATACTTCCGTTATTGTCCCTAAAGTTTATTATGAGGATTATCAGAAGAAGATTATTCCAACCGATTACTTTATTATGGAAAAATTACTGGGGCAGCAGATGGATCAGATGGAAATGTCAGAGGAAGAGAAAGCCGAAGGCAATGCTCAGATGGCAAGGATGCTGGCTCAGATCCATAGGATTAAGAACGATAAGTGCGGGTATATTCAGAATGAGCTTTATGATAACTGGTATCTGGCGATTCGAGGGATGGTCAGCACTGTACTCAAAGACGGTAAGAAAAAGGGAAGAGGCTCAAGTCGGGGTAAAAAGCTGCTGGCCTTCATCGATCAGTATAAAGAAGTGCTTATGCAAGTGGAATGTACCATGGTTAACTTTGATCTGTGGGCACCGAATATTATCTGTAGGAGAGAGAATGGCGAGATTAAATATGCCTGGATCGATCCGGAGCGAAGCTTTTGGGGGGATCCCATCGCTGATTTCGTCTGTCTGGAAATGATGACCCCACTTGATGAGAAGAAGAAAAGTCTCGCTGCCTATAATGAAGTAGCAGAGAAACCGGTTATCGTAACCGAAGTAGAGAAAATTCGATATGCAATTGCTCTGGGATATCTGGCTCTTATTATGGAGGTGGAGAAATACTATCGCTATACACCCTGGCATTATGGCTGGTGGAGAAATGTGGGGGCTTCCTCCATGCTTTATAAGCAAGCATTTCTATTCCTTGACAGAGCCAAAAACAAAAATACATAGAACTCAGAGTTTGAATGGATCACAATCATTTGGTTATTACACATCCGCTGGCCTAAAAAGTTAGCGGATTTTTTGTTTTTGGTCATATTCAGGTCATATTCGGCAGTTATATTAGGAAAATCATACATGGAATGACCGTACATAACGGAGAATGGGAGGCATTATGAAGAACATAAAAGTGGCAGTAAGATATTATTCACAGACCGGAAATACGAAAAAGCTTGCTGATAAAATCGCTGAAACTGCAGGATGCAGGGCAGAAACCATAGATACCGATTTAACAGAGGCGGTGGATGTTCTCTTTCTCGGAGCATCGGTGTACTGGGCCGGAATTGATAAGAGTGTGAAGAGCTTTATCGATGGACTGGATAAGAAAAAGGTAGGTAAGGTGGTTATCTTCTCAACCTCAGCCTTGATCGAGCGTGCATACCCCAGTATATCCAAATTACTTATGGCTAAGAAGATTAAGGTAGATTCGAAGGATTTCTATTGTCGTGGGCAATTTGCATCCCTGTATCGCGGCAAGCCGGATGAGAAGGACCTGAAAGCGGCAGAGGAATTTACAAGGAACATATTGAGATAACAACGTAGCAGAAATGGAGAAATACATGAAATTAGCATGGAAAGAGTTGAAGTACAGCAAGACAAAATATCTATTAATTGAAAGCATCCTGATCCTTATGATCTTTATGGTGATTTTTCTTTCAGGTCTGGCAAATGGACTGGCAAGAGCAGTCAGTGCATCCATCGAGAATACCGATGCCAAATACTTTGTCATCAGTGAGGATGCAGAGAATCTGATTGCCATATCCGGTATGTCTACCGATGTATTAGAGCAGGTTTCCGAATTAACGAAGGATCCGGTGACTCCTCTCGATATCCAGCGAATGAATCTGAGAACAGAGGGCAGTGATGCAAAATTAGACGTTACCTATTTCGCTCTAGACCCGGATAGCTTCCTCGCTCCGAAGCTAAGCGAAGGTCAGCTCTTCACTGCTTCCGCTAGTGAGCTCACCGTTGTTCTCGATGATTCCTTTGCGGAGGAGGGGATAACAATCGGAGATGTCGTAGAGGATGCTGCTTCCGGACTGTCCCTTACGGTGGTAGGCTTTGTGAAGGATGAGATGTACGGACATTCTCCGGTAGGCTTTCTCTCAACCGAGACCTATGCCGCCATCAATCAGGAGATTAACCCTTCTTATATCCAGAAATATCATGCAATTGCGGTACAAGGGGAGGATATCAGTGATATCCACATCGAAGGGCTGACTGTGGTGGATAAAGCAACCATCGTAGAACATATTCCCGGATATTCTGCAGAGCAGATCACAATTAATATGATCTTATGGGTTCTGGTGGTGATCTCGGCAGCAATCCTGGGTGTCTTCTTCTATGTAATAACCATTCAGAAGCAGAAGCAGTTCGGTGTACTGAAGGCAATCGGAATGGGGATGGGAGAACTGACCGGAATTATCACGAGTCAGGTACTTATCCTGTCGCTGATCGGAGTAATAGCCGGTAACCTGTTAGCCTTCGGTATGGCTTCTATGCTGCCGAGCAGTATGCCTTTCTATCTAAAACTACCCATCGTAGCGGTGGTATCGGTTGTGTTCGTTGTCATATCGTTATGCACCAGTCTGGTATCAACAAGAAAAGTTGCAAAAGTTGATCCAATTGTTATAATAGGAGGTAATGAATGATGAAGAACGAATATGCATTGCAATTAAGTAATATATCAAAGATATATCAGGATGGAGAGCAGGAGAATCTGGTTCTGAAGGACATTTCCCTGAAGGTAAAGCCGGGCGAGTTCATCGCAATCGTAGGACCCTCCGGTTCGGGCAAAAGCACCTTCCTGTCAATCCCGGGAGCGCTGCTGTCACCTACGGATGGTAGTGTTATGATAGGGGAAGCGAAGATCATGAAGAAGGAGAACAAGCTGCTGACTAAAATCCGCAGAGAGAAGATCGGCTTCATCTTCCAGAATCATCATCTATTGCCCTATCTGACAGCGAAGGAACAGCTACAGCTCGTGATTGACATGAATAAGAAGAACGGCAAACCTCGTATGAATGCAGATGAGATGCTGGAGGATCTGGGGCTGACAGCCTGTGCGAATAAGTATCCCTCGAAGATGTCCGGTGGTGAAAAGCAGCGTGTCGCCATAGCAAGAGCCTTTATGAATAATCCGGAACTCATTCTGGCAGATGAGCCTACCGCCAGCCTGGATGGAATACGTGGAAGACAAGTAGTTGAGATGATTAAAAAAGAAGTAGTGAAGCATAATAAGGCTGCGATTATGGTAACTCATGATGAACGGGTTCTGGATCTTGTTGATGCAGTATACCGCCTTGATAATGGCGAATTGAAAAGAGCAGCCAACACGTAAGAGGTGAGGTGAGGGAATGTTTTCAATCCTGGTTGTGGAAGATGATGAAACTCTGAATAAGATGATTTGTGTGAAGCTAAAGCAGGAAGCATACCGTGTCTTTGCCGCCTTTGATGGGGAGGAAGCCCTGGAGCTCTTAGATAAGGAGCACGTGGATCTGATCATCTGTGATATTATGATGCCAAGGATGGATGGTTATCAACTAACCAGGGAGCTGCGCAGTGCGGCTTATACACTGCCAATCCTTATGATTACGGCGAAGAACCAGATGGAAGACATGGAGAAGGGATTTCATGCCGGAACCGATGATTACATGATAAAGCCAATTCATATGAAGGAAATGGTGCTACGCGTGAAGGCTTTGCTTAGACGGGCACAAATCGCAAATGAAAAGAAGCTGATGATTGGTAATACGGTTCTTGACTATGACGCCTTAACAGTAACGACCAAGAATGAAGAATTCGACCTTCCTCCGAAGGAATTCTATCTGTTGTTCAAATTACTCAGTAACCCGAATAAGATTTTTACGAGACAGGAATTGATGGACGAGATCTGGGGAATGGACTCGGAGGCGGATGACCGGACGGTGGATTCCCATATTAAGAAGCTCCGCAGAAAATTTGAAGAATGCCCGGATTTTGAACTAGTTACAATCCGTGGTCTTGGCTATAAATCGAAGCTATAAGAAAGGATTGTGACCGATGAACAAGAACACCGGAAAGAACACGGTTAAGATGTCGTTGCGGCTTAAATTGGCCTTGGCATCCATCATAACGCTTTGCGTATCTTGCTGCTTCGCTTGCCTACTGGTGGTTCTGGGCTTCTATTCTATCTATGACAAACCGATGACGGTAACGGTAGCAGTGATTATGTGTCTGATCGTATGTGCTTTAACCATGCTGATCGGCGGAATCCTTTTATGGCATGAGGCACTCTATATTACCAACCCGATTCTCAAGATCAGCGAGGGGGTGAAGAAGGTCACCAACGGAGATTTTACCGTACAGCTGGAATTCACCAAGAGTCATCGAAAGCTGCAGGGGGGTTATTATTCAGATGAGATTGATGAGCTAGCCGATAACTTTAACAAGATGGCCAAGGAACTGAGTGGAATGGATTATATGCGTAAGGATTTCATGAGCAATGTTTCTCATGAGATAAAGACACCGGTTGCAGCAATTACAGGCTTTTCAGAGATTCTTCTTGACGGAGGACTGAAGGAAGAGGAGCAGACGGAGTATCTGACCTATCTGAATCAGGAATCACTGCGGTTATCCAGATTGTGTGAGAATATGCTTCGGATGTCCCGACTCGATAATCAGTTTATTGTTGAGAGGAAGCAAAAGGTTCAGATTGATGAGCAAATCAGACGCTGTATCATTCTTTTGAATGAAAAATGGTCTGACAAGAATATTAATTTTGACATTCAGCTGGAGAAGAATAGCCTGCTCGGCGATTATGACCTATTATTTCAGGTATGGACAAATCTAATTGATAATGCGATTAAATACTCTCATCAGGGAGGTACGATCCGGATCCTTACGGCTATTGAGAACAGCAAGCTGTCTGTGACGATATCCGATGAAGGAATTGGGATACCCAAGGAGAAACAGGATAAAATTTTCGATAAATTTTATCAATGTGATGAATCACATAAAAAGCAAGGCAGTGGTTTAGGCTTGTCCATTGTCAAGAGAATCCTTGAGCTGCTAGAGGGTACCATCGACTTTACCAGTGAGGAAGGAAAAGGGACTACGATGACCGTCCATATCCCGGCAAAGCAGGAACGATTATTACATTAATAGATGGATCAACTCCCCCAATACACGGTTTGACGAACATTTGTGAGGAGAGCTGATCCATCTTTTTTCGTATCAATATATGAATCAGACCCTGTCGATAGCATTATTCAAGAGATGATTAGAATTACATTAACGTAACATTTCTCCGTTGACCGAATCGGTTTATAGTAGTATACTAGCTTTATAAACCGATTCGGTTGATAACTACGGAAGGTGATGATCTTGGAGAAGTTTCACAATATACCATTCGAGAAACAAAATACAATTATTAATGCAGCTCTTGAAACCTTTGGTACTAACGGTTATAAGAAAACCTCAGTAAGTGATATCGCGGCAGCAGCCGGGATATCAAAGGCAATGATATTTCATTATTTCGGTACAAAGAAGGATTTATACTTCTATCTGCTGAACTATTGCGGTAGTTTAATGATGGGAGAAATAACGGAAAAGTTCAATCATAATGTAACGGATTTCTTTGACCGATTAGTGATGGCTACGACCATCAAGATGTCTGTAATCAAAAAGCACCCGGCAATCCTGTCCTTTCTATACAGCGTATATTTTGAGACCAACGAGGAGGTTCGGGGAGGAATAATCGAATTATTGTCAAGGAGTGAGGGTCTAAGAAATACCATAGCCTTTGATGGGATGGATTATTCCAAGTTCAAAGAGGGGGTCGATGTAACACTCATTATGAAGATGTTGACCTGGATGGCGGAAGGCTTCTCCGGTCCATCCAAAAGTATGAAGGAATCGGAATTAGATGCTAAGCTTGGGGAATTTTATGAAGCGATGGAGCTCCTGAGAAGAAATCTATACAAGGAAGAATATTTATGAGCATTTGTGTGATAACAGACGGGTTACTACGGAAGGAATTAAAATAAAAATTGGAGGATATCGGTATGAATGTAATTGAAATTAAAGATCTCACGAAGAATTACAGAAAATCCAGAGGTGTCATAGACCTTAATCTTAATGTGGAGGAGGGTGAGATCTTCGGTTTTATAGGTCCCAACGGAGCGGGCAAATCTACGACAATCCGTACCCTTCTTGGTCTTATTTATCCGACGAAGGGAACGGCTACAATCTTCGGAAAGAGCTGTACCCAGTACCCGGAGATAAGAAAGGAGCTTGGCTATCTTCCTTCTGAGGTATTTTATTATGATAATATGAGGGTTATCGATCTGCTGAAATATTCCGCCAGCTTCTACAAAAAAGACTGTACGATGCGGATCAATGAGCTGGCTCAGATTATGGATCTGGATCTGAAGAAGAAGATCGATGATCTTTCCTACGGTAATAAGAAGAAGGTTGGTATCGTGCAGGGGCTTCTTCATGAGCCGAAATTAATTATCCTTGATGAACCGACCAGTGGTCTGGATCCCTTGATGCAGCAGAAGTTCTTCGACCTGATTGCGGAAGAGAACAAAAAGGGAGCTACGGTATTCTTCTCCTCCCATATTCTCAGCGAGGTACAGAAGATGTGCAGTCGTGTAGCATTTATCAAAGAAGGCCGGATTATCAAGACGGAGAAGATGAGTACACTTCAGGAGAACAGTTATAAGAGATTCAGCATTGAAGCAAAAGCCGAGATTGACAAAGCAGCTTTTGATATTAAGGGTGTGAGCAGCATTGAGGTTAAGAATAATACAGCAAACTTTATTTTCAAAGGAAACCTCAATTCCATCATGAAGAGGGTTAGTGAGATAGAGCTCCGAAATATTTCCATCGAAGAACCGGACCTTGAGGAGATATTTATGCATTATTATGCTAAGGAGGACTAATGGCTATGAATATGTTCCTATACGAACTTAAGTCACTTAGAAAGTCAACAATTACCTGGACCATCAGTATTCTTGCACTGACTTCGCTCTACCTGTCCCTCTTTCCCAGTATTGTGAATGAAGGAGAGGAATTCAGACAATTACTGGGAAGTTATCCGGAGGCGATCCGCCACATTCTGGGGATTAATCTGGATTACATCACCTCCTTGCTAGGCTTTTACTCCTTTATCTTCACCTTCATTATCCTATGTGGAGCGGTGCAGGCTATGAATATCGGAGTATCCATCCTGTCTAAGGAGGGTAGAGAGCGAACCGCAGATTTTCTGCTGGTTAAGCCGGTATCACGTTTCTCCATCGTAAGTGCGAAGCTTCTTGCAGCATTTACAGCAATTGTGATAACCAATACAATCTACATCGTTGCATCGACGACCTTAGCCAATATGATTAAGATAGAGGATTTCAGTAATAAGCTGTTCTTGATGATCAACCTTACAATGTTGTTTGTTCAGATTATATTTATAGCGATTGGTATGCTAGCCTCCATGTTCTTTAAGAAGCTTAAGAATATACTTCCTTTATCCCTGGGGTTAGTCTTCGGTTTTTATTTTATCGGAGCCTTTCTTGTAACTGATCGCAGTGATACCTTGGAACGTATGCTTTCACCGTTCAAGTACTTTGACGTATTTTATATTCTTGATAACGGCAGTTATGAGAGCTTCTATATCATCGTGTCAGTAGTCGTAGTTGTTGTTTCGATTGTTGCCAGCTATCTGATCTATTGGAAGAAGGATATCCATGCGGTAAGCTAATTTGATGGACGAATAAGGAGGTCCGATTATGAATGTATTTATTAGAGAATGTAAGGCCCATCGAAAAGCTTTGATCATCTGGAGTGTATGTATGTTTATGCTGGTTATGAGCGGAATGGGTAAATATACGGCTTATGCTTCGGGCGGAGCCGGTGCGGATGTATTCGATACCTTGCCACATACGATGAAGGTCATATTAGGTTTTGGTGAGTTCGATGTAACAGCAATGAGCGGTTTTTATGCATTTCTGTTTCCCTATATTCAGCTGACGGTAGCAATTCATGCCGTGTTGCTGGGTAACGGTATTCTAGCAAGAGAAGAACGAGATAAGACGACAGAGTTCTTAATGGCAAAACCGATATCAAGAAGAGTGATCCTTACCTCAAAACTGCTGGCTGCTCTCACTAATATTGTGGTTATTAATATTGTATGTATCCTCTCCTCCTTGGCGATTGTGTCTACCTTTGACACAGGAGAGGACATTACGAAGGAAATATTACTGTTACATGCAACCATGTTCCTGGTCCAGCTGATTTATCTGACACTGGGAACCGTAATCGCTGCTACCTTACGAAAGAGTAAAAGATCCGGAACCGTTGCGGTGAATATCCTGCTGGCAGGCTTTGTATTAACCAAGATTACCGGTCTGGTGGAGGAGTTAAAGTTTCTTGATATATTGGCACCACTCAATTACTTTAGTCTTGAGAAAGCAGTAAAACAGGGAGAGGTCAGTGTGACGGTAACACTGCTGTCCATTCTATTGACCGCAATCCTGGCAGTATCGACATACTACTTCTATCAGAGGCGGGATATGAATATATAAATATCAAATGATATAAATCGATAGAAACGCATCAGTCCGATAAGGAATGATGCGTTTTTAGTGTGATACTGATATTTGTGAGTATTATAATGTGCTTCCTAGGATCTCCTCTAGGATAGCCTTTAGCTGAAGGCTATCTTCAAAGTCCGGCTCCAAGGAGAGCGACCGATTTATATGTTCCAGAGATTGATCAAATTCTTGAAGATTGTAATAGCAGAGTGCAAGCTCATAATATATGGCAGGGTCCTCACCGTAGTATTCTAAGGAGGAGCAGTACATACGAATAGCATCTTCATCATAACCAAAGTAGGCGAATAAGGAACCCAGACAGGAGGATAGATCCCCCTCTTCTCCAATGGGGAAATAGTGTTCCCAGACCTGATGCAATACGGCAATCAATTCTTCCTTTGGAAAATTCTCCTTTTCTGCGATATGCTCCAGCAAGGTATTGTAGAATTCCAGGAAGGTTCTGGCATCCCAGACGGTATATCTAAGAAAGGTCAGTAGCTCTTTGGTGGTAAGGGTCTTATTATGCGGTACCATAGCTTTCTTAATCACATAGAAATCATCCGGTCCGATGCCTTCAATGATCTCCCGATATGCCATCGCGGTCTCGTTAAAGTCATGGGAGCGTTGACTGAGCAGGAATAAGGACATCGTAACATTCTCATGCTCATATAGACTGTGCATGGCAGTTCCACCCAGGCTCTGAAAATACAGTTCGAGGGCATGAAAGTTTACGGTCAGGGAAATCGACCCATGCTTTGAGAGAAACGGGTGATAATTCTCCTGCATAGCGGAGATATTACGATAGCCTTTATCCGTGGATAGCAAAAGAATATCATCGTTGAACAGCGTTCTTAAGCGCTCGATGCATCGTAAGGCAACAATCGGCATCGAAAAAGCGGTATCTTCCAGTGTCGCTTTATAATATAGAAGGATATCATTCAAATTAGGTTCTTCGTAATAACCCATGCCCTCAATCGACTTATCTGTATAATCGTAATCTAAGCCGGCAAGGATGGATTGATCCTTAGGATCAGGTTGTTCACCCTTTGTGGTGATGGTAATTAAGCCTTCCTGCAGTGTTCCCTGAGTTACATAGAACGTATCTTGAGGAAGACTGTCAAAGGTATAGTTTGCGAATAGGATCAGAGGATTATCTTGCTTTCCGGCGGTTAATTTCTCACTGCTGTATCTTAAATAAAGTTCTTCGCTTTGTGTCATATCAAAGGTTGCACAATCGAGGATACCCTGTTCAAAAAAGGGCTTTAAGTAACTGTGATTTAGCCAATAAGCTACATTCTGCTCTGCAAAATCCGTTATGATATACTTAATCTTTAACGTTCTCAGAGAGGAATGCTCCAGAAGGTGAAGGAATCTCTTAAGAAAGGTATAAGTAAATCGCCCCACGCCTGCGGCCAGCTCCAGGATGTATATGGTAGATTCCTTATCAAAATCCACACTGGAAGCGATATCTCTGCAATATCCGAATACTGTCTTCGCATAGAGATTCGCAATGTAGGGATTCGTGGTAATATACTGTGGAACAATTCCCTTGATCCAAGCCTCCGGACCCTGATTGGCATAGAAATCTGACTGTAGCTTCCATACCAGGGACTTTGATAATGGCATGTCCGATTCGAGGATAGCACCGGTTTTTAAGGATTTATTTGATTGATCAGAAATATTAAACGTTGTTTTCTTCACTATTCTAGTCATAGTAGTTCCTCCTATTACAACTTATCATATGGGCAGGAAAGTAGGTCAGTATCCGTCCCGGTAGTATATTATACAGCAGATGCCGCTAAATAACCACTGAATATTCAGAAGACTGAGAAGTGAGGAGAAGTGGGAAAGTGGCTTGCTTCATAAGGCGGTAAGTAAAGGTTGAGGGAAGGCCCATCAGTCGATTACTCGATTTTTCTGATATTGAACATTTCATTAATATATAACCACAGACCTGTAGCGAATTGCATCGTATTCCAGATGCCGATCCCCTCAAGCTGATATTCTGCTACCAGATTTAAGAGTTCAGAGGTACTTATGGCATCACGAAACCATACAATATAGTCAGCATCTGTAGTATATAGAAAGTAAGGAGCTTTGGAGGCCGCATCACGCTGTATTACGGAGCCCTGCTCACTTGCTAGGGTGAGGGCAGAATTATAGGTGATAGAATTGGCTAAGGAATAACCCGGACGAAAGGGAAGTTGCCAGACGTAGCCGATTGTGGGGATTCCGATACTTATCTTTTCAGCCGGAATCTGTGTGACAGAGTAATCCAGAAGAGCTCTTACCTGAAGGAGGGGCAGAGCGGGTTGAGGACTATGGGCATGACCCCATTCATACGATAACAGCATCGTGCCATCGGTTAATTGCCCGAGAGTGGTGTATTCCGGACCTTGATACATAATATCCGTTCCTGTCAGAAAGGTACGAGGCGTAAGAGTGATATTTACGTAATAGCCTTCTTGTCTTACCCTGCCGGATATATTTGCTACAAAATCAACAAATAGCGGCCGATCCTGCTGCAGAACATTCTGGACATCAATATTGAGTCCATAATAACTCTTTGTATTCAGGTTCTCTATTACCTGGTTGATTAGATTCTCCTGCTTGTCAATGTCAGTAATAATATTATGAGTCGCCTCTACATCAATATCCCCAATCAGGGAAATCGGAGAGATGGACATAAGAGGTGCAACACCGTATGCCTTTGCCGTATCGACTAATTCCTGATCATTAATATCAACGATGTCTCCATTCGATGTTATTCTGTAATAGAAGATAGTGAGATAAGTAAGGTAGGGTAGCGTCTTTTTTAGAGTATTCATTTCAATAAAGGGAAAAGCATATCCATTAACGGAAAGGTCTGATTTTGGTTTATCACTAAATCGTATGATAATCTCTTCTCCCGGATAGATATATTCCCTGTCAGATAGCTTGGGATTATTGCGAAGCAGCTGCATCACGGAGGTATCGTAGGCTGCCGCAATTTGATCTAAGCTGTCCCCTTCACGGACTACGTAGGTTTCCACCGGAAGTGGCACCACAAGACTCATACCTGCAAGTAATTGGTTTGGATCACTAAGCATATTATTTATCATTAACTGATCAGTAGTTATTCCATATTTTTCTGAAATGGAATCTACTGTCTCACCTGGTTGTACCGTATGGATGATCATAGAGTACCTCGAGAAGGAGTAATCAGTATCTATTATATGTGATTTGGCATTAAGAGTTCGGATATCAGGTATCATCTGCAAACAAAGATTTCGAAAATGATGATTAGACCATTGTTATAACAGAGGCTGCTTCTCATTTTGAAGTAGCCTCTGCTATTGATGTGCGCCCGGCGGGCGCACGTTTCAACGGGTGTAAGTCCCGAGTCCGCCCGGTAGTGGGAAGGACATAGCCAATGGCAAGGGTGTCGTAGGTGACTCGAATCTGAAGGAAGCCGGATGGCAAATCTCTGGTCTGACGCACAGAAATCATATCAGGCTACAATCGGGGGTAAGGCTGCATTACAAGTCGAAGCCCAATAACTACACGGAACCGGGTGTGGTAAATATGGCAGATGGATGGAGAGAAGGAACGTGCGAGTACCCGGGGAGATCTGTATGGAACGCCTTGAAAGAGGTAACTGTTATCGCAAGGTAATACTGAACATACAGAAGTCAGCAGAGG
>JAEZUM010000048.1 GCA_023421075.1 Bacillota bacterium
TACCAGTGCCTGGGTTATCGCAGGGCTAGCTTCCTTTATGAAGAAACGTGCTATTTTACTGTATGTAGCCTTTGTTCTAGCCGGTGGGATATTAGCCGGTTATGCAATGGATATTTTTGGTTTGCTGATTTAATTTAAAAATGTCGTTGACAACATTCTTCCTATCATGTATACTAACCCCAACATAAATATATTTCATACCGTTTATGTAGGATTTATGGCAATTAATAGTTAACAAAAGGACAATCGGACTTTAACGATAGGGAGGAAATCAATGAGAACATCATTACGTACTATGTGCTCTAATATGTGTGGTATGTGCAGCATGCCGGTGATGACATATTTGCGAGATAGGTGAATGTGATGTTTTCATATGCGAAGAAAAGAGTAACATCTTCTCTCCCGAATAGAATGAATGACAAAACAGGAAGCTTATCTGGCTCTCCTGTTTTTTTTAAGCAAAAATTTATCACTGCGAAGTATAAAACTAATTTTCTGAAAAGAAGTTAATAAGATTTAAATATTGTTACAAGATAATAAAGATAATGGAGGTGGGAGTTTTGATCAATCAAAAACCTATCGTGGAGCTGATTGGATTAGGAAAAATATTTAAGAGTAAGAATAATGAAGTGAAGGCGCTGGAGGATATCAATCTAACCATATCAGAAGGGGAGATATTCGGTATTATTGGTCTTAGTGGTGCCGGTAAGAGTACCCTGGTACGATGTATCAATTTTCTGGAGAGACCAACGAGTGGTAAGGTGATATTTGATGGAGCTGACCTGGGAAGCTTAGCAGAGAGAGACTTGCTAAAGGCAAGACAATCCATGGGAATGATATTTCAGCAATTCAATCTGTTAATGCAGCGTACTGCACTTCAGAATATTTGCTTTCCTCTGGAGCTGGCAGGGGTACCCGGAAAGGAAGCGAAGGCAAGAGCCAAAGAGCTTCTTGAAATTGTTGGTTTGTCCGATAAAGCGAAGGCATATCCGGCACAGCTGTCCGGAGGGCAGAAGCAGAGAATAGCGATTGCAAGAGCATTGGCTACCAATCCGAAGGTGTTGCTTTGTGATGAAGCGACCAGTGCTTTGGATCCGACAACGACGCGCTCTATCTTAAATCTCTTAAAGGAGATTAATCAGAAGCTTGGAATTACGGTGATCGTGATTACCCATGAAATGAGTGTTATTGAAGAGATCTGCAACCGAGTAGCAATCATTGATCAGAGCCATATCGCAGAGGTTGGTGAAGTGGAGGAGGTCTTTGTAAGACCAAAATCCAAGATCGCTAGACAATTGGTGTTCTCCGGAGAGACACACATTGAGAATTATATCGGTGAACGGAAATGCCGTATTATCTTTGACGGAAAATCCTCCTTTGAACCGGTTATTTCAAATATGGTATTGGAGAGCAAGACACCGGTAAATATTATGTTTGCCGATACCAAAGACATCGATGGGAAAGCCTTTGGGCAGATGGTAATTCAGCTGCCTGACGACGAAAACGGATATAATAAAATCATTAACTACCTTAAAACCCATCAAATTCCCTATGAGGAGGTGAGATAGCATGTGGAGTGAAGCAGTTGTAAAGATGCTTGGTGTTGGAATTCTTGAAACCCTATATATGACCTTTTTCTCCTCCCTAATCGCCTATCTGATTGGTCTACCTCTTGGGGTATTACTGGTAGTGACAGACAAAGATGGAATTGCTCCCTTTGTACCATTGAATAAGGTACTTGGTGTAATCGTGAACTTGGTCCGTTCCATACCTTTTATCATTTTGTTGATAACAGTAATGCCTTTCACAAGATTAGTTGTCGGAACCACCCTTGGTTCTACCGCAGTTGTTGTTCCGTTGATTATCGCTTCTGCTCCCTATATCGCCAGAATAGTGGAATCGTCTTTGAAGGAAGTAGATAAGGGAGTCATCGAGGCGGCTCAGTCTATGGGGGCAACCCCATTACAGATTATCTATAAAGTACTTATTCCCGAAGCAATGCCTTCCCTGATTGTTGGAGGTGCCATTGCAGTCACAACAATTTTAAGCTACTCCGCTATGGCAGGTATTGTCGGCGGTGGTGGTCTTGGTGATATAGCGATCCGTTACGGTTATTATCGCTATGAGACGGAGATTATGCTCGTTACTGTAGTAATACTGGTCTTAATTGTACAGCTCATTCAGGAAGCTGGTTTTAGATGGATGAACCGTGCAGATAAAAGAATATAAATAATAAAAGAAAATGGAGGATTTCATTATGAAGAGAATCATATCAATTTTAGTAGTACTTACCTTACTTACCGCCATCTTTACCGGATGTGCGAAGAAAGATGGAGCAGACAAGAAGCTTGTTGTTGGAGCCAGCTCCACACCCCATGCAGAGATTTTGGAACAGGCAAGACCCGCACTGGAAGCAGAAGGTTATGAGCTTGAGATCGTTGAATATGCTGATTATGTGCAGCCGAATCTTGCTCTTGACAGCAAAGATCTGGACGCAAATTACTTCCAGCATCAGCCTTATCTTGATCAGTTTAACACAGAGAATAAGACAGATATCGTATCTGCAGGAATTATCCACTATGAGCCCTTTGGCGTATATCCCGGAAAGACGGCTACCTTTGATGCTTTGGCAGATGGAGCACAGATTGCCGTTCCCAACGATGCTACCAACGAGGCGAGAGCATTATTGTTACTGGAAGCACAGGGCTTGATTAAGTTAACTGCAAATGTTGGTTTAAAAGCAACCAAGAATGATATCATCGAGAACCCTAAGAATCTTGATATCGTAGAAATCGAAGCAGCTCAGCTGGCACGTTCCTTACAGGATGTTGACATGGCAGTTATCAATGGTAACTATGCAATCGAGGCAGGATTGAATGTAGCAAGTGATGCAATCGCATTCGAAGATAAGGACTCAATCGCAGCGGAAACCTATGGTAATATTGTAGCAGTTAATGCCGGTGATGAAGACAGATCAGACATCAAGGCATTAATCAAAGCGTTACAAAGTGATGTAGTGAAGAAATTCATTAATGATACCTATGACGGTGCTGTGGTTCCTAAGTTCTAAGAGGAAGAAGCAAATATAATTTTTTGTGATATGGTAATTGATAATAAGTAGTATGAACCATATAACCTTATTAGCAAATAATTATCGAATAACATAAGTTAAATTTGAAGGAAAGAATAACATTCATCTCGAGATACAATGACGGATGATGTTGTTCTTTCCTTCTATATTGTACTGTTTGAGAAAACCTCATTTTTAAGGGGGACTTAATAATTGTGTTTATTTTTTGTACAAATCGCATTATTGGTAATAGTTTTCTGGGTTTTTCCTTATGCAAACTGTTGCGGGTTATGTTGTTCCATGCTACTATTATAGGTACATATAACTATTGTACGAACAGACGGGGGTCTACCAGGTGAAGAAGCTATTCCGATATAAACGTATCTATCTGTTATTACTGATACCGATCTCTTTCATATTAATCTTAATAGCCAGAAAAAGTAGTTTTTTTTCCGAGCAGATCTATGCGAAGCATATATATAAATGGATTTCTCAATTTATTTCCTCTGTTACCGGTTTGTTCCCTTTTTCGGTTGCTGAGCTTCTGGTGATTCTTCTGCCCTTTGTAATCTTAGTGCTGTTAATGCGTTTCGTACTCCGAATGATATTGGACAAGAAGGATAGGGGAGAGCGATGGAGGAGAGGCATACTCAATGTTCTTTGTACTGTAAGCATCCTTCTGTTTCTGTTTACAATATTAGCGGGATTAAATTATTACCGATATCCCTTTACTTCCTATTCTAATCTTGAGATTGCTGAGTCATCGGTCGAAGAGCTGTACTCATTGACAGAAAGTCTGATGTTTAAAGCCAATGAACTGCGTGCAAAGGTAACGGTGACCGACGATGCGGGAGTTTTTAAACTATCGGTAAATGATATGAAATTAGCAAAGCTAGCCGACGAAGCCTACGAGCTGCTTGCCGAGGAATACCCGGTGCTGGGAGGGTTTTACGGGGCACCTAAGCCCATTCTTCTCTCCAAATTAATGTCACAAACAGAGATCACCGGAATCTTCTTTCCTTTTACAATGGAGGCAAATGTGAATGTTGACGTTCCGGATTATTCCATACCCGTAACAATGCTGCATGAGCTGGCTCATCTTAGGGGGTTCATGAGAGAGGATGAAGCGAACTTTGTGGCTTATCTGGCCGGTATGAAGTCTGAAAACGTAGATTTGCAATACAGTAGCACCATGCTGGCACTAATTATCGCCGGGAATGCTCTGTATAACCAGAGCCCGGAGCTGTACTTTGAGATCCGAAGCGGTTATAGCGAGGGTGTGGTAAAGGATATACGTGCGAATTCCGAGTATTGGCAGCAGTATGAGGATACCGTAGTCAGTACTGTCTCGAATAGAATCAATGATACTTATCTGAAAGCAAATGCCCAGACAGATGGTGTAAAAAGCTATGGACGTATGTTGGATTTATTACTGGCAGAATATCGTAGCAAGAATCAGGAATAGAATCGGAAGAAATATAACAGTTCAGCCATAAGCTCGATTTCGCTTCGCTACATCTCGCTTAGGCAGAACGCCTTACAAAAATAATCACAATCGGCGGGGAGAAAACGAGTTTCCTCCCCGCCGATCGTGGTTATTTTTTGTATGGCTGAACTGTTATCAAAATTCAGGGTTGATTTTTTAATTATTTATGTTATAATTATTAAGTAATTGTTAACAGATTTGTAATCTATATCCCAAAAATGTAACATTTAAGGAGATCCAATATGAGATTAACCAAGAAACTTCTGACTACGATAATTGCAGCGTTGCTGCTAACCAACCTGTTTGGTGCTACTGCTTATGCATCAGAGATGGGTGGAACAACAGTAACGGTACAAGGGACTACAGAAGCTACCGGAGATACATCGAGTACGGATAACACAATAGAGGAACAGACAACCGATACAACACAGAACGTATTAGCTCTTGACCCCACCGATGGGAATATGGATCTTCTGTTACAGGAAGGCTACTATATCGATGAACAAGGCGAACTTCGTTATGAGGCACCCACTCCGGAAGATACAGCAGCTGAGGAGGCGGAGGAGACCACAGAAGAGGATAAGGAGCCGGCGGTAGAAAAGCCTACTTATTCCGAGAGTGATTTACGCTTATTAGCATGTCTTGTCTATACAGAAGCAGGCAACCAGAATTACAATGGTATGCTGGCTGTAGCAAATGTTGTACTAAACAGAGCAAAAAGCGATGCATACTGGCATGTGAATACAGTAAAAGAAGTAATCTATGATAATAAATGGTCTGTACAGTTTGCGGTAACGATAAAAGGCAAATCCGGTGTGAGTATGATGGATAAAGCTTTAAAGCTTTATGATTCCCGCAAATTCACCGGTGCTAATCCGGAAGCTCAGAAGAAAGCATTAAATAAAGCAATCAAGGCTGCAAAGGCTGCTTTGACAGGAACAAATAATATCGGAAGCTATCTTTGCTTCCAAAACAAGAGAAGTGCAAGCAGCATCAAGAGAAAGTATTCTGATTATAAGATTATCGATGACCATATTTTTTATCGCTCGAAATAAATACATATTACGATTTTAATATATGACAAAAGAGGTTGTTCAAAGGAACAACCTCTTTTGTTGTGTGCGTGATAGGTTCATAGTACAAATGTGAACAACCTCAGTCAGTTCACATTTATAAGCTTGCTTATAAAATGCTTTCACGATGCTATTCTTTTCTATTTCAATGACCGCCTTTAAAGATGTCTCCTCCGGTGGGCATACCCATCATCGTAGAAGCTGCAATGGATAGACCAATGAAAATAAGAAGTGCACAGAAAATAATAGCTGCAAATGATGTTATTTTATCTTTTTTGGTCAATTGAAAATCATTTTTTACTGCAAAGCTAGTAAAGGATATGACAACACCCAAGGGGATAAGATATGAGACATAAGACGGGCTTTCTTTAAAATGCGAAATACCGCCACTAATCATACCAATCCCAATTGCTAAGGTCAAGGATAACAGAATAAGTCGAATACTTTGTATAACAGAGAGATTCTTTTTATCGATAACAACCTCATTAAATACAGATCCTGCGATAAAGAGACTTAGTCCAACCCCAAGAATGATGGAGTATCTCATAGGGTTAAATGGCATCAAAACAATTCCGCTGGAGGTCATTCCTATGCCTAAGAAATAGATAATGTAAACCAAATACTTGTAATATAATTTTTTCATTTCAGTTATACTCCTGTGTTTTTATTTTGCTGATGAGACAAGTTTAATAAATAGTTATGTAGAGATTATGGAGAAAGTCAAAATGATTATGGTATATACTTCCTTGAGATATAACCAAAGCTTTTTCTTCTTATAATCAGGAATTTAGCTTGATTGATATTTTTATTGGTTAATGAAAGATTGATTTTGGTTAGGATTCTTAAGCCGTCTTATAATCTATATTTTTTCACTCTTTTCTCTTACATAAAACTGTGTTATTATATATCATATCTGTATATATATAAGGAAAATGGGCTAATAATGACATAAGAGAAAATAGTAGATTGTATACCAGGAGGTTTTCATGGATAACAAAGACATGATAGAGGAAAATAAGTTGGAAACGAATGAAAAAGAAGTAGTTTCCAAGAATTTTATTGAAATGATTATTGAAAAGGATCTGGAAGAGGGCAAGGTAAAGAATATTGTAACCAGATTTCCGCCAGAACCCAACGGATATCTTCATATCGGACATGCTAAGTCAATCCTTTTGAATTATGGTTTGGCTAAAAAATATGGCGGTAAATTCAATCTTCGTTTTGATGACACCAATCCGACCAAAGAGAAGACAGAGTTCGTTGATTCCATTATCGAAGATGTAAAATGGATCGGCGGAGACTTTGAGGATCGTCTATTCTTTGCCTCCGACTATTTTGAGCAAATGTATGAAGCAGCGGTAAAGCTCATTAAGAAAGGGAAAGCTTTTGTGTGCGATCTCACAGCAGAGCAGATCAGAGAGTATCGTGGAACCTTAACGGAGCCAGGAAAGAATAGCCCGTATCGCGATCGAAGCATCGAAGATAATCTCAGCTTGTTCGAGGATATGAGAGCCGGTAAGTTTGCAGATGGCTCCAGAGTACTTCGCGCTAAGATTGATATGGCATCGCCCAATATTAATATGAGAGATCCGGTCATTTACCGCGTAGCGAATATCCCTCATCATAATACCGGTGATAAATGGTGTATTTATCCGATGTATGATTTTGCTCATCCGATTGAGGATGCAATTGAAAGTGTGACTCACTCTATCTGTACTTTGGAATTTGAAGATCATCGTCCTCTATACGACTGGGTTGTAAGAGAATTAGAATATGAGCTGCCACCAAAGCAGATTGAATTTGCGAAGATGTACCTTACCAATGTAATCACCGGTAAGCGTTATATTAAGAAGCTTGTAGAAGAGGGTATCGTAGACGGCTGGGATGACCCCAGACTGGTATCCATCAGTGCGCTTCGCCGAAGAGGCTTTACTCCCGAGTCCATTCAGATGTTCATGGAGCTCTGTGGTGTATCCAAAAGCCAAAGCTCAGTAGATTATGCGATGCTGGAATATTGTATCAGAGAAGATCTTAAACTGAAGAGACCCAGAATTATGGCTGTTCTGGATCCGATCAAGCTGATAGTTACCAATTATCCGGAGGGACAGATTGAGTATTTGGAAGCACCGATCAATCAAGAAAATGAGTCAATGGGTAACAGAACGGTTCCCTTTGGCAGAGAACTATATATTGAAAGGGACGATTTTATGATCGAGCCCCCCAAGAAGTATTTTCGTCTATTTCCGGGTAATGAGGTGCGTCTGATGAACGCTTACTTTGTAACCTGTCAGGATTATATTACAGATGCGGATGGTAACGTAACGGAAATCCATTGTACCTACGACCCTGAGACAAAGAGTGGTTCCGGGTTCAATGCGAGAAAAGTGAAAGGAACCATCCACTGGGTAGCAGCGGAGACTGCAGTGAAGGCTGAGGTTCGTCTTTATGAGAATATTGTGGATGAGGAAAAGGGTGTTTATAATGAGGACGGCAGCCTGAACCTGAATCCGAACTCAATCACAGTATTAAAAGATTGTTACATCGAGCCGAATATTGCGAGTGCCAAGGCTCCTGATAGCTTCCAATTCCTAAGACAAGGCTTTTTCTGTCTGGATAGCAAGGATTCTACACCGGACAAGCCGGTATTCAATCGTATCGTCTCTCTTAAGAGCTCATACAAACCGGAATAGTGTGAATGGAAGCTTTTGTTAATTTATTGTGATTTTTTCAAGAGAAATGGGGGAATAAGCAGTGGCAAATTTATTTTCTGGATTAGAAGCATTTGGTCTGAATAATTTGGCTGGAATGGATATCTATGATGAGAAAGAAAAGGAATCGGAGCGTAAGACTTCGGTGGATGAGAAACCAGCATTTTCAGAAGAAGATACTATTTTTGACAAAACCTTCACCTGTCCTGTATGCGATAAGGAATTTAAGTCAAAGATGGTGAAGTCCGGAAAGGTAAAGCTTCTGAATCTGGACGCGGATCTAAGACCGGTGTATCAATATATGGATCCACTGAAATATGACGCAATCGTTTGCCCTCATTGTGGTTTTGCAGCGTTAAATCGCTTCTTTAATTATGTAACCAATACGCAGGCAGGCTTAATAAAGACAACTATTTCCGCATCCTTTAAAGGGCTTAAGGAATCCGGTGGAGTATTTACTTATGACGAGGCGATTGCAAGACATAAGCTTGCTTTAGTCAATTCGATTGTGAAGAAGGCAAAGACCTCGGAGCGCGCTTACACCTGTCTCAAGATTGCTTGGATACTCCGAGGAAAGGCAGAGACACTCTCGAAGGATATTCCTGAATATAAGAAGTTAATCGGAGAGATGGAGCAAGAGGAGCTGGATTTTATCGCAAAAGCGTATATGGGCTTTGATGAGGCTTTCAGTAAAGAAACCTTCCCTATGTGTGGCATGGATGAGATAACAATGACCTTGCTGATGGCAGAATTGGCTAGAAAAACCGGTAAATTAGACGATGCCAGTCGTTGGGTATCCAAGGTCCTAATCTCAAAAGACGCGAATGAACGAATCAAGCAAAAAGCGAGAGACATCAAGGATTTAATCAAGGATAGTAAATCTGTTTAAAAGGTAGGATAAAGTATTGAAGGAAAAACTGTACACGATTCCTGTAAATGATGCATTTGAAGCAGATTCGGAATGCCCTCTTTGTGCCATGAGAAAGCAGCTGGAGACGAATGCAATTGATTTTACCATGGGTCCAAGCTATATGGAGGATGACATTCGTGAAGCTACTTCGAGACTGGGCTTCTGCGAAAAGCATCTCGAGCAGTTATATAAGAATCAGAATCGACTTGGCTTGGCCTTAATTCTAAAGACTCATATTGATAAGCTGGTGAGTGATGTTGAGAAACATACCCGCTCAGGAATTAAGTTGTCTTCCCCCTCCCTGTTTCGTAAGAAGGTGGAGGGAACTACTCCCGGAGTAATCAATTACCTTAGCGAACTGGAGCACACCTGCTTTGTATGTGATAAGGTTGACAATACCTTTGATCGGTATATCGCAACAATCTTCCACCTATACCATACGGAAGAAGCATTTCGTACGAAATTCAAGCAGTCGAAAGGCTTCTGTAACGGGCATTATAAGATATTATACGGTGCAGCACAGGAGTATCTGAACGGCGAGGAGTTAAACGGTTTTCTAAAGCTATTAAATGAATTGTATCTTGAGAATATGAAGCGTGTCAGAGATGACCTTGAATGGTTTATCAATAAATTCGATTATCGTTATGCGGACGAGCCTTGGAAGAATGCAAAGGATGCATTACCCAGAGCCATGCAGAAGACGAACAGTATTCTTTAGACAAGCGGTTATGGTATATAATCCCTAGAATGGAATATACTAGACTATATGATTGTGCTAACACATGATTCGTTTGTTGGTATAATAATACGAAGTAAAAAGTTATTACTATAAAGAGTAATAACTTTTTCTTTGGACTTTCCATTGTAGACCAAATAGTACCAATAGTTCAGACATGATATGCATGGCTGAGCTGTAATAAAAACGAGATAAAATGAGATATAAATAGAAAACAGGAGCATTTGTGAGAAATTATTAAATTTGCTACGATTTTTAAATGGAAACGAAGTTGCATATTAAGGGCAAATTTACTAATATATAAATCAGATTAGCACTCAATTTAGTAGAGTGCTAATAATCTCTAAGTAGAAGGCATTGCCGAGCAATGTTAGAACTAATTTTTGAAGGAGGAATAAAGAAATGAAACTTGTACCATTAGGAGATAAGGTAGTATTAAAGCAATTAGTTGCTGAAGAGACAACGAAGTCCGGTATCGTGTTACCCGGTCAGGCGAAGGAAAAACCCCAGCAGGCTCAGGTAATCGCAGTTGGACCCGGCGGAATGGTTGACGGGAAAGAGATCACGATGCAAGTTAAGGTTGGTGACAAGGTTATTTATTCTAAATATGCCGGAACCGAAGTAAAGCTTGAGGATGAAGAATTCATTATCGTGAAGCAAAATGATATCGTAGCTATCGTAGAAGACTAAGAAGAAGGAGAGATATTACCATGGCAAAGGAAATTAAATACGGCGCAGAGGCTAGAGCAGCGCTTGAAATTGGTGCTAATAAATTAGCAAATACAGTTAAGGTTACCCTTGGTCCTAAGGGCAGAAATGTTGTTCTTGACAAATCCTTCGGAGCACCGCTGATTACTAACGACGGTGTTACCATTGCAAAGGAAATTGAACTAGATGATCCTTTTGAGAACATGGGCGCACAGCTCGTGAAAGAAGTTGCAACCAAGACCAATGATGTAGCAGGTGATGGCACAACAACCGCTACTGTTCTTGCACAAGCAATGATCACCGAAGGAATTAAGAACTTAGCAGCCGGTGCGAATCCGATTATCTTAAGAAGAGGTATGAAGAAGGCTACGGATGTGGCTGTTGATTCCATCTTGAAGATGAGCTCAACCTTAAAGGGTAAAGAGCAGATCGCAAGAGTTGCGGCAATCTCTGCAGGCGATGATGAGGTTGGCCAGTTAGTTGCTGATGCTATGGAGAAGGTTTCTAACGATGGCGTAATCACTATCGAAGAGTCCAAAACCATGAAGACGGAGCTTGACTTAGTAGAAGGTATGCAATTTGATCGTGGATACGTTTCCGCATATATGTGTACCGATATGGATAAGATGGAAGCGAACTTAGATAATCCTTATATCCTGATTACTGATAAGAAGATTTCCAACATTCAGGAAATCTTACCCGTTCTGGAGCAGATCGTTCAGACCGGTGCTAGATTATTAATTATCGCTGAAGATGTTGAGGGTGAGGCTCTTACTACTTTAGTACTTAATAAATTAAGAGGAACCTTTACTGCAGTTGCTGTTAAGGCTCCCGGTTATGGAGACAGAAGAAAAGCTATGCTTCAGGATATCGCGATCTTAACCGGTGGTACCGTAATCTCCGATGAACTTGGTCTTGACCTGAAGGAAGCAACCTTAGAGCAGTTAGGCCGTGCGAAGAGTGTTAAGGTTCAGAAGGAAAATACCATCATCGTTGACGGTGAAGGCGAAAAGAATGATATTTCTCAGAGAATCGCTCAGATCAAGGCTCAGATTGAAGAGACTACCTCTGAATTTGATAAAGAGAAGTTACAAGAAAGACTTGCGAAGCTTGCAGGGGGTGTTGCAGTAATTCGCGTTGGTGCAGCTACCGAGACAGAGATGAAGGAAAATAAGCTTCGTATGGAAGATGCTCTCGCAGCAACCAGAGCAGCCGTAGAAGAAGGTATTGTTGCAGGTGGTGGTTCTGCTTACATTCATGCTTCCAAGGAAGTTGCTAAATTTGCAGAGAGCTTAACCGGTGACGAGAAGACCGGTGCTAATATCATCCTTAAGGCTCTGGAGGCTCCTTTATTCAGCATCGTTTACAATGCCGGTATGGAAGGTGCGGTAGTAATCAGCAAGGTTAAGGAAAGCAAGACCGGTATCGGCTTTGATGTATTGGCTGAGTCCTATGTAGATATGGTAGAAGCTGGAATTCTTGATCCCACTAAGGTTACAAGAAGCGCACTTCAGAATGCTACCAGTGTTGCATCTACCTTATTAACTACAGAGTCTGTTGTAGCTAATATTAAGAGCAATGAACCCGCAATGCCTGCAGGTGCCGGCGGAATGGGCATGATGTAATTACAATTTTGTAATAAAATAATGAACGTGATCTGGGGGTGTTGTATAAACACCCCCTTTTTGTGTTGTTACTTTAGAACGAACCTATGTTGATGGGTATGGCTCCCCATTAATTTTTGTCATTTTTAACTGGAAGTCCATAGATATTTATGGAAATCATATGGAAAATTCTATATTAATGGTTTATAATACCAGTAGTTAGGGTAATGTTAATAAAGCTTCTTCTAACATGGAGGTATCATTATGACTTTTGTTTACTTAATGAAAAATCAACAACCGCTCAATGAAGCCTTAGTTAAGAGCCATGTGGAGCATCTGAGAGCCCTGGACACGCAAGGAAGGCTAATTCTTTGCGGACCCTTTCAGGATTATCCGGGTGGGATGGTTGTTTTCTCAGCAGACGATAGGAAGGAAGCAATCGCGACCGCAGAATCGGATCCGTTTATTGCCTCCGGGTGTAAAACCTATGAATTAAGAACGCTTGAGTTGGCCAACGAGGATAATAATTATTTGCTCTAGATCCGACAGTAGATAATAATCCTTAGTTAGTTTGAGAAAAGAAGGTGTATATCTATGAAGAATAAACAGAAGCTTGTAAAATATCTTCCGGTTATCCTAGATGCTTGCTTCATCATTATTGCATATTTTCTGGCATATTACTTGAGATTCTATAGACCGATCTTTCGGGAAGAGTTGGGCTATTATTATCCCCTCAGTCGGTACGTAAGCTTCCTACTTTATATCGTTGTGATCGATCTGATCATCTATCATGTGTTCCGATTATATTCTGCGAAGGTGGAAGGACGATTATGGAAAAGGATAGTATCGCTGACACTGGCTAATCTTGTGGGAATGATACTATTCATATCCATACTATATTTTTGGAAGGAAAATAATATATCTCGCATGTTCTTGCTACTATTTCTTGTTATTAATATAGCACTGGGTATTGCGTCAAGAATGGTGATGGAGTATACACTAAAGAGAAAACAGAAATGAGTAATACTATCCGGGATACTAAGAGATTGGTTGTATAGAGTGATTAAAGGATTGATAATATTATATTGGAGGGTAGGAGAGCTTGCATAAGCTCTCCTGCTTTATATATGATACATGAAACGTTACGAAGCTAACTTGCTTGAATTGCATCAAATTCAAGCTGTACAATCTTTAGGTCCTCTCGTATGCGCAGCTTCTGAGGGCAGGCTTCTTCACATTGACCGCATTCGATGCAATTCTTAGCTTTCTTTGCCTCCTCAAAGTTGAAGGTCCATTGCCATTTCATCTCTCCTCGATTCTCGTATCTTCCGTAATCATTCCATAAGCTAAAGCTTCTTGGAATATCTACGCCCGCCGGACAGGGCATACAGTAGGAGCAACCGGTACAACCGTTTTTAACTCGGTTTCTGAGGATATTAGCTACGGCTTCGATAGCGTCATATTCCGCTTTGTTAAGTGGCTGGAATTCGCTAAGGGTATCCAGATTATCCTTAACCTGCTCCATATCAGACATTCCGCTCAATATTACCTTCACGTTCGTAAGAGAAGCCACCCAGCGGATTGCCCAGGAAGCAGGAGTCTTACCAGGATGGATTTCATCAAAGATCGGTACTGCAGTGGGAGGAAGCTTCGCGATAGAACCACCCTTTACCGGTTCCATTACGATAATGGGAACACCTAATTGTGTAGCCAACTGATAGCCTCGGATACCGGCCTGAAGCTCTGTATCCATGTAGTTCAGTTGGATCTGACAGAAGTCCCAGCTCCGATATTTTATGATATACTCAAAAGACTCATATTCATCATGGAAGGAAAAACCCAGATATCTTATCTTTCCCTCCGCTTTTAATTGATCCATGAATTCCAGAATGCCCAGACTTACCATTTTATCAAAGCTTTCCCGGTTAAAGGAGTGAAGCAGATAGAAGTCTATATAGCTCTTATTTAATCGATTCAGCTGCTCCTCAAAGATCCGTTTTGCATCTTCTACGGAATTAACATCCCAGATCGGTAATTTAGTGGCAAGATAATAGGTGCTGCGGTCATATTGATCAAGAAACCTACCGGTGAATTCTTCACTTTTCCCCCCGTGATATACATAAGCGGTATCGTAATAATTCACACCGCTACGGTATGCAGTAGCCAGCATTTCCATCGAACGCTCTTCATCGATATTCCCCTCTTGATTCAAGGGGAAGCGCATACATCCAAAGCCAAGTAAGGATGTTTGTATTCCTAATTTCTCAAAACTACGATATTCCATAATATTGCCTCCCATTTACGCATTTGATTTAGGTATTGATTGCCAGTTTTATACTCTTATTATATAATTAAAATTGATACTTAAAAGTACCAATATTAATAAATAATTTAGGAACCAATTATGGTGAGGGGGAAGAGCATGTTTGGCTTTGAGATTAACCATCCGTCGGATATATCGAATACGAAGCAATTGGAAAATCAGATACGAGGGGCTATTTTATCCGGTAAGCTGGAGGCTGGCGATAAGCTTCCTCCCACCAGAGCATTAGCAAAGGATATGCAGATAGCCAGAAATACTGTGATTCAAGCTTATGAACAGCTTCTGGCGGAGGGCTACCTGGAAGCAAGAGAAGGCTCCGGGACTTATGTCGCAAATATCGGTAAGTTACCAACGCCAACTCGAATGTCCTATGTGCCACGAAAAGATATTTCGAAGGATAAGGAAGTAATCGCCTTTGATGCCGGTAATCCGGATGTTCATTCCTTTCCTGTAACCGGATGGGCTAAGATGCTCAAGGAGGCTTGTCTTAATGCAGATGAGGAATCATTTTTCTATCATTATTTCAGTGGGCACCCCAGACTAAAGAAGGCAATCAAGGATTATGTATATCGTATGAAGGGCATTTTGTGTGAAGAAGATCAGATTGTTATCATCTCCGGTACCTCAGGAGGAATGGAACTATTGGCGAAGTGTTTCAAGGGTAGGGGGGAGAGAATTGCACTCGAAGATCCCTGCATTCACTTTGTAAAGAATATTTTCGCGGATCACAAATTTGAACTGTGTCCGGTTAAGGTGGATGGTCAGGGTATGGACATAGACAGCTTACGAGGTCTGTCTGATATAAGTCTAATCTATGTAGTACCATCCCATCAATTCCCGATAGGCGGAGTTCTTCCGGTATCAAGGCGGATTGCCTTGTTACAGTATGCCAGTGAACAGAATGCTTATGTGATAGAAGATGATTACGATAGTGAGTTCCGGTATAAAGGGGAAGCGATACAAGCGATGCGGAATCTGGATCAGGAGCGTGTAATCTATCTGGGTAGCTTTAGTAAGATATTTGCACCTTCCCTACGGATTGGCTATATGATATTACCTGGGCATCTCGCCGATCCGATTATGGAACTGCTTCAAGAATCAAATCTCTGGGTAAATACTATTGATCAATTAGCGTTGGCGGAATATATGGAAGAATTCCTAATGGATAAACATATTTATAAGATGCGCAAGCTTTATGAGAATAAGAGAAAGCAACTGATTGGTAGTTTAACAGAGGCATTTGGAGATCAACTCACTATATCGGGTGAATTTGCCGGCTTGCATCTCCTGGTTACTTTTGACCGGGACTTGACCGAGAGAGACCTTATGAGGATGAAGACAGTTGGAGTGGAAGCGGATTCTGTAGAAGAATATACTTTGGTGAAGGGCCGGCATAGTAATCAGCTGGTTCTTGGATACGGAGCCCTTAGACCGGAGCAGATCAAGGAAGGAGTAAGCAGATTATATAAAGCGTTGTCAGAATAAAGTAAACATAAGAGGCTGTTGCTAGAAGTAAGTTCTTTCCTTCATTTATATAATACTTTTCGGCAACAGCCCCTTATGTTTACTTATAGTAAGCATCAATTCCGTCACAGATACCCTGTACCATTTTATCCTGGTATTCCTCGGTCTGCATCAGTTTATCTTCTTTTTTGTTTGACATATAGCCCATCTCTATAATGCTAACCGGTATCGTGCACCAATTGATGCCGCTCATATCATCTCTGGCGATAGCACCACGATTCTTGGCTCCGGTACGGTCACACATGGCATCTACAATTGCTTTTGATAAAGCATAGCTGTCTTTACTCAAGTAGTCAACATAGGGATTATCTTCCGATGGATAGAGTGTGCTGGTTCCACTGACTTCGGTGTTCTCAGAGCCATCCGCATGAATTCGTATGAATAGATCCGCTCCGCTCTCGTTCGCCATCTCTGCTCTCTCTCGATTACTCAAGTTGACATCATTGGTTTCCCTTATCATATATACCTCATAACCACGCTTTTTGAGCTCTTCCTTTACCTTCAAAGCGATAACCAGATTAAGCTTGTATTCCGGTACATCGGTAGCGATGCCCCTGGTTCCTGAGCTTACCTTAGGTTTGGTTGTTGATGAGCCCGGACCGATTGGTTCTTTTTCGTTATTCCCCTTACTCTGATGACCGGCATCGATAGCGATCATTATGCCCTTTGATACGTCGTCCTTGGTATCCGCGGAGTCATTATTATTATCTTTGGTGGAAATAGGTTCTTGCTCTGTTGGTAGGATTCCGGACTCTCTGTCATTGCTGCCTTCTCCTTCCGGGAACTCTGCTTGCGAGGGTGTGACGGTTGGTGTAGGCGATTCTATGAGCTTGGGAGACTCAGTGGGAATAGGAGATATCGTAGGGAGCGTGGTAATTGTAGGGGAGGGAGTCAGGATCTGATTAGATTCACTTTGCTTCATGGCAGCTTCAAGAGCTTCTTGCTTCTTCGTACAGGCGGTCAAGGATAATACCATGACGAGCGCTAAAAATAATATAGTTATATGTAATCGTTTCATTTGCTTGTCCTCCATATTTTGTCTGCTATTATTATAAAGAAAGGAAATGTCAATTACAAGTCGCAATAAATAATAGCATGGGAGAACTGAGAATTTCTGTGTAAATAGTTATTGACAGTTTCTATGAAATTGTATATGATAAGGCATTATAAAATATAATTATTTTTATGCTAGGGGAGCCGATGGCTGAGAGGCAAGTGATCATTCACATGCTGACCCTCACTACTTGATCCGGATAATACCGGCGGAAGGAAGCTAATAATCAAGTGGCCCCCTCCGATGCAATGAAAAGGAGGATTTTTTTATGTTTCAAAAGGTTTTTGATTTCTTTGTAGCAACTGATGTGGAGTACGGCAGCTATTATCCGACTACCGCGGGAAATGTTGCATTATTTGTTCTCGTAGCTCTTTTATTTATCGCTATCTTCGCTTTTGGTGGCAGCGGCAAACGGAAAGCGAATGCGAAGCAACTGGCTTTCTCAGCAGTAGCAGTTGCGTTGTCTGTTATTGCATCCGTATTTACTGTATTTAACCTACCCTTTGGAGGTTCTATTACCTTATTCCGTATGTTCTTTATCTGCTTCATCGGATATCTCTATGGAACCAGATCCGGTATCCTGACCGGTATTGCATGCGGTTTCTTGGATCTGATTCTGAAACCCTATGTTGTACATCCGGTTCAGCTCCTGATTGATTATCCCATTGCCTTTGCCTGCCTTGGTATGTCCGGCATTTTTGCAAAATCCAGATTTGGCTTAATTAAGGGCTATATCCTGGGTGTGGCAGGAAGATATGTTTGCCATGTATTATCCGGAGTCATCTTCTTCTCCATGTACGCCGGTACCCAGAATCCTATGATCTATTCCCTGGGCTACAATGCAACCTATATTGTACCCGAAGCAGTGGCAACGCTCATTCTATTAGTACTTCCCCCGGTACATGCAGCTTTAATCTTGGTGAAACGACAAGTAGCAGAATAAGATACTTTCTACGCTATTTCCTGCATAAGATAGGTAATAATGAAAGTTGGAAGGAAATTGCGTTTGAAGGAAAAACTATTTAATGGCCTTGCCATTCTTATATTAATTACGTTATTCATTTGTCTTATTAAGATGAAGGAGAATTCCATCGGTGAAGGAGTAAACATATCCACGTCAGGAACGATCCAAAGTCTGGAGCTGATTGCTGTGATGGAAAATGAACTTACTGGGCAAGCGGGTAGCAGTCAGACGAGTACGGAAGAGGTACCGGATTACACACGAATGTATCCTAATTTATACACCGTTTATTCGGTTCCCAAGGAGAAGGAAAAGAATCGTAAGATAGCGTATCTGACTTTTGACGACGGACCCAGCGAAAACACCTTTAAGGTGCTTGATATTCTTGAAGAACATGACATTAAGGCTACCTTCTTTATTGTAGGAAGTGCCGTAAAAAAGAAAAATGAGAGTAGCCTTCAACGAATGCTACATGAAGGGCATACCATCGGTATACATACCTATTCTCACATGTGTAATGAGATTTATTGCTCCGTAGAACGTTTTCTGGATGATTTCAATAATGTCTACCAGCTGATTTACGACCTTACCGGGGAACGGGTAAATATCTATCGTTTCCCATGGGGCAGTAACAACGGTTACAGTAAGAACATAAAGGATGCCCTTATGGAAGAAATGGAGCGACGTGGTTTTACCTGCTATGATTGGAATGTGGATACCAACGATTCTGTCGGTAAACCTTCTTCCTATTCCATTCTTCGCAATATCCGAAGAGATATCAAAAATCAGAACCAACCTATCATATTAATGCACGATTCTTCGATTAATGATCTGAGTGTTCAGATATTGCCTGATGTGATAAAGCTTCTTCAGGAGCTTGGCTATGAATTCGATACCCTTGAGAACCGTGAACCCTATCAGTTTAACTGGTAAGGAAGAGGAGTATCGATGGTAGATACATCATAGTCTGATTACGCATCGCTTGATAGAATGAAACAAATCAGTAAAGTGGCTTAAAAAAATTAGTAAATAATCGTGATGAATAACCCGACGTTAAGTATGTGCTATGCATGCAAATTAGAAAGAACCGTTGAATTTTCTTAAGTAGAGCAGCTAAGGCATAAGAATGAAAAAGCATGATGTTTAACGAACCTATACAAGATAAAGGTAGATTATTATTCTACCTACATTTTGTATAGGTGAGGAGTTCATGTTTTTCATTCTTGGTATGTCTTAGCTGATTTACTTTTAGAAAATCACGGTTCTTTATCTGAGCAGGAATAGTATATACTTAACTCGGGTTATTCTTTATAAAATCTACCAATTTTTTTAAGCCAACACTATCTTATCTTACTCTGCGATGCGCGACACGGCAACGTAGATAGCGGAGATACGGTACCAGGTTGCAAAGTCCACAATTCCGGTCTGAGGTAGATCAAAGGTCTGTTGGAATAGCTTCACAGCATTTGAGGTCTGCTGTGTATATTGACCGTCAACGGCAACTTTAGGGATAATCGAGTATGTGTCTGAGATACGATTCAGTTGCTCCTGGATCATTCTTACGTTAGCACCTGATGCTCCGACATTTAGATTGGCTCCCGGCCAGGAGGTTGGAACACCGGACACCTCGGTCGCTGTGTTGATATAGATAGAGCTGCCGTAAAAATTCCGAAGAATCTCAATTGCACTTTTCCCCTGATCACCAAGATTCTTAGAACCCCATTGTGTCATCCAGTTTGGACATTGAACCTTTTGCCCATCGCAGTATTGTGTAAGGATAGGTTGCTTAACATTGGGTCTTGACAGATAGCTGGTGAACATCTGGTCAACGATCAGTGCGATATTATTGTAGATGTTACGCCCGGGTATCCATTTATGATCAAACGCAGTGGAGGAAGTAATCGTAAAGTTAAAACCTTGGTTACGATACCATTCTGTATAGACACGATTCAGAGTAAAGGATAATATGGCTAATACATTCGCTGTAATGGTTGCTTCAGGCCAGGTTGCATAGATTTCGCTGGAGGCAACATTTTTGATATAATCCCGGAACCTGACATAATGATTGGATGCTGACGTGTCAGTCGGAGGGCCGTCATGGACAACTACAAACTCAGGAATTACAACTGTGCTGAGTACGATTTCACCGGTCTCATCCGTCTCTTTTATCTCTGACTCCGCAATCTTTGGAGGATAATCTCCGTATAATGTATGTGGAGGAATCACGTAAAGAGCAGCTTCGCCCTGAGGACTAACCGCTGTTAACGTTGTGTCCTGGATGGCGGTGACACTTGGAAAGATCTCAAGGTTCTGAACCGTAACCGGTACAAAGTCCGGAGAGGTAATATTCAGGGTATATTCCGAGTAAGGCTGTACGTTGGAGGGTGCCTGACTATAATCGATGGAGGGAGCAGGTAATTCAATCTCTGAAGTAAGACCGGATTGATCGGTGGTTAATTCCTCGATAACAGTACCGGGAGCAGCTACTGAGGAAACGGTAACTTTGGCATTTGCCACCGGGGACAAGTTTGCAGTAACTGCTCGGACTTTCAGTCGACCAAGGTTTTGGGTCGACATCTCAGTAGGATAGACTCGAGTACCTGCATATTTATTCGCTTTGGATGAATAATTCTGATTATTCACCATATTGATGAAAGGGGTATTCCTTTGATACATACCATATACCTCATTGTTCTTTCTTTTATAGATATTGAAATAATTCTCTGGCTGTGCCTGCTAAACGCCAATACGTGTAACACCGACATAAATATTGGAGATCTTATACCATGTTGCAAGATCTACAATACCGGTAACCGGTAGATTGAATATTCTCTGAAATGCCCGCACAGCGTTTGCTGTCTGAGGTCCGTATGCACCATCTACTGCTATCTTGGGAATAGCAGAATACACCTCACTAATTCTATTAAGCTGTGTCTGAATCGTTCTTACATTACCGCCACTGGCTCCGATACCAAGATTATAACCGGGCCAAGAGGAGGGAACTCCGGAGACCTCAACCGCAGTGTTGATATAGATGGAATTGCCATAAAAATTCCTTAGTATCTGTATCGCAGTATAACCCTGATCGCCAAGCGACTTAGAGCCCCACTGAGTCATCCAGCCGGGACAGGAGGTTCGGTTACCGTCGCAGTATTGGGTAAGGATGGGTTGCGTAACATTCGGTCTGGATAGATAGTTTGTAAAAATGTTATCTACAATGAGACCGATATTCGTATAAATATTACGTCCATTAATCCATTTATGATCGTATGCAGTGGATGAAGTGATTGTAAAATTATAACCCTGATTGCGGTACCATTCGGTATATACACGGTTCAGAGTGAAGGAGAGGATTGCATATACATTGGCATAGATCGTTTGCTCCGGCCAAGTAGCATAAATTTCACTGGAGGCAACATTTTTGATGTAATCACGGAAGCGAACATAATGATTGGTAGCCGGAGAAGCCGGTGGCCCATCATGGACGATAACATACTCTGGGATTACCACTCGACTAAGAACAATTTCTCCGGTCTCCTGAGTAGGTTTTATCTCCTCCTCCGGGATCTTGGGTGGATAGTCACCATAGAGAGTATGAGGGCCGATAACGAATACTTCTTCTGCAGCTTCCTGTTCCAACGGATTTACCGATACATTCTGCTCAGCCACCGATTCCGGTAGGATCTGAACACCGGAGATGACTGCATTTTCGTAGTTTGGGGCAGATACCATAAGGTCGTATTCAGAATAGGGCTGGATCGCAGCGGCTGGATCGAGGCTGAGGTTCAGGGGAGGGGCTGCAAGTTCAATTTCTTCCGTTAATCCGGAGGCGTCTGTCGTTAACTGCTCCACAACCCTCTCGGGATCACTGGGTAAGGTAATTGAGATGGTGGCACCCGGAACTGGGATAACCCCGGCTGTATTAATACGGACACGCAATCGGCCCAGAGACTGAGTTTCCATTTGTGCGGGATAGATTCTCGTAGAATTCATTGAATTTTTATAAGGATAGGAAGTATTATCTTGATTCATAGTTCTACTTATATCCTTTCGTTTTATTAATAGCTTATGTCGGAGAGAGCCAAGATGTGAAAAGTTTTCATGAAAACCCTAATTATTATTTGAAATAGAGATAGGATTAATGGTTCTAATAAGTGTGATTAGTAGAACTAATAATTATAAAAAATTATTTATAAAAACTACTTGCTATTTGCGATTATCTATGATAAAATCATAAAAATACATAAAGAAATTGCATAAATATACATGCATAATTAATATTAATAAAGAAAAGGATGAAATTGGAAGATGTACGATGGAGTATATCCCCGGTCTGGGTTTGTATTCTTTTTTTTTGCAAACTTTTAGGTTTAAGAAAGAAAATAAAGTAGGTTTTTGTTTGCAGCTTAGGCAGCGGAATGGAGGATTTGATGAAAGCGTTCTTAATTCTTGAGGATGGCAATGTCTTTACCGGTGAGAGCATCGGAGCAAAGAAGGAGATCATCAGTGAAATCGTATTCAACACAGGTATGACAGGTTACCTAGAGGTACTGACAGACCCTTCTTACGCAGGGCAAAGTGTGGTTATGACTTATCCCCTGATCGGCAATTATGGTATATGTTATGAGGATATGGAGTCACATCAACCATGGGTGGATGCATTCTTAGTCAGAGAGTTGTCGCGAATTCCAAGCAACTTCCGAAATCAAGAAAGTATACAAAGCTTCCTGGAGAGAAATGATATTCCGGGTATTGCAGGAATTGATACCAGAGCATTGGTAAAGCTGTTAAGAAACGAAGGTACTATGAACGGTATGATCACTACCGATGAGAATTATAAATTGGAGGAGGTTCTTTCGAAGATCCATCAGTATAAAGTAGAAAAGGTAATTGAGAAAACAACATGCAAAGAGATAAAACGGATCCCGGCAGTCGGTGAGACGAAATTCAAGGTTGCTCTGATGGATTATGGTCTTAAGAATAATATCCCCAGGTCACTTGCAAAGCGAGGCTGTGAGGTTACTATCTATCCCGGTTTTACCAAGGCCGAGGTGGTTCTGAAGGATAGACCGGATGGTATCATGCTATCCAACGGTCCGGGAGATCCGAAGGAATGTAAAGAGATCATCACTGAGGTAAAAAACCTTTATGACAGCAACGTTCCGATCTTTGCAATCTGTCTCGGTCATCAGCTTCTTGCTCTGGCCAATGGAGGAGATACTACCAAGATGAAGTATGGACATCGTGGTGCAAACCATCCGGTGAAGGATCTGAAGACCGGTCGGGTATATATTTCAACTCAAAATCACGGATATATGGTTATGGAGGAAAGCATTCCTTCAGATGTTGCTGAGGTCAGCTTCCTTAATGTAAATGACAGAACCGTTGAGGGATTCCATTATCTGGGAAAGAATGTATTCTCGGTACAATTCCACCCGGAAGCCTGCGCAGGGCCAATGGACAGTGAGTTTCTGTTTGATGAGTTTACCAATATGATGGAGGTGCAGGGATAATGCCAAGAATAGAGGATATCAAGAAGGTACTGGTAATTGGTTCCGGTCCGATTATCATCGGCCAGGCAGCAGAATTTGACTATGCAGGTACTCAGGCATGCCGCTCCTTGAAGGAGGAAGGCATCAGTGTTATTCTGGTGAATTCGAACCCAGCCACCATTATGACGGATAAAGAAATAGCAGATATCGTATATATTGAACCGCTGACTCCCGATTTTGTAAAAAGAATCATTCTGAAAGAACAGCCGGATAGCGTCTTGCCTACTCTGGGCGGCCAGGCTGCATTGAATATTGCTATGGAACTTGAGGAATCCGATTTTCTTAAGGAAAATGGAGTTAGGCTTATCGGTACCACCTCGGAGACCATCAAGAAGGCAGAGGATCGTCTGGAATTCAAGACAACAATGGAGAAGATCGGTGAGCCTTGTGCTCCGAGCGAGGTTGTAACCAGTGTTAAGGCTGCGGTAATCTTTGCAGAGAAGATTGGATATCCGGTAGTAGTTCGCCCCGCGTATACCTTAGGAGGAAGTGGCGGTGGTATCGCAGCGACCCAGGAGGAATTGGAGGATATCTGTACCAACGGTTTAAGACTAAGTCGAGTGGGTCAATGTCTGATCGAGCGTTCCATAGCAGGCTGGAAGGAAATTGAATATGAAGTAATGCGTGACAGTGCCGGTAATTGTATTACGGTATGTAATATGGAGAATATAGACCCCGTCGGAGTTCATACCGGCGACAGTATCGTTGTTGCGCCTTCTCAGACACTGGGTGATAAAGAGTATCAGATGCTTCGAAGTGCTTCTCTGAATATCATCAAAGAACTTGGTATCACCGGAGGTTGTAACGTGCAGTATGCTCTTCATCCGGATACCTTTGAATATTGTGTTATCGAAGTAAATCCCCGTGTAAGCCGCTCCTCTGCTCTGGCTTCGAAGGCAACCGGCTATCCGATTGCTAAGGTTGCAGCAAAGATTGCCTTAGGTTATCACCTGGATGAGATCCAAAATGCAGTTACGAAGAAGACTTATGCAAGCTTTGAACCTACTTTAGATTATGTTGTTGTAAAGATACCGAAGTGGCCATTTGATAAGTTCATCACAGCAAAGAGAGCCTTAACTACCCAGATGAAGGCAACGGGAGAGGTTATGGCCATCAGTTCAAGCTTTGAAGCGGCACTGATGAAGGCGCTTCGATCCTTGGAGCAGAATATCTATAGCTTAAAGCATGGCAATTACTGTGACATGTCTACAGAGGAGATCCTGCAGGATCTTCATCTGGTGGATGACAGAAGACTTTTCGTGATTGCGGAAGCGATCCGGAGAGGGATCTCATATGAAGAAATCCATGCAATTACGAAGATAGATTACTGGTTCATCGATAAAATCGCTATTCTTGTAGAAGCGGAACAAGAGCTCGCAACGACACCGCTAAATGTTGATCTTTTAGCAAAGGTGAAACGTCTTGGATATCCGGATCGAGTGATTAGCGAGCTGACCGGTAGGAGTGCGGCAGAAATCAAAGAGCTGAGGAAGCAAAACGGAATAATCGCAGCCTATAAGATGGTGGATACCTGTGCAGCGGAATTTGATGCAGCAACACCGTATTATTATTCCACCTTCGGCAGCTTCAATGAGGTAGAGAAGACCGGAGGCAAGAAGAAAATCATGGTGCTTGGCTCAGGCCCGATCCGAATTGGTCAGGGTATTGAATTCGACTACTGTTCGGTTCACAGTGTATGGGCACTTGCAGAAAGTGGTTGTGAAACAATCATAGTTAATAACAATCCGGAGACCGTAAGTACAGACTTTGATATAGCAGATAAGCTTTACTTTGAGCCGCTGACTCCCGAAGATGTAGAGAACATCGTAGATATGGAGAAGCCGGACGGTGCAGTGGTTCAATTTGGTGGGCAGACAGCGATTAAACTGACGGATGCACTATTAAAGATGGGAGTCCCGATCCTTGGAACCTCCGCAGCTGATGTGGATGCAGCAGAGGACAGGGAATTATTTGATAAGATACTGGAGGACTGCGGTATTCCGAGACCGGCCGGTAAGACAGTGTTTACGACAGAGGAAGCCTTGGAAGCAGCAAGGGAACTGGGATATCCGGTTCTGGTTCGACCCTCCTATGTCCTTGGTGGTCAGGGTATGCAGATCGCGATTTGTGATGAGGATATCATTGAATTCATGAGAATTATCAATATGACTGTCCAGGAGCATCCGATCCTCGTAGACAAATATCTGATGGGAAAAGAAGTGGAAGTTGATGCTGTGTGTGATGGCGAGGATATTCTGATACCGGGTATCATGGAGCATATCGAACGAGCCGGAATACACTCCGGAGACAGTATCTCTGTCTATCCCTCTCAGAGTGTCAGTCGAAAGGTTAAGGTAGATATTGTTAACTATACGAAGAAGCTGGCTAATTCCCTGCATGTTATCGGACTCATTAACATCCAATTCATTGTTTATAATGAGAAAGTATATGTCATTGAGGTAAACCCCCGATCTAGCCGTACGGTTCCATACATCAGTAAGGTAACCTCACTGCCAATCGTTGATATTGCGACAAAGGTTATTCTGGGTGAGAAGATTAAGAGCCTTGGTTATACACCCGGATTATGGCCTGAGTCCGATTATATCGCGATTAAGATGCCGGTATTCTCCTTTGAGAAGCTGCGTGGTGCAGAGATCAGCCTGGGACCTGAGATGAAATCCACCGGAGAGTGTCTCGGTATTGCAAAGACGTTCCATGAAGCGTTGTATAAAGCATTCCTCGGAGCAGGGATCAACCTTCCTAGGCATAAGAAGATGATTATGACGGTGAAGAAATCAGACCGGGAAGAAGCAGTAGGGCTTGGTAAAAGGCTGATTGCTCTCGGCTATGAGATTTATGCAACAGAAGGAACAGCAAAAGCTCTTAGTGAAAAGGGAGTTCCGGCTACGGTGATTAATAAAATTGATCAGGGAAGCCCTAATTTACTGGATCTGATTTTAAGTCACGAAATCGATATGGTAATTAATACACCTACACAGGGTCGTGACAAGACCAGAGACGGCTTCCTGATCCGTCGCACCTCCATCGAGACAGGAGTTACCTGCTTCACGGCTCTTGATACTGCAAGTGCACTATTGACCAGTATGGAGTGTGACAATAGTGAGATAACACTGGTGGATGTGGCTCAGCTTTAAGATAATGGTTTATTAAGGGTTCTACAATTGTTAGAATATTATTAAAGTGCCTCTTGATTGGTTCAATGATCGGAGGCACTTCTTTTGGTGCGCCAGGTGGGCACACGTCTCACTGTATTATTTATAGGGATGGATAGGACTAATATAAGGGTAATATTCGGAAAATATATTGGTAAAATGAGACAAAATAATTTATACTATAATCTATAATATTCGAAAAGAGTATGAACGGTTTAAATCAGTTCGTATCGTAACAATGCTACATTTATATAGGACTTCGTCTCAGAACGTGTAAAGTAGGAGGGCTTGTCACATGCTTATGCAGCTTTTAAATGATTTAAAAGAGATCTATGGGAAAGATTTTAAAGATATCGCGTTGCATAGAGATATGATAGGTTATGTCTGTGTCGTACACGATGATAAAGATAAATTTATTCTTAAATTATTTAAGGATCTTAATAGGAAGCAGGCGAAACAATCCATCGAAATCATGAGCTATCTTGAGAGGGAGGGCTTTCCGATAGCACATATCATACCGACGGCAGAGGGAGTATCACATTTTATCTATGATTTTCAAGGAGAGGACCGAATAGGAGTACTCTATGAATATATCAACGGAACTGAGCCGGATAAAAGTATGGATATTGTTGCGATTGGCCGCCAGACGGGAAAATTACATAAATTAATGAGAGAAAGTCCACTTTTCTTAAGCTGTCATGACAAGCCCTTTTTTATCGATCGGTATATTCGCTGTCTCAAGGAAATGAACTATCAAAGAGTCGACGAATTTGAGCAATACGGAAATATTCTTTGGAATCGGGTTATGAATCTCCCAAGAAGCTTTTGCCATGGGGATTATCATACCGGAAATATGATATTGAATGACCGTGGTGAGTATGTGCTGTTTGATTTTGATGCCGCTTCGAAAGCATTTTCCATTTATGATATTGCGATATTCTGTGACATGACGAATTATTTTAAATTATCCGAGCATGAATATGATGATACCAGGTATATGCTGGATGAATTCATGAAGGGCTACAATGAGTTCAATACGGTAAGCGACCAGGAGCTAAGGGCTGTCTTTAGCTTTATTGCGATACGGCATTATGAAGTACAGGCGACAATTATCGAAAATCTTGGTATTGATTGCATCGACCAAGAATTCGTCGATGAACAGCTGGAATGGCTGAGGAGCTGGGAGAAATTGATTGGGCAATAAACAGTCGCTAAGGAAGAAAAAATCACGGTCAGGACGGATACTTAATATTGGTTCGAAATAAGTAGTGAAAGGGGTTGGTATCATGAATATCGAAAACAACATACTAAAGAGCTATCTTAAGAATGTACTATACATAACAGGAACTGCCTATGCAGGGAAATCAACGATGTGTGCCATGTTGGCTGAAAAATATGGTCTATATCATTGCGGAGAGAATTATATGCTGGATGAGTTCCTGGAAATTGCGACACCGGACAAGCAGCCAAATCTTTGCTATCAGAGAAAGGATTGGCAGGAATTCTTAAATAGAACCCCGGAGGAATACGAAGCTTGGATCTATGGTAGCGGAAGAGAGATTGCCGAGATGGAGATTGCGGAGTTGATCAGAGTATCCGGTAATCAGAGAGTAATCGTTGATACGAATATACCCGTTGACATGCTGATGGAGATAGCAGACTATCATCAGGTTGCTGTTATGCTGTCACCACAATCGATGTCGGTGGAATATTTCTTTGATCGGGATGATCCGGATAAAGTATTTCTCCTGCGACAGATAGCAAAATGTGATGATCCTGAGAAAACCATGGAGAATTACCGTGAATGCATCGCCAGAGTGAATAGCAAGGAACATTACGAGGAATACGCCGGTAGTGGCTTCTACACAATCACAAGGGAAGATGTTGAAAAGGACACAAGACAAGAAACACTTGCTTTACTGGAGGAGCATTTTAGACTGATAAGGGAATGATTAGGCACTTTCGCATGAAATATGTGATAAGAAGCTGGTGCAAAATATATGATATAAATGAAGGAAAGATCAACATGTATCCAGTATGGGATGCATGTTGTCCTTTCCTTCTGATGGAACTTATGCGTTGCAACAGTCTCTTCCTGTAGCTATTTATCTGGTCGGTATAATCTCGAGCCAGTAGCCATCCGGATCGCTGATGAAATAGATTCCCATAGAGGGATTTTCATAGCAGATACAGCCCATCGCTTTGTGCTTCTGATAAGCTGCCTCATAGTCATCTACAACAAATGCAAGATGGATCTCGTTATCACCCAGGTTATAAGGACGATCCCAATCTCTTAACCAGGTCAGTTCCAAAAGGTGTGTCGTCGCTCCATCCCCCAGATAGGATAAGATAAATTCACCGGAGGAAGCTTCCTTGCGCCTCGTTTCCTTTAACCCAAGAGCCTCCTCATAGAACTTTAAGGACTTATCAAGGTCAAACACATTTATATTATTGTGTGCAAATCTGAAATTCATAATATACCACCTTTCCAAAAGATATGTCCTAATTATAGTACAAAAGTGATAGAAATTAAAATATAAAATATAATAATAAAAATGTGAATTCGTATATAAATGCAAAAGGATAATTAAGTTGATTGATAACGGTCCGGGGCTTTTGTCAAAGAGCTGATGTATGAAGCATTGAGTGCATTATGGGATACTGCACGCAATGTTTCATACTAACACAAACCAATTGCGACAGCCCCTCACACTGAGCAAGTTAAAAAGCCATACACCTAAGTGTATGGCTTTGTTAAAGTCGCATTCATTATGTTATTTCGCTTGTGAGACGGAATTTGCATCCGTATTGTTTGACTTAGTCAGAGCGTCCAGTTCGGCTTTGATCTTAGCACGTAAATCAGATAATTTGAACTTATCTTCAAGAAAATTATCTAAAGCTTTCGTTAATCCGGACTCGGTAGAACTATCGGTTGCAGCAGCCTCTGCACTTCCTCCGTTGAAGAATTCATCCAGTGCTTTGTTTAAATCATAATTGGATATTCTATTTAACTCGGTGTGCTTACTAAAGTATTCTGTCAAGGACGGAATATCTTTCGAATTAGCTATGAATACGGTACATACGGCAAACTTACGGGTACCGTCTAAATTCGTAGCATCAATCTCGGCAAATAAATAAGTCATACCGATCTTCTTTGCAGTGATGCGTCCACCAGAGCTAACCGCAGCAATGGAAGAGTCATAACTTGAGAATCTGGCAACCTCTGTAGTATTGTCCGGTTTGATGATAACCTTTAAGATATCTTCGTTACCTAAACCGACAAAAGCTCTTTCTTGTGTCCATTTAACACTAATTGCGGCAGGTCCAACCGTAACATCACATGTCAACGGTGTTTTGTCAATGCCATCCTTAATGGTAACTGTAACGGTGGTAGCGCCAACCTTGTTGGCTGTAATAGTACCATCGTCACTAACAGAAGCAACTTCCGCATCATCGGATTTAAAGCTTACTTTTGAGTTGGTACCCAAGTTGTAAACCTTTAATGTGAATGATTTGCCTTTCACTAATGTAACGCTTTTTAAATTTAATCTGTAGCTGTCCTTTGTCTCCTTTTCAACAACGGCTGCTTGTGCTGTCGCAACATTGTAAGATGTCAACGGTAAAAGCAAAGTAATGAAAAGTAGTAAGCCAAGAGTAATTAAGCATTTACACAGATTTTTCTTCATCATGGCCATACCTCCGAATAATTGGAAATTCCTTATGTCACATCCTATCTATTCTGACCATATAATAACATTTGTTTTTGTCAGAAAAGTGTCATAATGTAAAAAATTATATATTTAATTCTTAAATTGTTCCAGAAAAGTTACCTTAAAAATACAGTAGATAAATTGGAAAAGCCCTAAAACACTGATATTACAGCGATTTTGTTACAGAAAAATGTAAAAGTTTTACGGGATATCTCCGTGGCCTACTGGCTTAAAATTAAATTTTTGATAAGTTTTTCTACTTGTTTCACCAATCTAGATACTATATAATAATGTATATAAATTTGATTTGCGCCAAAATATGACCTATGTTGAAGCATATCGTTTCCTTTGTATGCTTAAAATACAGGCCTGTTTTCATGGCAGGACTATAGTTGTCACAATTCATCTTAAATACTAGCCGGAGATTATTTTACGGTCTTCAAAAAGATACGAAGGAAAAGCGGGATAGAACTATGAAGGGAGATTATGATAATGCAGCATATACTAATCGCGGATGATAATCGTGATATTACGGATATTTTATCTACTTACTCCAGAATGGAAGGCTTTGAGCCTGTTGTAGCCGGTGATGGTGAAGAAGCAATTCGACTATTTAACCAATTCAACCCGGAGGTAGTCCTTTTGGATGTTATGATGCCAAAGGAGGACGGATATGAGGTTTGCAGAAGGATAAGAAGCAAATCCAATGTTCCGGTTATCCTGATAACAGCAAGAGGAGAAGATTTCGATAAGATCATGGGCCTTGATATCGGAGCCGACGATTATATAGTAAAACCCTTCAGTCCGAGAGAAGTAATGGCGAGGGTAAGAGCCGTAATGAGACGTATGGCTAAGACCACCAAAGAAGCATCCTCCGACAATATCCTGACTGTTGGCAGTCTGGAAATCAATCTTGATGAGTATACCCTACATATATCGGGGACCAAAATTGCATTAACAAAGAAAGAAATCGAAACCATGTGGACCCTGGCATCGAATCCAAATAAAGTATTTACAAGAGATAATCTTTTGGATAGCTTGTGGGGGTTTGACTACTTTGGTGACAGCAGAACCGTGGATTCACATATAAAACGCTTACGCTCTAAGCTTGATATCGTGGAGCATCCTACCTGGACGATTAAGACGATCTGGGGCGTGGGTTATAAATTCGAAGTCGAGGAGAAATAGAGGAAATTCTTATGTCGAGGGATAATAAGGTTCACATCTATAACCGATTGTTTTTCAAACTGTATCTCAATTATGCGGTTATGTTATTGGTCACTGCCGTTTTAATCGGCCTTATTTTCATGAAGTTGTATAGTGACAGAACGATGGAAGCCAATATAGATGAGATGAAGAGTCGAGCAAATACAATTGGCACTATGGCAACTGACTATATCATAAGCGGTAAAGAAGGATTTCTGGAAGATATCGAAAGGATCGGTAAGGTTAACAAATGGGATATCTGGGCGATTTCGAATCCGAAGGCAACCAATCCTATGAGTTCGTCCATGGAGACCGGCGATTCCTACGAGGTTTTTACTACGACCGAGGAATACGCTCCTTATGTGGAGTGTATCGCTAAAGCCTTCAGAGGGATAACCAATCATAAAAAATGGGCGGACGATGTATATGGAAAGACGATTATAACAGTAGCTGCCCCGATCACGGGTGCAGGTCAGGAGGTTGTCGGAGCCATTTTGATCGTTGGCTTTGCCGACGATCAGACCGATCTCGTCGAGAGAAGCTTGTCTATGATTGTCATGAGTAGTATGGTGGCTTTAGGAATATCCTTTGTTATTGTAATCATATTCGCAACGGAGTTGTCCATGCCCATATCGAGAATGCGTATTATAGCTTTGGAGTTGGCCTCCGGGAATTATAATGCGAAGACCGGAATTAAGCGGGATGACGAGCTGGGAGATTTGGCGAAGACGGTGGATATTCTCTCGGAGAAGCTGTTAGAGAATGATATAGAACGGAAGAAGCTCGATCAGATGCGACTTGATTTCTTTGCAAATGTATCCCACGAGCTGAGAACTCCAATTACTGTAATTCGAGCCTATACAGAGACTTTGTCCGATGGTGTGGTTCAGGAGGAGGAAAAGGTTCATCAATATTACGATAGAATGCTTTCCGAATGCAAATCCATGGAGCGTCTGGTTGGAGATCTGTTGCTATTGTCGAAAATGCAGAACCCTGATTTTGCAATCGAACGCGAGCCGGTCAATCTGAATCAGGTGTTTGAGGATATCATTCGAAGTGCAGGAGCGATTGCCGAAAAGAAGAACATACGAATTGAGGTTACGAAGGAATTTCCGGTTAATATGATTTTAGGAGATTATGATCGTTTGCGTCAAATGTTTATGGTTATCCTGGATAATGCAATTAAGTTCTCGGAGGAAAATAAAACCGTTCACATAAAAATCGAGAAAGCGGACAAAATAATTGTATCCATTAAGGATGAAGGTGTCGGTATTGATCCTTCGGACATTAATAATATTTTTGAAAAATTCTATAAGTCCAACTTGCGCCAAAATGCCAGCGGTACGGGACTTGGACTTGCGATAGCAAAGCAGATTGCCTTAAAGCATGACGGCAGTATTCTGGTTAATTCCGCACCCGGTATGGGCTCGGAATTCATCTTCACCTTCCCGCTCTTTGAGGAAGAGATATAATAAATCAGAGTGATAGAATGAAATTTCACACAGCTACCAATGGTAAAAGTTACTGGACTAAAATATGATAAAAATATTGAAAAATAGTAGATAATCGAGTATAATATAGTTAAGGTAATTCCTGAGATGTTCGACACTCTTGTTATTTTGAACCTACATGATTAAAAAGGGATTCCTATTATTCGTAAGTAGATGTCAAGCCACCGATTGCAGTGGAAGGCAGAAGCTTATGTGCGGTTACCCACCTAGCTTTGCTAGGAGTCAAAATACAAGAAACGGCATTTCGGGTATAACACTAATGATAAAAGCGGCGACGAGCCGCTTTTTTTATGCACGAATGTAGAAAGTTCGCAAATAATACGATCTAGCGTATGTGTCAATCGAAGATTACAAAGAATGATTTCTGGTATTTAAGATAGGCCAAGCGCTCCTGTATTGCTTTTATCTCTAAAATTCGGTATGATTGTTTTTATCGAAACAAAAAATGAACTTTAATTTGCCTTGAAGTAGAATGAGGAGAGATAGCGATGAAGCATAAATTAATAGTACGACCTCCGAGGCAAGAGGATGCAGAGGAAGTGTATCAACTGGTTATTGCCTGTGATATTTTCGATTTTGGTGCACCGGATTTTGATTTGCAAGAGCTCCTCGATATGTGGAGCGGTTTTGATATGGATAATAACGTATGGGTAGTTGAAGATGAGAATAAAAAGCTGGTAGGATATGCATTTTTGGAAGAAGACAGTGCAGAAAAGCTATTTAGCTACGGATTTGTTTTGCCAGCGGCAAGAGGGATTGGTGTAGGAACGAGGCTTCTTGATGCAATAGAAGTAAGAGCAAAGCAGTTAGCCAATGCATCCGGAATTACAAAACGCCTCCAGAACTTAATACCAACCCTATGTGAGGATGCACAGGAATTGTTAAAGATAAGAGGGTTTGTTCCGATCCGCTTTTATAAGCGAATGGGTATAAAAATGGAAGAGGCACCCGAAACACCGATTGTACCAGCCGGTATTACGATAACTGCCTTTAAGCCGGAGCGGGATGAAAAGTCTGTGTACGACGCCTATGTTGAAGCCTTTGTGGATCATTGGGATTTTGATGCTCCGCCATTCGAAACATGGGTTGAGAAGACCAAGCTGTCCTCCTTTCGTCCGGAGTGGTGGTTCGTAGCACGGGATGAACAAGGTGATGTTGCCGGAGTCGCTCTTTCACGAATGAACGAAGATACCCTTTTTATTAATCAAATCGGTGTACGACGTCCTTATCGTGGGAGAGGTTTAGGTATGGCTCTGTTACAGCAGGTATTATATGCATCTTATGCAGCTGGTCAACCGATGGTTTCGTTGGGGGTTGATGCAGAGAATCCCTCCGGTGCATTTCGGCTGTATGAGAAAGTAGGAATGAAGGCAATTCATGAGACCACCCTTGTTGAAAAAACCATCCGTATATAAGTCGTAAATGAAAAAGACAGCTACGGTGGAGGGGATAAAAAGTATAGAATGAAATATAATATGCTTGTCTTTTTTGGACAGAATAACTTATAATAAAACATAGTAGATTACTGTTAATAGGAGGCTTATCATGAGGCATGGGTTTATTCGAGTTGCTGCGGCAACCCCGGTTATCCGAGTTGCAGATTGTGGATACAATGCAGATCGGATTATAGAATTAATTGAGGAAGCGCAAAAGCAGGAGATCAAATTAGTGGTATTTCCTGAATTATGTGTTACCGGTTATACCTGTGGGGACTTGTTTCTGCAGGATACCTTACTTCGTGGAGCCATTGAGAGTATAAAGAAGATCGCTTCTTATACGTTAGGGATCGATCCGGTGGTTGTAGTTGGTTTCCCTTATCTTGTGAAGGGCAAATTATATAATACCGCTGCTGTAATCCAGGGAGGAAAGGTTCTTGGTTTAATCCCCAAGATTAGTATTCCGAATTATACTGAATTTTATGAAGCCAGACATTTTACCTCTGGTATCGTAGATCCGATATTAATTAATTTCATGGGCGAGGAGATCTATTTTGGCTCCCGGATTTTATTTCAGAATAATGAAATACCGGAGTTTATTCTAGGCGTGGAGATCTGTGAGGACCTTTGGATTCCTCAGTCTCCCAGTGTTGCTCATTGTATCGCGGGAGCCTCTGTCATCGCGAATCTGTCCGCCAGTGACGAGCTGACCGGGAAAGATTCGTTCCGAAGAGAGCTGGTGAAGAATCAATCGGCCAAGCTGGTATGTGGTTATTTGTATGCGGATGCCGGTGAGGGTGAATCGACGACGGACGTGGTGTTTGCGGGTCATAACCTGATTGCAGAAAATGGTACCCTGCTTGCTGAGTCGGTTACCTTTCAGAATGGTATGATCTCCACTGAGCTTGATCTTGGTAAGTTGAAGAGTGAGCGAAGAAGAATGCATACCTATCTCGGGCAGAATACCAATCCATATCAGGTAATACCCTTCTCGTTCAGTCATGTGAAAGGAGAGCTTCCGGAGCTGACATTATCAAGATATATTGATGCTGCACCCTTTGTTCCTTCCGATAAGGCGGATCGAGAGAAGCGTTGCCGCGATATTATTAATATTCAAGCGCTTGGTCTTAAGACAAGACTTGCTCATATAAACGGAAGCTGTACGGTTGCTGGAATCTCAGGTGGTCTGGATTCTACCCTGGCATTGTTGGTTACCGATAAGGCCTTTGACTTGTTGGGTTATGATAAGAAAGGGATCATTGCTGTTACGATGCCCTGCTTCGGAACGACGGACAGAACTTATCAGAATGCGGTAGATCTGGCGAAATGCCTCGGTGTTACCTTCATAGAGGTACCGATTAAAGCTGCGGTAGAACTGCATTTTAGGGATATCGGGCATGATGTTAATCAACACGATCTTACTTATGAGAATAGTCAGGCAAGAGAGCGTACGCAGGTTCTGATGGACATCGCGGGCAAATACAACGGTTTTGTTGTCGGAACCGGAGATATGTCCGAGCTTGCACTTGGTTGGGCTACTTATAATGGTGATCATATGTCCATGTATGGAGTGAATGCTTCCGTACCGAAGACCTTAGTACGATATCTTGTAGAATATTTCGCAGATACAACAAATGATCCGAAATTATGTGAAGTACTGAAGGATATCTTAGATACTCCGGTTAGTCCGGAACTTCTTCCTCCGAAGGATGGCGAGATATCTCAGAAGACTGAGGATATCGTAGGACCTTATGAGCTTCACGATTTCTTCCTATACTATATATTAAGGTTTGGTTTTGAGCCCTCCAAGGTATACCGGTTAGCAAGAATTGCATTTGCAGATCGCTATGAGGATCAAGTAATACTAAAATGGCTAAAGATGTTTTACCGGAGATTTTTCACACAGCAATTCAAACGCTCCTGTCTGCCGGATGGTCCAAAGGTAGGAAGTGTTTCCGTATCGCCGAGGGGAGACTTAAGGATGCCGAGTGATGCATCAGCAGCACTTTGGATGAAAGAGTTGGAACAGTTATAATTCATGACAATGGAAGGTCGCGAAGCGTGCTTTCTATCGCTTGCCGATTAGATACCCGCAGAATTAGGAGGAAGATAAAATGGCACTAAAGATTATTACAGATTCAGCTTCAGATATATCAAGAGAGGTGATGGAGCGTTTTCACCTGCATGTAATACCGACACCGGTGGTTATCGAAGAAAAAGATTATTTTGATGGCAAGACGATCATGCCGGAGGAATTCTACGATATCCTGAGGAGTGGGAAGGATATTAAGACCTACCACATTAATTCTCAGATGTTTTATGATAATTTTGAGCCTTATGCAAAGAATGGGGATGAAGTGATCTATATCTGCTTCTCCACAGGAATTGCCGGAACCTTTAATGCTGCTAATATCGCAAAGGCAGAACTCCTGGAGCAGTATCCGTCCTTTGATCTTACAATTATCGATTCCAAGTGTGCCTCACTGGGATTTGGTATCGCAACCTATTATGCATTGTTGATGCAGAAGAACGGAGCAACGAAGCAGGAGATCATAGACGGTATCGAATGGCACTGTGAGCATGCAGAGCAGGTATTTACCGTTAGTACCCTCGAATATCTGTTAAAGGGAGGAAGACTCAGCCGAACCTCCGCCATTGCCGGGGGACTATTGGATATTAAGCCGATTATCCATGTGAATGATATAGGAGCACTGGAATCCATTGAGAAGGTACGAGGAAGACAGAAATCCCTTAAGCGTCTGGTTGAAATAGTCGGTGAGCGGGGAGCAGATCTTGCAGATCAATTCATCGGAGTGGTTCACGGTGATGATATTGAGACAATGAAAGCGGTTGAGGAACAGCTTTCTGATACATACGGTTGTAAGAAATTTATGAATAATTATGTTGGCTGTGCCATCGGAGCCCATACGGGACCCGGGATTATCGGAATTATTTTTCTGAATGAGGAGTCCCCTTACAAAAATTATTTTCTGGAGTGACACCCGCTGACCATATAATATGCGATACTTATATACACAAAAAAGAATGCTGTAAAGCCGTTACGGAGGTAGTAAGCTTTACAGCATCCTTGTTATTCTTCAGTCTGTGCTTTTTCGAGAGCCAGCTTAATGGCTTCAATCAGAAGCTGTTGTGTGTATTTTTTGTCTTCCATGAGTTCCAGCTTATCAAGGGGAACATCATTATACAGTTGAGTTGCGATTGCTTCCAGAGAGGGTTCTACCAGAGGAAACATTGTTGTGATTGATTCATCAATATTCTTGATGCTTACTTTGTTGATGTGGTTCTTATCAACCACGACCTCCAGGTTAAGAGCGGTATCATTTAGGCTGATTGAGGAGGTATATACACCTGCAGTATACATATTGGCATCTGTAGAAGCTGCTTCATCATCTTTTTTAGGCTTGAACATGAATATGAGAAGTAGGATCAGCAGAATTCCTAAAGCTGCAAAAATCACTGTATATATGATTTCTTTTAATTGGATAACGACTATTTTCGTCTTTGCCATTTCTAACCTCCGAGCATGATTTGCTTCATGTCTTAATCTTAATATATATT
>JAEZUM010000029.1 GCA_023421075.1 Bacillota bacterium
TAATCTGTCGTAATTGTTCCTTTGCAATAGCCATATAAAAACCACCTTTCAAGTGAGATTATTCATATCTAATTCTCACCAGAAAAGTGGTATATATTACCAGAGACACAAACTATTTTACACTACCGTTGAATAAGCAGATATAAGAAGTTACTTATTATATAATAAAAAGGATTAACTACGTATACTTGTAGTTAATCCTTTTTCAGTTTGTTATTTCTAAAATAGTGTATTACTATCGATCTATGTTTATCGCTTTATAAGTGAATTGATCAATATAATGTTTAAAAATTCTAGTTATTGATATGATCAAATACACTGATCCTGTTCAGTTCTATTTGACCTACAACCTTTTTTCTACGAGCTCCTGTACTACAGTGACCATTTCTTCCTCTGCACCCCAGCTTGTATTAAAGATAATACCCTGCCCACCACCGGCACCGATTGCAGATAAGAAGACATCCTCGCCATGTCCAACGATCGTCAAACTAAGGCAGGTTCGATTTCCGTTTCTCATAAAGTATTTATCATATACCCGGACTGCAATTCGGATATCACCAGACTGATAATCACTTTGATCGACCAGATTTATCGAATAAGCATCATGCATGATTCCCTCATGGATTAGATCTATAATTCGATCAAAATCTCCGAATAACTTCTGTTCATATTTCGCCATAATCATACCCTCCTATATGTTGCTAACCCTCTATTGATAGTAATGCTGCTTTTGTTGCGTGAATTAGTGTTGTATCGAAGAGTGGGACAAAGGTATCCTTCTGCTCAACCAGTAATCCAATTTCGGTGCAGCCAAGAATAATTCCCTCTGCTCTTCGATCGGCTAAGGAATGTATGATCCGAATAAATTCCTCTTTTGATTTCTTGGATATAATACCAAGGCATAGCTCGTTATAGATCGTAGAATTGATCAGCTCGATATCATTGTCCTCGGGTATGATGACTTCAATTCCTGCTTCAATGAGTTTTGATTTATAGAAATCCTGTTGCATGGTGTACTTTGTCCCGAGGAGAGCTACCTTCCTAATGCGGTGTTCTACTAATTCAGAAGCAGTAGCTTCTGCTATATGAAGTATGGGAATCGTAATTTTTCTTTGTATAACATCAACTACCTTGTGCATCGTATTCGTACAGATGACTATAAAATCAGCCCCTGCCTTTTCTAAACTGAGGGCTGCTTCCGCCAGAAGCTCACCGCTTTTCTCCCATTCGCCGCGGGATTGACATTCCTCAATTTCATGGAAGTCGACACTGTAGAGAATACATTTGGCAGAGTGAAAGCCTCCAAGCTTCTCCACAATCACGTCATTAAGGATTTTGTAATAGCTAATAGTACTTTTCCAGCTCATACCGCCGATTAAACCGATTGTTTTCATTTTAACACCTCATTTTCCCTTCTAAGATTTATAGTACTGATACTTAATACTGCAAATGGGAGCACACCCAGACTCGCAATCAGGAGCACTGCAAGGATAGCATCGTTTAATAGTGCTGTATACAAGAGATCCATTACCGGAATATACAGTAAACAAAGGATAATTCCGCATAACGCAACGTATAGATACATAAGGCGCGGAAATACTTCTTTATTCGCGTTAAAATAATGTAACAAGCTAAAAATGAAAAAGAGTCCCAATGGAATGGTAAATATGTATGCCAACCCGTTCAATAATACGGTACAAGCGATATTAGTCAGCGTGAACAGTAGCAGAATACCGGCAAGCATCGCTTGTGTTTTTCTCTTCTTAGTTAACCACCATACCAATACAGCTGTAATTAATATAGAAAGGATATGAAAGGTGTAAAATAGAAGGTTTAACGATGCCGCTGTTTGTAGAAATTCCCGACCGATCAGAAGTTTATTATATAGAAAGCTGCATAGGATTCCTAGAATAACGGCCGGAACAAAGGAAATCAGTAGCAGTGCTAAGGTCATGATAAAGCTTTTGAACACAAGCACCTTTTTCTTAAACAAAAAACCAATCCATAGTACGCAGAAAGCTCCGAGTACATATGAAATTATTAACATCCATTGATTTGACACCACAATGGTATTTCCCTTCAGAAACGGAAAGAACACAGCATCCTCGGAGCTGCTTAAGCTTTCCAAATCTGAGCTGCTGAAATAATCAGCTAAGGCAGAGGTGGTCATGTAGTACATATAGGCGCTATCACGATTCAGGTTAGCATAGGTATCTGTTCTCGCATGGTAATTCTCCGGGCTGCCAATCATGGCAAAGTTGATACCGGGGTAGTCTTTCTGTAAGAAGCTGGTCAGGTCGGTGTCATTTGGCATCAGACGATAAACAGCTGTTGCGAAGGAGAACATAAGATTATGGTCCAGAGCCTTGTTTAAAGTCCGAATTATATTTTTATTACGTAAGGAAGTCTCAAATATAATTAAGGGTCCTGAGTTACCTCTGGCCTCCAGATTAATAACCAGCTTAATTTGATCCTTAACCGCAGAGTATGTATTGACATAGTTCTCAGCTCCAAAGAGATCAATCTCCTCGCCGTCTGTAAACAGAAAATAAAGATCATTCTTTCGATCGGTATTCTTGGTAGCTGCTCGTAAGGCTTCCAGCATAGCAGCTACGCTGATTAAATCATCACCGGCTCCCGGGCCGCCACTGGTGCTGTCGTAATGACTCACGAAGAGAACCCCCTCGTTGGACTCGGGCACATCCAGCTTGACTAGATAGTTCGTCATCGGAAGGATCGTATTCGTTGTACAATTGTAATCAGATCGTAATTTTTCTTCGTAGGAAGAAAAGCCTAAGCCCTTAAGATATTGGTCAAAAGACGCACGCTCCTCCGGATGCTCTTTCATATATGCCTCGTAATCAGCTGATTTCTTATCTATGACCGGCGCCATATCTACTTCAAAATTCAATGTCTGATAACTGCAGGGGATAGCCTCTAATTGCTCCGTCAGATAATTCTGGACCTCCTTGATTGCAGTGCTTCCGCTAGGATGGGGTTTCCCTGACAGGTGATAAACATGACTCATAACCATGGCATAGTCCGCTTGATCAGAGGTTACATCCGTTAAGGAGATTATGTTATCGTCATAGCTTGATGGTGCCTTGGACGGTGTGAGCTGATGATAGCCGAGAACCGAGCCGAGCAGGATAACACCTAGATTGAAGGCAAGATATCTTAAGAATGCCCGCGTTGATTTTCGTTTCATTTATTTTCCCCCTGTTAAAATTATTTACCATTATATAACAAACGATATAGAAAAGCTATCATCTTCATTATTTTTCCATATTGTGCTAGAATAGATTTTATGATCACATATGGAAGTTGAGTAACAGGTTTTGTAAGATAATTGTAAGATTTATATCAATGGAAACGAAAGAATTAATCAATATAATTGGGATAGGTTCAAGGAAAGGATCTGAAGTATGAATGGCGCAAGAATATTAGTGGTGGATGACGACAGAGAAATTGTTAAAGCGATTGATAAGCTGCTGTCAATAGAAGGTTATGAGGTGATAAAGGCTTATAACGGCATGGAAGCAATGGAGGTGCTATACAGCCAGGAAATCCATCTTCTATTACTGGATATCATGATGCCAAAGCTGGATGGGTTATCGACGACCATGAAAATCCGTGAAAAGAAAAACATTCCCATTATTCTGCTTTCGGCAAAATCAGAGGAAAGTGATAAGATTCTGGGGCTTACGATGGGAGCGGATGATTATGTTACAAAGCCCTATCATCCGCAAGAGCTGCTTGCCAGAGTAAAAAGCCAGCTGAGACGTTATCTGTTACTCGGAGATGCAGCGAAACACTCTAAATCGGGAGAGCTTCTGATTGGCGGATTGTTACTTGATACGGTTTCCAAGACATTTTCTGTAGATGGGGAAGTAGTGAAGCTGACAGCAACCGAGTATAAGATATTAGAACTACTCATGAGTCATGCAGGAATGGTATTTTCAGCGGAGGATATTTATGAAAGGGTATGGAATGAACCGGCCTTTTCGATTGAGAATACGGTGATGGTACATATAAGGCGTATTCGTGAGAAAATTGAGATTAATCCTAAGGAGCCAAATTATTTAAAGGTGGTGTGGGGAATTGGCTACAAAATTGAAAAAGTTTAGATATCACAAAGTTACAAAGGTGGTTGCATTCCTGGTTGTTGTTATTTCCTTTACTATGGCAATACTGCAATTGGACCTTTTATTACAGAAGAAGCTCGATCCGGAATGTCTGATTGAGCCGGATTACCATATGAGCACAGATTTTTATTACAAGCTGGATAGTGCCCTGCAGAAGGTGTCACAGATTGAATATGAACAAGAAGCTCTTGAGGAGGTACCTTTCTATTATTACATTAAGGTTGCTTCAAAGACATATACGAATAGCGATCGTTCGGACCGACCCTATTATGAGAAATTTGATAGAGCCTTCTTTTATATGGAAGATGGGGAATGGAAGAGCGGAATTCATTCTTACAATAAACATAAGCTAGGACATGGTCTACTTACAGATCATACCGCTTATGTTGCCTTTCCGAATGATTATATGGACGGTAAACAGATCATTTGGACTGGTAATCGGAATGTACTGCTTCCGAATGCGATTATATGCTTGATTGGTCTATTCCTCAGTCTATCGATTTCGGTCTTCTCCTGTATCATAACCGGAAGAGAACAGGAGGATAAGGCGATACATCTTAGAAATCGGGATCGAAGCTATACGGAGCTGTTACTGATCCCTCTTGTACTGGTAGTGTGGTTTTATACCATAGACATGTTGCATATCCTGTCGGATTCAACAGTGTCTAGCAGGGTGAATCCGAACCAATGGGATATCATCAAGCAGATGACGGCAACGAGCATAACACGAACCATATTTATCACGGGGGTATCGATGCTCTTTAGTATAATTGTTCTATTGATTTTGCATTCCCTGGTCAGAAAATGGAAGGCAAGGATACTGCTTAGAGATAGTATCCTTCGAATATTTATTCACAAGCTGTATCAGTTGTATCGGTACCTTTTCTATGGAGATATTTTCCGTACCGAATCCTTTGTTAAGAACCTTCATTTTCGCCAAATCGTTTTTATGACCAGTACAATTTTCTCGTCCTCAGCGATCGCTGTCTTTGTGTATTATGGTCAAAGGTGGTTTCTCATACCATTGGCACTCGAGATTATGGTGATTGTATGGTACACCAAAGGAAACAACTGCATCTACGATAAGATCAGCAAAGAGATAAGAGATACGACAGAGGAACAGATGAAATCGGAACGAATGAAGGTAGAGTTGATTACTAATGTTTCCCATGATTTAAAGACACCGTTGACGTCCATCATCAGCTTCATTGATTTGCTTTCGAAGGAGAATAATCTTTCAGAAGGAGCAAAGGATTATATCAAAATACTTCAGGACAAATCAGAGAAACTAAAAAATATCGTACTAGATCTGTTCGATTTGGCGAAAAGTACCAGTGGTGATGTAAAGCTGGAGTATGACTATATCGATTTAGGAAAGCTCATCACGCAGACACTGGCCGATATGGATGATCGGATTGAGAAATCCGGGTTATCCTTTAAATGCAAGCTTCCTGAAACTCCGATTTATATTTATGCTGATGGAAATAAGATTTACCGTGTCTTTCTGAATCTCATCGACAATGCACTGAAATATACCATGCGCCAAACCAGGGTATATATTGAATTATCGTGTACTGATAATAAAACCGAGGTCTCCATCAAGAATATCGCAGGCTATGATATGAATTTTACAGCCAATGATATGCTTCAACGCTTTGCTCGAGGGGATCAGGCAAGAACCTCGGAGGGCAGCGGATTGGGATTATCCATTGCGGAGAGCTTTACAAGGGTCTGCGGCGGTGATCTGCGAGTGGAAGTAGAAGGAGATATGTTTAAAATCTATCTAAGCTTTGACAGGGTAGAGAACCCAAAACAAGAGCTGAGTATAGGGAAGGCTGTCTAAGAATAGCTGCAGACGAAATACTACATTATAGTCCCTTTGCATAGGTTTTTATAAAGATACGTGCTATGACGGAAGCTTTTTGAGCAACCGTCATAGCACGTTTTTGCAGCTTCTTGTAGTAATCACCTTATTTGATATTAAATTTGTTTCCAATGCAAATTCATGCTATAATAATGTGAAAACAGAAACTCAAATTAAGTATTGTTGCATAAATCGTCGGTTAAAATCAGAATGGAGATTTTATGTTTAATATAGAAGAAGAACTGAAGAAATTACCGGCAAAGCCCGGTGTCTATATTATGAGGGATAACAAGGATAATATCATTTATGTAGGTAAAGCCATTATCCTAAAGAATCGGGTTCGGTCCTATTTTCAGAACAGCCGTAACCATACAGAGAAAATCAGACAAATGGTCGAACGAATTGATCATTTTGAATATATTATCACAGACTCGGAATTAGAGGCATTGGTGCTGGAGTGTAACTTGATTAAGGAGCATATGCCGAAATACAATACCATGCTGAAGGATGATAAAACCTATCCATATATCAGGGTGACGACCAATGAAGCTTATCCCAAGGTGTCCATCAGCAGAGAGATGAAGAAGGATAAAGCAAAGTATTTTGGCCCCTATACCAGTGTGAATGCGGTTAAGGATACGCTGGAGCTACTTCGAAGAATCTATAAGATCCGTACCTGCAACCGGATACTACCCAGGGATATCGGCAAGGAAAGACCCTGCCTTTATTATCATATGGGACAATGTGATGCTCCCTGCCAGGGGTATATCACAGAAGCAGATTATAAAGCGAATATTAATGAAGTAATGGAATTTCTGAATGGCAATTATACAAGAGTTGGTAAGATGCTTGAGGAGAAAATGTCTGCTGCTTCCGAGGCCTTGGAATTTGAGAAGGCGGCAGAGTTTCGCGACTTATTGGGAAGTGTCAGACAGATTGCCAATCGACAGAAGATTACCAATACCGATCAGGTGGACCGGGATATTGTCGCTTTTGCCAGAGATAAGGATGAAGCCGTCGTGCAGACCTTTTTTATTCGTGGAGGCAAGCTGATCGGAAGAGACAACTTTCATCTGTCCGGAGTACAGGATGAAGAGGATGGGGATATTATGGCGAGCTTCCTGAAACAGTTCTATGCGGGAACCCCTTATATTCCGAAGGAGATCTTTCTTGGTACAGGAACGGGGGAGGAAGAGTTGATTACCGAATGGCTGTCTGCAAAACGCGGGCAGAGGGTATACCTTAAGGTTCCTCAAAAGGGCGAGAAAGAGAAGCTTGTTGATCTTGCAAGAAAGAACGCAGAGCTGGTACTAAACCAGGATATTGAGAAGATAAAGAGGGAAGAAGCGAAAACAGTAGGTGCCTTAAAGGAGCTTGCCACATATCTGGATCTGCCCTTGGTTGAGAGAATTGAATCCTTTGATATCTCCAACACCTCGGGCTTTGAGTCAGTAGGCTCCATGGTAGTATATGAGAAGGGCAAACCCAAGAAGGCAGACTATCGTAAATTTAAGATCCGAACCGTTCAGGGACCGGATGACTATGCATCTATGTATGAGGTACTGACCAGACGCTTTACGCATGGAATTAAAGAACAGGAACAACTGAAGGAGAAGCAGATCGATGAAGCCTTCGGCAGCTTCACTAGGTATCCGGACTTGATTTTAATGGATGGTGGAAAAGGTCAGGTGGGTATAGCACTCCGTGTATTATCGGAATTAAGATTGGACATCGCAGTATGCGGTATGGTCAAGGATGATAATCATCATACCAGAGGGTTATACTACGATAACCGGGAGCTTCCCATTGACAAGAGCAGTGAACTATTCAAATTGATTACCAGAATTCAGGATGAAACTCACCGCTTTGCGATTGAGTATCACAGAGCACTACGGAACAAGACCCAGGTAAAATCCATTTTGGATGATATCAGTGGAATAGGGCCAACCCGAAGGCGTGCTCTGATGAAATATTTTCAGTCGATTGAAGCAGTTCAAGCCGCAGAGATTGAAGAAATCATGAAGGTACCGGCAATGAACCGACAAGCAGCTGAGCAGGTCTATGAATTTTTTCACAAACAGCAGACTCAATAAACATTTACAGTTTAACCAATAATGTGATATAATCTGCCCGTAAGCGCAACTCAGCGAGATGCGAAGCAATCGAGCTGCTAATCTGCTTAAATAGGGAAGATATCCATAGAACTTATTCCGCATTCTATTAAATTTAGCGTTTTATAGTTACGTATTAATATAAATATAATGCAGACAGACGTCTGCAGATGGAGGTATTGATGTATACAGTTGAACTGGTTCGTCTTATTGAGAAAATGAGCTTGGAGAATTGCACTCCGGACATCGACATTAACAGTATTAAGATCTCCCAACCTGATGTAAACCGCCCGGCTCTTCAGCTTGCCGGCTTCTTTGATCATTTTGATTCAGAGCGTGTACAGGTTATCGGACATGTAGAGATGGCCTATATGCAGCAGATGGATAAGGATCAGCGCCTTTTACTCTTAAGTAAGTTGATGGATTACCATGTTCCTTGTATTGTGTTTAGCAGAAATATGGAGGTCAGTGAGAAATTTATTCAGCTGGCTACTGAACGAGGCGTTCCGATACTTCGTACCTCCAAAACCACCTCAGCCTTCATGGCAGAGGTAATCCGCTGGCTGAATGTTGAGCTGGCACCTCGTATAACAATTCATGGCGGTCTGGTAGATGTCTACGGCGAAGGTATCCTGATCATGGGTGAAAGCGGTATTGGTAAGAGCGAGGCTGCACTGGAGCTGATCAAGAGAGGACACCGTCTGGTTACCGATGATGTCGTTGAGATTAAGAAAGTGAGTGATGATACATTAATCGGAACCTCACCGGATATAACAAGACATTTTATCGAGCTTCGCGGTATCGGTATCATTGATGTTAAGACTTTATTCGGTGTTGAAAGTGTTAAGAATACACAGGCAATTGACCTGGTTATCAAGCTTGAGGAATGGAATAAGGACAAGCATTATGATCGTCTGGGCTTGGAGGAAACCTATATTGAATTCTTAGGAAATAAGGTTCCCTGCCACTCCATACCAATCCGACCCGGTAGAAATCTTGCGATTATTTGTGAAGCGGCTGCCGTTAATTACCGTCAGAAGAAGATGGGCTATAATGCGGCACAGGAGCTCTATAACCGAGTTACGAACAGTCTTAAGAAGTCAGATAATTAAGGCAGAGATTAGATATGGAGCGTATGCAACCGTAGCATTTGTATACTGCAGTTGTTGAGGGATATTCTATAAGGACGAAACCGCTGCAGGATGAAAATAAAATATAAAGAGAATCGATACAATTAAAAGGGCAGAAAGGTAGATAATAAAATGGAACAGGTATGTTTTGGAATTGATATCGGAGGGACTGCTGTAAAGGCTGGTTTATTTAATCGATCAGGAGAGCTTCTTCATAAGTGGGACTTTTCAACCCAGAGAACCGAAGATGGGAAAGATATCTTAAGAGATGTAGCGAAGTTTATAGGAAATAAAATCGATGAGCTGAAGCTTCCGAAAGAAAGTGTAATGGGTGTCGGTGTAGGCATTCCCGGTCCGGTTACCGATGACGGACAGGTTCTTATGTTAGCCAATTTGGGTCTTGCGAATTTTAATATTGAGAAGGAAATGTCTGAAATGACCGGTTTGAAGGTTAAGGCAGGAAACGATGCCAATGTCGCAGCTATGGGCGAATACTGGATGGGCGGTGGAAGAGGTTATAATAGTCTTGTACTTGCAACCCTTGGAACCGGTGTTGGCGGTGGTATCATTCTAAACGGTCATATTCTCTCCGGCAGCAATGGTGCCGCAGGTGAGATCGGTCATATTCATGTAAATGATGATGAGGCGAATAGCTGTGGCTGCAAGAAAAAGGGCTGCCTAGAGCAGTATGCTTCTGCGACCGGTATCGTTCGTTTAGCTAAGAAATTCTTAAGTGAGTCAGAGGAAGCATCTTCCTTACGCACAAAGGAAGAGATCAGCGCGAAGATGGTATTTGATCATGCTAAGGATGGTGATAAGCTGGCACTCGCTGTAGTCGATAAAGCTTGCTATTATCTCGGTCTTGCTATGGCTCATATTGCTCAGGTAGTAGATCCGGAAGCATTTGTTATCGGCGGAGGGGTATCCAAGGCGGGTGAGATTATTACAGAGACCGTAAAAAAACATTATAATCAATATGTTATCGATTCCTTAAAGGATAAAGAATTCAAGCTTGCTACTCTTGGGAATGATGCAGGTATCTACGGAGCAGCAAAGCTGATAATTGCATAAATTAATAAAAATGATAAAATAGCTTATGCACCGGAATAGCTTTGGCGCCGGTGCATAAACTTAAATACATGATTCAGTAAAATTTCATGTTAGTATAATAGATGAAGTAGGTGAACTCGTTGCAGGATTTATTTTATAATAAGTTAATTCTTATCACACCCCGGGACCATATCCGACTAGATGAACCGATGGAATATCATACCTCCTTACACATTGGAGGAAAAGCAGATTATTTTATCACACCGACGGATGTAGAAGAAGTGAAAGCAATCGTTTGCCTGTGTAAGAGTGAGAAGGTGCCCTACTTTATTATGGGAAACGGAAGTAATCTTCTGGTTTCTGATCTGGGTTACCGTGGTGTTGTTCTCCAGTTGGGCGACGAATTCCAAAGAGCTACGGTTAAGGAAGATGGGGTTATTACAGCACAGGCTGGTATCCTTCTCTCACGGCTGGCGAATATTGCGGCAGAACATAGTCTGACAGGCTTTGAATTTGCTTCGGGAATTCCCGGCACGCTGGGAGGCGCCGTAACGATGAATGCCGGGGCGTATGACGGAGAGATGAAGCAATGCCTTATCACGGCCAAGGTTATGGATGTGGATGGCAATGTGAAAGAATTATCTCTTGAGGATATGGAATTAGGGTATCGGACCAGTATCCTGCAAAAAATGGATTATATTCTTCTGGAGGCGGAGATTAAGCTCTCCAAGGGCGAGCAGCATCTCATCCGTCAGAAAATGAACGATTTAAATGCACAAAGGCGGGATAAGCAGCCTTTGGACAAATATAGTGCAGGCAGCACCTTCAAAAGACCTGAGGGATATTTTGCAGGAAAGCTGATTAATGATGCAGGACTTCGCGGCTATCAGGTAGGCGGAGCAGCCGTGTCTGAGAAGCACTGCGGCTTCCTGATCAACAAGGATAAAGCAACAGCAGAGGAGTTTCTTACACTTATCCGTGATGTAATCCGGATTGTGGAAGAAAAATTTGGTGTAAGGTTAGAACCGGAAGTCAAATTTCTTGGTGAAGGTTTGAAGCTTTAAGTAGGAGAAGGGTTATGAGATTTGTTATTATAACCGGAATGTCCGGTGCCGGTAAAAGTTCAGCACTGAAAATGCTAGAGGATATCGGCTATTTCTGTGTCGATAATTTACCGATTCCTTTGGTGAAAAAATTTGCCCGACTTATTCTGCAGGGGAATCAAGGAAAGGTTGCCTTAGGGCTCGATATTCGAAGCGGTCAGGCACTGAAAGAGCTGGATTCCGTTCTTGAAGACATGAAAAGGACAGGTTTCCTATATGAAATTTTATTCCTCGATTGTTCTCCCGAGGTACTTGTAAAGAGGTATAAGGAGACCAGAAGAAGTCACCCCTTGTCCGGATTGGACCGGATCGAGAAGGGTATCTCGCTAGAGATGGAGAGATTGGCTTTCTTAAGGAAGAAGGCGGACGTAATCATTGATACCAGTCATCTCTTAACCAGAGAGCTGAAAGCTCAGCTGAATAAAATCTACCTGGATGACCAGGCCTTCAGTAATTTTATGGTTACGGTCTTATCCTTTGGTTTTAAGTATGGTATTCCGGTAGATTCGGATCTGGTCTTTGATGTAAGATTTTTGCCAAACCCCTTCTATATTCCTGAGTTAAAGAACAAAACCGGAAATGAAGCAGAAGTTAAGAGCTTTGTTATGGAGTCAAAGACTGCCAAACAGTTTTTAGACAAATTAGAGGACATGTTAATGTTCTTAATTCCTCATTATATTGAAGAGGGAAAGAATCAGCTGGTAATCAGCATCGGATGTACAGGCGGAAAGCATCGTTCTGTCACCTTAGTAAATGAGTTGGGAAATATACTTGGCAAGTCAGAATATGGCTTAAAGATTGAACATAGAGACATTGACAAGAGTGTCTGATTAGGTGGAGGTTTATATGTCATTTTCAAGCGATGTGAAGGAAGAACTTTCCTTGCAGATCAATACTGCAAGACATTGCAGATTGGCTGAATTGTCAGCAATTTTGTCCTATGAAGGACATATTATCCACTCGGGTAAGAATATTTATCTAAAATTGCAGACGGAAAATTTGGTTGTTGCAAGAAAGTACTTTACATTAATACGAAAAACCTTTAATATAAATAATGATATTTCGGTTAAAACGAATTCCAGCTTGAATAAGAGTAGTGTCTATACCCTTATGATACGCAATTCGGAGGATGTGACCAGAATTCTTCAGGCAACAAAGCTACCAATTGGTGATATGAATATTCCATCAGAAGCTGCGGATACTCATACTGAACGGATTGGATTGGCAAGCCAGTTAATCACGCAGAACGCCTGTTGCAAGAGAGCCTTTATTCGAGGAGCATTTTTATCCTCCGGTTCCATGAGTGATCCTAAGAAAGCGTATCATTTAGAGATTGTCGTCTCCGATATAGGGAAAGCAGAGCAATTAAGGGATATGATACAGACCTTTTCGATTGATGCGAAGATAGTAGTACGTAAGAAAAATTACGTAGTATATATTAAGGAAGGCTCTCAAATTGTAGATTTACTAAATGTCATGGAGGCGCACATCGCCTTAATGGATTTGGAGAATGTCAGAATACTGAAAGAAATGCGTAATTCCATTAACCGTCAGGTTAATTGTGAAGCGGCGAATATCAATAAGACAGTTACTGCTGCATCCAAACAGATGGATGACATCCTATATATCAGAGATGTTGTTGGTCTGGGGGATCTTGCAGATGGGCTGGAGGAAATCGCGAGATTACGGATTGATTACCCGGAAGCTTCCTTAAAGGAGCTGGGAGCGATGCTATTACCACCGATTGGAAAATCAGGTGTTAACCATAGATTGCGAAAGTTAAGTATGATAGCTGATCAATTGAGAGAGCATAAGGAGGAAAAATAGTCATGATAACGAAGGAAATTGTCATTAACATCCCTACCGGCCTAGAAGCCAGACCAGTTGCATTGCTTGTCCAGGTTGCAAGCCAGTATGAATGTAGTATTTACGTTGCAAGCAAAGAGAAGCGCGTGAATGCAAAGAGTATTATGGGTATGATGAGTATGGGAATATCTGCCGGTGAGTCAGTTATAGTTTCAGCGGATGGACCTGATGAGAAGGCTGCGATCGAGAATATCGAAAAATACTTAAGCAGTAAATAATCTTGATAATATGGAGTAATCATTATATAGAGGCAAAATACGGACGCAGAGCTTTCTGTGTCCTTTTTTTGTCATTCTGTAAATAACTTAGCCACTTACTGGGAATAATAAAGAAAAGTTGGACTTCTCATCGAACTGAATTCGAGTTTTTTCGATTTGTTACAAATTCAATTTACTATTTACAAAATTATGAAGATTTATTAATACTAATTACCACTAAATTAATATTATCGTAAGGAATTATGTTTTTTTATGTGGTATACTGTCCATATGAGTTTTAACACAGAGGGCAGCATTTTATTACGGAAAGATATCCTAAGGTGGATATCAATGTTACAGAAAGAGGTTAGAGATGTCAGGACAGGATCAAAAGAATCCAAAGAGAGTACGACCGGCCAAGCTGATCCGGTTTGTTCTGTTAGAAATTGTAATCATTCTGGCTCTGTTCGGATCCTATCGTTTGTATATTACAATGAAAGCAGATGGGGAACAGGGAAGGGCAGAGCAGAATCAACAACAGTCGGAAGAGGGGAAACCGATTGAGGAGGAGAACTCCGAGGATACAAAGGAATTGACTCCGGAGGAAGAAGCTGCAATTAAGGAGCAGGAGCGACTGCAAAAAGAAATAAAAGAACGTCAGGAATTGATTACACAAGCAGATTCACTTGCTCTGGGTTATCAATATGACAAGGCGATTCAGTTGATTGAGGAATATAAGGGTTTGGAAGGCGACTACAAAGTGTATCCTGCACTGGTAGAAGCAGTCACCAGATTGAAGGAGGAGCAGACAGCCTTAGTTAAACTTGGTGGCTCCTATGAATCCGTGACTCAGATTAATCACATATTCTTTCATTCGTTGGTGGCAGATAATGCTAAGGCTTTTGATAATGATCGAGACGCCAGAGGCTACAATATGTATATGGCTACCACTTCGGAATTTGAGAAGGTCATTCAGAAGATGTATGAGGACGGTTATGTTCTTGTTAATATATCGGATTTGACAAAGAAGGTCACGCTTGAGGATGGAACAACCGAATATCAGGAAGGTGATATCTATCTTCGGGAAGGGAAGAAACCCTTTGTAATATCGGTAGACGATGTAAGCTATTATCCTTATATGGATGGAGATGGTTTTGCCTCCAGAATCGTACTGGATGAAGATGGAAAGCCAACCTGTGAGATGTTATTATCCGATGGATCTGTTGTAAATGGTGCTTTTGATGTAGTTCCTATTTTGGATGCATTTGTAGAAGAGCACCCGGATTTCTCTTATCGCGGTGCGAAGGGGCTTCTGGCTTTGACCGGATACGAAGGAATACTTGGTTATCGGACGAATAATGAGACCTCCGCAACCTATGAAGAGGATGTCAAGAATGCGAAAAGAGTGGCAGAGGCTTTAAAGGCGGATGGCTGGGAATTCGCCTCCCATAGCTGGGGACATAAGAATCTTCAGGAGATAGATCTTGATTTTCTGAAGAGAGATACCAATCGATGGCTGAAAGAGGTGGCACCTCTGATCGGAGGCAGTGATGTTCTGGTATTTCCCTTTGGTGTTGATTTTGAGACAACCTTGGGTACCTATTCCAGCGATAAATATAAATTCCTGAAGGAAAGCGGCTTTAACGTATTTCTTGGAGTCTACAGTAAGCCTTGGATGCATATTAAGAAGGATTATGTCAGAATGACCAGACGCCCGATTGATGGTCAGGCGATGCTGGAATTTCCGGAACGTCTTGTGGATTTATTCTCACCGAAGGATATTCTGGATCCGGAGCGTCCGGCTAGAAATTGGTAGTAAGCAGGAAGCATATTAAATATATCATACAAAGAGGACTGAGGGTTGCCCGTTAGTGATATTCTGTCACAAGGGTAGCTCCGGTCCGTTTTCCGTATAACAGGGTAGAAAATGAAACTCTTATATGTTATTATGTAATAAGAAAGATGATATATATATCGATATGAGGAAGGAGGACAAACATGAAGTTTACACATTTGCATGTACATACGGAATATAGCTTGCTTGATGGCTCCGGTAAGATCAAGGAGATGGTACATCGAACAAAGGAGCTGGGAATGGATAGTCTGGCAATTACAGACCATGGTGTTATGTATGGCGTAATTGATTTTTATAAAGCATGCGTAGCGGAAGGGATTCGACCGATTATAGGCTGTGAGGTTTATGTTGCTCCGAATTCAAGATTGGATCGGGAGCTCGGTGCCTCTGAGGAGCGTTATTACCATCTGGTTTTATTGGCAGAGAACAATACCGGATATCAGAATCTGATGAAAATTGTCTCCAGAGGATTTCTGGATGGCTTTTATTATAAACCAAGAATTGATTACGAGATATTGGAGCAATACCATGAGGGAATTATCGCACTTAGCGCTTGTCTGGGCGGAGAGGTGGCAACGAACCTAAGAAGAGGATTTTATGCAGAAGCCAAGATTTCAGCACTTCGTTTACAGGGACTCTTTGGGGAGAATAACTTCTTCTTAGAGCTGCAGGATCATGGTATGCAGGAGCAGAAGAATGTGAATCAGGCCCTTCTTCGGATGTCGGAAGAGACCGGTATTAAACTGGTGGCAACCAATGACGTCCATTATACCTTTGCCGAGGATGCAGATCCCCATGATATTCTTCTTTGTATCCAGACACAGAAAAAGGTGTCGGATGATAACCGTATGCGCTATGAAGGCGGTCAATATTACTTAAAATCTCCGGAGGAGATGCTGACACTCTTTCCCTATGCTAAGGAAGCCCTGGAAAATACCCACGACATTGCGGAGAGATGTGATGTAACCATTGCCTTTGGCGAATATAAGTTGCCGGTCTATAGCGTCCCGGCTCCTTACACTGCCTTTGAATATCTGACGAAGCTGTGCAGGGAGGGACTGGAGGAGCGTTACCAGCCCGTAACCGACGAGCTATGGGAACGTCTGGATTATGAGTTGAAGACGATTCAAAACATGGGCTTTGTAGATTATTTCTTAATTACCTGGGATTTTATTAAGTATGCGAGGGATAATAATATCAGTGTAGGACCGGGTCGAGGTAGTGCGGCCGGTTCCATCGTTTCTTATGCGCTTCGCATCACCGATATTGATCCGATCAAATACAGCTTACTCTTTGAGCGTTTCTTAAATCCTGAGCGTCTTACCATGCCGGATATCGATATCGATTTCTGCTTTGAACGCAGACAGGAGGTAATTGACTACGTAACCAGGAAATACGGCAAGGACAAAGTGGTTCAGATTGTAACCTTCGGAACCATGGGGGCAAAAGCGGTAATTCGTGATGTGGGCCGTGCTTTGGATCTACCTTATGCACAGGTTGATACCGTGGCGAAGATGATTCCGACGGAGATCGGAATTACCATTGAGAAGGCGGTGGCGGCCAATAAGGATCTCAGCACATTATATGAGACCAATGATGAAGTGAAGTATCTGATTGATATGTCCAAGAGACTGGAAGGCTTACCAAGACATACCTCCATGCATGCTGCCGGTGTTGTAATCGGTAAGGAGAGTCTGGATGAGTATGTTCCACTATCCAGGTCCTCCGATGAAAGTGTTACAACACAGTTTACAATGACTACTTTAGAAGAGCTCGGTCTCTTGAAAATGGACTTTTTAGGACTCCGAACCTTGACCGTAATACAGAATGCCGCGGCACTGGTGAATAAGAAGAGATCTTCTTCAGACCGGTTTGATATCAAGAAGATTGATTATAATGATGCAAAGGTCTATGAACTGGTGGCCTCCGGTAAGACAGAGGGTATCTTCCAGCTGGAAAGTGCCGGAATGAAGAGCTTCATGAAGGAGCTCAAGCCCAGGAATCTGGAGGATATCATAGCAGGTATCTCATTATATCGTCCGGGTCCGATGGAATTTATTCCAAAGTATGTGAAGGGCAAGAATGAGGCCGGACATATTTCCTATGAATGTCCCCAGCTGGAACCCATCCTTTCCCCGACCTATGGTTGTATCGTATATCAGGAGCAGGTTATGCAGATTGTGCGTGATCTGGCAGGCTATAGCTATGGACGAAGTGATTTGGTACGCCGTGCTATGTCTAAGAAGAAGGAATCCGTCATGATCAAGGAACGCCAAAGCTTTGTTTATGGCAATGAAGAGGAAGGTGTTCCCGGATGTATCAAAAATGGGATACCGGAAGCGGTTGCGAATCATATCTATGACGAGATGATGGACTTCGCGAGGTACGCCTTTAATAAATCCCATGCCGCTGCATATGCTGTGGTATCCTATGAGACCGCTTTTCTGAAATGCTATTATCCGGTGGAGTTCATGGCTGCATTGATGACCTCCGTGATTGATAACCCCGGCAAAGTATCGGAATATATCTATACCTGCCGACAGATGGGAATCGAGATTCTTCCTCCGGATATTAATGAGGGTGATTCCGTATTTACTGTATCTAACGGTGCAATCCGTTATGCTCTCTCTGCAATTAAAGGTGTCGGAAAGCCGGTAATCGAAGCGATCGTAACGGAGCGTGAGGAGAATGGTCTTTTCCTTAACCTAAAGGATTTTGCAACCCGTCTATCCGGTAAAGAGGTGAACAAACGAACCGTAGAAAGCTTCATTAAAGCGGGAGTATTTGCCGGACTTCATCCAAACCGCAGGCAGCTCATGCTGTGCTACGTACAGATACTGGACGATATCGCTGCCGATAAGAAGAAGTCCTTGACAGGGCAGATGACCTTATTTGATTTTGCCGGTGAGGAAGAGAAGAACGATTATGAAATGAATATGCCTGAGGTGGCGGAATATAGCAAGGATCAGCTTCTCGCCTTAGAGAAGGAGGTTCTTGGGATATATGTCAGCGGACATCCTTTGGAAGCGTATGAGAATCGAATCAAGAAGAATGTGACAGCGAATTCCAATGATTTTAATATTGACGAAGAAATAGACAGGCCGAAGGTTGACGATGGAAAGATCGAAGTGATCGGTGGCATGGTCACCTCCAAGACAGTAAAGACGACCAGAAATAACAGTATGATGGCTTTTATCACACTTGAGGATTTATTCGGTAATGTTGAGGTTATAATATTCCCGAAGGACTATGATAAATATAAATCCATGCTTGAACCGGACCAGAAGATCTTCGTTCGCGGTAAGGTTACGGTAGAAGAAGAGAAGGCAGCCAAATTGATTTGCCAGGAGATTATACCCTTTGACAGCATCCCACAGGAGATTTGGATCAAATATCCTAACCTGGAAGGCTTCCAAAAAGATGAGCAATCCCTTTATCATTTACTGGATCAGTATGACGGTAACGATAGTGTAATTATTTTCTGTGAAGCAGAGAAATGTATCAAAAAACTTCCAAAAAGTAGAAATGTTAAGGCAGATAAAGACTTAATCGGACAGCTTATTACAAATTATAAGGAAGAAAATGTGCGAATTACGGAAAAGAGTATTGAAAAACTAGGGAAAATGGATTAGAATACTGTAGTCTTTAGTTGTAGATGATGCGGAGGTAATTATAATGGGAAACATTAAAACAATAGGCGTGTTAACCAGTGGTGGCGATGCGCCCGGTATGAATGCTGCAATCAGAGCAGTCGTAAGAACTGCTTTAGCCGCAGGATGTCAGGTTAAAGGTATCATGAGAGGATACCAGGGACTCTTGGAGGAAGACATTATAGAAATGGATGCAAGAAGTGTATCCGATATTATTCAAAGAGGCGGAACCATACTGTATACAGCCCGTTGTTTGGAGATGCTAAAGCCTGAGGTTCAGGACAAGGCGGCAGATATTTGCAGAAAGCATGGCATAGATGGTTTAGTAGTAATCGGCGGTGACGGTTCCTTTCGAGGTGCTCAGGTCTTAGCAAGAAGAGGGATTAATGCAGTTGGTATTCCAGGTACCATTGATCTTGACATTGCTTGTACTGATTATACCATCGGTTTCGATACTGCAGTGAATACAGCAATGGAGACGATCGATCGAGTTAGAGATACCTCTACTTCTCATGAAAGATGTAGTATTATCGAGGTAATGGGGAGAAACGCCGGATATATTGCATTGTGGTGTGGTATAGCAAACGGTGCGGAAGAGATACTGATTGTGGAACGTTATGAGTATGACGAGCAGAGAATTATCAACAGCATTATCGAGAAGCGTAAAAAAGGTAAGAAGCACTATATTATCGTAAACGCAGAAGGTGTTGGTGATTCCAGCGGTATGGCAAAGAGAATCGAAGCTGCAACCGGCATGGAGACCAGAGCAACTATAATCGGTCATGCACAGCGAGGCGGAAGTCCAACCACCAGAGATCGTGTATATGCTTCCATGATGGGTGCAAAGGCAGTGGATTTATTAGTAGCTGGGCAGACGAAGCGTATTGTCGGCTATAAGGATGGTAAATTTGTTGACTATGATATTGAAGAAGCATTAGCAATGAAGAAAGACGTTGATCAGTATATGTATGAGCTGTCAATCAGACTTTCCAAATAATCGAAACAGATCAGAATAAATATAGACATAGGCTGAAGGACTAGCGCGTAATGGGGAAAACCGGAATGCGAAGAGTCCTTCGGCCTTTCTTGAAATGGAGGGAAAACGATGTATCTAGTAAGTGCTTGCCTGGCAGGTGTGAACTGCAGGTACGATGGGAAGGATTATCCCTATGATAAGGTTGTGGAGCTGGTGAATCAAGGGGAAGCAATACCGGTATGCCCGGAACAACTAGGCGGGTTAACCACACCCAGAATCAGCTGTGAGATCGTGAATCAACCCGGTGATCCGAAGGTAATTAATAAGGAAGGTGTTGACCGCACAAAAGAATTTCTTCTGGGCGCAGAACGGACCTTAGCGATTGCCAAGGTATTAGGTGTTAAGAAAGCCATTATGAAATCCAAGAGTCCGTCATGTGGTTGTGGCCAGATTTATGATGGTACTTTCTCCGGCAATCTGATCCCCGGAAATGGACTGGCAGTAGAGCGATTACTACAAAATGGAATTGAGGTTATCACAGAAAAGGATTTGGATGCTGAATAAGTTACTGTTCATACCCCATCACAAAGGTTACCAATACGAGTTCGATCAATGTTTTTCGAATAGGAGTATTTGCATTCGTCGGTACTTAGGTTCTGTTCGATAGAACCTTATGTACCGCTACGTAATGCAACTAAGCGGGAGCGTCTCCGATTTCGGAAGCATTGATTGAACTCGTATGACTAAATTTCGTATTGGGGTATGAACAGTAACGATACAAAGATAAAAACTACTTGAAAATAATTACAGTTTGTTGATACAATAGGAGGCACTATAATAAAAAGAAATGGGGAATGAGGATGAGTGGGAGGACAAGAAAGCTATTATCATATTATAAACCACATCTGGCATTGTTCTTTAGTGACATGTTTTTCGCATTGTTGGCAGCAGGTATCTCCTTAGTGTTTCCGATGATTGTGAGGTATATTACGAATCAGGTACTGGTTCGATATGAGATGCCGCAAGCAACACCGATTATACTCCGTCTGCTTTTTGCTATGCTGGCATTAGCGGTTCTTGAGTACATAAGTATGTATTTCATTGCTTACCAGGGACATATCATGGGTGCAAGAATGGAATTTAATATGCGAAATGATCTGTTTGAGCATTTCCAGAAGCTTTCCTTTAATTATTATGATAATCAGAAGACCGGTCAGTTAATGTCACGCATCACCAATGATCTCTTCGATATATCGGAGCTGTGCCATCATGGACCGGAGGATATCATCATTTCTTTAATCAAGATGGTGGGTGCATTTGTCATACTGGTGAATATCAATGTCTGGCTTACACTTTTGATCTTTGTCTTTCTTCCGCCGATGTTTTTCTTTGCATATTATATGAGGGGAAAGATGAGCAAGGCGTTTCGCAAGAACAGAGAGCGGATTGCGGAAATCAATGCCAGAGTAGAGGATAATCTGTCGGGAATCCGGGTAGTTAAGTCCTTTGCCAATGAGGATGTAGAGATCGATAAGTTTCATGAGAGCAACTCCAAATTTGTGGAGAGCAAAAGAAACAGCTATTGGAATATGGCAGGCTTTCATTCCGGGTTAACGCTTTTCACTTCCTTCATTAATATCGCAATGATTGCAGGAGGGAGTATATTTATCTCACGAGGTGTCATCAACATATCGGACCTTCTTACCTTCTTGTTATATATTAATACTCTGATTGATCCGGTTAAGAAGCTGATCAGCTTTACTGAGACCTTTCAGAACGGTATGACAGGATTTGAGCGGTTTTATGATATTTTGATGATTATGCCGGATATCGTAGATAAACCGGAGGCAGTGAATCTGAAAGAGGTACGTGGAAGGATTGAATTTGATCATGTCGCTTTTAAATATAATGATACTCTGAGTGATGTATTTCGAAATATTAGCCTCACCGTGGAAGCGGGCGATTATATCGCCTTGGTCGGCTCCTCCGGTGTTGGTAAGACTACCATGTGCAGCCTGATCCCGAGGTTTTATGAGGTATCCGAAGGAAGGATCACCATCGATGACAAGGATATCAGAGATATTCGTCTGAAATCACTGCGTAAAAATATCGGTATCGTTCAACAGGAGGTATATCTCTTTGCCGGAACGGTCATGGAGAATATTCGGTATGGTAACCTGGAGGCTTCGGAAGAAGAAGTGATTGAGGCAGCGAAAAATGCCAATGCCCACGATTTTATTATGGAGCTTCCGGACGGTTATAACACATATATCGGTCAGAGAGGAATTAAACTGTCAGGCGGACAGAAGCAACGCCTCAGTATTGCCAGAGTATTTCTGAAAAATCCTCCTATCCTGATCTTTGATGAGGCAACCTCCTCACTGGATAATGAAAGTGAAAGGGTGGTACAGGATTCCCTTGAGAAATTAGCAAAGAACCGAACAACCTTCGTAATCGCACACCGATTATCAACAATCAAGAACGCGAAAAAGATCTTAGTCTTAACCGAAGAAGGAATCAAAGAAACCGGAACCCACGAGGAGCTCCTGAGACAGAACGGCATCTATGCTAATCTCTATCACATGACCTTCCGACGGAGAGAAGAGCTGGCATAGGCACAAGGAAGTTTACTTTTTCAATGATAATGAAAGAAACTTTTTGTATAGATATCGAAGCTGAAAGTATATAAAGTATCAATACGTGAGGAAGGAAGAGGATAGGCTCCCTAGAGGGGCTGTTGCAATACGCTTGTCCAAGTGAAGGAAAGGATAGCATGTATCCCATAATACACTGTTTGACGGACAGATTGTTGTTTTGTATGACAATAGCAAACATTTTTTTGTTTGATAATGGCATACAAAGCAATAAGATGTCAGGCAACCTGTGTGTGAGGGATGCATGCTGTTCTTTCCTTCATTTATATCATACATTTTGCAGCAGCCCCTGTGTGTGAAGGGAGCCTATCCTCTTCCTTCCGTAGATTAGGCCATAATGAAGCAGCTTCCTGGTTCCAAAATGTCACAATGTTTACAAATTGTTCATACATATTTCTTTGTTTTTCATGGAACTATTCATATCATACTCGCGTCTAATTAGTAGAAAAGGGAGAGAAAAAACATTGCATTCATACATCGTCCGGAACAATAGAAAATCGGAGAAGCATAATTTCTATTGTTTACATCGTCAATCTATACATGTATACTATTATATGATTACAGGCACTAACAAAAAATGCCTAATCTCTGGAGATATACTTCAAAGGAAAGCCAGAGATAATAATAGGAATAGTATAGGGGGATAACAGGATGCAGAAGGATAATCCGAAGGATCTCTTTGAAAATGAACCTGGGTATGATATAGAAACACTCATGAGACAATATGGTAACGATGTATTGCGAACGGCATATATGTATGTCAAGGATATTCATACCGCGGAGGATATTTTCCAAGATGTCTTTATCAAAGTGAATCAAAAGCTTTCTACTTTTGAAGGTAATTCCAGTATTAAGACCTGGATCATCAGAATTACAATCAATACCTGCAAGGATTACTTAAAAAGTGCCTGGAACCGCAGGGTGGTACCGATGATGGATTATCAGGAGGATGCAATCATAAGTGAAACAGATTATGAGGAAGTCGAACAGCAAGATACGAAGGAATTGATCAAGAAATCGGTTCTTTCCTTACCGGCAAAATACAAGGATGTGGTATTGTGCGTATATTTTCAGGATATGACCATCACTGAGGCTGCCAGGGTGCTTAATATAGCAGAAGGAACCGCCAAGAGCCGGCTATCGCGAGCCCGGCAGAAATTAAAATCAATATTAGAAGGGAGGATGTCAGATGAACTATAATCACGATAATAAAAAAGATAAAAATGAACTTGATGAATTGAATATAAAATCACATCTGAACACTTCTCTTGATTTGAGCGGTATCAATGTATCAGAGGATTTAATTAATAGAACGCTGGCAGCAATTAAGGAGCAGAGCGTAAGTGGTAAGGAAGAAGAGAAAGAGACAAGCCCCATCACTCCGGAAAGAAAAATTATCGCATGGAATCGATATATCCGTGGATTTGCAGGAGTTGCAGCAGCTGTTGTTATCGTTGTATTAGGATATAATTTAGTACAACAGATACCCATCGGGATGAAGAGTGCAAAGGACTCTGCTATGCCGGAACTGACAGCATCACAGGATAGTTCGACCGAGGTGCCTGCATCAGATGCAGCGTCGGCAGAGGAAAGCCAGACCTTTGATGCCAATCTTGCCATGGAACAATCAGATGATATTCAATATACCATCACGGCCGAAGCAGGTGCATTGGCTGAAGAAAGCAAGGCTGAGGCTTCCGGTGGAGGTTCATCCGATAGTGCGCTTGCAGATGAGGCGGAGATGACGGCTGCGAATGAGGCTTCGGGAGATACAACCAGGAGTATGGTACCTACCCAGGAATTTGCTGCTAAGAGCAGTAATTCAGACGATTTGATAACCTATGCCTTTCGCGATATTTTTGTTCCAAGCCCTGAACAAGCAGAGTACATTACCATATCCGATAATCGTAATAATACCTCAATCACTCTGACGAATGCCGATGATATTGAAGCATTTTATATCATAATGGACAGTCATCAGTTTACCGGTACAGGAGATGATTCTCTGATTAACCCGAATTATACGGTTGAAATGAACAGTCCGGAATTAGGAACACTATATACGATGTTGGTAGGAAGTAATCTGACGATACGCTATACCCAGGGTGGGAACACGACAGAAATGGTATATTATGCGGTAGACGATGCTGTATTTAAGCAAGAACTGGAGGAGTTCTTCTACGAATACAGTGAGTAGATGATGAATATGTATGTAATAGCATAAAATTAGGTTCTTGTAATAGCGTACAATTGGCTGTTACAAGAACCTTTTCAATTATTTATTATTTATAATATTAGTTCGATTGATGCAAGGAACAATAATTAATGAAGGTCCTCTTCCTCAAAGTTCTCCTGTGTAGGAGCTGTTTCTGCGACTTCCGGCTCTTTGTCTTCTTCAGAGGAAAGGTTAATCGGAACATAGCCTCTCGTCTCTTCTGTTTCCTCTTCTTCTGTATCAAAATCTTCAAAATCATCTTCAAAATCATCAAAATCGTCGGAGGAATCCTTCTTTATAAAATTCTTATAAACATAATAAGCACCAGCGGCTATGGATGCCAGAGTAATCGTACCAAATAAAAACTTTCCAAACTTCTTCATGAGCAAATCGTCCTTTCCGTTTTAATATAATTATATACTATTATTTCATTATAATTCGGTTTTAGGTAAAAATAAAGTAAAAGTTCTATAAACATGAAAAATTTGCTAATATGGATTTCGGAAACATGGATCGAACACATTTGTCAAATGTGACTGGGATGTGGACAGGAACAATATGGCAAATGGCTTATTTACGAATATTTACTTTACATTTCATTTTAAATATCTTATGATAAAGTGGACTGTGAGGATAATACATTTGAGGGAAAGGTAGGAAGATGCTATGAATGTAGGCCTGTTTTCAGAGACCTATTATCCTGAAATTAATGGAGTTGCAACCTCTGTATATATGTTAAAAAATGAGTTGGAAAAGCGTGGTCATAATGTTTACGTATTTACCACCACAACGCCGGGTGCTCCGGAGTATGAGCATAATGTGTTTCGTGTGCCCAGTATACCGTTTATTTTTATCACCGAGCGGCGAGTGGGCTTATTTTATCAACCGAAGCTGGCTCATGTTATCAAGAAATTAAATCTGGATATTATCCATACCCATACGGAGTTTTCGCTGGGTATCTTCGGACGGATCATGGCAAAGGAGCTGAAACTGCCCGTAGTTCATACCTATCATACGATATATGAGGATTATACTCATTATATAACACATTTTGAAGCGCTGGATCGTAGAGCGAAGGCATTTGCCCGCACCTATACCAAGGTATGTTGTAATACGGTGGAGCAGGTCGTGGTACCCACCGAGAAAACAAAGAAATTATTAATGACCTACAGTGTGCATAAGGACATCTCCGTTGTACCTACGGGAATTGATTTGAGTAAATTCGAAAAAAGTAAATATGATGAGAATGAGATCAAGCAGCTGAAGCTAAGTTATGGAATTCGACCGGATGATAAGGTTATGCTGTATTTGGGACGAGTATCTCAGGAAAAGAATATTGGAGAAATAATCGAAGCGATGCCGGAATATATGGCACGTCGGGAACAGGTGAAGTTTGTGATTGTAGGCAGTGGACCGGCACTGGAGAAGCTGCAGGCTACAGTAGCCGAATTAGGACTTACCGAGCGCTTCGTGTTCACGGGTGCCAGACCATGGGATACGATCGGACTGTATTATAGGTTAGGTGATGTCTTCGTCAGTGCTTCAAAGAGCGAGACACAGGGACTCACCTATATTGAAGCTATGGCATCCGGATTGCCTGTGGTTGCAAGAGAAGATAAATGTCTGGAGGATATCCTGGAGCAGGGTGTTAATGGGTATACCTTTACCGATGCCAAGGGTCTTTACCACGGATTGGATCAGGTTCTCTTTGAGGATAAGACGACCAACTTCAGTGAAAATGCGGTTAATAAAGTGAAAAAGTATTCCCTGCAGGAATTTGCCTATCAGATAGAGCAGGTGTATCAGCAGGTGATTTCACGAGACAGAGTGTTCTGTAAACGTCCTGTCTATGATACGAAAAAAATAAAAACCTTTGGGATAAAATGATCCTAAATCATAGGAAAATTAGGCTTGTTGATGATACAACCGGATCCTTCGTATAAAGTATTATACTGGAGTAGAAGGGACTGTGGTTTGGTAAGACAAAGAAAGGGGTCTTGTTATGAATCGTGTAGCGGTAGCTGAGAAGCTTTTTCAAGAGGGTTATAATTGTTCTCAATCTGTTTTTGCAGCATTTAGTGATCTGTACGATATGGATCAAACGATGGCATTAAAGCTTTCCGCAGGCTTTGGCGGTGGCGTAGGCAGATTACGAGAGGTGTGTGGAGCAGTATCCGGAATGACTATGGTAGCAGGTCTGGAGACAGGTTCTGCTAAGAAGATGGATGATGAGGGTAAGAAATATAATTATGAGATCGTACAGAGGCTCGCAGAAGAGTTCAAGAATATAAGCGGTTCTATTATCTGCAGAGAGCTACTTAATCTCGACCCGGTACAGGGGACGGATCCGACACCCCAGAAGCGAGATAATGCATACTACAATACGAGACCCTGCAGCCAGCTGGTGAAGGATGCTGCAGGGATTATCGAGAAGGTACTTTATGAGATAAAGCTTGAAAAAGTCACCGAAGAGGAACAAGTGAAACAGATCGCGAAGCTGGCGAAGGAGATCTGGCAGGAGCATTATGTGGCTATCATTGGTCAGGAACAGGTTGATTACATGATAGAACGTTTTCAGTCGGAAGCTGCTATAACTGATCAGACACAGAATGCCGGGTATGAATATTTTCTTCTGAAAAGCCTTGGAGGAGATGTGGGATATATCTCCTTTCATAAGGAGGAGAAGGCACTTTTCCTGAGTAAGATATATATTGCAAAGCGATTCCGAGGAAGAGGATATGCCCGCAAAGTATTTCAGATGCTGGAGGATATCTGCCGAAGAGATGGTCTTAATAAAATATGGCTTACGGTGAACCGAAATAATAACAACAGTATCAACACCTATGAAAGTCTTGGATTTGAGAAGAGCGGAACCCAGATAGCCGACATAGGGGGAGGCTTTGTCATGGATGACTATATCATGGAGAAAATGATAAAATGTGTTCCAATTTGAGATAATACAGACATTTTTTCCATTGTAAGAAAATATTAAGCAATTCGACATGATTTTGACAATAAAATTAGGTTATGATACTATATATAGTAGTATTATGATTTTACTGCCCTAAGGCATGAAATTGTAGTGAAAATGCGTGTTAGAATAGGAGGAAGGAAGAATGAGAAATAGGATCACAAAGATATTAATGGTGTTCATGACATTACTGCTTTTGATACCGATATTCAGTAATTTGAGCATCAGTACTGCCAGTGCTGCAGCTTCTCCGAAATTTGTGAAAAGCAAGATTGAGCTTGTTGGCATTGGAGAAGTATATCAGGTCGAGATAGCGAACAAAGTAGCGAAGAGTACATATAAATGGACATCTTCCAATAAGAAAGTTGTGAAAGTATCCAGCAAAGGATTACTGACAACGGTTGGCGGAGGATCCGCAACGGTAAGATGTACCATAACCTATCCATCGAAGAAGACAAAGACTTTAGCCTGCAAGGTAAGTGTGACAGTACCGGCAGAGGAGATAACAATCACCAATGTGAATGAGGTCAACGGAGCAGTCACGATGACCTTAGGTTCTTCCATGAGCTTTACAAGTGCACTAAAGCCGGCGGGCTCTACCGATAAGACCTATTGGTTCGTAAGCGGTGGGGATCCGAACTGTATCAATGTTGATGATCCGCTTAGTGGCAGAGTGACTGCGAAGAAAGCAGGTAAGGTTACTCTCGAAGTAGCTGCGGTATCCAGTGTATCGGCAGCAGCAGCGAAAAAGAGTATTATAGATGATTCGATTATTATTGAGGTAGTCGGACCGAAAGCAGAGGTTCAGAGTGCTGAGATCATCAGCACCACAGAGTTGAGAGTAGTATTCGACAGTCCTGTTAAGTCGGATACCGTGCTTGGTCTGAATAATAAGCTGTCCTCTAATATTGAGATTTTAGCGAAAAAGGATACAAAAGGTGTTCTTGCTTCCGATCCCGGTACCTTGACCGGATCGTTATCCTCTGATGGCAAGACATTGACAATCACCTCCTCAGCAACCTTTGGAGGTCTCTATTATCTGGTATGTTCAAGCAATATCTTAACAACTACCGGAGTGGCAATCGAGGAATATGGTAAGGCACTAACCTTTATCGATAATTATCCGCCTACCTATGTTGGAACAACAATTGATGATACAGGCTACAAGGCAACAATTTCCTTCTCTGAGCCGATGGATTTCTCGGGATTGAGTGTAATGAATCCTACCGTACAGGGAGGTAATTCAACGATTTCGGCAAGTACCAGCACGATATTAGGTAACCGTGCGAATTATGTTGCGAGTACGGATAAGAAATCTCTTGTGATTGACTTAACGAATATAGCATCAGTAGACTACGGTAAGGTCTTTTACGTTGTAATGGCTGGTCTTAAGGATATGGCAGGAAATTCTCCTATTACGTATACAGTTAGTGTAAATGTTCGTACGGACACTTCTCCGAAGCCTCAGGCTGTGCCGATTAGTGTAACTCGTACCGGTTATAATACACTTACAGCAACCTTTACTCGTTCCATCAATTATGCGGGCTTTATCCAGATTAAGAACGGAAATATGATCCAAGGTGTTGTCGATGTGAATGATAATAAGAAGGTTAATTATAACTTGTCGGATTCCGATGCAACCTTAACCGGATACAATTTGGTTAAGCTGATGATGTGGACTTCCTATAATGTTATAACCACAGATACCACGGCACAGAGCGGACGGGAATTTACAATCGATTTCTCGATAGACCGATCGAATCCGGTATTAATATCATACGATTATGATGTTACGACAACGACGCTTACATTAAACTATAATAAGGAAGTATCGTTAACTTCCTCTAATGGAGTATTCACTACCAGATTAACAACAATTACAGATGAAATTATTCCGGGTACTAATGTAAACTATACCAACGTACCATATACTGCTGACAAGAAGGTTATCAAGCTTAAGCTGAGTAATATGACAGTGCTAGGTGCCTATACAATTAACTTACAATATGGCTTTGTTACAGATAGCTTTAAGAATCCAAGCTTGGTGCGTGATATCGTAGTCAGCAATTCGACCGGTACCTCCACAGAGCTTCCCGATCCTTATGCAATTATGCAGAATGCAGCGAATATGAATCAGATTTATATTGAATTCGCGAATCGCTTAGATGAAGCATCTGCCAGAAATGTAGCAAACTACTCAATTCCGGGTGTGACGATTATATCGGCTGATTTGTATAAGAACACCACAAGCAACGGTGCAACCGTAATCTTAACACTTGCAGATAATTCGATTGATGTTACGATTGAACGACCTGTCAGAATTAATGGTGTTATGGGATATAATAACAGCTATACACCGATTATCGGGTTCGAGAAGCTGGTACTCTTAAAGGATAATACGAAGCCTCGTCTGGCCGGTGGACCGGTATTTGATACTGTAACCAAGAATATCATTAAGCTCAACTTCAACGAGCAGATTACCGGTAATTTAGTGGTTAAGGTTACTATGGCGAATAATCCTCTCGTGGTTCTGTCCCAATCAGTAACGGTTAGTGGAAACACAGCCAGCATAGTTTTATCAGCGCCTGTAGCCAACGGTACCAGTATGAAGGTAGAGGTAGTCAGCAATTCGTTGGTTGATGCCAGCGGAAACGCAGCGACCCTTGATCCGGCTTACTTCATTGCAGCGATTTATTAAGAGTTCGGATGGAAGTGGCAAGGTTCTTTACAGGAATTATACTTGACAATGAGAAATAAGTTCCTATATGATTATATTGTCATATAAAGAAGAGAGAAGGTGCTCTCAAAACCCAATCGGATTTTGAGAGCACCTTATTCCATCACAAGGAGAAGAGGGTATTATTAATACTAAGGAGGATTAGCAAATTATGTACGTATTTAAAGACGAGTTCCGTACCGGAATTGAGAACATCGACCTGGAGCACCAAAAGCTATTTGAAATTGCAGATAAGGCATATGAAACCTTAATGGATGATTTTATTCCGGACAAATACGACTATATCGTAGAAATCCTGAATGAACTGACGGATTATGCTACGATACATTTTGAGCATGAGGAAGCATATATGATGAGTATACGCTATAAGAAGCTGATCTCTCATAAGGCAGAGCATGTGGAATTCATCGAGAAGATTTCAAGCTATGATCTGTCTGAGGTTGATGAGAAGCAAAAGGATGTCATCCTTGGACTGTTGGATTTCCTTAATGATTGGCTCATACATCATATCCTGGAAAATGATAAATTAATCGGATAAAAAACAGAGGCTGTCGTACAAAATACACGGCGCCTTGAAACATTGTGTATTTATCACACGAAAAAGTTATAATAATAGCATGTAATTATCATCCCTAAGAGACACGTTCTCACTCGGTTGCCGCACATAGCGGTACATAAGGTTGCGGCAGGTAAATATCTGCCACAACCAAAGTACCGATGGCGGCAAACGGTCTCTTAATGGATTAATAATCACATGCTATTTCTGTAGTAATCTATGTGATAAAATTCCCAAACTACTAGGCGCCGTATAGTTAATAGTGCAGCCTCTTGTGTTTTATTCGAAGGTTCGGGTGAAGATATCGCTCTTTTCAAGCAGACTATCTACATTGTCCAGACCAAGACGATGCAACAGCTCGATTACATAGGGGTTATCGATTGGGGTAGGGTAAGGAGCTGAATTACCATATGCCTCTACATGCTCTCTGCCAATCTCATGGGGGATGAGTACTCTGGGGCCACCGACACAGCCACCGACACAGCCCATTCCTTCGAAGAAGTTAGCGGTGGTTTCCCCTGACAGCAATTCGTTAATCATTGCTTTGCAAGCGGGAACACCATCGGCTTGTTTTGTCTTAATTGATATTTTTCGATTGGGATTTAGTCGCTCCAGGGTAGTACTTACCGCTTCACTTACACCACCGGTATGTGCATAGATTCTGCCGGCGCGTGAGGAATGATCTTTATCACTCTCATCCATTTTTGCAGGATCGATTTCCATTACATTAAAGATATCCTGAATTTCCTGGAAGGTGAGCACGATGTCAACGGCACCGGCGATGTCCTTTTCCTTAGCTTCGGCTTTCTTAGCAAGACAGGGGCCGATGAAAATGGTTAACGCGTCCGGATGCAGGACCTTAACGGCGCGTCCGCTGGCAATCATCGGAGATACTGCCGGAGGAACATGGGGCATCAGATCCTTATAAATCTTTCGGATCATAGCAATCCACATAGGGCAGCAGCAGCTGGTCAGCTGATAATCATTTTCTGTTTTGATGTTTTTGTCAAATTCCAATGCTTCTTTCAAGGTAAGTATATCTGCGAACAGGGCAACCTCAATCATTCCGTCAAAACCAATTTCTTTCAGAGCACTTCGCAACTTACCAGGAGTTACTTCACTGCTGAACTGGCCAAGGAAAGCAGGTGCGACCAGAGCATATACCAGCCCTTTATGTGAACGAATAGCCTGCAGTGCAGCAATTACGTCCTTGCTACCGGACAGGTTCTTAGCACGACATTCCTGAATGCAGATGGAGCACCCGACGCATAAGCTCTCGTCAATCACAATCTCTCCGGATTCTCCTGGATGGATCGCATGGAAGGGACAAACCTCTTGGCAGTGATGCTTCCCATCCTCACATTTACAATCACCGGAATGCCAGACGATCGGATGCTTTTCGGGATGCAGCAGGCAGTCCAGCTGATGGGTATCATAAAGTTCCATTTTCTGGAGAAAACTCATGTCTTTTTCCTTTAACGTTCTTACCAAAACCTCATAATACAACTCTTCAAATGTCTTCATTTGCATCACCAAAAATCCTTTCCTTTGTTGCAATCTGTTATTAATTTATTATGTCCAAAACTTTTGAATCAATCATATATCCTTATTTTACTAAATTAGTAATGTAAAATCTACCACAATCTATTTTTGTACAGAGCCGATCATCTTAGGGAATTCTCATGGAATGCATGCCATATTATGCTTTACTAGGATTTGCATTTGATTTATAATAGTATTTGGCTGTAAAAGGCACAAATGAATATAAATGGTAGACATTACAATCTTAGGAAAATGCATATTTTCTATAATATTAGTGTAATCTATTTAGAAAAATATAGAATATGGAGAAAAGAATTGAAGGAACTTACCAAAAAGCGATTTAAAAGAGCCGGTTGGCTTTTGTTTTATTTATATATTATCATGTTGTCCTATTTTTTGTTCTTTAGTGAACATTACGGAAGGGATTATGTAGTAGAAGGGTACCGTTATAATCTGCAATTTTTTAAGGAAATCGAGCGATTTATCCAATATCGGGAGCAGTTGGGGTTCGAAACCTTTATTGTAAATATCCTTGGCAACATCTTGGCCTTTGCTCCTTTCGGATTTCTTTTGCCGCTCATTCATAAAAGATACCGTAGCTTTTTTAAGATCATGTTTTTAAGTATACTGTTCAGTTTGGCGGTAGAAGCAATCCAGTTATACCTAAAGGTTGGTATCTTTGATGTTGATGACATTTTATTAAATACCACAGGAGGATTGTTGGGTTATATTATTTTTTCAGTCTGTCATGCTTTTTACCGAAGATTGAATTATAAGCAGAAGGTTAAGAGGGGGAATTAGGATGCGAATCAAACGTAATAAGGAAATGATTCACTTCTCGGGTAGAAGACATACGAAGCTTGGGATTTGCTCGATGGTAATCGGAATCATATCGGTCCTGGGCTTGCTTCTGGCCAGTATTTTATCCGGCCTTGCCCGCGGACAGGGAGGCTTCGTCCTGGGTGTTGCAGGATTGGGTTTGTTTGCTTTATCTGTATTCGGCTTTATCCTTTCTTATAAGGCCTTTAAAAAGAAAGATATCTTTTACCGCTTTCCAATCCTAGGAGCGGTATTAAACGGGTTTATGACTATATTATTGCTGGTGATTTATATTTTGGGTATCAGCGGTTGATTGAGAATAGAAACGGAGGGTTTAAGATGAAATATAACGTACTGTTTAAAGAGGAGAATGAGGCGATCAGAGAACGATATGATTTGGCAATGGAACGAATTGCTCTGATGCAAAAAGAGGAAAGTGTAAGAGAGCCATTTCGGAGCTATTTCCAAAAGACGTCTGCCTTTGTTCTTATGGTGAAGCAGGCAGCGGCGCTGGCTTTGGAGGAGCGTTTATCGGAGCTATCCCTTAAGGAGCAAGAGGGCTTAAACCGGGCATTGTATGAAGATATTATCGGAGAAAACTATTACTATAGTTATGCGAACCCCTCCTATGCTGCAGAGAAGTTCGGCGAGAAGTTCGGGAAGCTGTTATCCTTCCTGCTGACGGAGCTTCGCAGTATAATCATTTATGCATACGAGTGTAGATTATTTGAGATTACCATTTTCTTAGAACTGTTAATCGAGGTATACAATTACTTTGAGGAAGAGGACGATTACACCTATAAGGATGTGAAGCGTGCTATTTATGATTTCATGAGCGATTACTGTGAAGTACTTGTGGAGAATCGAGTACGTGATCTCGTTGATTCGGAATTGACCTTTGCAAGAGATATTATTATGGAATCCGATCTGAAGGATCTCAGGTATCTCTATCAATACGGTGAATATATTACGGAAAATGAGCTTAAGACAGCACAGTTCCTGAACTCGTTGCCCGAGGAGCAGCTGCAGGCGATGGCGGATACATACACGGAGGGGTACCGTCTGGGCTTTATTGCAAATCGTCTTGATTTAAGTAAGAAGGCTTATGTGAATATCCGTTATCAGGTAGGATATGAAAGAATGGTACGCTGTGCCATCCATAATTTCAAGAAGATGGGTCTGGAGCCTACAATCTATCGCGCTGCCTATAATGCGGTGAATAAGCTGCAGCACCTGAAGATCGGTTATCACGCAACCAGTCCGAATAAGCAATACGATTATGACCATCGCTTTGATATCGGATTGTTCTACGATAAGGCCTTCAAGGAGAGAAAACTGGAGAGCTATAAGCTTGCATTTGAGAAATATAAGCAAAAGGCAGGGCTGTATGCCGGTCCTGCGGTGATTGAGGTATTCGGTGAGGAGCTCTTCGCTCCTGAGGATAAGAAAGAGGCTGTGAAGCTGGATAAGCGTCAACAGAAGCTCTATGTGGAGTATAATAACGAGGAAAGCTTTGTGAGAAATGAATATCTGAAGCTCGATGAAATTTCCTTTACGATTATATCCTATCCGGTACCGGAGATCGGTAAGGATTTCAATGAAATCTTTGCGGAAACCGTAAAGGTTAACACCCTGGATAGTAATCGCTACAGGGACATCCAGCAGCATATCATTAATGCTCTGGATCAGGGGGATTATGTTCATATTCTGGGTGCGGGAAAGAATCATACGGATCTTTGTGTGAATCTTTATGAACTCAAAGATAGTTCCAAAGAAACGATCTTTGAGAATTGCGTGGCAGATGTGAATATTCCGGTAGGGGAGGTCTTTACTTCACCGGTACTGAACGGTACGAACGGAGTTCTTCACGTTCCGAAGATTTATCTCAGAGATCTGGAGTATAGCGAATTGGAATTAACCTTCCGGGACGGTTTGGTGGCGGAGTATTCCTGCGCTAATTTTAAAGAAGCAGAGAAGAATAGAAGCTTTATCAAAGAGAATCTGCTATATAACCACGAGTACCTGCCTCTTGGTGAGTTTGCCATCGGAACCAACACGACGGCTTATATGATGGGCAAGAAATTTGATATTGCGCCCAGACTTCCGATCTTGATTGCAGAGAAGACGGGGCCTCATTTCGCAATCGGAGATACCTGTTATCATATGAGTGAAGAGACCGCTGTATTTAATCCGGATGGTAAGGAAATTGTGGCAAGAGATAATGAAATCTCCTTACTTCGTAAGACAGAACCGTCGAAAGCATATTTTAATTGTCATACGGACATAACCCTTCCTTACGACGAGATTAAGGAGATTGCTGTGGTAAAGAAGGATGGAACCAGAATACCGATCATACAGAATGCAAGATTTGTGTTAGAAGGAACCACAGAGTTGAATGAAGCGTTTGATTAAATCAGAGTAGGAGGGTTATGATGCTAAGCATTAAGGATTTCTCAAAAAGCTATAAGAGTGAAAAAAAAGCAGTGGATCATCTGAATCTGGAGGTAAAGGCAGGCGATATCTTTGGTTTTATCGGACACAACGGTGCCGGTAAGACAACAACGATACGTTCCATCGTCGGAGTATTGGATTTTGAAGAAGGAGAGATTACCATTGATGGGATCTCAGTGAAGAAGAATCCGGTAGCCTGTAAGAAGATTACTGCATATATACCGGATAACCCGGACCTGTATGAGCATCTGACCGGAATCGGATATCTGAATTTCATCGGGGATATTTATGAGGTTAATCGCTTTGACAGAGAGACATTAATTGAACGCTACGGCGATGCCTTCGAGCTGACCTCTAACCTGGGGGATACCATATCCTCCTATTCCCATGGTATGAAGCAAAAGCTGGCTATCATTGCCGCCTTAATACATAGACCGAAGCTTTTGGTTCTGGATGAGCCCTTTGTTGGCTTGGATCCCAAAGCTGCTCATACGCTTAAGACGATCATGTCTCAAATGTGCCAGGAGGGCAGTGCAATCTTTTTCTCTACCCATGTATTGGAGGTAGCAGAAAAGCTCTGTAATAAGATTGCTATTATAAAGAATGGCAGGTTGATTTCCTGTGGAACCACCGAAGAGGTGAAGGGAAATAACAGCCTTGAGGAAGTATTTATGGAGCTGATTGATGAAAAGTAGAACTACACCGGGAAAGGTATGGTTATCAGTATGAAAAAGGTGATGCGTTTAGTAAGTGTTCAGCTATGGGCGGTGCTTGGTGACATGCTCTCCATCGGAAATCTGAAAAAGAAGAAACCTAAGGCATTATATCTTGGGGTTGGTTTTTTTGTTATTCTTATGAGTGCAATTTCATTTTTTTATAGTATTATGATCGGCAGCGGATTAATTATGTTTGATAGTCTTGCACTTCTTCCTCCGATTATGATGTCAGTGGTATGTATTATATTGCTCCTGACAACCATATTACAGGTGAAGGGTACTATATTCGGCTTTAAAGATTATGATATGGTCATGGCCCTTCCGATCAGTACCGGGGGGATCGTAGCTAGCCGTCTGATCATATTATATTCAATTAATATGGTATTTGTAATGATGTTGATATTACCAATGATGCTGGCATATGGTATTTTGGCACACCCTCCGACTCTCTTCTATATATTTGGTTTGGTGGCTATGCTGTTTGTACCCTTGGTTCCCATTGTGATTGCTTCTGTGATAGGAACGGTAATTGCCTATATAGCCTCCAAGTTCCGCCGCAACAATCTGTTGAATATTATTCTAATCATGGGATTATTGGCAGCATTTATGGCGATGTCCTTTCAAATCGAGGATAATGGCGAAAAGCTGGTGAACCTTAGCAGAACTATGACAGCACAGGTATACAATCTATATCCTCTTGCGAAGTTGTATACCATGGCAGTTGTTGAGCAGGATGTCCTGTCCTTTGGTCTTTTCCTTGGAATATCTACCCTTGCCTTTGTCCTTTATACGATTCTGGTAAAATCGATATTTAAGAAAATGAATACTGCCATCATGACAGGGAGAGCAAGATCGAATTATAAGCTGGGCAGACTTAAGACATCCTCACCGATGAAGGCGCTGTATCTTAAGGAATTGAAACGGTATTTTTCCTCTACGTTATATGTAACCAATACTGCCTTTGGTATTGTTATGCTGACTTTGGCATCGGTTGCGTTATTCTTCGTAGATCCGCAGGCAATCTTCGGAGCGGAAATGCCGGGTAATCTGATGGCCGCCGTCGGCCCGACAATCATATCCTTCTGTGTTATGATGTGCTGTACAACGATGTCATCGATTTCCTTGGAAGGTAAGAACCTTTGGATAATAAAATCTATGCCGATAGAACCAAAGACCGTATACTTGTCAAAGATATATGTTAATCTGACGGTACTTTCACCGGCACTAATTGATGCAGTTATTCTTGGCATCGCCTTGAAGGCGGACCTGATTATCATCATACTCATGGTTTTCATCACGGCAGTCTGCTCGGTTTTTATTTCTTTATTCGGACTTCTGATGAACCTTTTAATGCCGAATTTTAATTGGAGCAATGAGACGGTTGTTATAAAACAGGGTGCCGCCGCCATGATTACAATATTCTCCTCCATCGGCATTGTTGCAATACAATTTCCCCTCATGGTTATCATACCGAGTATGTCGGTCGCTTATTTGGGGTACGTAATCGTCATGTTGGCGATCGATGCAGGCTTGTATGCTATTCTTATGCGATATGGTAAAAAGCGATTCGCAGCTTTAGTCTAATGAAACGATCAGGGTGTCAAAGTCCGGATGTCAATATAAATCGTCAATTTACAAAACTACTGTTACATAGTGCAACACAAAACATAGTTTATTTGCAACACGCTCTCGCTTGGATGAAGTACGTAATGGTACATAAGAACCCAAAGTACGGGTTCTAAGTACCAACGACTTCATACAGTTGCAAACTAAACCATGTTTGTATCACCCTATGTAATTGAATAGTGTAAATTGAATGAAAATTTGACATCCGGACTTTTGACACCCTGATCCTAATTTATGATAATAAAATGTCTCGAAGCCTGCTTTCTGTCGTTTATGCGACAGGATAAATTGGTACAGCGTAGTCCTTCCGGTTGTGATTAAAAACAAGTGCTTATATATAACGCCTAATATATTAGACTCCCTAATAAGTTGCATAAGAAATAATCTGCCGAAAAATAACGACAAACGAATATGAATATGCTAAAATGTGAGCATAAAAGCGTTGAAAATGAACAGTGATGTTGATGAAATATAAGTGGCTGACAGCTTAGTCGAATTAGGAGGTAAAGCATATGGATTATAAGAAGGCAGGAGTCGATATTGAAGCCGGATATAAGGCAGTTGACCTGATGAAGGAGCACATCAAGGGTACGATGCGTAAGGAGGTTCTGGGAGGGATCGGAGGCTTCTCCGGTGCATTTTCACTGGAAAGCTTCAAGAATATGGAGCAGCCTACTCTTATCTCCGGTACAGACGGAGTTGGTACGAAGCTTAAACTGGCGTTCCTGTTGGACAAGCATGATACCATCGGTATTGACTGTGTTGCTATGTGTGTCAACGATATTGCCTGTGCAGGTGCAGAACCTTTATTTTTCTTAGATTATATTGCGTGCGGTAAAAACGAGCCGGAGAAGATTGCTACGATTGTGAAGGGTGTTGCGGAAGGATGTAAGCAGGCCGGAGCAGCATTAATAGGTGGTGAGACAGCAGAGATGCCGGGCTTCTACCCCGTGGAGGAATATGATCTGGCAGGCTTTGCCGTTGGAATTATCGACCAGAAGCAGATGATTACCGGTGCGGGTATGAAGCAGGGAGATGTTTTGATCGGAATTGCATCCTCCGGTATTCACAGCAATGGTTATTCATTGGTAAGGAAGGTATTCAGTATGAAGAGAGAGACACTGGACACCTATTATGAATCCCTGGGAAATACTTTGGGTGAGACCTTACTCACACCTACTAAGATCTATGTGAAAGCGCTACAGAGTCTAAAACAAGGCATGATTAATATTAAGGCTTGCAGCCATATCACGGGTGGCGGCTTCTATGAGAATATACCAAGAATGCTTCCGGAAGGCATTCATGCTATGATTAATAAGAACAGCTATAATATTCCTCCGATTTTCCAGATGCTTTCAAAGGACGGAGATATTGAGGAGCAGGTAATGTATAATACCTACAATATGGGAATCGGTATGCTGATCGCGGTTGATCGCAGTGAGGCAGATAAAGCCTTGAGATTACTTACCGCTGCAGGCGAGACAGCATTTATAGTTGGTGAAGCTGTAAACGGAACGAAGGGAGTAACCTTATGCTAAAGCTTGCAGTTCTGGTATCCGGTGGCGGTACGAATCTTCAAGCACTAATCGATCAGATTAATCAGGGCAAGCTCACAGATGTGAGTATTGAAGTCGTGATTAGTAATAAGCGGGAAGCATATGCCCTTGAGAGAGCAAGAAAGCATGGGATTCCTGCTGAAGCGGTGGTGAAGAAGGAATACGGGAGTAAAGAAGCCTTTGATGATGCATTGCTATCCCTGATTGACCGTTATCAGGTCGATCTAGTTGTATTAGCAGGATGTCTGCTCATTCTTCCGGAGAAGGTGGTAAGCAGCTATTCTAATCGTATTATTAATGTTCATCCATCTTTAATTCCCTCTTTTTGCGGAGAGGGGTATTATGGATTAAGGGTTCATGAGGCGGCGCTTGCAAGAGGAGTCAAGGTGACAGGGGCTACCGTTCATTTTGTCGATGAAGGTACCGATACCGGTCCGATTATTCTTCAGAAGGCTGTTATAGTGGAAGATGGAGATACTCCTGAGCTTCTGCAACAAAGAGTAATGGAGCAGGCGGAATGGGAGATATTACCCGAAGCGGTCCAATTGATTGCCGAGAAGAAGATTGTGATTGAAAATAATATTGTAAGGCGGATTAAGTAGGCTGTATGGAAACAGATGGTAGATTTGATGGTTACGCATCCTGCCTTCTGTTTTTTGTATACTTGACAAATGGAGGATAAGGAAATGAAGGTTTTGGTCATTGGCAGTGGCGGAAGAGAACATGCAATAGTACAAAAAATCGCAAGTAGCCCTAAGGTGGACGGCTTATACTGTGCTCCCGGCAATGCGGGAATTGCAGAACTGGCCGAATGTGTGGATATTTCTGTCAGTAATTTTACTGGACTTGCCGATTTCGCAGAGAAAGAAAAAATAGATCTCACGGTCGTCGGACCGGATGATCCTCTGGTTGCCGGTATTATTGATGTATTTGAGGAGCGGGGACTGCGAGTATTCGGTCCTAGGAAGAAGGCTGCAATCATCGAAGGCTCAAAAGCATTTTCTAAGGATTTAATGAAGAAATATAATATTCCTTCCGCTGCATATGAGACCTTTGAGGAATCAGACAAAGCAATCCAATATCTTAAGACAAGCTCTTATCCGATTGTATTAAAGGCAGATGGCCTGGCTTTGGGTAAGGGAGTACTGATCTGTAACAGCTATGAGGAAGCCGTTCAGGGAGTGAAGCAGATCATGGAGGATAAGCAATTCGGATCAGCCGGTGATAAGCTTGTAGTGGAAGAGTTTATGACGGGTCGAGAGGTATCTGTACTGGCTTTTTGCGATGGTACCCATATCCTGCCTATGACCAGCGCACAAGACCATAAGAGAGCGAAAGATGGGGATCAGGGTTTAAATACCGGAGGGATGGGAACCTTTTCGCCAAGTCCCTTCTACACCACAGAGGTCGATGATTTCTGTAAGAAGTATATCTACCAACCTACTATGGACGCGATGAAGGCAGAGGGCAGAGACTTTATCGGTATTCTGTTTGTTGGACTGATGTTGACGAAGGATGGCCCGAAGGTATTGGAATATAACGCACGATTCGGAGACCCGGAGACTCAGGTGGTACTTCCGAGAATGCAAAATGATATCATTGATGTGTTCGAAGCATGCATCGATGGCAGATTAGGTGAGGTTACACTGAAATTTGAAGAGAATGCAGCAGTATGTGTGGTACTTGCCTCCGAGGGCTACCCGGAGCATTATGAGAAGGGATATCCGATTACCGGCCTAGAGAACTTCCGTGACAAAGCGGACTACTTTGTATTTCATGCGGGAACCAGACAGTCCGGTTCTGAAGTAGTAACGAATGGAGGAAGAGTACTGGGAGTGACCGCTACAGGGAAGGATCTAAAAGAAGCGAGGCAAAAGGCTTATGAAGCAACCGGCTGGCTTCACTTTGACAATAAATATATGAGAAATGATATCGGAAAAGCCATTGAAGAAGTCTAATCATTGTTTGGTTTATACAACAGAGAAATACAAGAATATACGCTCCCTCATAGTATGGGAAGCATATATCCTTGTATTTCTCTGATTTACGTAACGAAATACATCTATACAAATTCGATTTTTAATCATCATTAGTCTGATTATCTTTTATTTGTCATACACTTCCTCTAATAAAGATCTCTATTAAATTCATATTCTGCAGGGATAAGCATCTTTCTATCTTTTTTCTTACGATTCTGTTACATAATCCTTAATTTTACAGTGTACTTCACAAAATACTGGTAATGCCACAGAAGTGCCATACTTCTTTTGTAGAATAAGGAAATAAAAAAGGTAAATATAGATGGTTGACTTCTAAGGATGGACGGAAGTTATAGCTTTAAAGGGGCTGCTGTAAACAGATACTTTTGCACACTCCCATGTATACGAAAGGGGTACTCAATGAAAGAACGTAATTTTAATAGATGGCTGATCATTTTACTAATCCTTACACTGGCTATTCCACAAATATACTTAGGAGATGTTCCAAAGGTTTCGGCGGCTTGGACTGCTACCGTTACTTCAAAAACCTTGAATGTAAGGGAGGAGCCTTCTACCACCGCAGCCAAGGTTCAACTAGGCGATGCTTATGTGTACCTGAACCAGAATGAAACAGCGAATATTATCAGTGAGGAGGGGGATTTTTATTATGTTTCCCTCAAGTTTAATGGTAAGACAGTAAAAGGGTATATCCATAAGGATTATGTGACGGTATCGGGAAAACCGGAACCCACAGCAACACCGACACCGACTCCCAAACCAACACAAGCGCCGACTACTACACCGAAGCCGGGTACATCAGAGGCTGTGGTGATTAATAAAGAGATTAATCTTAAGGCTTCGATTACAGCATCCTCGTTAAATGTCCGCAGTGGTCCCGGAACCGGTTATGCGAAGGTTGGAGGATTGACGAAGGGCGAGAAGGTCACTGTAATCAACGAAGAGATGATTGATGGTGCAGAATGGTATGGTATTTCTTTTCAATCTGCAGGAAAGACGATAACAGGATATGTTCTCAGCACCTATGTGAAAATGTCCTTTGACAGTACGATAAAGGGTGAAGTAGATGTTAAGAGCCTTAAGATACGGTCCTCAGCAGGTACGAACGCGGCATATCTGAAGAATAGCAAAGGCAGTATCATTTCCCTGAAAGAGAATAAAGCTCTTACTATTATCGATGAGGTAACCGTATCAGGGGTGAAATGGTTGAAGGTAACTGCTACGGTCAGCGAGAAGAAGTATACGGGTTTTGTTGAAGCAAGCCAGGTGAATTTCAAGGTGACTGAGGTTCAGGCAACCCCTACCCCTAAGGCAACGCCTACACCGAAACCCACACCGACCCCAAAGGCAACACCGACACCGAAGGCAACGCCTACACCGAAGCCTGCATCTACCCCGATGCCGACGCCTACGATAACACCATCACCTACGCCTACGATTGGACCGACCCCGACACCGGATCCCCTCCTACAGCAGGAATTTTTATATGTAGCAAACAATAATATCATGGCTTCCATTACAAAACCGGTCAACGGTTATGTTTGTAATACGATCATTGTTAACCTGGTCAGGGATTATAATACAGGTGAATTCCTATATGATGCTTATAACAATATTTTATTTTTGAAGAATAAAGAAAAGGTATTAGTCACTGCAGTCGAACGCTCCTTTACGGACACCTGGTACCTGGTTTCTCTGGAGAGTGGTATTTACGGCTATGTGAAAGCAGAATATATCTATATATCGGATGGATCCGGCAGCTCCGGTGGAGCAGCACCGACACCGACACCGGTGATTACCGATAATATGGATTTTGAGACAAAGCTGTCACTGCAAGGTTTCCCGGAGAGTTATAAGGCAGGACTCAGACAGTTGCATGCCATGTATCCGAATTGGGAATTTAGAGCATATCATACCGGGCTGGATTGGAATACGGTTATTACAGCCGAAAGCGTTCCCGGCAAGAATGTAATACCGAACACCAAGGGCGTTGAGTGGAAGTCCTTAGAAAGCGGAGCTTATAACTGGAAAACGGATACCTTTATTGTCTTTGACGGTTCCACCTGGGTTACTGCTTCTAAGGCTGCGATCGAGTACTATATGGACCCTCGTAATTTTTTGACAACAAACGGTATCTTCCAATTCGAATTGTTAAAATATCAAGATGCTTACCAGAACCTTGCAGGTGTGGAGAACATACTAAAGGGAACGGCAATGTACAATGCGAATTATACATATACGGATGACAACGGAGTCACGAATACAATGTCTTATGCTCAGACCTTTATCGAGGCGGCAAAGTATTCCGGCGTCAGTCCTTACCATCTGGCCTCTCGTGTGAAGCAGGAGGTGGTTACCGGCCCTACTACCTTGAGTAATAGTGTATCCGGTACCTATAGCGGATATGAAGGTTTATATAATTTCTATAATATTGGAGCAAATGACAGTGCCGGAGGCGGAGCTGTCGCGAATGGATTAAAATTTGCAAGAAACGGTAGTACCAATGCCGTAACGAATCTCCAATATAAGATTCCCTGGACAAGTCCTTTCCGATCCATTGTAGGTGGCTCCTACTTTATCGGTGGAAGCTATATCAACCGTGGACAGGATACGATATACCTTCAGAAGTTTAATGTCACCCCGATTTCAACCTACTACCACCAGTATATGACCAATGTAGAAGCACCTTATGCAGAAGGAAAGAAGATATTGACTGCTTATAACGGTATGGCTTCTTCACCGATCATATTCTCCATACCGGTTTACCTGAATATGCCTTCTGTTGCATGTCCTCAGCCGACGACAATGTTCAATCCGAATAATCGTATGAAGAGTCTGAAGATTCTGGATGCACAGGGTAATGAGCTTGCTATCACACCGACCTTCAGTCAGACAGAATATAACTATTACCTGATTGTAGGCAACGCAGTGAATTCTGTACAGATCAATGCAACTACGGTTAGTAAGAAGGCGACCATCAGTGGTGGTGGAACCATTCCTCTGAATGTAGGAGCCAATACCGTAATCGTTTCGGTAATTGCTGAAAATGGAAGCATTGCAAATTATACAATCAATATCGTAAGGGAATAATAAGCTTTGCAATGGTAAGATATCGTGGCAACAGACTTTGAATTACGACAGTGATGATGAATCCGGCCGCGGGTGTGTAACCTGTCGGCCGGATTTTGTAAGAAAAGGGGATAATTTTATGAGAATACGTATAAAACATTATATGATAGCCTTTTTATTGCTACTTCTTGTGGTAGGAATGTTGTATGATGAGGTCGCCTACGCAGCCAGTGCAGAGGTGGCGTTGTCTTCCGATTCGACTCTGGTAACGGTAGGGGATGAATTCCTGGTATATGTGACGGTTACCTCAGAGGAAGCATTTGGTGATTTTGAAGGTAGCATTACTTATGATGATGATATCCTGGAATATCAGGGCGGCGCGAGAAAAATCAAAGGCAGCAGCGGTTATCTTACCGTATCGGATCTGGGGAATACAGACGGAGCTACTAAACGAAAATATACCATGAAATTCGAAGCAGCTCAGGTGGGTATCTGTAAAATTGCCTTTAGTGACAGAGCAGTTGTATACGAACTAGAAGGGGCAGAGATGTCAGTTTCCAGCAATGTACTTACCGTTAATGTCGTTGCACCTAAGACCGCTTCCAGCAATGCGAAATTAAAAGCACTAAAAATCAGCCCGCAGATATTGACACCGGAATTTAGCACAGATATCTATGAGTATACAACAACGGTGGATAATACAACGCAGCAATTGGTGATTGTAGCATTACCGGAGGATGAGAAGGCTTCTGTATCGATTGCCGGGAATGAAGCACTGACAGAAGGTGAAAATAAAATCCGGATTACTGTATTAGCGGAATCAGGAGACATCATAGAATATAGTATCAATGCTGTGAAGGAAGCAGCTCCTGAGGTGAGTGAAGCACCGGCGGAGGAGCTTCTTCCGGATACGATTCATGGTAATTTTGAAGTAGTTCGAATAGAGGGTGATAAATTCGCCGTTTATAGCGGACAATATAAATTATTGGAGCCGGGAAGTGATGTGACGATTCCGACAGGTTACCTGAGAACGAAACTGATTCTTTCGGATATCTCGGTAACAGCTTTCTATCCGGAAGGAAATATGGAGAGCGATTATCTTCTGATTTATGCAGAAAACGAACTGGGCGAAGCAGGCTTTTATCGTTATGACAGACTTGAGAGAACCATGCAGCGCTTTGTTCCGGGAGATGAAATCATTGTAGCCGGTGAGGGAGATACCGATATAAAGGATCTGATCAGTTCAGTGGAATACAGCACTAATCTGAAGAAGGCTGCCATTGTGATCGGAGCACTTAGTGCGTTTTGTGCACTTTTGATTTTCTTGTGTATTCGAATATTCATTAAGTCAAAAGGGTATAAAGAGGATGAATTGGATTAATGCTTGACAAATGAACCATGTTTGTTATACTGAAAGTATAACAGCTATAATATGCTGTTTATCATGGAAAATAACGAGGTGTATCCGAATGTATGTTGAGATTGATTTTAATAGTGAAGAAGCGATTTATATTCAGTTAAGAAATCAAATTATATATGGTATCGCTACCTCCCAGCTACAAGAGGGTGAGAATCTTCCTTCCGTAAGAGAACTGGCGGAACACATCGGAATTAATATGCACACCGTTAATAAAGCATATACTATATTAAAACAGGAAGGATATCTTAAGCTGGACCGCAGAAAAGGAGCGGTGGTGGCAGTCGACTATAATAAGCTGCAGGCAATCGAGAATATGCGGGATGAACTAAGAGTAGTTTTAGCAAGGGCATTTTGCAAAAATATCAGTTGTGAGGAGGCTCATGAAATCGTTAACGATATCTTCAACGAATTTGAAAGGGGGTAATTACAATGTTATGTGACAGATGCCAGAAGAGAGATGCGAAAATATTGTATACTGAGATAATCAATGGAGTGAAGAAAGAGCAGCATCTTTGCGAGGAATGTGCAAC
>JAEZUM010000030.1 GCA_023421075.1 Bacillota bacterium
TAATCTGTCGTAATTGTTCCTTTGCAATAGCCATATAAAAACCACCTTTCAAGTGAGATTATTCATATCTAATTCTCACCAGAAAAGTGGTATATATTACCAGAGACACAAACTATTTTACACTACCATTCAATCGGATGGTATTATTTGAAAATATATTTACAAATATTCCTGTTCAATTTCTTTGACTCGCTTATATAAATATTCATTTGTCGGCACATAGATCTTATACTTTTTCGCCATATCTATGACAGTTCCTGCAAACAGTTCCACTTCAGACGGTTTTCGATTAATCCGATCCTGTCCCATAGAAGGCGTTCCCTGCGGATTAAGCTTACCTATGATATCAATATACTGATTAAGATCGGCCTCTGTTAGTTTGATACCTTCTGCATTTGCAACAGCGATCACCTCGCGCATAGCAGCAATCATTGTCCGATTGGGTTCACCAATGGCCAGTGCTCCGGCATAATTGGTACCATACACCATGCAGGTCTGATTCACTCCGACATTCAACATGAACTTACTCCACAATCGATGCAGAATGTCCCCCTCCACCTCATATGGTAACTCAATTTTATGAAAGAAGGATATTACACGATTCAATTTGTCCTTTTGGGCTTCGTCTACAATACCAAGATGTAACTTCCCCATTTGTCTGAATTGAAGCTTATTACCAAACTTCATTGCATCCATCCCTTGCGCTATGGTATAGATCACTTTATCCAAACCATAACGCATTCCTATTATCTTCTCACTGGAGATGCCATTAAGAACCGATAGGATTATAGTATCAGGACCTACACACCTCTTCATGGAAGTAAGTGCTTCTTCTAGCCCGGTATACTTCACCGCGACGATAAGTAAATCCGCCGGTTCCGCTTCACTGTCCTTGGTCAGCCGGAACTTAATCTCTTCCTCGTTGCAGTAAAACATCTGATTATGATACCTCTTAAGACGGCCTTCTTCCATAATAAAATCAACCGCTTCCATCCCCAGATGCCTTACGATATGGGACCCATACAACAAACCCAATGCACCCATACCTATAATACTCACTTTTGTTATGTCCTTTTCGCTCATGGTACCTCCTGTTGCCGGCCCTTTTGACTTATATTTTGTCCTCATACAAAAGCACACCATAACCCATTCCAATCTTATTACCTTTAATCAGCCAATCTGCATAAGCCCTCTGTATGGATGTGTTTCTCGGTAAGTCAATCGGTTCCTTTTCCCAGTCCTTATAGAACACTCGCCATAAGTCTTCCTTATCCTCACTGACTTCGGATGATATAATATCAAAGAAGGACATAAATTTCAGGATATTAGAATTAGGAGGTAAAAATACTCTATGCTCCGGATAAAGCAGCCAGGAGTGACATACAAACGCGACTGGCTTCTCTCCAAAATCATCTCTAAAGAAGTTTGCTGCTTTTTGAAAGGATGCTTTACAATCATCATATAAAAGTGGTCCAAGAGAAGGAATATGAACATTTAAGACCCTATCACCATTCTTTAGACTATGTTTACCGCTTGTGTATTCTCCTTGAAACGGAATGAATTCATATTGCAAGCGTCCTAAGGCAATTAAGGTCAGGTTAAATAAATCAATCTCCCACCAGGCCACACTCGTTCCCCATACTCCATGTAATTCATTGCATTCCATCAATTTGGCTCTTAAATCAGTCATGGAATCAAGATAAATCTCATACGAAATATTCTTCTCTTCATATAGCTTTCTGGTATGAATAGATAACGCAATTAAGTATAGCATGTGCAAACTATAATTGTGTATCCCTGAGAGCTTGGCGATATCATCTAATTCAGAGAAAATGCCTTCCTGCTTATCTTTACTGCTGTTCTTCTTATAGAATTCCACCAATTCATTAAATCGTCCGAAGCAATCTTCCTTTGCCTGTAATTCAATATAATTCTTCAGCAAATCCTGTATTGCATCTTCGGGAAAACTAATTTCATTACAAAAGGATAGGATATAATTCTGCATGGGATTGATTTCACTTTCTTCTAGTATTCATAATTTTTATCGTATTTTTCCTACACGATTATATTAACCTTACCATATTATAAATGAAATGTCGAGGTTCATTAAGTATTAAGGACTCAAAACGATTCGCTAGAATGAGAGATTGGAAGCAAGATAAACAACACAGTTTGCTTACTTTGAACGTATGTAATTAAGTTCACGGTCATTTAGGTCACAAAATTGAAAGCCATTCTTTGTTAATGCTTCTACTCTGTCTGTAGCCTTAGGTGTTATTCTTGTTGCAATTTCTTTTATATCGAATAATAAATAAAAGTTCTCTACACACACATTTACTATTTCAAACAACGCAGCTTTATTTTCATAACCAAATTCAACATCAATACGTAGAATACCACGATCAACCTTGTATTGACCAATCTTCCCGAACATTTCAATTGTACCGATTGCTTGTTGGGTTAATTTATCTATAATTGAAAATCTAACAAATGCCTGTTGTGCAAATTCATTTAGCCATGCATTAATCATTTGATCCATTTCATCAATTGAATGAATGCGAAAATCAGAACTACAATTAACGGAATTAAATAGCTCCTGTGCTTTTGGGTCTGAATAACATTTGAACAAGTCCTCAGCATCATTTTCCTTAACAAGTCGAAAGTTGAAATGAGCCGTCTCAAGGGTCGGACAATTAATATAGGGGGTATGGGTACCAAACCGAATTAGACGCATAATATCATCTTCATTCGATAATACATCATAATCTCCCTTTTCACTATTTGGTCTGTGATATGTAATACCATTGTCAAAATTGATTTTTAACCTGTCTAACAAAGATTGTTTGCCATACATTCTCGCATACCGATTAAATGTCCGGTTGCGGATTCCTTGAAGCATTTTTTCTTCACAGGGAAAATTATCACATTCATAGCAACCGTCAATATTTCGAGTTTTAACACATTGATATACCGAGCAATCACAACCCTCTTTACATCCCCTAGCCTTACAGCCGCAACAATCTTCTTCACTGCATAGTACGCAGGCTAACCCGCACATAGCTAAATCTTTCTCAGCATAAAATTTCATTTGATCATCTCCTTTATATTTTAATAAAAGTGTATCAGATCAATTACGACATCAGTATGTCACTATTAAATAAATAAAATTGATATCATTTCTTCTACTTTTCAAATTTGGAGTCTTCCTTGCGACAGCCAGATAATTGAATTCAAATCTGAAGTCTTCCTAAAGACAACCAGATGGTTGACAAAAGAGTTCTTTCAGAACTCTTCGTTCAAATCCGGAGTCTTCCTAGCGACAACCAGATGTTTGACCAACGAGTTCTTTCAGAACTCGACAGTTCAAATCTGAAGTCTTGCTATGAAAAAAGGAGATGTATCACTCGCGTGATTCATCTCCTTTTTTAAGGCGACAACCAGATTTGAACTGGTGATCAGGGTGTTGCAGACCCATGCCTTACCACTTGGCTATGTCGCCGTATTTATTGAATTCTTATCTAACAAGCTTTAATTCAAAGATTGTTAACTCCCCGAGTAGGGCTCGAACCTACAACCCCACGGTTAACAGCCGTGTGCTCTACCATTGAGCTATCGAGGAATATAGAAGATTTGTTTATCTTCATATAACAGAAAAAACAGAAATCCTGCTAAGGTTTTTCTGTTTTAATTGACTTTTTACTACACTAGAAAACGATAAATTCATCCAAATTATTAACAAACCATTTTAGGTCAAGCCCTCGACCTATTAGTAACAGTCAGCTACATGCGTTACCGCACTTCCACCTCTGTCCTATCTACCTGTTAGTCTCTCAGGGGTCT
>JAEZUM010000081.1 GCA_023421075.1 Bacillota bacterium
AACATTCTAAAGCTAGAAGAGATAGCCGTAGAGCTAATTGGAAGATGACTGCTCCCAACTTAGTTAAGTGCAGCAAGTGTGGAGAGCTCATGGTTCCTCATAGAGTATGTAAGGCTTGTGGTTCTTACAACAAGAAGGAAATCATCACTGCAGAATAATTACAGTAAAATCAAGACCTTCCGGGTTTCTCGGAGGGTCTTTTTTCATGGTTATATCATATGTTGTTCATTCTTGTTCGCTTCCTTTAGGCATTCTTGGCGACAAGATAGTTCATAATATGCTTCACATACTGCTCCAGCATCTCTTCCTGCAACAGAAAGTCGGTATGAATCTCTAAGAAGGAGAGCTTGCTCTGATATTCTAATTTGAAGCAGGGCGTAAATAATAGTTCATATTGGGGTGCAAAGATTCCTTGTTTTCGGGTGTAACAATTGGAAGGCTTCGCCTTGCTCCGATAATCCTTGTCAACAAAATGAGCAATGCTTTTATGAACAACCCGATCCTCCGCGGGAAGATAATAATAATCCTTGTAATTATCGTAAAAATGCTTTAATTCACCCTCGAAGATCTGTATGGTAAGTATGGCATGATTGCCGATGGCAGTTAGGTGTGCCAGGTCATTGCCATACGAGACACGGACCGGGAGGGAAACGGATAATTCAAAATGGATTGTAAATTGGTTACCATCTACACCGGCACTTAGAATTCGGATAGGCCTCTCAAAAAGGTCCGCATACGATAAGATTGGGCTGATCAAAATCAGACCTCGCAAATCATCCTCATTATGTAAAAGAAGTTGATTCAGCAAAATCTCTGCCTCGGAGGGAGACTCAAAGATAGCTCCGGGGTTACGCTTACTTCGAAGCAATTCATAATTTTTTTTACCTAGATAACCCTGGTAGACCTGAATTAAATCTCCGCCGCTGAACGTATCTGTTCGGTTGATATTTAAGAAGGACTCGATTGTCTTTTGTTTAAAGTTATTCAGCCTGAAGATTTTTTTGAAAGGGCTGATTTTCTTATAGATATCAATGCTTATTAGCTTCTCAAAGGAATAATTCAGTCCCAGTAACGCACATTTTCGCTGAATATAAGGAATATCAAAGCCGGTACCGTTGTAATGTAAGAGTACGTCATATCCCTTCAGGAATTCGAAGAAGGAAGTGATCAACTGTGATTCCTCCCTGATATCCTCGGAGAACCATTGAATCAACTGAAAGGAGTTATCTCTATAATAGGAGCATCCGATCAGGTACAGATAGGTAGAATCTGCTGCGAAGCCGGTGGTCTCTATGTCAAAGAATACAAGCCTGCTAACATCATAGTTTTCTTCAAAGTGGTATTCCGGCATCTGCTCTAGGGAAATCTGTCTGGTTATCATGATACTCCTCCTCTCGTTTGTTATCTATTTTATCATATAATCCGATAATAGAGAAGAAGCCGTTACGATATAATCACGGTTATTTACTGTATAGAATAAATTACTTAGAAGTATAATACGTAACAGTTCAGCCATCTATTGATTTCATTTTGCTGACTATCTTGGGGAAAGATGAAAAATCTGCTGTAATTTACAGGAGGTTGTGTTAGAATATTCCCATTAAGGATTATTTAGTCAATTATTGAAGGGGAGAATATGTAACTATGTGGAACACGAGAATATTTGGTCAGGAGTTTTACTACATATTTTATGTATTTTTGCTATATGGTGTCATCGGCTGGATCTATGAGAGCTGTCTTGTATCAGTCCAAAAAAAAGCCTTTGTCAACCGCGGGTTCTTGACCGGTCCCATCATTCCGATCTATGGCTGCGGTGCTCTTCTTTTGTATCTGGTTTTTTGGGACAGTAAGGATAATCTGGTATTTGTATTTGTTGGCAGTGTAATTCTAGCGACTCTTTTGGAGTATTTAACCTCATTGGTTATGGAACTGATCTTTCATACCAGATGGTGGGATTATAGTAAGCACCGTTTTAATCTGAACGGAAGAATTAGTCTGATGGTTTCTCTGTTCTGGGGGTTCCTCGCTATTGTTATGATGCATGTTCTACACCCCGGAGTGGATTATGTTATCCAAAGCATACCGAGAAGATTAGGTGAACTGTTAGGATTTGTTTTCATACCTCTCATGGTATTCGATATTGTGATGTCAGCCATTTCTTCCATTAAATTCGATCGAATCCTGGCTTCCCTTCAGAAGCTTCGTCAGGATATGACGGATTATATTGAGACCTCTAAAATATATGAAACCGGCGGTGAACTGATTGAAAAATTATCTGATTTACGTCTACTTGGATTTTTCTCTGAAGTCAAGGCTCACATGGAGGTTCGGCTTCTGAATACCAATCCCCTAAAGCAAGGGAGGACAAGAATAAAGGAATTAAAGCCGGAGATAGAGGCGAAGATGGTCGAGTTCTTTGGTCAATATCAGAATATCAAGATGTTGAAATCACATGTCCGTTTGATTAAAGCATTCCCAACAATGAAGGTTAGTAAGCGTGAATTGGCACTCAGTGACTTTAAAGAAAAACTAATTAAAAAAGGAGTGCGTGGGATGAGTAAGGATTTCAAAGAAGAGGTTACCGGAACCATCAAAAGCTATCTGAGCGGTATTTTACGTGCAGCTTTGGTCGGTCTTCTGGTTCTGGTTCAGTTTGCATTAATTATCTATCTTTCTTTTGCGCTCAGAGGATACACAATCTATCTTTATACCGCACTTCAAGTGCTCAGTATGATTGTTGTTATAGGACTGGTAAATGATAATCGCAATGCCTCTTATAAGATCGGTTGGATCTGTATCATTGCGGCATTACCGATTACCGGTCACATTATGTTTGTGCTCTGGGGTAATCGTAGAGTAAAGAAGATTGAGAAGGGCATTCTGACCAAGCTGCAACGGGGAGTGAAGTATTTGGAATTTCAACCGGAGGTAGTGAAGCAGTTTTCTGAGCGATATCCGACTAAGAGCAGAATGGCAAGGTATCTGGAATCCAATTCGTTTCCCTTATATAAGAATAATAAAGTTGATTACTACCCGATGGGTGAGGATGTTTTTGATGCAATCATGAATGAAATCGAGAAGGCAGAGCATTTTATTCTGATTAACTTCTTTATCGTTGGTGAAGGGGTTCTATGGAATCGGCTCCATGAGCAGCTTCTTCGAAAATTAAAGGCTGGGGTTAAGGTTTTATTTCTTTATGATGATTTTGGAGCCATGCTTCGTACCCCAAGCAATTTCAAGCGTAGCCTTGAGGCCGAGGGCTTCCAGATCCGAGTATTTAACCCGATACACCGATATACTGACAAACTCTACATGAATTACCGGTCTCACCAGAAAATCATTGTCATTGACGGTAACGTAGGCTTTACCGGAGGAATTAATCTGGCAGACGAATATGTGAATCTGGTACAGCGCTTCGGTGTATGGAAGGATAATGCCGTTCGTATCGAGGGTGATGCGGTGTGGGGACTTACCGTTACCTTCTTGCAGATGTGGGAGGTGTGCTCTTCGTGCGAACCCATGGACTTCACCCCTTATCGACCAACGAAGCAATTCCCTGAAAATGATGTATTCTGTCAGGTGTTCTCCGACGGACCAGCCAACAACCCGAGGAATCCTGTTGAGAACATGTACAAGCAGATGATATATTATGCAAAGAAGATATTGTACATTACCACGCCATACCTTATAATTGAAGATGATATGCGGGAAGCACTGGTAATGGCGGCTGCCAGCGGAATCGATGTAAGAATTATCACCCCGTTTATCCCTGATAAGAAGAACGTAAAGATCCTAACGAATTATAATTACGGGCGATTGCTGGAGGGTGGCGTCAGAATCTTTGAATATACTCCGGGCTTTGTCCATGCCAAGACGATCATCAATGAGGATTGTGGTATTGTAGGTACAATTAATATGGATTATCGCAGCTTCCACCTGAACTATGAATGCGGTGCCTGGTTCTGTGACCAAGCAACGGTAAATGTAGTCAAGGAAGATCTTCTGAAGACGATGGAGGAGTGCCGTGAGGTGACCTATGAGGAATGGAAGAACCGCCCATTATTATTAAAGGCGCAGCAGATGATTTTGAATCTGTTTTCAACATTAATGTAAAGCAAATTCACTCATAAAAATTCAAGAAAGGATATTCATCCGATTTAAGAGGATGGGTACAGTGAGATACAAATGTATACAAATGTCTGTAAGCATTGCCATAAGGTGTTCAATTCGAGATTCAAGGCTTATTCCTGCGAGGATTGTAAGAAGATAGACAATGATCATTTTGATGATATCGAAGCGTATCTGAAGGAATATCCGAACAGCAATGCACTTCAGATATCAGAGGCGTTGGGTATAACCGCTTATGAGGTGTTGAATTACCTGAAGGAAGGCAGACTTAACATAGCAAGAGGACATTTTGAACAGCTGCCATAACATTGTGAATAAAGAGCAATTCACAATGTGAATAAAGAGCAATTCACAATGTGAATAAAGACATTTCACAGTGTGATTACAGGCACTTTATAACGTGAATAAAACGAAATTTACAGTGTGAATAACAATTCACACTGTGAATAAAGATAATTCATACGGAAGAATACTGCGGTAAAAGCAATTCAAACAGATGATTAGGTGGGTTCAGTATTTTTGGAGGTCTAATATGATAGGGTATTTAAAAGGGGAATTAGCAGAGATAAAAGAAAGCTATGTAGTGATAGAGGTTGGAAATATCGGTTATGAAGTGTATCTTCCCTCCTCCGTGATAATGGAGCTGCCATCCAAGGGAAGCACAATAAAGCTATATACCTATATGCATGTCAGAGAGGATGCCATAGGACTCTTTGGATTTCTGACCAAGGATGATCTGGAGATGTTTAAGCTGTTAATTACAGTAAACGGGATTGGTCCCAAGGGTGCGTTAGGCATCCTGTCTTCGATTTCAGCTGATGAAATTCGCTTCGCTGTACTGGCTGAGGATGCGAAGATGATTGCGAAGGCACCCGGTATCGGGAATAAAACTGCAAGTAAGCTGATTCTTGAGCTTAAGGATAAATTCAAGCTGGAGACTGCCTTCGAGCAGAGATTACAGAATCAGGCAGAGCGACGGGAGGGTTCCGGTATTTTCGGTATGAGAGAAGAAGCCATTCAGGCACTTACTGTGCTGGGATACTCGGCGTCCGATGCATTAAAGATTGTCAATACAGTCGATATCACGGATAACATGACCTCAGAGGAGCTGTTAAAGCTTTGTCTTAAAAAAATGTAAAACAGATATAGACCGGTTAAGAATGATACATAGCAGAATGGAGTTCCAGTATGGCGAAACGTGTGATAACTACGGAATTAACAGAAGAAGACAAACGAATAGAAGGTTCCCTTCGCCCTCAGCTCCTGACCGATTACATCGGACAGGCTAAGGTTAAGGAGAATCTTAAGATATATATTGAGGCGGCAAAACAGAGAAGGGAAGTCCTGGATCATGTGCTGTTCTTTGGACCTCCGGGACTTGGGAAGACGACTCTGGCAGGCATTATCGCAAACGAAATGGGTGTTAATATTAAGATAACCTCAGGGCCGGCCATAGAAAAGCCCGGTGAGATGGCTGCTATTTTGAATAATCTATCCGAAGGGGATGTATTGTTCGTTGATGAGATTCATCGTCTGAATCGCCAGGTGGAGGAGCTTCTCTATCCGGCCATGGAGGACTATGCGATTGATATCGTAATCGGTAAGGGTTCTACGGCAAAATCCATCCGTATTGACCTGCCTAAGTTTACCCTGGTTGGTGCTACAACGAGAGCCGGAATGCTGACGCCACCCCTCAGAGATCGTTTTGGTGTTGTGAACCGACTTGATTTCTATACGATAGAAGAATTAAAGCATATCATCGTTCGTACAGCCGCGTTATTACAGGTGGAGATCGAGGAGGAGGGGGCCATCGAGATGGCACGTCGTTCCAGAGGTACCCCCCGTTTGGCAAATCGTTTGTTGAAACGAGTAAGAGACTTTGCACAGGTGAAATATGACGGCAGGATTACCAAGGAGGTAGCTGGCTTTGCTCTTGATTTATTAGAAGTAGATAAGCTGGGTCTGGATCATATTGACCGAGAGATTCTGGTGACGATGATTGAGAAATTCAACGGTGGGCCGGTTGGAATTGAAGCAGTTGCTACCACCATCGGTGAGGATGTCGGTACCATTGAAGAGGTATATGAGCCCTATCTGGTACAGAATGGATTGATTCTTCGAACACCACGAGGAAGAGTGGCTTCTGAACTGGCTTACCGGCATATGGGACTGCCTCAGGGCTGATTCTTCACTTGTAAACAAATGTAATATAGGTTATACTTAAATGTGTCAGTTTATGATCGGGAGGCGAAGGTATGAATAAGTATCACGATATTGAAGTGATTATTAATAATAAGAGATATACATTAAGCGGATACGAGAGTGAAGAATATTTACAGAAGATTGCTTCCTACATCAACAGCAAGCATGCTGAGTTTCGCAATAAGGATGCCTACAAATTTCTGGATGCCGACCTTAAGAACATACTGATGCAGATTAATATTGCGGATGATTATTATAAGACAAAATTTAAGATTAAAGATCTGGAGACAGAGAATGAGGCAAAGAGCAATGAAATCTTCAATCTCAAGCATGAGGTGATTTCCACTCAGACGAAATTGGAAGCAGCCCAAAGGGAAGTAGAGGAACTTAGGAAAGAGGTCTACGAGGCTCAGAAAAAGATCGTCCGATTGGAGACCGAGCTGTCTGATACCGGGAAAATGAATAGAATGTAATTTAACGGAGGCTGTCCAACGAAACATATATCAATCAGATTGATCGGATTGATGTGGGTGATCTGGGCAGCTGATCTTATTTGTGTGTAAATTAAGTGATACCAAAGCTTAGAACGAGCCAGAAAGGAAGAATACAATGAAGAGAACAATAGAGATACTTGCACCGGCAGGCTCCTATGAAGGCATGCGTGCTGCGATGAACGCAGGTTGTGATGCAGTATATATCGGTGGTAATAGCTTCGGTGCCAGAGCGTATGCCAATAATCCAGAGGAAGAGACCTTGTTGAGGGCAATTGATGAAGCGCATATCAGAGACAAGAAGCTCTATCTAACGGTAAATACCTTATTAAAAGAAAAGGAGCGTACGAAGGAGCTATATCGCTTTCTGGAGAAATTCTATCTTCAGGGACTGGACGCGGTTATCGTGCAGGATATGGGAGTACTTCATTTTATTCACGAGAATTTTCCGGATCTGCCAATCCATGCGAGTACGCAGACAACACTTACCATGGCTCAAGGCGCTAATCTGCTTAAGCCTTATGGTGTCACGAGACTTGTCACAGCCAGGGAGCTTAGCTTTAAGGAAATCAAGACGATCCGTGAAAACTCAGATTTGGAGATTGAGACTTTTGTTCACGGTGCCCTATGCTATTGCTATTCCGGACAGTGTCTTATGAGCAGTATGATCGGTGGAAGAAGCGGAAATCGTGGCAGGTGTGCACAGCCTTGTCGTATGCCGTATCAGTTCTATCAAGATAAGAAGAAGCTTTCCACCGAACAAGAGAAATATCTGCTTAGTCCCAAAGATATCAATACCTTAGCATACATCCCCGAGCTGGTAGAAGCGGGAGTCGATTCCTTTAAGATAGAGGGAAGAATGAAACGTCCGGAATATGCGGCAGCAGTAGCTTCCATGTATCGTAATTATCTGGATATGTATCTGGACGAAGGAAAGGAATATTACGATGAGTTCCTTCAGAGTAAGCGATTTCAGGAGGATATGCTTAAGCTTCAGGATGTATATAATCGAGGAGGCTTCTCCGAGGGTTATGGAAAATCTTATCATGGCAAGAACATGATGAGTCTTTATCGACCAAACCACAGCGGTGTTTTTGTCGGTGAGGTCTCAGGTATTAAGGGGACAACGGTAACCATATCCCTTGTTCAAGAGGTGAATGCACAGGATATTCTGGAAATCAGGCACAAAGAGGAAGAGGGGTATGAATTTACCGTAAAGGATGCCCATGGAAAAGGTGAGTTTCTGACGACCAATGTTGGAAGAAGACAGGAGCCGAAATCGGGCATGGATCATAAAGAAAAGTATTATAATCCAGGGATTAAACTAGGAGATCAAGTCTATCGTACCAAGAATAATCAATTACTCGAAGAACTGGAAGCGAACTATCTGACCAAGGACAGACAACTTGGTATAGCGGGAAAGCTTGAAGCGAAGCAAGGGGAGCGACTGGCGCTTACACTGAAGTATGGGGATATTCAGGTGACAGCTTATCAGGAGATCGTATCGGAAGCCTTGAAGCAGCCGATGACCAGAGAGAAATTAATTGCACCAATTCAAAAAACGGGGGATACTTTTTTCGCTTTTGACAGTCTAATTGTTGATATGGGAGAGAATATATTTGTCCCTGTCGCCTGGTTGAATGAGATCCGCAGGGAAGCAATCCGTTTATTGATGGGAGCAATCAGTGAGAAGTACCGCAGAACAATCCTAAGACCGGAGAACGCCGAAGGTCAGAACAACAGGTTGGAGGGGACCTTATCCCCTGGGATCTTTGTTACCTGTCAGAAAAGGGAACAGCTGGAACAGGTGCTGACACAGGATGAAATTCACGCTGTCTCCATCGAATTCGATCGCTTCGACGTAAGATCTGTAATAGAGTTTGCAGAGAGAGCTAAGAAGCTTACGAAGGAATTCTTTATTTCCTTACCTCATATCTGCCGATTATCCCAGTACGATCGGTTAAAAAAGGAATTGGAAGAAATAATAGATAATAGTGCGATCACCGGCTTTGTCATAAAGAATTTTGAAGAAATTGAGCTTCTCCAATCGTTAATAACCAGAGGTGGGAGTAAAAAACTGATTGCTAATTATAATCTATATACCTATAATACGGAAGCGAAAGCTTTTTTTGAAGAACTAGGAATAAGTCATTATACCGCACCGGTGGAGCTGAATTATCAGGAGCTTAAGGGTCTGGGCATCTGGGATAGTGATCTTATCGTATATGGATATCAACCGGTTATGGTTTCCGCACAATGTCTGTTTGAGAGCACTTCGGGATGTAAGAAATGCAAAGAAGGCAATGAGGGTAATCTGGTAGACCGCTTGGGTAAAAGCTTCTATGTTCAGGCTAATTGTAATGGTTGTTATAATATCATTTATAATGGGCAGCCATTATCGTTACTGAAATACACAAGGGAAATTAATGATTTGCGTCCCAGAAACATTCGTCTGGACTTTACCTTTGAGACAGCAGAAGAGGTGCAGAAGGTACTCAGTGCTTATATCACTGAATTTTATCAAAAGGGTAAGACTATGGTTGAAATAACTGATTATACCACGGGACACTTTAAACGAGGGGTAGAATAAGAAAAACAAAGCCCACTTCATTCGCAGGCTACCGACAAGTGGAGGATATTATGAATCTTATCGTTGAATTAATTAAATATATGATGATCCTTCTCATCGGAGTATACACTTATTATAGCTTTAATGTATTCCGGTTCAAAAGTAAGAAGCATCAGAATAAAATCTATATCATACTGACCATGATTTTATTTGTGTTCCATTTTACAGGATACTTTACGTTATATTTCCAGAAGCAGGATTTGAAGCTGGTATATCTTTATGGAGCAGAGGTATTGCTGTTTGTTCTGGTGTTAATATTATATCAGGTGATTTATCCGAAGATTTCAAGGCTTCTTCTCCGTAATATGCTGATGCTTTTAGCCATTGGATTTATCATACAGACAAGATTATCCTTCGATCATGCCGTTCGACAGGTAATGATCATTGGCAGCTCCTTTCTGGTCAGTCTCATCATACCTTTTATTATTCATAAAGTGCAACGACTTAAGGAATTTGGATGGGGATACGGTGGAGCAGGAATTTTACTTCTGATCGTTGTTCTTATTATCGGAAGAACCAGCAACGGGGCTACGAATTGGGTACAGCTTGCCGGGATTAGTATTCAACCCTCAGAATTTGTAAAGCTCTTATTTGTATTTGGAATAGCAAGTCTATTAACGAAGAGGGTTGATTTTAAACAAGTTTGTCTCATCTCAATTTTAGCCGGTGTTACGGTAATTATTCTGGTACTGCAGAGAGATCTTGGCGGGGCTTTAATCTTCTTCGTAACCTATATATTTATGCTTTATGCAGCAACAACAAGGCCACTCTACTTATTCTCAGGTCTAGCAGGAGGAAGCCTTGCGGCTATCGTAGCGTATCGTTTGTTCAGTCATGTCAGAGTCAGAGTACTTGCCTGGCAGGATCCCTTCTCCTACATTGATAAGGAGGGGTATCAGATTACCCAATCTCTTTTTGCCATCGGTACCGGGGGCTGGTTTGGTATGGGCTTAAATCGCGGTTTGCCCACCGATATTCCGGTAGTAGACAGCGATTTTATCTTTTCGGCAATTTCTGAGGAAATGGGCGGTGTAATCGCTATCTGTATTATATTGATCTATGCAAGTTGTTTTGTTATGTTTTTAAATATAGCCCTAGAGCAGGAGGAAGTGTTCTATCGTCTTCTTGCGATTGGCTTTGCGGTAATGTTTGCCTTCCAGGTAATCCTATCCATCGGAGGAGTAATCAAGTTCATTCCCTCAACCGGTGTAACCTTACCCTTGATCAGTATGGGAGGAAGCTCTGTTCTCTCAGTGATTCTTATGTTTATGATACTTCAGGGTGTGAAGCTTTCGGGCAAATCGAACCCAAAGGCGCCTGAGACATTAGGAGTAAACGAAAGGCGTCCTCGTGGAGGTAGAAAATGATACGAAAATGGATGGAATTAATAAAGATCAGAACGCGGGATCTAGCTACAACATTGGAGCCAAGTCCCTCCGAGGAGAAGAGTAAACCGCTGGATCCCAGAAAGCCAATCTTTCATATTATATATATTTTCCTTGGTCTGTTCGTAATTATGGCGGTTTACTTCTCCTACTACATCATGGTTCGAAGCGATGAGGTAATCAATAATGCCTATAACAAACGGCAAGAGGTACTTTCCGAGCGCTTTGTGAGGGGGCAGATTCTTTCGGCCGATAAGAAAATCCTCGCCGAAACCCTTGTGGATCAGGAGGGAGCTGAGACCAGAGTATATCCTTACGGTGAAATTTTTGCTCATATCGTTGGTCGATACACGAAAGGTAAGACTGGAATTGAGGAGTCAGAGAATATCCGTCTGCTTACTTCCAATATCAATAGTATCGAGGTTATGTACTCTGATCTGATCGGGGAGAAAAGTCCCGGAGATAATGTTGTAACGACGCTGGACTCTAAGCTTCAACAGATTGCCTTTGATGCGATAGGAGATAATCGCGGAGCTGCAGTTGTTATGGAAGCATCAACCGGTAAGATTCTTGCAATGGTATCAAAGCCCGCTTATGACCCAAACGAAGTAGATGAGGAATGGGAGGAGCTGTTAGCAGACAAGGATACGGAGGCACCTTTGCTTAACCGTGCGACACAGGGTTTATATCCACCCGGATCTACCTTTAAGATCTTGACGATGCTAGAATATATGCGTGAGAATCTCGCGTATATGGAGTATGAATATGACTGTGACGGAAGTATTGATTATAAGGGAATGACAATTCATTGTCATAAGAATAAGGTGCATGGGGAGATAGATCTACCACTATCTCTTGCAAAGTCCTGTAATACCTCCTTTGCCAATATCGGAAAAGATCTGGATATCAATAAATTTTATGATTTGTGTGAGGATTTTCTCTTTAACAAGTCTCTACCGGTGAATATGGCTAGCAGTGTGAGCAGCTTTCGACTCAAGAAAGGGGTATCCGGAACAAAAGAAGCAATGCAGACGGCAATCGGTCAGGGCCATACCTTAATCTCACCTCTGCATAATGCCATGATTACGGCAGCAGTAGCGAATGACGGTGTCATGATGAAGCCTTATGTCGTGGATCATATCGAGAATGCGGAAGGAGCAACCATCAAGAAATATTCTTCACAGACCATTGGAAGGATGATGAGTGGAGCAGAAGCGGATTATCTCACAGACGCTATGAGGTTGGTTGTAACAGAAGGAACAGCAACAAAGCTTAAGGATCTGAAGGCAGAGGTAGTGGGAAAGACCGGTTCAGCAGATAATTCCGCAGGTAAGGCCCACTCCTGGTTCGTTGGCTTTGCTCCCTATAAAGACACTGAGATTGTAGTTAGCATTATAGTTGAGAACGTGGGAACCGGCAGCGAATATGCAGTCCCCATCGCAAGAGAGATATTCAAAGAATATCTGAAGTAGAATAATATACCTTTTGTGGCATTTCAATAATTTTATGTTGAAAAGTTGTGCACATTGTTGTATACTTCTTACTAGATAAGATGGTACACCAAAGAGCAGGAGGAATTGCGATGGTAGAAGCAACGAGCTGTGGTGGTGTAGTTATATTCAGAGGAAAGATTTTATTACTGTATAAAAATTATAAGAATAAATATGAAGGGTGGGTGCTACCGAAAGGAACCGT
>JAEZUM010000049.1 GCA_023421075.1 Bacillota bacterium
GGCTGGAGGTATCATATGCCTGAAACAGTATCTGATCCGCCTTCTGAGGAAGTTTCTCGATAAATGCACTAAACTTACTCTCAAATCGCTCATAGCCTTCTTCATCTGCGGTGATACTGACCAAAAGATTGCCACGATTAAATATCATCTTCAACAGCTCGCCAAGCTTTGAGACGATTGTATCAGCTTTGGCATTAAAGTTTTCTGCCAAATCTTCGATAAATTTATAAAATTCAATGCCCGTTGTGATTTCCTTAAATAAGCCATGGGCAGAATAATAACTCGTCGCACGATCCACCGCTGCGGAGTGACCGGAGGAGTTAAAATGCATCTGTAGCTTGGATTTCATCTCATCGACGATCTCTTTCAGCCGCTTCTTATCGTTAAGTTTGGTATAATATAATATTTCTTCGATCAGCCGCAGCGACTCAGCCAACTTATCATATAATACCTTGGTTGAGAACTCAAATACCGGATAATACCGGTCCGTACTTCCCTTCCTGGAAAAGCTTCTCACATTGGCAGAGATACCGCCGGTATGAATATTGATTTCATTGGATAATGCCAGGTAGGAATAGTTCTCTGTATCCACATAGCCCAGAACGAAGGATAATAACGAAGCATAAGGCAGAAGTTCCTTCGGAACCTCCTTTACATCGAATAATAGTCTTAAATAAGCGATCTGATTCGTATACACCTCATGATGGATCACCTTCACATCTCCTACTTTTCTTTCCTTATTATAAAGTGGTTCAATCTCCTTCTTGATATCCTCACGGGTAAGTAGCGGTATCGCTTCCAGCTCCTCCTTAGTCGAAGGTGCTTCCTGATATTCTGCCAACTCCTTTGTCTCTCGCACGATTTTCTGCAGCTCATCTTTCGACAAGGTAGCCTTATAAGCGGCTAGCTTCTTTTTTAATGCGTCTTCCTTTTGCATATTCAACCCGGACTTGGGTTTCAGTATTACGAAGGAATTGTGCGTATTCTCCAGCAGATTTTCTTTGATGATCTTTTCATAATAACCGGTTCCGATCTTTTCTTTTAGGAACGCATAACCAGTGGTATCTTTCAGATGGAGGAAGGGCTTATGATCATCATGCAGCCAACTGCCCATCGCTCTTAAACCATAGAGCAGCCCCTTCGGGAATTGTCCGTAGTCCGCCTCTCTATATTTGAACTCATAATAATTGATGGCTGCACGCAAGGACTTCTCCTCCACGCCGTCTGCCACCATCTTTGCCAGAACATCACGGATGATTGATATAAACCGATCTTTTTTCTCCTCCTCGGAGTTCTTCGCAATCACAGAAAAGCTTGGCTGAAGAATTTCGTCTTCAAAGCCTCCAAGAATATCCTTACCGATTCCTGCATCTAATAGAGCTTGCTTAATCGGTGCTCCCGGTGCTTGTAGCAGAACATAATCAAGAACCTGGAAGGTAAGTCCCAATTCTTTGTCGAGGGAATTGCCGATTACGGTGTTATAGCTTAAATAGGTATTATCCTTTGACTCTTCTTCTTCGCTTAAGGAATAGAAAGCCTCTGCTTCTCGGCTTTGGGAAAACGGCTGCTGAAGCTTCACCGCTGAGTCAACCTCCAGACGGTCATACTGATTTAAGTATTCTTTATCCAGCCACGACAGACGCTCTTCAAAATCCATATCTCCGTAGAGATAGATATAACTATTCGAGGGATGATAATAAGTCCTATGGAATTCGATAAATTCCTCATAAGACAGTTCCGGAATATAATCCGGATCCCCTCCGGATTCTACACCGTACGGTGTATCCGGGAACAGAGAATTCTGTATCATTCGGTATAGCATCGACTCCGGTGAAGAGAAGGCTCCCTTCATCTCATTGTATACAACACCGTTATACTTTAGTTCGGCATCCTCCGACTCCAGATCGTAATGCCAACCCTCTTGATAAAAAATCTCTTTTCTCTGATAGATATTCGGATAAAGTACTGCATCCATATACACGTGCATCAGATTCTTAAAATCCTGATCGTTCATGCTGGCTATGGGATAAACCGTCTTATCCGGATAAGTCATAGCATTCAGAAAGGTATTCAGGGAACCCTTTGCTAATTCAACAAAAGGATCCTTCGCGGGAAACTGCTTGGATCCACACAGAACCGAGTGTTCTATGATATGTGCGACTCCTGTGCTATTAGCCGGCGGGGTACGAAACCCGATGGAAAACACTTTATTATTGTCGTCATTCGCAATGATTGCAACTCTTGCTCCAGTCTTTTTATGAACGAGTAAGGTACCAATCCCGTTCATATCTTCTAACTTTTCCTCAAGTACAAAATCGTAAGAGGAAGGAAATTTCAATTTCATAGTAAGCCTCCATTCTTATGCAATCGTCTCATTTTCCTGCATATCTTCTATCCAATCGCGACTATTCAAGCAGCCGCATCAAATTTGACCTTTATCAAATATTAGTATGGTAATTTATAGTAGGTGCTTATTCATAATATCACAAAATTATAAGTTTGTCATTTCCTACTCCGTCTTTTTTCAGGGAGTACTGTAATCCCTCACCATTTCTCATCAACCTGATCATTCCATATGCTTAAAGTTTCAGTGATATCTGATACTAAATGATTACAATCATACCAATTTGTATCATTAGAACACACAATTAATAAATATACAAAAAATATTTTAAAATATTACATAATTCAACAAAACTAGTTTGACATTTTTTCAATTTTATGTTAAATTTATACTATCATTACTAATAGTGGTAATGGTTAATACATTACGTATTTAGGAGGCTTTTATGAAGACAGGGACAGTTAAGTGGTTTAACGCAAAAAAGGGGTTTGGATTTATTTCTGACGAAGAGGGAAATGACGTATTCGTACATTTTTCTGCACTCCAGATGGACGGCTTCAAAGTTCTTGAAGAGGGGGAAAAGGTTAGCTTTGAAGTAGTGAAAGGCGATAAGGGTCCTCAGGCTGCAAATGTAAGCAGGTTATAATCAAAGACCAAACGTAATTTTTATATATATGGATACATATCTATAAAGTTATAATAGGGTAGGTTGTAACACCAGCAACACGATGACTACTTTCACAAGCAATCAATGAGCTACTCATTGACAACCAAAAGGATTAGAAATTGCTGTCACAATTTCTAATCCTTTTTCATTCCTAATGTTTAAAATGTCTCATTCCCGTGAATATCATTGCGATCCCATACTCATTACATTTCTTAATGGAGTCTTCATCCCTGCCTGCACCACCCGGCTGGATGATGGCTGTAATTCCGGCCTGATGTGCAGCTTCCACACAATCATCAAAGGGAAAGAAAGCATCGGAAGCAAGAACTGCGCCCTGAGTTACACCTTCGCCAATTAATTCCCCGGCATGCTCTATCGATTGCTTCGTAGCCCAGATACGGTTAACCTGTCCAGGTCCTATCCCGATGGATTGTTTATCCTTTGCGATTGCAATTCCATTGGACTTAACAAATTTTACAACCTTCCAGGCAAATTTCAGATCCTCCAGCTCCTTCGCAGAAGGCGTACGATCCGTCACCACCCTGAGTTCATCTTCATTATATATTTTACTGTCTATCGTCTGAACAATCAATCCGCCATTCACCTTCTTCATATCATAGGCATTCTCATCCTGTGGTACTTCAATATCGGGAAGAGCAAGCAGACGGATATTCTTCTTCTCCCTGAGAACCTCTAAGGCCTTTGCTTCATAGGAGGGAGCCACAACTACCTCTAAGAAGATTGTCTTCATCTCCTCTGCCATGGCGAGTGTAACCTCACGATTAATCACCACGATGCCGCCGAAAATCGATGTCTTATCTGCCTCAAAGGCTTTCTTCCAGGCCTCTGTGATATACTCAGCACTTCCTACACCGCAAGGATTGCCATGCTTACAGGCTACCACCGTAGGCTCAGTAAATTCCTTTAACAGCTCCAAAGCCCCGTTCGTATCATTTATGTTATTAAAGGAAAGCTCTTTCCCATTCAATTGAACCGCGTCGGTGATAGATCCCTTCTTCTTACCGATTTCACGATAGAAGGCTGCGGATTGATGAGGATTTTCACCATATCTCATATCCTGCACCTTCTCAAAGGTCATGGTTAGAGTCTCCGGAAACGCTGTGTCATTTCTCTGTTTTTTCAAATAATCTGCAATTAGAGTATCATAGGAGGATGTGTGCATAAATAC
>JAEZUM010000026.1 GCA_023421075.1 Bacillota bacterium
AAGCCCGGTGAAGGTGGTCAGCTTCCGGCAGAGAAGGTATATCCCTGGATTGCTAAGACCAGACATTCCACGCCCGGTGTTGGCTTGATCTCACCTCCGCCTCATCATGATATCTATTCGATTGAGGATTTGGCACAGTTAATCTATGATTTAAAGAATGCAAATAAAAACGCAAGGATCTCCGTTAAGCTGGTATCCGAAGCAGGGGTAGGTACCATAGCTGCCGGTGTTGCAAAAGCCGGTGCCGGTGTTATCTTAATCTCCGGATATGATGGTGGAACCGGTGCTGCGCCCAGAACCTCGATCTATAATGCAGGTCTTCCCTGGGAATTAGGTCTTGCTGAGACCCACCAGACACTGATTATGAACGGACTTCGTACAAAGGTTGTAATCGAGACGGACGGAAAGCTGATGACCGGACGTGACGTTGCCATCGCAGCAATGCTTGGTGCTGAGGAATTTGGCTTTGCAACGGCTCCGCTGGTAACCTTAGGCTGTGTTATGATGCGTGTATGTGATCTGGATACCTGTCCGGTTGGCGTTGCGACTCAGAATCCGGAGCTTCGTAAGAGATTCAGTGGCAAACCGGAGTATGTCGAGAATTTCATGCTGTTTGTAGCAGCAGAGCTTCGTGAATATATGGCAAAGCTTGGTTTTAGAACAGTAGATGAATTGATCGGTCGTACCGATCTCCTGAAGGTAAAAGATGACAGCTTACTGAATGACAGAGCAAAGACAGTAGACTTAAATGCAATTTTAAATAATCCTTTTGTTGAGCAGGGCCAAGGGGTTCATTATGATCCGACGCAGATTTATGATTTTGAACTGGAGAACACCATCGATGAGAAGATGCTTCTAAAGAAGTTTAAGCTGAATGAGAAGCATGTTCAGAAGGTAAAGCTGGCGGTAGGCAATACAGATCGAACCTTTGGTACCATCCTCGGTTCTGAGATTACCAGAAAATACGGAACCGGTCTGAAGGAAGACACCTATGTGATCGAGGCACAGGGCAGCGGCGGACAGAGCTTTGGTGCATTCATTCCCAAGGGCTTAACCATCGAGCTGGAAGGTGACAGCAATGACTATTTCGGCAAGGGTCTATCCGGCGGTAAATTGGTGGCGTTCCCTCCGAAGGGAAGTACCTTCAAGGCAGATGAGAACATTATCATCGGTAATGTGGCACTCTACGGTGCAACCAGTGGTAAAGCATTTATCAGTGGTGTTGCAGGCGAACGCTTCTGTGTACGTAATTCTGGAGCGACCGCGGTAGTGGAGGGTGTCGGCGATCATGGCTGTGAATATATGACCGGAGGCAGAGTGGCGGTATTAGGTAAGACCGGAAAGAACTTTGCGGCAGGTATGAGCGGCGGTATCGCTTATGTACTGGATGAAGACAGTGATTTATATAAAAAGCTGAATAAAGGTATGGTATCCTTTGAGGCAGTGACAGAAAAATATGATGTCTTTGAACTGAAGGAAATGATCACGGAACATGTGAAGTATACCAATTCAGTGAAGGGAAAAGAGATCCTTGAAAACTTTGCCACCTATCTGCCAAAGTTTAAGAAGATTATTCCACATGATTACAGACGTATGCTTCAAACCATCATACTGATGGAGGAAAAGGGACTTAGCAGCGAGCAGGCACAAATCGAAGCATTCTTCGCAAATACCAAGAAATAGGTAGTGATATTAAGGATTTGCGGGGAGGTGTCGTATATTGGTCGAATACTATCATTCTCCCTTCGAAGTTTGTTTCCTTCATCGCATCAGCACTTCCTACTCTGTAAGCAGGAAGCTGCTGGCGGATGCATAGTTTCGGAAGCAAACTCTCAGGGAAAACAATAGCTATTCTCCCAATAGGAGAATTACCTTGAGCAAACCCTGATTAGGCATCAACACAACAGTATTATTTCTGATATTTGTTCAGAATGCGACACCGTAAGAATAGAGAAGATTAAGGGGTAGGATAGTCTGGACTCAAGATAATAATTGTTGTGAGGATTAATGGTTTTTTGTTTGGAAGGCTACGCCTTATGTTAGGAAAGGATATGGAATAAGTATGGGAAAACCTACAGGATTTATGGAATATGAAAGAACTCAGACCAAAGCTGAGTCACCCGAGGATAGATTAAAGCATTTTAATGAATTCCATCAGCCTCTGTCCATGGAGGAGCGTAAGTGTCAGGGAGCGCGTTGTATGGAGTGCGGTGTCCCCTTTTGCCAATCCGGCATAATCATCAGTGGAATGGCATCGGGTTGTCCGCTGCAGAATCTGATACCGGAATGGAATGATTTATTATACCGTGGTAATATGAAGATGGCATTATCCCGTCTGATGAAAACGAATAATTTTCCGGAGTTTACCGGTAGAGTATGTCCGGCTCCCTGTGAGGCATCCTGCACTTGCAGCTTGAACGGGGATCCGGTAACCATCAAAGATAACGAGTATGCAATTGCCGAATATGGGTATGAAGCCGGATACATACAGCCGAAGCCCCCGGCCATTCGTACGGGAAAAAAGGTTGCAGTCATTGGATCCGGTCCAGCCGGACTAGCTGCAGCGGATCAGTTGAATAAGAGAGGGCATTCCGTAACGGTCTACGAACGTTCTGACCGGATCGGTGGCCTGATGATGTATGGCATTCCGAATATGAAGCTTGAGAAATGGACGATCGACCGACGTGTTGATATCATGAAAGAAGAAGGCGTGAGCTTCGTAACCGGAGCAGATGTCGGCGGAAACACCAAGGTAAGTAAGCTTATCAAGGAATATGACCGGATTATTCTCGCCTGCGGAGCCTCGAATCCAAGAGATATTAAGGTACCCGGCAGAGATTCGAAGGGGATCTATTTTGCAGTGGATTATCTGAAGGCGGCTACCAAGGATCTGTTGGATGCCGGAACCACAACAGTGAAGGAGATGGAGAGCTTCACGTTTAGTGCTAAGGGTAAGAAGGTTATGGTAATCGGCGGCGGTGATACAGGAAATGACTGTGTCGGTACCTCCATAAGACAGGGTGCGGTGCAGGTGCTTCAGTTAGAAATGATGCCGAAGCTTCCGGATCAAAGAGCAGAGAACAACCCCTGGCCGGAGTGGCCAAAGGTCTGCAAGACAGATTATGGTCAGGAGGAAGCGATCGATACCTTTGGTAGCGATCCCAGATTATATCAGACAACGGTGAAGGAGTTTATCCCGGATGATCAGGGGAATGTATCCAAAGCAATTACCGTTCGGTTGGAGAGCAAGTATGATGAAGCATCGAAACGAATGATAATGGCAGAGGTAGCCGGAAGCGAGATTACGGTTGAGGTTGACATGGTATTGATCGCAGCTGGCTTCTTAGGTACTCAGTCCTATGTTTCGGAAGCCTTTGGTGTAGAACTGGATGGCCGGACTAATGTTAAGACTGAGGCAGACAGATATCAGACAAATGTAGATAAGGTATTTGTTGCAGGTGATATGCATCGTGGTCAGTCCTTAGTGGTATGGGCAATCCGTGAGGGCAGAGAAGCAGCAAAGGCTGTTGATGAAAGTCTGATCGGGTATAGTAATCTGGCATAACGATATTTAACCATAAGTGTTTAGAATATATTATTGAAATGGAGTAGAGCAGGAGGCTTTCGCACATTGCGAAAGCCTCCTGCTCTATATCCAGTGCGCCCGGCAGGCGCACGTTTCAATGGATTTGTTAGGTATACGATTTATAGTTCGGCTTCACAAAAGGATACAAAGGTATTCGTTACCTGGTGATAAAAGAATGCTACATCCTGGTTATTCAACAGAGCCTCATACTTCAGATCTAATAATGAATTCTTAACCTCATTGATTCGATATTTCAAGTCTTTATGGATGAGTAAGGATGCATGCTCACTGATCATTTGCTCAAGATCTCCTGCAAGCCGGATTGCCTCGTCTATCGTTACGTGCCATGCTGACACGTTGTCCCTATCCAGTCTGATATCCAAAGTATTGATTCTGTCAGAAATCATCTTTCTATAATCAAGGATCACCGTTAGAACTTTAGCTCTCTGTAGCATTTCCGATTTCGTGAAGGAAGGGGAATGTATGTCCAATTCCAGAAGGAAACACTCCTCCTCTAATTGAAACAGGTTTCCATCATAATGAGCTGGTATTGGGATGACCTCAGGATCAAACACACCGCTACCATAACACAGAAGCTTCCCATCCATGCGAATTAGCTTACTGCAAGCCTCCAGAAGCGATAAGAAGTTATTCTGAACTGCATCATAATCGATCATGATTACTCCGAAACGATGTTCATTCCAGAAGTCCTCCGGTATGGAATTAAGGTTATAATCGGAGGAGATGGTAATATAGCTAAGATTCTTAATATTCTCAGGTTCCAATGTTTTCTTAGAGCATACCTCATAGAAAAAGCTATTCTGATGAAAGCGACTGAGTACATACTCGAACACTCCGGTAAAGGAGCTTTCTCCAAGTAGCATTATATCGGTAGAATGGTTCCTGCAGGATAATATGTGGAACAGGTCAGCCAGCATAATTACGGTTTCTGCTTTGTGTGCAATAGAAAGCGGTGCTTCGTAAACCATTTTTACCAGTGTTAAAAAAAGCTTACTTTGTTGATCTGCACCTAATGTGGAGCAGTTGGATATTTTGTCCTTAAAATCATGAATTAGATGCTCACCGTAATATAACATGTTGTTTGTTAGGACCAGTTCGTTATGAAAGAGATTTACTTTATTCTCATACGCCATGTGTATCGCCCCCCGGAGTAAGATGAAGCAGATGCTGCAGCTTATATATGATTTTCTGATAATCAAAAAAACGTTTCCTATAGATCTGAATGTCCCGGCACCCATTCATTAGATTTTCTTCGTTATTGCACACCCTTATCATTACTTCGGCTAATTCTTCTACATTATTTATTTCAAAGCTTGTACCGCACATCCCCCAGTTCGTTGCTTCATCGACGGCGTCGATGGTACTGCATATAATATAACAGCCGTTTCTCGCAGCCTCTGACCATACGTTTGGGGTACCTCCTTCCCTCGTAGAGGTAAGGGTGAAGATCTTTGCTTTACGATATTCATCTTCCAGTAATAGTTTATCAATGATTTTTCCGGTAAAAACGATTCGCTTCTTAAGATGGGGATATCGGAAAAAATAATTGTCGATAAAGGAATGAAAGCTAGGCTCAATGCTGCCGACAAGCTTCAACTGCCAACCATCTAAGGAATGAGCTGCTTGTGCAAAGGCTTCCAATAGAATATGATTCGCCTTATAATCAGCTCCGATCTTACCTACTGTCAATATGGTGTTTTCTTTTTCGGAATAGGGTACCGTATCCTTCGCCACAAGCTCCGAGGAAGCATTTGTTACATAGTCGATGCGATAAGGCCATTTTCTCGACAAGTATTTTTTTAGTTTCTTCGATTCGACCGATATGACATTACAACTACTTAGAAATAGTTCGTAATTCGGTTCGTCAAAGGGGATACGGTCTTCCCAGTTAAGACTGGCATCGAGCTTAAGAATTACCTTACCATCGGGGCGGAGCTGTTTATATTGCTTAACCATATCACAATGAGAGGAATAGGCACCAAAACAGAACATGACATCAATCTTTTCATAGTTATGCCTGATATAGTCACAGCACTGCAAGATCCACTCTTCAAGATTAGATGGGGTAGGCAGTATTTCCAATATCAGTCCCGGAAGATGTTCAAGATAGGTATATTCTTCCTTTTTGGCAGTAATGATATTCGCCCGATATCCCAGATATCGATGAAACAGATAGGGTATCATACAACAATCCTTCATAAGCTGTTCATTATTATAATAAATATAGGGAGAGAAATTGTAGATTCCCTTATTGGTATAAGCTTCCAATACTTCCATGGGGTACCATCCTTATTCCATTCAAATTGAGTGTCATTTCATTCTCTTCATCATAGCAAAGATAGGAAGCCATGGCAATAGAAAATAGGAAGTCAAAGTAGACAACCGGGTGAATAAGTGATATATTATTGATTCGTGATTTGAATCACAGAATTTATTTTCTTTTCATGTTATGTATTAAGGGTAAATTGCCATAGGTATGAATTACCAAAGCGAATTATCATTCGCTTCATAAGAACTACGAAGTCCGCACAGTGGTGCTCACTCATCGTTCTTATAGTGTTCGCGGCTGCATCAAATTGCAGCATAGATGACATGACAAAGAATAACAGTGCCGTGGAAGACGGTGGAAAGGATGAATTAGAATGACGAAACAAGAATGGTATGATTTTAAACCGGGTAGTTGGATGTCAGATGTGAATGTCAGGAGCTTCATTCAGCATAATTATACACCCTATGAGGGTGATGAGAGCTTTTTGGCGGGTCCTACCAATAGGACAACAGAGCTCTGGAAACAGGTTATGGAGCTGATGAAGATAGAAAACAATAAAGGGATTCTTGAGGCAGAGACAGAGAAGCCATCAACAATTACAGCCTTTGGTCCCGGTTATGTTGATAAAGATAAGGAATTAATCGTAGGCTTTCAGACAGATAAGCCTTTAAAACGCGGTATCATGCCCAATGGTGGAATCCGTGTAGTAAAGCATGCATTAGAAGCGTATGGATATACTTTAGATAAGAAGACCGAGGAGATCTATTCTGAGAATAGAAAGACGCATAACGATGGAGTATTTGATGCATATACCGACGCCATGAAAAAAGCAAGACATACCGGTATCATCACCGGACTCCCGGATGCCTACGGCAGAGGAAGAATTATCGGTGATTATCGTAGAGTTGCTTTATATGGTGTGGATTTCTTGATCGAGGAGAAGCTTCAGGAGAAGAAGCTCCTTGAGATTCCGATTCTGGAATCCCCGGACATCCGTTTACGGGAAGAGATCAGTGAGCAGATTGATGCCTTGAAGCAACTGAAGGCTATGGCTGCCTCTTATGGTTATGATATCAGTGTACCTGCGAAGAACTCCTTTGAGGCAACTCAGTGGACTTATTTTGCTTACCTTGGAGCAATCAAGGAGCAGGACGGTGCTGCGATGAGCTTGGGAAGAGTTACCACCTTCCTGGATATTTATTATGAGAGAGATTTAAAACATAACTTAATTACAGAGGATGAGATTCAAGAACTGATGGATCAGTTTGTAATGAAGCTTCGTATGGTACGCTTCCTTCGTACTCCTTCCTATAATGATCTGTTTTCCGGTGATCCTACCTGGGTAACGGAATCCATTGGAGGAATGGGTCTGGATGGGCGTACTTTGGTTACAAAGAGTAGCTATCGTATCCTTCATACTCTTTATAATCTGGGACCGGCCCCGGAACCGAACCTTACTGTTCTTTGGTCTGTATTCCTGCCGGAACCGTTTAAGAAATACTGCGCAAAGGTATCCATTGATACCAGCTCTATACAGTATGAGAGTGATGATATCATGCGTGATTACTGGGGCGATGATTACGGGATTGCCTGCTGCGTATCGGCAATGCGTATCGGTAAGCAGATGCAGTTCTTCGGTGCTCGTGCAAATCTTGCGAAAGCACTCCTTTACGCAATCAATGGTGGAAAGGATGAGATCTACGGCGAGCAGGTTGCTCCTATGTTCGCACCGATCACCGGTGAGTACCTGAGCTATGATGAGGTTATCTCTAAGTTTGATCAGACCTTAGACTGGTTGGCAGAGCTGTATATCAACACATTAAATGTAATTCATTACATGCATGATAAATATAACTATGAGCGTCTGCAGATGGCTCTTCATGATATCAATATTCTTCGTACCGAGGCATGTGGTATTGCCGGTCTTTCTGTTGTCGCTGACTCCTTATCGGCAATTAAATTTGCTAAGGTTAAGGTGATCCGTAACGAAGCGGGTCTTGCGGTTGATTACGAGATTGAAGGAGAATATCCTGCATATGGTAATAATGATGATCGAGTGGATCAGATTGCCATTGATATCGTAGAGAAGTTTATGAATAAGCTTCGTAAGGTTAAGACCTATCGTAATGCAAAGCATACCCTTTCGGTATTAACCATAACCTCTAACGTAGTATATGGTAAGAAGACAGGCAGCACACCGGATGGTCGTAAGGCCGGAGAGCCCTTTGCACCGGGAGCAAATCCGATGCATGGAAGAGATAAAAAGGGTGCGATTGCCTCCATGGCTTCGGTAGCAAAGCTTCCTTACCGTCATGCAGAGGATGGAATCTCCTATACCTTCTCCATCGTTCCTAAGGCATTGGGAAAGAATGAAGAGGAACGTAAGAATAATCTGAAGGACCTGATGGATGGCTTCTTCCATAGCAAGGGACATCACATTAATGTCAATGTATTTGACCGTGAGACGCTGCTTGATGCCATGGAGCATCCGGAAAAATATCCACAGTTAACAATTCGTGTATCCGGTTACGCTGTAAACTTTATCAAATTGAGCCGTGAACAGCAGCTCGATGTAATTAACCGTACCTTCCACGAACGCTAATATAAATATATGGCTGTTGCATAATATATTCTACTGTAGGATAATGAACTCAGATATTATGCAGCAGCTTCTACATTTTGTTGGGCTTTATTAATTATCTACTGAGAAGGGAGAGCTGGCAAATGAGTGTTGTAGGGCGAATTCATTCTTTGGAGAGCTTTGGTACTGTAGATGGTCCGGGGATTCGTTTTGTCGTATTCCTTCAGGGATGTCCTCTGCGATGCCGGTTTTGTCATAACCCGGACACCTGGGATGTTCATAAGGGTTCGGAGTATTCCACGGAGCAGCTTTTCGAAGAAATCATGAAATACAAATCCTATATGGATTTCTCCGGAGGAGGAGTAACCTTTACCGGAGGAGAACCCTTATTACAGGCCGAGTTCGTTCTGGAGGTTAGTAAAAAACTGAAGGAACAGGGGATTTCGATCGCGATCGATACCTCCGGGTTCATCTGGAATGAAACGGTAGAAGAAGTGCTTCAATATACGGACCTTGTGTTGCTGGATATTAAGAATTATGATCCGATTGTCTATAAAGAGGTAACCGGAGTACCCCTGGATCCTACCTTAAAAATGTTGGATTATCTTCGTGAGAAGAAGATCAATACTTGGGTAAGATATGTATTGGTACCTGGACTTACCGATAATCTGAATAGTGTAAGAAAGCTTTCTGACCATCTGGATGGATATCCGAATGTAGGAAAGATCGAATTGCTTCCTTTTCATAAGATGGGGGAGTACAAGTGGAAAGAGCTTGGACTTACCTATAGTCTGTCTGAGACGAAGGAGCCGGATAAGGCTCTGGTTAAGGAAGTGAAGGCAATACTGGAGACAAATGGCAAGAATGTATCGACAAGTTTATAATAATTCAGTCCTCGGAGACCCCGAGGACTTTTTTGTCAAAAATTATAGAAATTTGTACAGTTTTGCAGGTTGGATGATTGTATTTTATCAATAATTATAGTAAAATTATTTTAATAGTTGATTTTATAGAGTTTTACGCTATATTCCCCCAAAAACCTTAGGAGGTTTAGAAATGATTAATCTAAGAAGTATCAAGACGAAAATGTTAGTTGGTTTTATTGGTCTGATTTTAGTATCTACAATATCTATTGCATACATCATTACAACGAATGCGACCAAGCTTATCAGCAAGGGTTCTGAAGAATCTGCTATAATTATGGCAGAGGAAGGAGCGAAGCTTGTATCTACCCGAGTATCGGGAACCTTGAATGTATTGAAGACAATGGCTTCTCAGGAAGAAATTATATCAATGAATTGGGAGGAGCAACAGAAAATTCTGATTAAACAGCTACCAACCACAGACTATCTAGAATTGGGAATCGTGTTCCCGGATGGGACTGCTCGCTATTCTGATGGATCGGAAAGTCAGCTAGGGGACCGTGATTATGTTAAGAAGGCATTTGCTGGAGAACCAAATATCTCAGATGTACTAATAAGTCGTGTTACCGGTGAGCCTGTGACAATGGTTGCAGTGCCAGTGAAAAATGATGATAAGATTGTTGGTGTATTAATCGGCAGAAGAGATGGCAATGCTTTAAGTAATATAACCAATGATATGGCCTATTCAGAACTTGGATACTCCTATATGATTAATGAAAAGGGAACAATCGTAGCTCATAAAAATAAGGAACTAGTATTAAGCCAGTTCAATCCGATAACGTTATTAGAGGAAGATACTGCGCATACAGATTATGCTAAAACAATACAGACTATAATTGATAACAAGAGTGGATATTTGGATTACAATTTCACTGATGAGAATGGTATATCTTCTACTTTATATGCAGGTTACGCTAAGGTTGAAGGCACTAGTTGGATATTTATCAGTACTTCTGCTGAAAGTGAGGTTCTGGAACCTGTAAATCGTATGATTCGCACGGTAATAATCTTAATTATTATTATGGTTGTTATTCTGGCGGTATCGATTTACTGGGCGGCTGATACAGTTACTAAGCCTACCATTGTAATGTCAAAAATCTCTAATAGTATCGCTAATCTGGACTTGACTGTAGATATTCCCCAGAAGATGTTGGTAAAGAAGGATGAAAATGGAATTCTGGCAAGGTCGATGCAGGAAATTATGTTGAATCTCCGTAAGATTATCGGGGAGGTTACGGATTCGGCTTTGCAGGTATCCTCAACAGCACAAGAATTAACTGCCACTGCTGAGCAGTCTGCTACTGCTGCTGATGAAGTATCAAGAACAGTGGAGGAGATTGCCAAAGGTGCATCCGATCAGGCGGCAAATACGGAGATGGGTTCACATCAAGCAATCAGGCTTGGTGAGAATATAGAAATGAACCGTGAGCTTATGATGAATATGAATACGGCCTTTGCAAAAGTCAATGTAGTTGTCAATGATGGAATTGAGGAAGTTGCGAGATTATCACAAATTACGGAAGACAATAATCGGGCTACTAAGGAAATCTATGATATCATTCGTAAAACAAACGAGAGCACGGAGCAGATTAGTGAAGCAAGTAATGTAATTGCATCCATTGCTGATCAAACTAATTTACTAGCACTCAATGCCTCCATCGAAGCTGCAAGAGCAGGGGAATTAGGGAAAGGCTTTGCAGTGGTTGCTTCAGAGATTAAAAAGCTAGCTGGACAGTCAGCAAATTCAACAAACTATATTGATGGTATCGTAAAGGAACTTCAAGAAAATGTTGCCAAAGCAGTCAATAGTATGGAAGGCATTAACGAGATATCCAAGGAGCAGTCGCAAAGTGTTGGAAATACAAAGATAAAGTATGAATCGATTAAAAATGCTATGGAGGATTCAGTAGAAGCAGTCAGTCAGCTTAATCTCTCAGGTGAAGAGATGCAAAAAGCAAAGAATGAAATTCTTGACATGCTACAGACACTTTCTGCAATCGCTGAGGAAAATGCTGCGAGTACCGAAGAGGCTTCTTCAGCAATGGTGGAACAGAGTGCTTCTATGGATGATGTAGCAAAATCCAGTGAGCGTCTTGCATCTCTTGCTATGAATCTACAGCAGATAATACTTAAATTTAAGGTATGATTCTAAAATATCAGTAATGGCATTTAATATTTTATTTGCGATAGTATATACAGATGTATAATATTTTATATTGTAGAGACGTGAATCGAATGTTGTGGAACATTCAGTCCACGTCTTTACGTTTTCAGTTTTTATTTTAGAATTTTATAGAAAAACAATTGGGTTTGGGGTAGAATAAAAAGACATACATAAAAGCGGAGAATAACAATATGAAAATATACTTAATCAGACATGGTGAAACAGACTGGAATCAACAGGGGAGATTTCAGGGGAGAGAAGATATTGCATTAAACGAAAATGGAATAAACCAGGCAATGCGATGCGGTGCTGCATTATCAAAAGGCCGATTTCGGGCTGTGATCACGAGTCCTTTGGTGAGGGCCAGAAAGACCGGAGAGATAGTGGCGGAGCATCTGGGTGTCGATCAGCTAATCATAGAGGAGGGAATTATCGAGAGAGACTTCTCCAAGGTATCCGGAATGACTCCGAAGGAAAGGGAAGCCTTTTATGCCTCGGGAGAGAAGGATGATAAGGAGCCCTGGGAAAAGATGAGCGAGCGAATGTTTGACAGTCTGAAACGTTACGCAGAGCAATTCCCGACCGATGATATTATTATGATTTCTCATGGAGCATCCATCAATTGCGTGTTATCCGTACTCAGTGGGGGTAAGACCGGTACCGGTAAGATTATCTTAAAAAACACCTGTATTAACATCATTCATTATGAGAAGGGTAGATTTCGTCTGGGTGAATTTAACCTTACACCGGAAGAGTATCTTTCCATGAATAATGATATCAATGAAAAATAATTCGATCCATCCGATAGCAGGATGGTTAATTATTGCTAAATTATGGTTCCTGTATTGACAACCATATTGAGCAGTGCTAGAATGTATTTTCGCTGAAATAAATATTTACCACGGGTTTTCTTGGCAAAATCCAAGGAAAAAAGTGTACCGGTACGGTACACCGTCGCTTGGCAAGATATTTGAAAAAATATTACTACCAGGAGGAATAACATGATTAAGGTTGAACACATCTCTAAGACCTTTAAGGTCAGCCGGCGTAATGCCGGGTTTTCTGAAGCATTCAAGGCTTTATTTCATAAGCAGTATGAATGCATCAAAGCACTCGATGATATCTCCTTTCAGATTGATGATGGAGAAATGGTCGGGTATATCGGTCCCAATGGTGCAGGCAAAAGCAGTACAATCAAGGTGTTGAGCGGAATCTTGACTCCGGATGGCGGGCGTTGCAGCATCGATGGAAGAGTTCCCTGGAAAGACAGAACAGCACATGTAAAGGAGATCGGAGTAGTATTTGGTCAACGCTCCCAGTTATGGTGGGATGTGCCTGTTATCGATTCCTTTGAACTTCTTAGGGACATTTACAGAATTCCTACACAAATCTATCAAAATAATCTGGAGGAACTGGTTACTTTACTGAACCTGTCTGAAATTGTTAGGACACCGGCCAGACAACTTTCTCTGGGGCAGAGAATGCGCTGCGAGATCGCAGCCTCCCTATTGCATAGCCCAAAGATTTTATTCCTGGACGAGCCGACCATTGGACTCGATGCGGTTTCCAAGTTAGCAGTTCGTGACTTTATACTTGAGCGGAATCGGGTTCATAAGACGACCGTCATCCTTACTACCCATGATATGCAGGATATCGAGACTCTGACGAAAAGGATTATCCTGATTGGAAAAGGAAAGATCCTTATGGATGGTAATCTGGAGGATATTCGAAAGCAATTTGCCACCAATAAGCTCTTAACCGTGGAGCACGGAGGCGGTAGTATAATTCCGGCCCAGGGTATGCGGGCTATTTCGGTCAGTAATCAGCTGGCACTGTTCGATGTGGATCTATCTAAGCTAACGGTATCCGATGCCATTGCCAGAATATCGAGTCAGGTTGAGGTGATTGATCTTTCGGTGGATGGACCTTCCATCGATGAGGTAGTAGCAAGGCTTTATCATCAATATCAAATATAAATATCACTAGGATACCCACTCTTTCGCCAAAGAGAGGGATATTGTCATGCCCAAAATGGTCACCAGGCCTTAGTAATCTTAAGCGAATGGCGGTTGGCTTTACTGGTTTAACACTCAGTTATCAAAATCAGACGGTTAAGTCTTTGGGTAAGAACGTAGATAGGAGTTGATTCATTTGAATAGAGAAACGATCGATAATTTCATAGCGGTAAAATACGCTTCTCTTTTTCGTATAAAATTTATCGCCGGGTTACAATACCGGGCAGCTGCGGCTGCCGGTATAGCCACCCAATTTGTTTGGGGAATTATGAGTTTGCTGCTGTATAAGGCATTTTATGAAGCAGACCCGATTTCCTTTCCCATGAGCCTTCAGGCATTGTCATCCTATTTGTGGCTACAGCAGGCATTTTTGGCATTGTTTATGGGTTGGTTTTTTGAGAATGATATATTTCAGACGATCACGGAAGGTGGTATTGCCTACGAGCTCTGCAGGCCGTTGGATATCTACTATATGTGGTTTTACAGAACGATGGCGAATCGTCTGGCAAAGGCTGTCCTTCGTTGTATGCCCATCCTGATCTTTGCGGCGTTTCTGCCGAAGCCATATGGAATCAGCTTACCGGAGAGCATAAGTGCGGGCTTTTGGTTCCTGATCACTACAATATTAGGCTTCCTTGTGGTCATTGCTTACAGTATGTTGGTTTATATCTCTACCTTTTTCACATACTCCCCCATGGGCGTCAGAATGGTCTCGGTATCTCTGGTAGAGTTTTTTGCCGGAGCCGTGGTTCCTCTGCCCTTTCTGCCGGAAGGAGTACGCCGTGTCGTGGAGCTTCTTCCCTTTGCATCGATGCAGAATATACCACTTCGAATCTACTCCGGAGATATCGCAGGAACAGAGATACTACCAAGGGTAGCCTTGCAGATATTCTGGATTGTAGTTTTGATGTGGTTTGGAAAGTGGCTAATGAGGCATGCGCTTCGGCGTGTTGTTGTGCAAGGTGGCTAATGTGAATCAATTGTGCCTGCGTCTTCCTCGGCACAAACTAATACAATTAGGAGATTTTTATGAGACTTTATATGAAGTTTTTCGGAATACATCTGAAGGGAGCCATGCAATATAAGCTGTCCTTTCTGTTGACCACAATTGGACAATTTTTGGTGTCCTTTAATGTTTTCTTAGGGATATTATTCATGTTTGAACGTTTTCATAATGTGAAGGGATATCAATTCAGTGAAGTGCTGCTATGCTTTTCCATCATACTGATGAGTTATTCCCTGGCAGAGATGTTCATGAGAGGATTTGATCTATTTGCCTCGACAATCAGCAACGGCGAATTTGATCGGATCTTACTTCGACCAAGAAATACGATTTTACTGGTAGTATCGGGGAAGATAGAGTTTACCCGATTTGGCAGAATGCTGCAGGCAGTTCTGATGCTTGCTTACGGTGTGACAGCCTCGGAGATAAGTTGGGATCGAAATAAGATAATCACATTACTCTTTATGATTGCAGGAGGAACCGTGATTTTCGGCTGTCTTTTTGTGGTCTATGCCAGCATCTGTTTCTTTACCCTGGAAGGGCTGGAGTTTATGAATATTTTGACCGATGGTGCGAGAGAGTTCGGAAAATATCCGATCGATATCTATGGCAAAAATGTTCTGAGGTTATGTACCTTTCTGGTGCCCTATGCCTTATTTCAGTATTATCCTTTTTTATATTTGATCGGGAGGGTAAGTGATTGGCGGTATATGTTCTTACCGCTCTTGGGATGTCTATTTTTATTACCCTGCTTTTTGCTATGGAGGTATGGAGTAAGACATTATAAATCTACAGGATCCTAATGAAGGAAGAATGTCTTCCTATGGTAAGTACCGCAAAGTTGACACAAAGGGTAGAGGCTTAAATATAAAAAAAGAAGCTGTCAGAATATTCTGACAGCTTCGGGCTACCTAATAGGTATACTACATTATGCATCATACCATATTTGAAATAAAAAGTCTAGTAATAATTTATTTTCATAGTAAGATTGGTTTTAGGAGGTTGCCAAATTATCATAAATCAACAAAAAATAAGGAGGCTATCATGCAGGAAGCAAGAAAAATAATTCAAGCAGCAGAACCAGAGAGCAGCAGTATTCCTTCCGGTCTGGAACGAAGGCTGGAGGAAGGGCATCTGGAAAGCTGTATAAAAGTAATACAACAAAACATCGACAAGTACTTGCAGGAATTCAAGGACCTTACGGCTGAGACGAAGGAGTTATACGATAATTATCGATCGGCTAATCCGGAGCTGCACAATGATCTGGTCATCGGACTGGACATGAAATCACAGGTGGAACGAACATTAAAGAAAAATATGCTGGCTTTGAAAAAACCCTACTTTGGAAGAATTGATTATAAAGAGGATGGGGATAAGGTCAGTTACAGTCTGTATCTGGGCAAGAACGGAGTCCGCAAGAATATCACTGAGAACATGATTATCGATTGGAGAGCACCAATCTCCAGCGTGTATTATGAAAGTGATATCGGTAGAAGCGCTTATACTACTCCTATGGGAGAGCAGATTGAGATAGAGCTTTTTCTGAAGAGAACCTATGAGATCGAGAATAGTAAACTGATTGATTTTTATGACTCTGATGTCGTTGCCAATGATGAATTCCTGACCAAATACCTGAGCAAAAATAAGGAAGTGGTGCTTGGTGAGATTATAGCGACAATACAGAAGGAACAGAATGAGATTATTCGTGATGTTCCGTGGCACAATGTCATCGTTCAGGGAGTCGCAGGAAGTGGTAAGACCACGGTGGCAATGCATCGAATCTCATATATCCTTTATAATTTCAAAGATAAGTTTCGACCGGATGAATTCTTTATCATCGGTAGTAATAAGATGCTGTTGAAATACATCACCGGCGTTCTTCCCAATCTGGATGTCTATAATGTCAATCAGATGACGATGGAGGAATTCTTGATTGATCTTCTGGATAAGGATTTTGATTATAAAAAAGGGAAATATAAGCTTGCCAACAGCTTCCTGAAGCTAAAGCAGCAGTCCTCCAGGAATGAAGCTTCAAGGCTGAAGCAATTTAAGGGATCGATTCATTTTATCAATGCCCTGATCGCATATATGAAGCAGTTTGAGATTGATTCCATCCTGACAGAATCTGTCGAGACCTTCGGGCAGGTGGTCTATTCGAAGGAAGAAATCATCTATTTCCTTAACTTCTTTGAAGAGCTTCCCTTACAGGAGAAGATAGAACTCCTGAACAAACGTCTTACCTATAAGGTGAAATCCATTGGAGAAGAAGCAGAGCTTCGTAAGGAGACACTTCAGGCGGAGGTAAATAAGTACAAGAATTATTTTGGAATACGCAATAAGAAATATAATTTTATGGAGATCTACCTTGGCTTCTTAGCTGATCTGCAGCTTAATCGAAGCAAGTATCTGGAACAAGGTATTAAGGTCGTGGAGGATAAGGTCATTGAAATCCTTATAAAGGATCTGAAGGATAAGCAACTGGATATCTATGATCTTGGCATGCTAAATTATATAAAGAGAAGAATCAAGATGACCAAGGATTATGAATATGTGAGTCATATCGTCATTGATGAGGCCCAGGATTTTGGTGTTATGCTTTTTCAGATCCTGAAGAGGATCTTTAAGAACTGTACCTATACTATCATGGGTGACGTATCGCAAAATATTTATTATGATACCGGTATGAATGACTGGGAGATACTGAAGCAGGAGGTATTCCAGCCGGAGAAGGACCGCTTCTATGTATTGGCGAAGAGCTATCGTAATACCGTTGAGATATCGGATTACGCAAGCAGGGTTCTTAGAAAATGCTCCTTTAAGACCTATGATATTGAACCGATCATACGACATGGCAAAGAGGTTTCGCTGATCAAAGCCGAGGGCATAAAGGGGTTGGTTTCGCAGACATCTGAGCTGGTTAAGAATATTCGTGGGAGTGGCTACGATACCATCGCCATAATATGTCGAACCGTTGAGGAGACTCTGACGGTGAAGAAGCTTTTCGACGGTCAAATTGACAACCTGCAACAAAGTGATGATATGGAGGAAATGACCTTCTCCAATGGTACCATGGTATTACCAATCCATATGACGAAGGGCTTGGAATTTGATGCGGTCATACTTTGGGACCCGGATGAGGAGCGTTATCATACCTCAGATGAGGACGCAAAGCTGTTATATGTTGCGATCACAAGAGCTTTACATGAGCTGTATGTGGTCTACCAGGATGAGTTATCCGGCTTGCTGAAATAATAATGTACTTCCGTTTTCTGGTGATTTGTATTATAATTATATCAATAATTTCCAAATAAGTTTGTAGTTCAAATGTATGAAATAATCACCAGAAACCGGAAGGAGCTATATCAAAATGAAAGTAAAAAAAGTCATATGTGTCGTATCGATTTTGATACTGCTAATACCTTTTATTTTAGTCATAATAAATTATAACAGTTTAAGTAAAATACGAACGGAAAATAAATTTAGTAAAAAAAACGGGCTACAGCTGATGTCTGGATTGGCGTCAACCTTTGAAGCATGGGGAGATGATGTTGACATAAGCAAAGGTTATTCCATATCCAAGGAATGTTTTGATCGTCTTGATCTTTATCATAGTACGAAGCTACTTGATAATCTTATCGAAGCAAGTAAGAATAATTTGTTTTTGGATCGTAAAGTGATCAATATGGGTCAGCATAGAGTTCTGTACATCAATCAAGGTATTTTTCTGAAGGATGTTAAGATTCTCTATCTTACCTATAATACATTATTCCCGCGTGGAAATGAAATCTATCAAATATCACTGGTGGATGATGTGGGTAATACCATTGCGACTACACCAAGCTTGATTGACATATCATCAAGTCCGATGCTAACGAACTATGAAAATTTCTTTTGGGGTGTAGACCTTGATTTATATGAAAAGGCTATCCTTAACATTAGTGTTGTTTCTCCGGAGGGAAAGCTTCTGTCGGAGTATAAGGAGGAGCTTGCCTTTTAATGTCTGAATTTTCTATAAAATTAGAAGAATTTCAAGGTTGTCCTCTTGACAAAGGTCGCTCCAATGAATATAATGAAAAAGTACTTTTCGAAAGGGATCTTAGCTCAGCTGGGAGAGCATCTGCCTTACAAGCAGAGGGTCATAGGTTCGAGCCCTATAGGTCCCATTTTCATGAAATACCGGTGTGGCATAACATGCTGTACAGAATGAAAACGAAATACGGCGAAGTAGCTCAGCTGGCGAGAGCACGCGGTTCATACCCGCGGTGTCGGCGGTTCAAATCCGTCCTTCGCTACTTAAAATGTGTTGCAGATTGCAGCACATTTTTTTTGTGTTATAATTAATGCATTGAAGGATTGGTCGTGATTAACATACAGAAATGGAGAAGTGATTTCATGAACCCGAGTCATCCGATTAAGGTATGGAGTAATAACCAGATAAAACAGATTGAATGCAGCGAGGACGAAAATCTTTTGGATGCCATGCGTCGTCAGGGAATCCCATACTATTCGGACTGTGGAGGAAGAGGAAGCTGTGGGAAATGTAAAATCAGAATTATTGAGGATACATCAGAACCCGGACCGGAGGATGGGAAGAGAATCTCGGTCGGAGAACATGAGGAAGGATATCGTTTGGCCTGCAGAGTATTTCCTAAAAAAGCATTAACGATTGAGCTTATGAATTACGCTGAGAATATAGAGGCTGTAACATCTGCAAAGGATATGAATCCGCATTTTAACCCGATGCAAGGTACGAAGGAAGAGTATGCAATCGGCATCGATCTTGGAACCACGACCTTGGCCTTCCAGATCGTAAATTGCTATTCCGGAGTCATTCTGGTATCGCGGACCTCCATAAATCCACAGCGTAGGTTGGGGGCGGATGTGATATCCAGGATGAAGGCTTCGAACGATGGCAGGAGAGAGCAGCTTAGACAGCTGATCCTGGAAGCATTGCTGGCGGGAATTGAACAATTATGTATTGATGCCTCTGTTTCGCCTGAATTGATACCTCAAATCACAATCGCGGGAAATACGACAATGGTTCACTTACTTATGGGCTACTCCTGCGAAGAGTTGGGGAGGTATCCGTTTCAGCCGGTTCATATCGGAACGATAGAGCAGGATATAACCGATTTTTTCGGGGAGGTATGGAAGCAAAGAAGCAACTTATGGGAGAAAAATTCGGGTTCCGTTGGAAAAATGACGGTCACTGTACTACCGGGCATCTCCGCTTTTGTCGGAAGCGATATCGTTGCGGGGCTGGGACTGTGCGGTTTTGATTATAATGAGAAGATATGCCTCTTTCTGGATCTTGGTACAAATGGTGAGCTGGCAATCGGAAATAGGGACAAGCTATTGGTTTCATCCACTGCGGCAGGTCCTGCCTTTGAAGGCGGAAACATCTCCATCGGTACAGGTTCGGTTCCCGGAGCAATCAGTAAGCTTTCTCTAAGTGAAGGGAAGCTTCACTTGGAGACCATAGGAGACCAAAAGCCTGTCGGGATCTGTGGCACCGGTGTGATTGAGCTCTGTTCAGAACTATTCGGTAACGGTATTATGGACACAACCGGTTTATTGCAGGAGGAATATTTTGAGGAGGGATTTCTGATCTGGCAGGAAGAGGGGAGACAGCTTCGATTTCTGCAGAGAGATATCAGAGAATTACAGCTGGCAAAGGCGGCTATTCGTGCAGGAATCGAGCTTTTGATCAAAAGCTATGGATGCTCCTATGAGGCGATTGATAAGGTATATCTGGCAGGAGGCTTTGGGTATGTTCTGCCGGTGGATAAGGCAGTGCGGATCGGTTTGCTACCGCAGCAGCTGGAAGAGAAAGTGAACCCGATCGGAAACAGCTCACTGGCCGGAGCCATCCGCTATGCAATTGATCCGAACTTTCCGTCAAGACTAAATAATGTAGTACGAATGGCAAAGGAGATGCATATTGCCAATCAGGAGGAATTTCAGGAATACTATATTCGGTATATGAATTTTACTCCTGAAGAAGAGGATGAAGTGGAGTAGTGGAACTCTATTCGTACTGTTGTATGATAAACACATCTTTTTGATGAGGAGCGGTATGGCGATACTGAAGCGGTGTAATATGCAGGAGTCTTTTAAAATGCTTATTAAAGGAAGAAGCATCCAGAAATCCGCAGGAGTAAGCTACCTCAGACATGGATAAGTTGGAGGACTCCAGAAGCTGCTGGGCCATATTAATCCGGTATTTCGTAAGGTAATCCTTAGGAGATACCCCAAGCTTCTTCTGAAACAGCTTAAACAGATAGGTACGATCGATATTTACGTACCCTGAGATATCCGTAATTTTGATATCATAGGCATAGTTATTATGAATATATTCCATTGCCTTGGAGATATAGTGCTCATTCAGCATGGTTTTGTTGGGCTCCTTCGGAGGGCACATGTGGGAAAAGCACTGATAAAGGGATCCCAGACATGCGAAATCATTGCTCTGCACCTGGTGAAAGTCAAGGATTAGGGACATAAGGGTCTCCCATAGCAAGCCGTTACTATAGTCTCTGATCAGGTGACTGGTATGGGATAGACCGCAATTGGTCAACATAGCATCGACATCCGAGCCGTCAAAGCCGATCCAGCAATATTCCCAGGGGTCGACAGCATCAGCCTGATAATAGGTCGTTACTCCGGGATAGATCAGAAATCCCTCTCCCGCGTTAACAGGATAGACTTTGTTACCTACATGGTAGCTGCCCTTACCCTTACGGACAAAATGCAGTAAATAATGAGGGCGTATGGCAGGTCCGAAGGAGTGCCCCGGGGAGCATTCCTCATGACCGCAATGATATAGGATAAAGGGACGCGCCAATATACTTGGTATATTATCCTGGAACATAGTTATAGGACCTCCTTTTGTCGGAACAACAAGATATCGGTGAAAGGTTGAAATCAATCACTATCGTACTTCTGTTAGGTGTCTAGAAAAGATAAATAGGGTGACAGTCAACAAAATAACAATTTTTTGAAACATAAAGCATAGAATCAATTTTCGACAATCGATATAATAGGAACCATAGACATTCATGTGAAAAGGAGAAATATTATGGTTAAGATTACATTTATGGGTGCCGGTAGTACCGTGTTTGCAAGAAATGTGCTTGGAGATTGCATGTGTACCCCCAGTTTACGCGATGCTGAAATTGCACTATATGATATTGATGCTAACAGACTTTCAGAGTCTGAGATTATATTAACTGCAATCAACAAAAATGTCAATTCCTCTCGCGCGACAATTAAGACCTATCTTGGAGTGGAACAGAGAAAGGATGCGCTTCGTGACGCCAATTTTGTGGTGAACGCAATCCAGGTTGGAGGTTATGATCCCTGCACCATTACTGATTTTAAGATTCCGAAGAAGTATGGTCTTAGACAGACCATAGCGGATACCCTTGGTATCGGAGGAATTATGAGAGGACTTAGAACCATTCCTGTGTTGAGAGATTTTGCCAAAGATATGGAAGAGGTCTGCCCGAATACGCTATTTTTGAATTATACTAATCCGATGGCAATTTTGACCGGCTATATGCAGCGCTATACCAAGATTCGTACGGTGGGCTTATGTCATAGTGTTCAGGTCTGCTCCAGAGATCTTTTGAAGGGTCTCGGTCTGGAGGACAAGGTCGAGGGCAGAAATGAACTGATTGCCGGCATTAACCATATGGCATGGCTCTTAGACATCAAGGATAAGGAAGGTAACGATCTATATCCGGAAATCAAAGCCAGAGCAGCGAAGAAAAATGCAGAAGAAAAGCATAAGGATATGGTGCGTTATGAATACATCCGTCGCCTTGGTTATTATTGTACCGAATCCAGTGAGCATAATGCGGAGTACAATTCCTTCTTTATTAAATCGCGTTATCCTGAGTTGATTGAGAACTTCCAGATACCGTTGGATGAGTATCCGAGAAGATGCATCCATCAGATCGAAGGTTGGGAGAAGGAAAAGAACAATATCCTTCAGGATGGGAAAATCACCCATGAGCGTTCCGAGGAGTATGCTTCCTACATCATGGAAGCCGTTGTAACCAACAAGCCGATCAAAATCGGAGGTAACGTATTGAACTCCGGTTTGATTGATAACCTACCTTCCGAGGCTTGTGTCGAGGTACCTTGTCTTGTCGATGCAGGAGGGATTCATCCCTGTCATGTCGGAAAGCTACCGGTGCAATTGGCCGCGATGAATATGACCAATATCAATCCTCAGCTTTTAGCAATTGAAGCAGCGGTAACCGGTAAACGAGAGCATATCTATCAAGCTGCTATGCTGGATCCTCATACGGCTGCGGAGTTGTCCATTGATGATATCGTTGCAATGTGCGACGAATTAATTACAGCCCATGGTGACTACATGAAGGATTATCAGTAAAGCTTACTTCTTAACACGTAAGTCTTCATGTTAAGCCTGGATTATTACCCTCATAAAGAATAAAGATAATTTAAAATTCGGCGTTGTTGATCATCTACTGATCAACAACGCCGAAAGTGTATCTGGATTAACTAGATGTTTTCGTGTATAATATCGGGGTAGACTAAAAATCAAGGATTTTTAATCGATGTATAAGTGCTGCTGACAATCTCGCGATTCTTGGCAGTATTCGAATAATATATTTTTAGAAAATCTTATTAATCGTATGGAGGTAATTATCATATATGAGAATTGGAACAGGTTATGATGTTCATAAATTAGTCCAGGACCGGGAGCTGATCCTGGGCGGCGTTAACATACCTTATGAGAAAGGCTTGCTGGGTCATTCCGATGCAGATGTATTGATTCATGCTGTGATGGATGCCTTGCTAGGGGCAGCGGCACTGGGAGATATCGGGAAGCACTTTCCGGATACAAGAGAGGAATACCGAGGAATCTCCAGCATAGAATTACTGAAGAGGGTCAGAGTGCTTCTGGAAGAAAAGCTCTATCTGATCGAGAATATTGATGCAACTGTGATCGCCCAAAAACCGAAGCTGGCATCCTTTATACCCGAGATGATAAAAAATATGGCAGAAGCACTGGGAATTGAAGAGGACCGGATTAACGTCAAGGCTACGACAGAGGAGGGACTTGGCTTTACCGGAGCAGGACTTGGGATCGCTGCCAATGCAGTCTGTCTTCTGGAAAGCATGCAAAACTACCAGTTTGATGCCACTCCACAACAATCCTCCGAGGGTTGTGCAGGTTGTGGTGGATGCCCAAAGCGTAATTGAGAAAAAGTGTTGACAAATAACCACCGAATGCATACAATATGCAATATATCATATATAAAAGCGTTGAACGGAAAAGTAGCTCATATTGTAGTATCAGAGATAGAATGTCACCGGCTGAAAGCATTCTTTGCGAAACTATGAGGGAAGTGCATCCGGGAGCTGGTTCGGTGAGGCAGTTGCTTAGCCGGACACGGTAACAGCCGTTATCTGAATCAAGATGTAAGTTGAATTTTCGGGCTTACAAATAGAGTGGAACCGCGTATTTCACCGCCTCTATATACAGGAGGCGGTGTTTTTGATTCGTTTCGTAATTGAAAGGGAAAGTATTAAGCATAATTATAAATCATTAAAAGGGGATGTAGACATGGGTTTCGTTAAATATATCAAAGAGGAAATGCAGATAATTAAAGAGAGAGATCCTGCAATTAAGACACCGTTCGAGGTTTTTCTTTATCCCAGCTTTCGTGCTATTATACGATATCGCATAGCCCATTTTTTATACGAAAGAAAGCATTATTTTCTGGCCAGATGGTATTCACAGCGGACAGTACGAAAGACCGGTATAGAGATACATCCGGGTGCAACCATAGGAAAAGGTCTTTTTATCGATCATGGACATGGGGTAGTGATTGGTGAGACAGCGATTGTAGGAGATAATGTTACCTTGTATCAAGGTGTTACCCTGGGCGGTACCGGTAAGGAACATGGTAAGAGACATCCGACTGTCGGCAATAATGTAATGATTAGTGCTGGTGCAAAGATACTTGGCTCCTTCACAATTGGAGAAAATTCAAAGATTGGTGCGGGATCCGTGGTGCTGTCTGAGGTACCGCCAAATTCTACGGTGGTTGGCGTACCCGGAAGAGTCGTGAAGATGAATGATGTCCGGGTTCCCAGAGAGGATATGGATCAGGTTCATCTGCCTGACCCTGTGAAAAAGGAGATGGCCTGTCTACAGAACGAAAATATCTGTCTGAGAACAGAACTTAAGAGATTATATACAAAGGTTGATGAGTTAGAGAAGAAAGTGAATAATAAGGCAGGCACGACAAATCAGGAAAATGAGGAGCAGCTAATTCATCATTGATCAATAACAAAGAAAGAGTTGCGAACATAAAGATACAAATATGCACGGAGGAGAATCCTCTGGTTCATACTGAAAATCACTAGGAGGAAAAACCATGAGAATCTATAATACGTTAACCCAAAAGAAAGAAGAATTTATTCCTTTGGAGGAAGGAAAGGTTCGAATGTATGTCTGCGGACCTACGGTGTACAATTATATTCATATCGGCAACGCAAGACCGGCAATTGTATTCGATTCCTTTCGCAGATACCTGGAGTATCTTGGATACAAGGTGAATTTTGTGTCTAATTTCACAGATGTAGATGATAAGATTATTAAGAAAGCAAATGAAGAGGGCGTTTCAGCAACCGAGATTTCAGAGCGTTATATCAAGGAGTTTCGCACGGATATGGAGGCTCTGAATGTCAGAGAAGCAACCATTCACCCGAAGGCAACGGAAGAAATCGAAGGAATGGTAGAGATGATCAGTGATCTGATTAAGAAAGGCCATGCTTATGAGAAGAACGGCACGGTTTATTTTAAGACGAGAAGCTTTGAAGAATATGGAAAGCTTTCAAAGAAGAAGATTGATGATCTTGAGGCGGGTGCACGCATAGCAGTCAGCGATGAGAAGGAAGATCCCATGGACTTTGTTCTCTGGAAGCCGAAGAAGGAAGGTGAGCCTTCCTGGCCGTCTCCCTGGAGTGATGGAAGACCGGGTTGGCATATCGAGTGCTCCGTTATGAGTAGAAAATATCTTGGGGAACAGATCGATATTCATGCAGGCGGGGAAGATCTGGTATTTCCTCATCATGAGAATGAGATCGCACAGAGTGAGGCTTGTAATGAAAAGGAGTTTGCGAGATATTGGATGCATAATGCCTTCTTAAATATTGATAACAAGAAAATGTCTAAATCGGAAGGAAACTTCTTCACAGTACGTGAGATCTGCGAACAGTATGATCCTCAGGTGGTTCGATTCTTTATGCTGAACTCTCATTACCGCAGTCCGCTTAATTTCAGCAAGGATCTGATGGAGTCCGCGAAGAACTCCCTAACAAGAATTCTGACCGCAATCGGACAGCTGGAATTTCTCCTATCCTCAGATGCTTTGTTAGGTGGGGAAGTGACTGAGGCTGAGACAAAATTACTGAACGAAGCCGATGGCTTGCATGCTAAGTACAAGGCTGCACTGGACGATGATTTTAATACCGCTGATGCAATAGCAGCAATCTTCGAATTGGTAAAGCTGGCGAATACCAATTGCAATAAGGAAAGCACAAAAGAATTTGTTCAATCCATCCATGATCTGATCGTTAAGCTGTGCGATATACTTGGTATCAGTACCAAGAAGGAAGAGGAAATGCTGGATGAGGATATTGAGAGACTGATCGAAGAGCGTCAGGCAGCAAGAAAGAACAAGAACTTTGCCAGATCGGATGAAATCAGGAATCTTTTATTGGAAAAGGGTATCCTGCTTGAGGATACCAGAGAAGGAGTAAGATGGAAAAGGAGTTAACCAATCATAGTATGCCGGAGTTCGGGATCGCAAGCTTCATCAAGAGTAGTCTTAAGCTTCCCGACACCGATATTAAGACCTATTCTCCTCTGACACTTGCTTTCATCGGTGATTCTATCTTTGACCTGATTATCCGAACCTGTGTCGTAGAGAGTGGAAATGCACCGGTCAATAAGCTTCATAAACGTTGCTCAGTATTAGTACAAGCTTCTGCTCAAGCGGATCTCTATCATATGATAAAAGATCAACTTACCGAGGAGGAGAGTGCTGTATTCAAGCGGGGACGTAATGCCAAGTCCTTTACCTCGGCTAAGAATGCAGGTGTTGTAGAATATCGAACAGCGACCGGACTGGAAGCCTTGATGGGATACCTGTACCTGACAGATCGGATGACTCGTCTCTTGGAGCTGATTGAACCACAAATTAACAAAATGGTAAGTATTTTGTAAGAAATCTGCCACCAAATTGACTTATTAGCCTCCTAGAATACAACTAGGATGTGAAACACTGGCAATGGAGACTAAATTTAGTAAATTAATTTCTTTAGAATAGAAAGTCGGGAGAAGAATATCAACCCTGTCAAGTTTTCATGCATCCTTAGCTTCATCACCTTGAAAACTTCCAGGATTATGATAGGCTTCTCCCGACTTTTATGAATGATGGTAAGAGGTCTCTTCACTTCTTATTTTATTTGATATATAAGAAATTATTTTACGGGTAAGGAGAGTACATGAAAAAAACACGGATACGAAGACGGTTGAAATGGATTATGGCAGCGGCAGCTGCAATGATCAGCATCAGTAGTCTATGGAATACGGGAGATACTGACGGACAACAAGCCATGGCAGCTGCAACACAAAAGGAGACAGTTAATCTTAGAATTATTGGTACAACGGATCTTCATGGACAGCTGAACAGTAAGGATTACGAGCAGGGTGTAGACTACAGTAATGGTGGTCTTGCAAGGCTTTCTGACTTGATTAAGAAAACGAAAAGTGAGGTTCCGGCTGAAAGTATTATTACTGTCGATGCCGGTGATACACTTTATGATTATACAACAGAGTACATATTTGCAGAGAACCAGGAGGAGATTCAGCCCATCTATAAGGCGATGTCTCAAATTGGATATGATGCAATTACACTTGGTAATCATGACTTTGATTATGGTTATGAATATATCCTGCGGCAACTGAATGGATCCGGTATGAGGGATAAAACGGTCGTATCCAATGTAACCGATTCAAAAACCGGTCAATATCCTTTCTTGGAGAATATGCTGATTACCAGAACATTAACATCCTCTGCGGGAAATAAGATTGAGGTACAGATCGGCATTATCGGACAGACGATTCCTGTTCTGACCGCGAAAACCCATAGCTATACCGGTATTCTCAAGACGGAGGATATGGTTGAGAATGCAAAGCTTCAAGCGAAAAAGCTAAAGGGAATGGGTGCAGATGTAATCATCGCCCTTTCTCATACCGGAATCGGACCCGAGAAGCCGGAGCTAAATTTTAAAAATGTAGCCTATGCACTTACGAAGATTGAGGATATCGATGTTGTCGTGTGTGGTCATGAACATAATTTGTTCCCGACTACGGATATGACCTCGCCTTATTTTCAGCTTCCGAATGTGGATCGAAAAACCTATCTCATGAATGGTAAAAATGTTATAATGGCTGGTAATAGAGGCAGTGCCCTCGGAGTAGTGGATCTGACCCTGAATGTATATAAGGGGATATATCGAATCTCTGCACGAAGCTCTGAGCTTCGTATGGTAACCGATAAGAACACAACCGAAAATAAAGCGATTGCTAACTCCTATGGAGCCTGGGAAGATAAACTATTAAATTATTCCACAGAGATTATCGCTAAGCTGAAGGATGGGGAGCTGATCCAGAATTTCTTCGGCATGATTGGTGACAATGCAGCGATTCAATTACTGAATGACTCGAAGATCGATTATGCGCAGCGTTATGTACAGACAATCGGAGCACATTATCAGAAATATCCCATCATTGCGGCGTCTACCTATATGGCCTACGGTGCGGTTAACGAAGCAGATTTTATCAATATCCACGATGATATAACCGAGTCGGATTTATCCTCTATTCAGCCATATAATAATTATATCTATTTATATACGATTAAGGGAAAACAATTGAAGGAGTGGCTGGAATGGTCTGCGAGTGCTTATGAGACCACAGCGAATGGCTCCAAGTGGACCAATGGGACCATGAGTGAGCTAATGAAGCAGAACGGCCTAAAATCTCTTCTTCGCGAAGACTGGCTGAATGACTGGAGTAATTTTTACATATTTGACGGAGTGGATTATGTGATTAATCCCTTTAGTGAACCCCGTTATGACCTGAGTGGCAATAAAATCAGTATGGGCGAGCGTATCACCAGTCTAACCTACAATGGGAAACAGGTTACCGATGATATGGTCTTCTTATTGGCAGTCAATAAGATAACACAACCTACTACGGCGAATAAAGGTGTTGAAAAGCAGGTGGTGCTGAATGGCTTCAACCGTACTCAGACCGTATTAAGTAAGTATATGAAGCAGCTGGTGGAGGATGGAACCATAGTTCCACAGTTGGATTATAATTGGAGAATTAGTATTTCCGAGGATAAGAATTTTATCGTTAAGGTACCAAGGATAGGCTCCGAGCTTTTTAAGAAGACCGCTTGGTACAAAAGCTATCTGAAGGATATTGATTTTTATAGTTATTTTACCGCTTCTTATCCTTCTGACAGTAAGGATACCGTAGCTCCGCATATCGTAGCTTCACCGGTAATCACAAGCGCGACTGCATCACCTTATAAGGTGGCAGTACAGGTAACGGATCGTTCTGAAGTCAAAATAGTAAAATATTTACCGGGTGCTCGGGAGTTAACGGATTTTACAAGCGGAAGAGGTATGTCATTGGAAACAGAGAATACCTTTACCGTATCTGAGAACGGCAAGTATACGATCTATGCGGAGGATGCTGAGGGTAATAAGAGAATCTATATTCTTGTTATTGAAAATTTCAGAGATGATTTATTGTCATCCCCGACGATTGATTCCTATACCAATCGTAAGACAAAGATCACCGGGCGTGGCGAGCCGAATGCGACAATCGTATTTGAAGCATATACCGGAACCTATGAGAGTAAGATTACCAAAAGCGGAACCTTCTCCTATGCCTTGCCATCGCAACCTTCGGGAACTGTCGTATCGGTATACCTAAAGAATGAAGCAAAGGGCTTGGTGAGTGCCAAGGTCAGCGTTCCAGTGAAAAGAACAGGGCCAAATCTACCCAGTGTTAACCCTATCATTAATACCAATGGCTTCATTTCCGGAGATCTGGACGATGATGATGCATCCTTAATTGCGATCATTGGAGATACGGTATACGTTCCAGAGAACGGTGGGAAAGAGCTGTATCAGAAGAATATAGAGATCTATAATCCGAGTCTTAAGATTGTAGAGGTCGGCTTCGAGAAAGATTATGCCGGATATTTTATCCTACTGGTTCCCCCGCAGGCAGGAGGAACCGATGTGACACTTTACAGTCTGGATCATTTATCCAGAAACAGTAGAGTAACCACCTCCAGGGTCGTAGAGGTTGGACCGAATGCTCCTGTAGTATATGAGATCAGTAATATAGAGAAAACACTTCGTGGTTATATACCCGCTTCCACACCGAAGGTATACGATGTTAACATAGCAATCGGAGAAACGAGCGAAACGGTGAAGACAGATGCGAAGGGATACTTTAGTTATTCACTTAGTAAGCAGCTGCATGCAACCGACATTATAAAGGTTACGGCCTACGAGGCAAAGTATGGCTCAGCCAGAAGCAGTTATACGACAGAAGTGACCGTGAGTGATATTGAGAACTTCGTTCGAGAGAATTCCACCAGTCTTACCATGAACCGATTGACGGATAAATCCTATATGATAAGCGGTACCTTTGCAGATAAGGGTACTGTCTATATAGCTATTTCCAAAGGTTCCGGAAAAACCTTTAAGAATACACTGTATACCGTGGAAACGGATGAGTTTGGTAAATATAAGTACCGTCTTGCCGGGAAGCTGGATGCAGGAGACGTTGTCTATGTCTTAATACGCTTTGATAATGGTAAGATCTATATGGCTAATAAGACGGAGGTGCTCGCCGGAAAACCTGACATGCCTACCTTGGTGAAGGAAATTACCAATACGGATAAGAAGGTACAGTTTGTTGCCAAGAAGGGATCGGAAATAATTCTGACCATTGGAGAAACTGAATATCGTGCTACAACACCGGAATACGATGACGTGAATAACCGATATCTATATACCATCGAAATTGATCGGATTGCTTCCGGCACGGTAGTAAAAGCAATTGCTACGAATGCTGCCGGGACCAGTGAGACGATGACATCGGTTGTCGTGAAAACAGCTCCGGATCAGCCCAAGGTCAATGATGTCAAGGCAGGTGCGACTAAGATAACCGGAAAGGTTGAGCTTCTTGATTATGTTGTGCCCACAAAGACGGAGACAGCAGATTCAAGTAATACTGGTGTTGAGAAAGAGGAAGAGATTCCGGAGCGCTTTAAAGATGCTCCGGAAAAGGTAGCCAAGACGCAGACTCGTATCTATGCTCAGATCGGTAAAAAGTACTATGAAGGGGAAATTACCAATACCGGTAAGTTCACAATCAAAATACCTGCTCAGAAGGCCGGAACCGAGATTATTCTCTTTGCGATGAATAAAGCAGGAAAGGGACCGCAGATAAAAGTATCCGTAAAATAATTTTATCTGGAAATAGCAGGGAAACAATGATAAAATAAGGCTGTATGATATTACACTATGTAATATGATACAGCCTCTTTTAATACAAGATTCACAAAATATCTGCGAAGCTGATATTTTTGATTATAAGAGTTACATAATAAAATTTTGAAATAATTGGAACGATAATAAGAGAAACCGCGTCTAATTAGCAGAAAGAAAAATAAACCTGTGTATCAGGTAGAGGAGGATAGTAGAATGAAAAAGAGGAGATTTTTAGTCTTAGTAAGTGTTGTTATGATCATGACGATGGTATTCGCAGCCTGCGCCAAAAAAGCGGAAGACAAATCAACTGCTTATGATAGGGACAATATGTCCTATGATATGGCTGGCACCACAGCGGAGGAGACAGCAGAAGCGCCGGCAGTAGCTCCTGCAGAAGCAAAAGGAGAAGTTCAATATGGTTCGACAGGATCCATTAAGAACAATTCGGCGATTACTATCGAAGACTCGGCTGCACTAACCTCACAGGATAAGATCATCCGTACCTTCTATATGGATGTGGAGACCCAGGAATTTGATGCGTTGATTACAAAGCTGGATTCAGAGATGGGGCGTTTGAACGGCTATGTGGAGACCTCCAAGATCAGCGGTCGTAGCTTCAATAACAGGAACGGAGCCAGGTTTGCAAGTATTACGGCAAGAATTCCCAGAGACAAGGTGGATGAGTTTGTTAACGCGGTAGGGGAGAGTGCCAATGTAATCAACAAACAGGAATCTACGGAAAATGTAACACTGCAATATGCCGATATTGAGAGTCGCAAGAAATCACTCCAAATCGAGCAGGATCGTTTGTTTGCATTGCTGGAAAAGGCAGATACTCTGGATAGTATCGTTACCTTGGAGAGTCGATTAAGTGAAATACGCTATCAATTGCAGAATTACGAAACAACACTTCGTACTTATGATAATAAGGTGGAGTATAGTACCGTAACCTTAAGCATCCAGGAGGTAGAGAAGCTGTCTCCAACCGTAGAAATCAAGCAAAGCGTAGGAACAAGAATTAAGAATGGTTTTAGCGATACGATGTATAACATTAGTGAAGGATTACAGAACTTCTTGGTATGGTTCATCGTTAATCTGCCATACTTACTCATCTGGGCGGTTATAATTGCGATCATTACTATCATAATACGCAAAGTCATAAAGAAGAAGATGGGAGAAGAGCTTCCGAAGAATCCTCCGAACCCCCCTGTACCTCCAATGAATTAGAACATCCGGATATTAATATTGAAGAATAGTATGGGTTGTCGTGAAGACTCTAGCAAGGGTTTACGGCAACCCTTTTCGTATTATAGCACCAAGCGAAGGCCGGAGGAGAATTGTCGTGACCACTATACAGTTGAACCGAAATGGAATATAATACTCCTTAGGAATTTATCCTGGAGATGGCAGACAAACAATCCACAGGGTTATACGACATAGGTTATTACAATAGGTGGGGGTTCATTATAATGGCATATCTGGTTCACACGATCAATACATTGGAGGAACTGGAGCGGTGCGTGGTTTTTCCGATTGATCAGTATCGATGGGTGGAAGGTTATCAGCCAAAGGCCTTTGGACGGATGGGCTTCCTTCGTGAGTTTGGACTAGTCATTTCGATGACAGCAATGGAAGGTAATCCGCTTACAACCTATACGGAGGATGGTGATCCGGTTTATCGTGACAGTGCTCTGGAGGCATTTTTCAACTTTACACCGGAGAGTGAGCATCCCTTTTATATCAACTTTGAGATGAACTCCAATGGAGCAATGCTTAACGAAATCGGCATGGTTGGAGATAGAAAGAGCGTATTTAAGACTGTCCCCTGGCGAGCAAGCTGTAAAGCAGAGCGTAGGGCTGATTCTTGGTCGGTGTTACTTGAGATACCGATGGAGATGATTTGTAAGATATTTGACATTGAACCTTTTCAAGCAGGGGACCAATTTACCTGTAATTTTTATAAAATATGCGGTAGCAGCGATGGCGAGCATTATGCCAGCTATGCACCGATCATCAGTGAGAATCCGAATTTTCATTTGCCACATTTTTTTGAGACTGCTATTATCACAGAATAGAAAGGTTAAAGCAGTGATTCTCTATTTTATTCGGATAAGGAGGTGTGGATATGGACAAGATAATCTTCCATGTGGATGTAAACTCGGCTTTTTTGAGCTGGGAAGCCGTCCATCGTTTACAGCAGGGAGAGTCTCTGGATCTGCGCGAGATAGCATCTGCTGTCGCCGGTGATCAAAATAAGCGACATGGTATAATATTAGCGAAATCCACACTTGCAAAGCAGTACGGAGTGCAGACCGGAGAACCGATTGTCGATGCGCTGAAGAAATGTCCTAACCTGACACTGGTCCCACCCAGTCATCACCTTTATTCGGAATATTCCAAAGCATTCACGGACATCTTAAACGATTTTTCCCCGGAAGTGGAGAAGTGCTCGATTGATGAAGCATATTGTGATATGACAGGAATGGCTGCTTTGTTCGGCCCGCCTATCGCAGCCGCTCATAAAATTAAGGATCGAATTCGTGATGAGCTTGGCTTTACCGTAAATGTGGGAATCTCGAGTAACAAACTCTTGGCTAAGATGGCATCGGATTTTCAGAAGCCGGATAAGGTTCACACCTTATATCCGGAGGAGATTTATACGAAGATGTGGCCACTGCCCGTCGGTGAATTATTCTTTGTCGGTAAGTCCACTGTGAGGAAGTTAAATACTCTAGGGATCTATACCATCAAAGAATTAGCGAACACCGATGTGGAGGTGCTAAAGGCACATCTAAAGAAACATGGAGAGGTAATTCATAGCTTTGCCAATGGAATAGACGCATCGGTTATTTCTGTCGAGGAGGTTAAGAATAAAGGTTATGGCAATTCTACCACCATATCCTTTGATGTAGAGGAAGAATCAACGGCAAAGATGATACTTCTCTCCCTTGCAGAGACCGTGGCCAGAAGACTGCGAAGTGATGATATGATGGCAAATGTAGTGTCAGTCAGTATCGTGGATACGGATTTTCGTCACAGTTCTCACCAGATGACACTTCTTAGTCCAACCCATCGCACGGATGAAATTCATAAGGCTGCCTGTACTTTGTTTGATGAATTGTGGGAGGGATCCCCGATCCGTAATCTGGGCATACAGACAAGTAAGGTGGTGGCGAATGATTCAGCCAGGCAGATGAATCTGTTCAGCTTTGAGACCGATGAAAAGCGGGAGAAGCTGGATCACGCAATCGATAAGATAAGAGATCGATTTGGATCCTCGGCGATTCAAAGAGCTAGTTTGTATAAGAAGCCTGAGAGAGATCAGATCAAGGACGAATTATAGAAAATAATAAAATTAAGTAGCCTTGAGATTAAGAACAAAAAATATACAGCTGATTTAGGGATAAGAAGACTAATGCTGTATCCATTTGTCGATAAGTTGTCTCCTTTTTAAATGGAAATATATGTAAAAACGAGTTATAATAGAAGCCGTAGCGAGCATATAGCAAGGAATACCCTTGAGCATATGCGATCAGAGTGGATATAATTCGTTGATACGAGTTACGTGAGCCGTAGCAAAGGGAGGCATAATATTGAAGACAGCTGTGTACTGCCTTATCCTTCTGCTAAGCATACAACCGCTTAGCGGATATGGGAGAATGCTTACATATGAGGAACAACCCCTTGGTGTGGCCTGGGAAAAGATTCACAGATTGGGAAATGTAGATAATGATATCAGGATAACAAAGGAATGTAAGAAACAGGAGCTGTCTCCGATGGAAGCCCTGGATCTTGTAAAATGCAAGTTTGCCACTAATTTTGACAAAGTGGAGATTTCCAAGGAGGAGTATTATTATAAGCTGGATATTGCTGACTATTATCTGGTCTTCGAGGGAATGGGAGAGAATAAACAGCAATATTTAATCCATCTGTATGAATTCATCCAGGATGAACCGGAGAATGGAATCGGACATACGGTGACTTATGGTTGGTATCTCGTTGATATGATGACGAGAGAAATCGTTGAAGTACAATAAAATGTGAATTATTGAAAGCATAAGTCACATTTGCTATAGGGAAATAGTAGTCCACTTTCCACCAGAGAAGCGATAATAGCTGGATACAAAGCGGAAGAATTGATCCACCAGAAGAGCTACCCAAGCACCATAGACACCAAGGCCTGCCGGAAAACAAAGCAGGTAGGTTAATAGGGGACGTACTAACGCTACACTGATCAATGAGGTTATGGCGACATAACCGGTATCACCGGCACCTCTAAGGCATCCGGATAACACCACCTGAGAGGTCTGCAAATGGGTCCCCAGTGCAGCGAGTATCATAACGTTGGCTCCTAATGTGATTATGACGGCCTCATCACTGAACAGAGATACCAGGAAGGTCCTTCCGAACAGAAAGATTAAGAATATAACGCAGGATATCATAAATGCAAGTCGTTGACCGGTTTTTCCATAAATAATGGATAAATCCGGTCTTTTTGCGCCGAGATTCTGCCCAACCAACGCAGAAGCCGCAATGGATAGACCATCACCAAAGCAGAAGGAGAGTGTCAGAATGTTCATGCAGATCAAGTGAGTCGCATATTGGGTTGTTCCAAGTCGGGCTACAATGGCGGCATAGGCAAGAAAGCCAATACGCATGAAAACCTGTTCTACAAAGGCACTGCTGCTCACCTTGAAGATGGCATTGGTTATGTCCTCCCGGATAGCCCATCCGGCTTTATGGTGAAAGGATAAATATCCGTTTTTACGTAGTAAGGTTGATGACGATATCACAAAAGCGGCGATAGCACCCATCAGAGTTGCAATGGCAGCCCCTTTCACTTCAAGTCTGGGAAAGATACCAATGCCATTGATTAAGAGGAAATTAAAAGGTATATTAATCAGATTGCTTATGATATTACTATACATTGATATTTTTGTCTTGCCACAGCCACGTTGTGCTGCGTTGATGGTAAGATTCAATGCCTGAAAAGGAAGAGAGAACATCAAAATCTTGAAATAATCCATCGCTTCTGCAAGATATGTATGGTCTGCTCCGGCAAACAACAGTATCGGTTTGGCAAACAGAGCTCCGAGGAGGGCCATCAGGAGTGACCCACATAAGCTGAAGAGAATTCCTGCACGAACACATCGGTTGGCATCCGTTCGGTTATCCTGCCCCTTACGTCTTGCAGTAACTGCGGTAATGCCGGTATTCAATGAAAATATGATGGCCAGTAGAATAAACTTTGGTTGTGTAGTAATGCCTACCGCCGCGATAGCACCTTCTCCTAACGTTCCTACCATAATGGTATCTACCGCACCTACCAAGGCAACAAGAAGTGCCTCCAAAGCAGAAGGCCAGGCTATTTTATAAAAGTTAGAATAAGCAATACGAGAGGAGGGGAGATCTCCGATGATTTGATGACTTTTGAGCATTCCCTTAACGGATAGAAAACGATTTAATAGCAATTGGGTCAACACCTTTCCTGTAGATAAGACTATTACCCCGATTATAACACTTTTTCCTTTGAAATCAATGTAATATGATATATTTCGCAAAAAATGGAATAATATAATAAAGCGTAGTGAGGATCATGCAAGCTTGCTTGTAATGATACGATCGGAGCTGACGATCATGAATACGCACTATATTCATGATATAATAAAGCGTAGTGAGGATCATGCAAGCTTGCTTGTAATGATGCGATCGGAGCTGACGATCATGAATACGCACTATATTCATGATATAATAAAAGCGTAATGAGGAAGTGCAAGCTTGCTTGTAATGATGCGATCGGAGCTGACGATCATGAATACGCACTATATTCATGATATAAGCATAAAAGTACAACCCAATAATTACAATAATAAACCTGTTAGAACAATGAGAAATGTTCATGTAGAATCTTTTTAGAGCAGGGATGAATTAATCGCGGATTGATTATTTTCGAAAAATATGCTATGATGTAATTTACCGAAAAGTAAGAATTATCTATTTATACCATAAAGGAGGAAATAAAATGAGTATTCCAACCCCCCACAATGAAGCCAAAATGGGTGATATAGCAAAGACGGTGCTTATGCCGGGAGATCCCCTGAGAGCGAAATTTATCGCAGAGACTTATCTTGAGGATGTGGTGTGCTTTAATAAAGTAAGAAATATGTTTGGCTATACAGGTACTTATAAAGGAAAGAAGGTTTCCGTAATGGGTGGCGGTATGGGTATGCCCTCGATCGGCATCTATTCCTATGAGCTATATCATTTTTACGGTGTTGACAATATTATTCGTATTGGTTCTGCTGGCGGTATTGCTGAAAACATTAAGCTCAGAGATATTGTAATCGGTATGGGGGCTTCCACGAATTCCAGCTTTGCCGCTCAGTTTCAATTACCCGGAACCTATGCTCCGATCGCTGATTTTGATTTATTACGCAAAGCGGTTGAGGCGGCGGAAAAGATGAATATTAAGACGGTGGTGGGAAATGTTCTTTCCTCCGACACCTTCTATGATGATAATAAGGATGCCAATTCCTTATGGCGTAAGATGAATATTCTTTGTGTGGAGATGGAGGCAGCAGCTCTTTATATGAATGCGGCAAGAGCCGGCAAGAAGGCACTCTGCCTGCTTACCATATCGGATCATGTATTTACCGGCGAATCCTTATCCGCTGAGGACAGACAGCTAACCTTCCGCGAGATGATGGAAATTGCCTTAGAGATTGCATAGACGAAAGGAAAAGGAGATTGAGGAATGGATAAGAAGTTGATTTTTGAGAAGGTAGACCATACACTACTTGGTCAGACTGCAACCTGGACTGAGATCAAAGAGATCTGTGACGATGCGGTCACCTATGGGGTGGCCAGTGTCTGTATCCCTCCGTCCTATGTGAAGCAAGTCAAAGACTATGTTGCGGATAAGATGGCAGTATGTACCGTAATCGGTTTCCCGAACGGTTATAATACTACTGCGGTTAAGGTATTTGAGACAAAGGATGCCATCGCACAAGGTGCGGATGAGATTGATATGGTCATTAATCTTGGTATGCTGAAGGACGGAAGATACGACGAGCTGCTTCAGGAGATTAAGGAGATTAAGGCTGCCTGTGGTAACCATATTCTTAAGGTGATTATCGAAACCTGTCTCCTAACCGAGGATGAGAAGATTAAGATGTGTGAGATTGTTACCAATGCTGGGGCAGATTTTATAAAGACCTCAACAGGCTTTTCTAAAGCAGGTGCAACTTTCGAGGATGTAGCACTTTTCGCAAAGCATGTAGGGAAAGAGGTTCGGATAAAGGCGGCAGGCGGGATCTCCTCCTTTGACGATGCCGAGAAATTCATTGAGCTTGGGGCAACCAGGCTTGGTACCAGCAGAATTGTAAAGCTGGCGAAGAATCAGACCGGAACCGGCTATTAACAAAAACGATAAACAGGGAGGTTTTTGTATGCAAGAACAGGATCAAAATCAACAGGAGATGGAAGCGAAGAACAGTCTTGTTCCTCTGGAAAAAGGAGAAGTATTGGCAAAGCATGAAATTGTAAGCCATTCTGTAGCGAAAAATCTGGTTCGAGATGCAATCGATGCAATGAAGAATACCTATTCACCCTATTCCCATCACCACGTAGGAGCAGCGCTTCTTACCAAGAGCAAAAAGGTTTATAAAGGCTGTAATATTGAGAATGCTTCCTATACTCCGACGAATTGTGCAGAACGTACCGCGTTCTTCAAAGCAATTAGTGAGGGCGAGAATGAATTCTCCGCAATTGCAATCGTTGGTGGTAAGGACGGAGTACTAAAGGACTTTTGTTCCCCTTGCGGTGTCTGTCGCCAGGTGATGCGGGAATTTGTGGATCCGAAGAGCTTTTTGGTCATTTTGGCCAGGTCCGAGGAGGATTATATGATCTTCTTCCTGGAGGAACTACTTCCATTAAGCTTTGGACCTGAGAACTTATAATTTTATAGAAAGAGGGGCTTTCGTCGAATTGTAATCGATAGGATCAACAATACGAAGGCCCCTTCTGTTATAATCCTTCGGAATATTAATTATTAGATTTTGTTATGAATGGAGGAGAAGATCAACCGTATTTGCGCTTTTAAATTCCATTTTAATGTGATATACTAATACGCAGTAAAGGTTTAACGAACTAAAGTGCTCATGAGGATAAGAACAGCAGAGGTTCGTAAAGCAGTATCAATATACCGGAAAGGAAATGAAAAAAATGTATTCATTTGAAGACGTAAAATCATTTGACCCTGAACTCGCCGAGGCGATGTCACTGGAAATAGAGAGACAGAATAGCCACATTGAGTTAATTGCTTC
>JAEZUM010000045.1 GCA_023421075.1 Bacillota bacterium
GATGTGCTAGAGGCTTATTTTGCATACCCAAAAACAGGAATTGTAGATACCAAACATCAAAATGGCTCTAAACATAGAAAAGGAGCGGGATTCAAAAGAATCCCACCCCAACTATTGACACAGAGCCTTTATTATAAGTGAAAAGAGATTACGATATGAATTTGCATTATAGCCTTTCCTTTAACATGCTTTTATATCGATCAATAATTGTATCATGACTTCTGACAATCTTCTCAGGTAAGCGGTCAAAACTATAAAACGCAATGTCCAGAGATTCGACATGATCAACAATAATTTTACCCTGATATTCGCGAGTATAATAGGCAGCAGTTACTGAGTAGAACTCATCTTTATTCGATAAGCTGACAAAATAGTCACGTCCGGAGAAGATATCTATAAGAGTAAGTGTTCCAAGTGTTAGACCGGTTTCCTCAAAGACTTCTCTTCTGGCGGTATCCTCTACAGATTCCCCTAATTCCATTAGACCGCCTGGTAACCCCCATATTTCAATTGGGGAATCAGATCGTTTCTGGAGTAATATTCGGTTGTTGGAATCAATTATGATAACTACAGAACCAACTAAAATAAGTGGACGATGTCCAACCAGTTTTCTTAAATCTTCAACGTAATCCATAAGGCTCCTTAGGGTGTGTTATAACACCAACAAATATTAAGTATGTATTGATAGGTATATCAGAAACCCATGGCTTCTTTTACTTCCTCCATCTTCTCTTTGGAGGTTAACAGCTCAAGCAGCTTGAAGGCTACATCCGGAGCGGTCTGAGGGCAATAGGAAGTAATGATATTATGATCCACAACAACCGGTTCATTCACCACCTCTACCTGAAACTGAGCTAATTGTGCCTGACGATATCCGTCACGAAGGTGGTAGGTTGTAGCTCGTCTATTCTTTAATATTCCACTTTTTCCAAGAGGGAGTGCGGCCACACAAATCGTCGCAATGATTTTATCCTGTTGGTTAAATTCGCGGATGATATTCAGGAAACGTTCATCGTAAGCATCCTCATAGAAACCGAATTCCTCAAAGCCGCCGGGTATGGCCAATGCATCATAATTTGCAGTATTGATTTGATCCAGAGTCTTATCTACGATAACAGGAATATGAAAGGTACTGACAATTTCTTTGTGAAAACCACAGGTCTCAACCGTTACATCACATCCAAAATCATTTCTGGCCCATCCAAGAACATCCACAAAGACACTAAACTCCATGGTTTCAAATCCTCTAGCCAATAATAGTAATACTTTCATCGTATCCTCCTTATCGATTCGTTGCCAATCGTTACGTTACGCTTATTATTTACCTGTTATTATAATTGATATCTTTAAAAATGAATACTACTATTTTCCTTTATTTTCTACCTTATAATTTTTTTCGATTTCATCTTAAGATGAATTTTTGCATCCTACCGATACCGGAATGCAACTTACTCTTACTCCTATTGCGATAATTCTGATTTGGGAATACACTCATAGCAACAGAAGATGTGCATAAAGTAAGGCATTGCATTCAAGTTATTATTAATAGAAGAAGAAAGAAAGGTGTGGGAACGATGGAGGACATTATTCAGGTTAATCATCTCAAGAAGCATTTTAGAGAGGTAAAAGCGGTGGATGACATCAGCTTTCGCGTCAAAAAGGGTCAGTTGTATGGATTTCTAGGAGTTAACGGAGCCGGGAAATCAACGACCATCAATATGTTATGTACATTATTAAGCAACAACGAGGGTGAGGCATATGTCTGCGGATATCGGTTGGGGAAACAGGATCGCGAGATACGCAGTAAGATAGGAGTGGTCTTCCAGGATAATACATTGGATAACCGGTTGTCGATTAAGGAGAATCTCATTACACGGGCGTCCCTTTATGATAACAGCACAAGCTCCATTCATAAAAATCTTAATTATGTATGCGATATCCTTGACATCGGGGATATTTTGAACCGGCAATTTCGAAAGCTGTCCGGAGGTCAAAAGAGACGTTGTGAGATCGCGAAAGCATTAATGAATCGACCGGAGCTCCTGTTCTTAGATGAACCTACCACGGGGCTGGATCCTCAGACCAGGCAGAATGTATGGGAGAGCGTGGAACGGTTGCAAAAGGAAGACAGTATGACGGTTTTTCTTACGACGCACTATATGGAGGAGGCAGCCAAAGCACAGTATATCTCCATCATGGAGGCAGGAAAGCTGGTAGCGGATGGTACACCTTCCGAATTAAAGCAGCGGCATGCTCAGGATATCTTAAGATTAGTACCGGAGAACCGGGAGGAGCTGGCGAGACAGCTGGAGGAAGAGCGTTTGGTCTTCGAACATAGAAGCAACCACATTCGTGTCACGATACCGGATTCTTTGTTTGGACTTGAGCTTTTAAATAAGGTAAGAAATAATCTGAGATCCTTTGAATTAGTGCAGGGGACCATGGATGATGTATTCTTGAATATCACAGGAAAGAGCCTGTAAGGGAGGAAGAAAGATGTTAATATTCAGATTAATCAAGAGAAACATATTAGTTTATTGCAGAGACCGCTCTAATATCTTTTTCTCACTTTTGTCTATGTTGATTATCATTGGTTTGATGGTGGTCTTCCTTGGAAAAATGAATGCGGACGGTGTTGTTGATCTATTAAATCAGTATGGCGGTGAACGGGATGCTGCGCTTGACCGATCCAATGCGGAGCAGTTGGTTATGCTCTGGACACTTGCCGGAATCGTTGTAGTTAATTCTATAACAATTACTCTGTCCATGGTAGGTATCATGGTAGAGGATGAAGCGCAGAAGAGATTATCCAGCTTCTTTGTAGCACCGGTAAGCCGCAGGGTATTCGTATTCAGTTATATTGCAGCCGCCATTATAATGGGAATAATTATGTGCGTTCTTACGGTTATTATCGGAGAAGCCTATATCGTGGTTACCGGCGGAACGATGTTTACAACGGCGCTGATGGGAAAGGTATTTCTTTACATCCTTCTCAATGTATTCACATCAGCAACCATGGTATTTCTTATCGCTAACTTTGTTCACAGTCAGAGTGCCTTCGGTGGACTGAGTACCATTATCGGAACACTGGTGGGTTTTCTTGCCGGCATTTATCTGCCTCTTGGGATGCTTCCCGAGAAATTGCAGGATGTACTCAAATGCTTTCCTCTTCTTCATGGTTGTTCCGTCATGCGAGAGCTATTAACAAAGGATATTATAACGAAAACCTTTGCGAATTGCCCTGAAGAATTAATCAGCGGTTATAAAGAGGCTATGGGAATAACCATAATGCATGGGGGAGAGGCAGTTTCAAGTACATTTCAGGTGGCATTCCTGGTAATTAGTGGTATAATCTTCATAGGGGTTGCGGCATTGCTGCAAAGTAAGAGAAATGTCATGAGCAGATAGGAGATCCTATGAAGATAATTATTGAGGAATGTAATCCAGGGGAAGAGGATCAGATCATTATTCGTTGCAACAAACTGGATGAGAATATTCTTAAATTAATTTCGGAGCTGAAACAGGGTCAGAAGAAGCTGACCGGAATTAAGGATGGCAACATGGTAATGATCGATCCCTCCAATGTTTATTATTTTGAAGGGGTAGATAATAAAGTATTCCTTTATTGCAAACAAAATGTCTACGAGACAAAGCTCAAGTTATACGAGATAGAAGAAGAGTATAAGAATACGGACTTCTTTCGTGCTTCTAAGTCAGTCATACTCAATGTAGCTAAGATTAAGAGCATAAGTCCGGCTTACTCGGGGCGGTTCGAGGCACAGCTTTTCAACGGTGAAGTGGTAGTAATCTCAAGACAATATGTACCTGATCTAAAGAAAAAGCTGGGAATGTAGGAGGTGGAGACATGGAAAGCATAAAAAAAGTAATTCAGACCTTCTTTTATGTATTATCGGGAAGTATTATCAGCACGGCAATTTTTATGACTATTTTTCTTTCTGATCTATATTTTAATGTAGAAGTCATATGGCAGGTCATCGTCATGGCGGTGATCACCTCACTTGGAACATTGATATATCATTCCAAGCAGGAAATTAGTAAGAAGCAGATGAGAGTACGTCTCATTGTGCATTATACTTATATTAATGTAGTAGTTCTCGGCTGTGCGATCTTATGGCAGTGGGTCAATATACATCGTATTTCACAGATAATCACCATGGTACTGCTGGTGGCATGTGTATACTTTAGTGTTACTACAGCCATGTACAGTAATGAGAAGCGGATTGCGGAGAATTTTAATCAGAGACTTCGTTCCAGGTATCCGGAGGAAGACAAGAAGGAAGAATAAGATAGCGGATAAGATAAAAGACTAAGATATAAGAATGAGATAAATGAATAAGATAGATAACGTAAAGAGGTTATAAAGCAAAGATTTTATTTCAGGTATAAATAGAGCTCTCAAACAAAAAGGCGTATACCGCTTTTCTGTCTGAGAGCTTTTCTTATAAAGGTGTTAATAAAGTGAGTATATACAAGCTTACTTCCAATGTGACAAGCACGCATGCGAATTGGAGAACTTCGCTTCACCTATTGCTTCGGGATTGTATCAGTCTAGCCGTTACTCTTTTGTAGAATCCGGTTCAACTAGGCTCCCAGATTCTGAAACTGAGCCATATAAAGATTATAGTACTGCCCTTTCATCGCTAATAGCTCATCGGAGCTGCCTTCTTCTTGAATACCACCTTCATCAATGACGAAGATTCGATCCGCTTTACGTATGGTAGACAATCGATGCGCGATAACAAAGGAAGTTCTTCCCTTTAACAGCGCCTCAATTCCCTGTTGCACCAATAATTCGGTGTGGGTATCAATACTTGAGGTTGCTTCATCGAGGATTAGGATCTTCGGCATGGAAACCATGGTTCTTGCAAATGCCAATAACTGTCTCTGACCGATGGATAGACCTGCGCCACGTTCTTTTAACTCTGTTTCATACCCTTTTTCCAGCTTCATAATAAAGTCATGTGCATTTACTGCTTTGGCAGCAGCGATGATCTCATCTTCAGTCGCATCCAGCTTACCATAGCGGATATTGTCAGCCACGGTACCGGAGAACAGGAAGTTATCTTGTGTCATGATACCCATCTGCCTTCTCAGGCTTTCAATGGAAACCTCCTTGATATCATATCCATCGATGTAGATATTACCCTGTTGTATATCATAGAAGCGGCTGATCAGGTTAACAATGGTAGTCTTTCCTGCACCGGTCGGGCCAACCAAAGCGATGGTCTCACCGGGCTTGATCCGAAAGCTAACGTCGTTCAATACCGGAGTATCTGCATCATAGGCAAAGGATACATGGTCAAAGGTAACTTCACCTTTGATTTCCGGCAGTTCATTGACGCTGTCAGCATCCGTAATGTCCGGCTTCGTATCGAGAATATCAAAGATACGCTCTGCACCGGATATATTAGTGATAATTTGATTATAGAAGTTACTTAAGTTCATGATCGGATGCCAGAACATTGTAATATACATGGCGAAGGCCATTAACGTACCGACATTGCCTGCATCAATACGCAGAAGCTTTACTGCCACAAAATACATACAGATTGAGCCTACACCCCAGCTAAAATCAATTACAGAGCCGAAGGCATCGTTTAATACAATGGCATTAACAAAGGAGCTGCGATGCTCTTCTAATAGCTCATCGAAGGTCTCGGAGGTCTCATCCTCTGCAGTGAAGCTTTGAATAATCCTCATGCCGGAGAGGTCCTCATGAATGAAAGCGTTCAAATTGGAGCTCTTCTTCCTGAATACGCGCCATCTTTTATGCGAACGAGTCTGAATGAACCAGAGACCGAAGGCCATAAAGGGCAGAGAGATTAAGGAGGCAATCGCCAGCTTCCAGTTAATGATCACCATGATAATTACAACGGCGGTAATTGTTACTGCATCCGGAATTAAGGTAGTAACACTGTTGGACAGCACATCCTTAAGGGAGTTAACATCACCGATAACTCTGGCGAGAATCTTACCGGTAGGGCGGCTATCGAAGAAGCTGAAGCTCAGCTTCTGGATATGAGTATAAAGCTCTTGTCTTATGGTTAAGAGTACATTGTTCGATACCTTAGCCATAAGATACATTCTTAGCTTCACCAATAATACAAAGGATACATTTAATGCGAGGGCCAATAAACCAAGCTTGAATAAGCCTTCGATATCCTTATTTGCAATATGAACATCAATCGCCTGATCAATAATCAATGGATTAGCAATTGAAATTGACACAGTAGTCAGCATGATGAAGATAACTGCTATGATTGGTCCCTTATATGCCAGCATGTAACTGAACAACCTTACCAGAGTCGTTTTCTTGCTGACGTTTTTGATATATTCGTCTTCTTTGATGGCGTTTATTGACATGAAGCCACCTTCCTTTCGTCATACACAACCCCTTCTGAATCCTGCGGTTCCAGGTAATCTCCGTATTGTGCCATAAATGTTTTATAATAGTAGCCTCTATTCTGTAACAAGACGTCATGGGTACCACGCTCAACGATCCTGCCTTCATCCAGGATAATAATCTCGTCAGCATTACGAACGGCTGAGATACGGTGAGCAATAATGATCTTGGTTGCCTCGATTTGAGATAAGGAACGCTGTATCATAAGCTCTGTCTCCATATCGAGGGCAGAAGTAGAGTCATCCAGTACCAAGATCGGTGTCTTCTTGGCTAGTGCTCTGGCGATACTCAGACGTTGCTTCTGTCCACCAGATAAACCAACACCACGCTCACCGACGATGGTCTCATACTGCTCCTCCATACGCTCGATAAATTCTTTTGCTTGAGCATCCTCAGCTGCTTCGATTACCTCATCATTACGTACCTTCTTTTTCTTACCCAGTTTTACGTTTTCATTAATTGTATCAGAGAACAGGAACACATCCTGCATAACCAAGGAGATGCTCTTACGAAGCTCACGAAGGGTAAGCTCCTTAATATTTACTCCGTCCAGATAGATCTCGCCCTCCGATGTATCATAAAAACGTTGAAGAAGATTTATAATCGAACTCTTTCCGGTCCCTGTTGCACCCATAATTCCGATGGTCTTGCCCGCTGCCAAATCAAAGCTGATATCGGATAGGATATTCTTCTCGGAGAGACCAAAGGAAACCTTATTAAAGCGAACTGCGCCCTTAACGTCACCCAGAACAACCGGCTTTTCAACCTCTGTAATCATCGGTTGTTCCGCAAAGATCTTCTTAATTCTCTTACCGGATGCGATGGCAGAAGCAAAGTCATTGGAAAGCCAACCGAGCATTTCCATCGGCCATACAATATTCGTAGAATATTCTGCAAAAGCGCCTAAGGTACCTAAGGTGATTTTCCCCTGCATTACCTGATAGCCACCGATCATAATAACAAGCATCGGTAACAGCTTGGTAATAAACTGAAAATAGGGATACAGCTTAATGAATACCTTTGACTGCTGCATATTAAGCTCATAGTAACGTTTGTTATGAGATAAGAATTTGGTTATCTCGTGCTTCTCTCTTGCGAAAGCCTTAACCGTACGGACACCGGAGAGATTCTCCTGTGCTACCGTATTTAATTTTGCATTCTCTTCACTGATTGCTTCATAAATCTTTCCGAGCTTCTTCTCCATCAGAAGCGCCAGGCAAGCAACCAGAGGAAGTATAATGGTTGGAAATACGGCCAAGCTTGGGCTTAAGCGATACATACAGAACAATACAATACCGGTATGGATCACAACTTCAATGATCAGCATGCTTACATAACCGAGAGCCGCCCAGATGCGGTCAATGTCATCCTTCACACGAGACATTAATTCACCGGTATTGTTCTTGTCAAAAAAGTTTAAGGATAAGCTTTGGATATGATTAAATAAATCTCTTCGGATGTTTACCGTAATCCTTGCACTTACCAGGTCAAATATTAATTCCTTCAGGTACTGGAAGATACATCTTCCGATCCCGATAATAAAAATCAAGATAAGCAACTTCGGCAGCAGAGCCATGTCTCCTTCGATGATGACATTATCTATAATCCGCTTCGTTACCTGCGGTGATAGCATATCCAGTGATACAGCGATCACGATGCACAAAATCGCAAGTATATAGGCGTACCAATACTTTAAAATATAACGTGAAATCTTTTTCATTGTTCCTCCGTTCCCAGCGTGTTGCCTGTGCAGCACGCTTCCCTCATAAAA
>JAEZUM010000065.1 GCA_023421075.1 Bacillota bacterium
ATCGATAATCTTAGTAACGCTGTCCTGATCCTTAATATTTACCACCTTGGAGGAGCCATTCTGAATCACCAACAAGGAACTGGGGCTGATCTTACCGCCCATACCACCGCCGGCATTGTTCTTCGCATCCCCGGCAAATGCACCTGCTGCCACACCAAAGCTGACTTCTACTAAGGGTAAAATAATGGTCCCGTCATCGAATTTCACAGCATCACCAACAACAGTCTTTGTTGTTAAAAAGCTATCCATGCCTTTAAATAAGGATTCTACGGTTGAATTAAAGTTGTTCTCCGCCATTTATAACGCCTCCTTCAAAATAATAAAGTTGTTTTTCAGTTGTTTAAATCGTTTATCTAATATAAGCTTAACTACTATTATGAGAATTGTAACTAATCTTATTCTTCCCCTTGCAAAATGCTTTCCTTCAAAAATATTGTGTTCAAAATCAGGAATAATCTGAATCTTATCACCGTAGAAGCTATATAGAATACTCATTGCACCGAGCGCTTGTCCGGTTGAACATGGATCTCCGGTTCCAAATATAACCTTTGATCGAAGCTTTGTCGGTAAAATATGCTTCAGTAACCTCTTCAGACTGAAGAAGGTAAGGTGCATACCCTCCTTGTTCATCTCATCTCTTAAAAAATTTAGGATCAGTCCCACCTTAAATCGAATTGAGGAGACCGAAGCAAAGATTTTCTTTATTTTCTCCTTCCATTCATGGAATCTGGAAATAAACTTCTCTTTGATCCTCTTTATACGTTCCGACAACTTCTGAAAGAACGATTTTCGCTGAGTATGAGTAGCCTTCTGTACAAGAACAACCTTATCTTCCGAGGATGGCTCGTTGCTGGCTTGGCTTTCTTTCGTCATACCCTCATGTTGTGAGGAGGTAGTGACTGTCTCGCCTTGTATTCCCTTACTTACAGGAAGCAGCTCCGGTGATTTGTCCACCATTTCCTTCGAAGCTGAGGTAATGATCGTTTGCGGTACCTCCGCCTTACTCTTTGTTGACCCGGTCTTAGCCGCTTTATGCTTTGTAGCGTTACGCTTAGTGCTCTTTCGTTTGGCTACCTTCGCCTTCTTCTCACTCTTAGGCTTCTTCGGTTTAAGGTTATCATAGACAACAAAACCGAATAATCTTGCCTCGATATGAAGGATTCCTTCCACATGAGTAATGTTTACATGAATGATATGCAACAGCCAATTGACTCTGCTCTTCAGATAAAATAGCCGCTCTCCATGCTCAAGAACAACACGGTATCGGATTGGAACCAATAGTGTTGTCAGCAAAATCAACAGTATCAATCCGAGAACGCACAGTATTAGAATTCCTATTATTTTCAATAATAATAAAATGATATGAAGCATTCTTCTACACTCAACCGCCTGTCATGATTATTGTTTACCTGAATCGATATCCTATCCTCTGATTGTCCATCCTTACCAAGTTATTTCATTCCTATGTAAAATAAGTTCGGACATCAAATTCTCCCGTTTTATTGTATACCTCCATCAGCATATCATGGACTAAGTCCACCGCTTCCTGTTTACCACTGGCAAGACCGATAATTTTAATTTCCGCCTTTTTATAATGAGGAAACAAAAGCTCATTTGCTTCGTAAATATCAAACAAATTACCGGGATGAGAAGCAAAGGCAATGCAATATACACCAAAGGTAGCCTCCCTATTCTCTAAGGAAGCGATGACCTTGTCCTTTTTCTTTTTCATTTTATCACCGACATAAAGCCGCGAATTCCATAAAATCATACAAAACCTCATGATACCGCCAGACGGAATCTCTACACCATGAACCTAAAGTAAATGAACCATTTTCTTATGACGCAAAAATTTATGCATTGTAAGGTAGACTATAATAATTACTGTACCGGTTTATGATTAAGTATACCACATATTACCAACAATAATACAGCCCTATTCAGACATTATCGAACGAATTATTTCCACACAGGCCGCCTTTTCAGCTATATCAGAGCAGCGTTCAATGCTGTATTGTACATATTCCATCACTTCTTTATGATCCTTGAAAAATACCGGCATCTTATTCAAGGTATTCGCTATGATGGCACGGCTGATTACCTTATCCTGATTTGAGAATAACATTGTGAGTTCTTTTATCAGTGCTTCTGTTTCTTTCGCAAGCACCTCTTCCTCCACAACAGTTTCCTTCTTCTCCTCATTCAGATCAACGAATAGACTATTGGAAAGAAGCTTCTGGGACCTTTGCAGGATCTGCAGCAGCTGACCATGCATCATACTCTTTGCCAGCTCCTGATGGGTATGATCCACTTCGTACAGCGCGTCCTCCAGTAGTGTAAGTTCATAGGATAATTCCTCCTGTACTCCCTCCATATCGGAAAACAGGTCAATCAGTTCTTCCTTAAGCTCCTCCTTCTCCGTCTGAGAGAAGGCATTGTTGATTTCCTTAAGTATATTCATCGCGGTATCTGCTGCCACATGGAATTCATTATCAACCATACCGGCATAAGCAGAGCACAATAACATGGCATATACTTCATTTACAATCTCCTGGAGACCGAAATATACGGTTGTTTCCGTCTCAAGAATCAGTGTTGCTACCTGTAGTGTACCAACACATTGATTGTATATCTCCTTCGTCAGATTCTTATAATCAACCTGTGATAATTGCTCCATTCGTTTAGCCAGTTCAGGATAATACTCCTCCATCCCCTCCTCGCGGTATAACATCGCAGAGGTCCGAAGCATATAGAGATACGTTTGCAATGAAGTCTCATCAGCACCAAGGTATGATCTCAGACTATCTTCTAGCAAATCAAAGTATCTTTGTTTGGTAATGCGAATCGGCAGCTGACCGATGATCTCTCTGATCTTTTCATTGATTACCAGATTATCTTCTTCGGAGAAGATATAGCGGAGAATTTCCTTCTCGAATTCAACCTCATCCACCGGATTAAGTTCTTCCTTAAAGCGGTATTCCTGACGGTTCAATATATATTCATAGATCTGGAACATGTCTGTATATGCAGTCAGCATACTCATACGCTTTGCAATCTCTCCACGTATCGTATCTGCTTCATGGATACCTTTCTCTCGTGCCGGTCCGGCGCAGTTACCAAGGATATTTTCTTGTATGATATGATTAATATGAGCAATTGTTTGCTTTGATTCTTGGCTCCAGGTATTTTCTTCATCCAGATATGATTCATAAAAAGAAAAATAATGCATTGCCAGCCTAACACCGGCATAGGTCTGATAATGATCTGCCATCCTATTAAAAAGCTGCGGAATATTCTCCTGTAGCTGCTTTCCACTGCGTATATCCTGATTTAACGTTCTAATCTTTTTGTTCATAACAATTTACCGTCCTGTTCCGATCATTTCTTATTATCTAATTTGGGCAAGCTCTGTATCTTGCGGTTTCTATTATATCAATAATATTACCGATTCACCAGAGGTTTTCCACTACTTAGGATATTTATTTATATCTTTATGAACTAAGAAGTGCTTATTATTAACATAATAAGCACCTTTAAATTCTGTTCTGTATTCAATTCATTAGATTAAGAACTTCATTATTTACATCCTTGCATCTGTTATTTATGCACATGCTCATGGGTGAACAGATGATCCATACAATACTCATAATTTCCATCACACTTTGAGCAGAAGCGGAATTCTAACTGATCATTATCCAGTTCCGTTCTTCCGCAAACCGCACACTTATGACGTGTAATCACATTCTTTCCGCGAAATTCTGTAACATTACCGCTGTTTCTTCCCTCATTCATCTGCCTACGATAGGTCGCTTTCCTCTTTACCTCACTGGGTGATATCCTCTGATAATTCCTGGTTGCGAAAAAGAAGATGAAAAAGTTTGCAAAGGATACCGCTAACGGAATAATCAAGATAGCTGTTCCATTCACAATATAAGTAAACACCGTGTAAAGATATACCGCCCCCTGGAACCAGGCTAAGTACTTCGCTTTAATCGGGATGATAAAATACATCAAAAACTGCATGTTCGGATACGTTGCCGCAAAGGCAAAGAACATAGTTCCACAGACAAAGCTAAGACTCGGAGGGATTGTCACACCCATAATCAGGAAAGTGATTAACGAGGATAAGAAATTAAAAAATATACCGCTTAAGATATATAAATTAAAACGAAAAGCTCCCCAAGCCCGCTCCAATGCATTTCCGATGATGTAATAAAAATAGATGGAAATCGCCAACCACAAAATTCCGTTCATAGAACTGATGGGAATAATCCATGTTACCAATCGCCATACTTGTCCTCTCATCACAGACGGAAAATCCAAGGCCAGTAAATTAATCACCGTATAATTCGGAACGATACCAAGTAATAATCCCAAGACAAAAATTCCCGCAATATATTTCATTAGATTTGGAATTGCAAATCTCCCAAAGCTTCTCTCTAGTCTGTTCAAAAACTTCATGTTATACACCTGTGCCTTTCAAGTAACGCTTAGAAAACCTTCTTCTTCCGGAATACCCAAACGATGATCGCTGTTAAGATCAAGGCTGCCAGTACGATAAAATAGAAGCCGTAAGGATTGTCCTTACCCGGAATTTCTACAAAGTTCATACCGTAAAAGCTTGCGATCATGGTAGGGATGGAAAGTACAATGGTAATTGCAGCTAAGAGCTTCATTACCAGATTCTGGTTATTGGAGATAATGGAGGCGAAGGTTCCCATAATTCCGGTCAAAATGCCATTATAGATATTCGCCATCTCAATCGCCTGTTTATTCTCGATAATCAGATCCTCCAGAAGATCCTCATCCTCCGGATAATGCTTGATGGTTTCCAGCTTTAACATCTTTTCAAATACTACTTCGTTGGATCTTAGAGAGGTGGTAAAATATACCAGACTCTTCTCCAACTCCAGTAAATCAATCAACTCACGATTCTGTGTTGAGATATGCAGCTTACGTTCAATTTCTTCACTCTTTCGATCAATGGTTCTCAGATGCTGTAGGAAGGTAGATGCATTCCGATATAGAATCTGTAGAATAAAACGTGTTCTTTTGTAAGTATAAAAATCCCTTACACGTCCGTCGATAAAGCATTTTAAGATAGGAGTCTCCTCCAGACATACCGTTACCAGATACTCCTTTGCTACAATAATACCAAGGGGGATGGTAACATAACGATCCTTGTCGTTTCTTTTCTCTAAGGAGGGGATGTCAACTAAAATTACCGTATAGTTCTCCTCCACTTCAATTCTTGCTCGTTCCTCTTCATCGAGTGGTGCTCTGAGATGATCAACCTCTATTCCTGTAGCCTCTGCGATCTCCATCAGTTCAGTTGCTGAAGGAGCTGTCATGGCTACCCAGCTTCCCTCCGTTATCTCTGTTAATCGCTGTAACGCACCATCCGTTGTTCTAAAAATATCGATCATAGTATGCTCCTTTCCACTGCAGGCCAAGCAGTGGATCGTAAGCTATCATACAAGGTGGAAGTACACCGGTGAGTCAGTCTTACAATCGGCTGCTTGTCGCAGTCTCTATTATGTTATTTTGATTGCTCTGCTTATGACTACTACCAGGGCCGGCTTCCATCCTTACCACATCCTTTTATAATAATTTTGTACTTACCTAATTCATTGTTTATCATTTATTGTCACATTTCCTCGAAGCCATGAATATAATCTCAGTATATTCGTTAACTTCAAAAACAATTATATGTTTTTATACTACCTTTGTCAAACAAAACAAAATGTATAATTCCTTAAAAATTGATTAAAAAGATAGAATGCGAATTCCCTTATATACAATTATGCTCCCCAAAAATTCTGTTTCATAAACATCATTTCTTGGGGAGCCGGAGGATTATTCCTCATCGTCGATGATTGGTACATTTAGAGTCATACCCGGTAACAGAAACAATTGATCCAGATTGTTTCTCTGCATCAGATCAGCCATATTAATACCATGCTGCTCCAAAATACTTCCCAGGGTATCACCTTCTTTGACCAGATAGGTTTGATAATTCATTATGTTTTTACTTGGTACACTGATTGGAATACAGATTACCTCTCCAACCATCAGATTGTATACATCGACAAGGGGGTTTGCTGCCATAATAGCAGCCAGACCGACATTAAAGTGACGGCTGATCGTATAGAGTGTATCCCCTTTCTGAACCACATAGTTGATACAGTACATAGGAATGCTCCTTTCAAAGCTTATGTCTGCCTTTATTTCAATATATTCCGATGTGCCAAAAGGGTTCAGTCAAAACATTTGGATACAAGTATTTTATAAATTAACAATTGAACTTCAAAGCTTTGTATCGTATAATATAGAAAGCTAATTTTTGGAATGCCAATTATTTACGGGCTTGATGTAAGGAGAAATAAGACATGGCAATTAATAATAGATTAGGTATCGATATCGGATCGACTACAGTAAAAATAGTGATCATTGATGAAGCAGGAGAATTACTATTTTCCGATTATGAGCGCCATTTTGCAAATATTCAGGAGACTCTTGCAGGCTTGGTCAAGAAAGCACAGGATACTCTCGGTAATTTAAGCGTCTCACCGGTAATCACCGGTTCCGGTGGACTAACTATATCAAAGCACTTGGATATTCCTTTCGTTCAGGAGGTAGTTGCTGTTTCTACCTCACTTCAGGATTTTGCGCCTCAGACCGATGTGGCAATCGAGCTTGGCGGTGAAGATGCGAAGATTATCTATTTTACCAATGGAATTGAGCAACGAATGAATGGTATCTGTGCCGGCGGTACAGGTTCTTTTATTGACCAGATGGCAAGCTTACTAAAAACCGATGCCTCAGGTCTGAACGAATATGCCAAGAGCTATCAAGCAATCTATCCGATTGCAGCAAGATGTGGTGTTTTCGCAAAGACAGATATCCAACCATTAATAAATGAAGGTGCTACAAAGCCGGATCTCTCCGCCTCCATCTTTCAAGCTGTGGTTAATCAGACCATCAGTGGTCTTGCCTGCGGTAAACCAATTCGCGGCAATGTGGCATTTTTAGGTGGACCTCTGCATTTCCTCAGCGAACTTAAGAATGCTTTCATTCGTACCCTTAATCTTTCTGAGGATCAAGTAATTGCACCATCCCACTCCCATCTGTTCGCAGCAATCGGAGCCGCCATGAACTCCAAGCCCGATGTCAGTAAAGAGCTCTCATTGTTATACGCGCTCTTATCCAAAGGCATCAAGATGGATTTTGAAGTGAACCGAATGACTCCTCTGTTCAAGGACGAAGAAGAATATGAGGAATTTAAGAATAGACACTCTGTACATACTGTTAAAAAAGGAAATTTGAAAGAGTACAAAGGTAATTGTTTTCTGGGTATTGATGCCGGTTCAACCACCACGAAGGTTGCTCTGGTAGGCGAGGATGGCTCTCTTCTCTATTCCTTCTACAGCAATAATAACGGAAGTCCCCTGAAGACTACCATTCGATCCATCAAAGAGATCTTTGAATTACTGCCCGAAAACGCTAAAATCGTACGCTCCTGCTCCACCGGTTACGGGGAAGCCTTAATTAAAGCTGCTCTTATGTTGGATGAAGGTGAGGTTGAGACCGTTGCTCATTATCATGCTGCTGCTTTCTTTGAACCCCAGGTGGATTGTATCCTAGACATCGGCGGTCAGGATATGAAATGCATTAAGATAAGAAATAATTCCGTTGATAACGTGCTTCTCAATGAAGCCTGCTCCTCCGGCTGCGGCTCCTTTATCGAGACCTTTGCAAAATCCTTGAATTACGAAATTGAAGACTTTGCCAGGGTTGCTTTATTTGCACAAAACCCCATCGATTTGGGTACTCGTTGCACCGTATTTATGAATTCCAAGGTAAAACAGGCACAGAAGGAAGGCGCAACGGTAGCTGATATTTCAGCCGGGCTTGCTTATTCTGTTATAAAGAACGCTTTATATAAGGTAATAAAAATTACAAATCCGAAGGATCTTGGCGCTAAGATGGTAGTTCAGGGTGGAACCTTCTACAATGATGCGGTGCTTCGAAGCTTCGAGACCATCTCCGGCTGTCAGGCCGTGCGACCGGATATTGCAGGTATCATGGGTGCATTTGGTGCAGCTTTAATCGCCAGAGAGCATTATGAAGGCGAGGACAGTTCGATGCTCTCCATTGACGAGATTATTGAGCTAAAGTTCGATACTGCTCTGGCACGCTGTAAACGTTGTACGAACAGCTGTCTCCTTACCATCAACAAATTTACCGGCGGTAGACAATATATAACCGGTAATCGTTGTGAACGTGGTCTGGGGAAAGAGAAAAATGTTGATAATATCCCGAATTTATTTGAGTATAAGATGGACCGTTACTTCTCTTATCCTGTATTAAAGGAGGAAGATGCAAAGCGTGGAATTGTCGGAATTCCGAGAGTTCTCAATCTGTATGAGAATTACCCCTTCTGGCATACCTTCTTTACGAAGCTTGGTTACCAAGTGATTTTATCTCCTACCTCCAGTAGAAAGATCTATGAGCTTGGTATCGAATCTATCCCCAGTGAATCCGAATGCTATCCGGCGAAGCTGGCTCACGGACACATTAAATGGCTGATTGATCAAGGAATAAAGTATATCTTCTATCCTAGCATTCCCTTCGAACGAAAAGAGATTGATGGAGTAGGTAATCATTATAATTGTCCGATTGTAACCTCCTATCCTGAAAATATTAAGAATAATGTGGAGGAGCTTAAAAACCCTTCCATACACTTTGATAATCCCTTTCTTTCCTTTGAAAGTGAAGAAATCTTAACTACCAGACTGATCGAAATATTCAGAGAAAAAAATATTCCTACGGGTGAGATCAAGGCAGCGGCAGCATCTGCATGGGCGGAGCTCATGGCTGCCAGAGATGATATGCGCAAGAAAGGCGAAGAAACCATGGCTTATCTGCGTGCTTCCGGACGCAAAGGCATCGTACTGGCTGGTCGTCCCTATCATATCGACCCTGAGATTCATCACGGTATTCCTGAGCTGATTAACTCCTACGGTGTTGCGGTATTAACAGAGGATTCCATCTCCCATCTTGGGGAAATTGACCGTCCTACCATTGTAATCGATCAGTGGATGTATCATTCCAGGCTTTATGCTGCGGCGTCCTATGTAAGAACCCAGCCGAATCTTGAACTAATCCAGCTCAACTCCTTCGGTTGTGGTCTTGATGCGGTTACAACCGATCAGGTGAATGATATTCTAACAAAGTCCGGAAAGATTTATACCGTACTTAAGATTGATGAGGTTAACAACCTTGGTGCTGCCAGAATTCGTATTCGTTCCCTCCTTTCCGCAGTTCGCGAACGGGAGGCGAAGAATTTGAAAACAACGGTAACCTCTGCTGCCCATCACAGAGTTGTTTTTACAGAGGAGATGAAGGATACTTATACGATTCTTGCTCCGCAGATGTCACCGATCCATTTTGACCTGCTAGAGCCTGCTCTGCGAAGCGGCGGATATCAAGTTGTTGTTCTTCCAAACGACAACCGTCGTTCCATTGATGTAGGTCTGCAATATGTGAACAATGATGCCTGCTTCCCGTCTCTGATGGTGGTAGGGCAGATCATGGATGCTCTGTTGTCGGGTAAATATGATTTGAATAAAGTAGCTGTAATGATTACACAGACCGGCGGCGGCTGTCGAGCAACGAATTACATCGGATTCATCCGCCGTGCTCTGGAAAAGGCAGGTATGTCGCAGATTCCTGTCATCTCTCTGAGTGCCTCCGGCTTGGAGAAGAACCCTGGATTAAAAATCACTCCGAAGCTCTTAATTACCGCGATGCAGTCTCTGGTCTACGGAGATGTATTTATGAGAGTTCTGTATCGAACCAGACCTTATGAGAAAATACCCGGTTCCGCCAATGCACTTCATGTAAAATGGCGTAATATCTGCATCAAGAGTCTTGAAAACGGAAGATGGAATGAGTATAAACGTAATCTTCGCGGCATCATAAGAGAATTTGATAATCTGCCATTGGAGGAGACAGTACGAAAGCCCAGAGTCGGTATCGTAGGTGAGATCTTAGTGAAGTTCTTACCCTCTGCCAATAATTATCTGGTTGAATTACTGGAGGCAGAAGGAGCAGAGGCAGTCGTACCTGATCTACTGGATTTCTTCATGTACAGCTCTTACAATAATAATTTCAAAGCCAGGTACCTGGGTAAGAAGAAGGCCAGCGCTCGTATTGGTAATCTGGTTATCTGGGCATTGGAACAGATCCGAGGAACTGCAAAGAGAGAATTGGCAAGGAGCAAACGATTTACTCCTCCGGTGCCGATCAAGAAACTGGCACATTATGCCGAACCGGTGGTATCAACCGGTAATCAAACCGGGGAAGGCTGGTTTTTAACAGGCGAGATGCTTGAGTTAATCCACTCGGGAGTGAAAAATATTGTATGCGCTCAGCCCTTCGCCTGTCTTCCGAACCATATCGTCGGTAAAGGTGTTATCAAGGAACTCCGTAGGCAGCATCCGGAAGCCAATATCGTGGCGGTTGACTACGATCCCGGTGCCAGCGAGGTAAATCAGCTCAATCGTATTAAGCTGATGCTAGCTACTGCAGTAAAAAATCTGAACAAACCTGCGTAGAACGGATGGACCAATCAATTCTGAGGGCAGGTATAATATAGGAGGGAAACCTCCTATTTTATATAAATATAATAGGGAAAGCAGGGGATTTATTATGTTTAAAAACAAAGAGGGAAAGGTTCGTTCCGGCTGGAAAATCGCAGCTGTTCTGGCTATTTTTTATGGCAGCATGATGGTGCTCTCCATACTTGTCGGTATCCTTGTATCCGGAATCCTAATGGCAACAGGGGATCTACAGGCCGGTGTTAATGCATTTTCGTATAGCTACACAGAACGAGGCCAGAAGATTATGCAAAACATCAACTTAGTAATGATGTTTATTCAGGAAGTAATTACTATCCTATTACCTATCCTGGCATGGAAGATTACTACCAAGCGTAAGCTTTCGGATATGGGCTTTACTCCGATTAAGTCAGACTACAAGGAACTGATTGCCGGACTGATCTTTGGTATTGTATCCATCAGTGTTGTATTTGCTGCGATCGTGCTATCCGGTCAGGCCGAGATTGCTACCTGGAAACCACATTTTGCAGTATCGCAATTACTATATCTATTGATGTTTATTCTGGTAGGCTTCGCAGAGGAGCTGCTGAGCCGTGGCTATATCATGTCCGTATTACGCCAGACAAAGAGTATTGCTGCGATAATGATTATTCCCAGTGTAATCTTCGCGCTATTACATAGTACTAACTCCGGTATTGGCATAATACCATATATCAACTTGACGTTAGTGGGTATTCTTTTCTCCTATATGTATTTAAAATCCGGTAACATCTGGATGCCAATCGGATATCATATTACCTGGAACTATTTTCAAGGCAATGTATTCGGCTTTAAGGTGAGCGGAACCGAGGTGGAAGGCATGTTATCGACCACTTATACAAAAGATAATTTTTTGAATGGCGGTGCCTTCGGTCCGGAAGGTGGCCTATTCGTAACAGTAATTTTATTAATCGGCTTTGTTGTGGTTCATTTATATTATAAAAACAAGAAGTTTGATTTCCTCGCTATGGATCCGATCCCGGAAGTTGTGATTGAGCAAGCGGAAGCCACCATAGACGATATCAATCAATAATACAAAAAGGGTGTACCGGGGTAATTAAGCGCATTCGCTTTTTACCTTGATACACCCTTACTTTTATTTTTATCGGAAGTTAATCATAATAATCATCTTCCTCATCATCCATATTTTCCTTCTGAATACAGCTTGTATTTTTCTGTTTTGTCTTCGTCTTTTTCATCTCGGTGAGCTCCTCCGAGAACTCCTGAGAATACCCGGCATTGAGCCTTCGATGATGGAGTCGTTCCATGTGCTTTGACTCCCCTTCTCTTCCTGTGATCCACATAATAAAGTAGATTGCAGCGTAAAGAATGGTCATAACAACACCAGCGATTAAGCCGGAGCCCTGCCCTGAGATAAAGGGCATACTAACGATAACAACTATCGTTCCGATCAGTGCAATCCATGAGGTAAAAGGATAGCCCGGCATCTGACATTTTCCCTCCGGAGGACATCCATTGCATTTGCGGAAACGAATATGCGTAGCAAGGATCGCTGCATAGGTTAGAAGTGTGGCAAAGCCGCCTGAGCTGATTAGAAACAGGTATACTCTGGGGAAGAACAGACCAGCTCCCAAGCCCACCAACATCGCAACCCCCGAAAATAGGATGCCACGGAAAGGAATATCCGTCTTCTCCTTTAACCATTTTGGAGCATGACCTTCCTCCGCTACAGAACGCATCATTCTGCCAAGCCCGAACATAGAAGCCATCATCGTTGATAAAATTGCTGTCACAAGGATAAAATTAATTACTGTTCCTGCCCATCCCATCCCCCAACGGCTTAGTGCCGCCACCATGGGGCTTACTTCCTCGGTTAAAATTGCAGTAGGGATTAAAGGCAGGAGAACCAAGGTAGATAAAATATACAGACCTACTAAGCCGATTACAGTATAAGCAATCGCTCTTGGAATGGTCTTATTCGGATCCTCAGCTTCCGAAGAAGCCAATCCAATGATTTCAAACCCGGCATAGGAGAAGATAACAATTAACATACTGCCGGGGATGCTACGCAATCCTCCGGGCATTAAGGGTTCGCGGGCAACCTCACCAAGGCCGACAGCCCCGACGCCATTTATCAACCCAACGATCAAAAGAATACCGATCACTATAAAAGCGATGACTGCAAATACCTTAACCAGAGCCAAACTGCTTTCTAATTTACTTAATTTATCAGCTCCCAGCAGGTTAACCAAGGTCGTTCCGATAATAATTGCACTGCCCAAAATCGGGATTGAAATATTCGGGATCCATTCCCGTACCAGAATTGATACCGCAGTGGCTTCACTGGACATCGCCATTACCATTCCTGTCCAGTAGACCCAACCCACTACAAAGCCTGCTCCCGGTCCAAACACCTTTGCTGTAAACGTATAGAAGGAGCCGGAATCCGGATTAGCCACGGTCATTTCCGATAATGCATATAAGATAAAATAAATCAGTATACCACCTAGAATAAAGGATATTAGTATTGCCGGTCCTGCTGCCTGAATCGCCACGGCTGATCCAAGGAAGAAGGAACCACCGATTACGCAGCCCATTGCCATCATGGTCAGCTGCCATGCGGATAACCCTTTCTCATGCTTCTTCATTATTATGTCCTCCGATAAAATTCTTCGCATATTTTCATTCATATCCGATAATCTTCTTCCGATCGCTATGAACTATACCTATTATTCCATGTTTTATGAAAATACATGCGAAAAATGTATCGAATTCTTTTAAGATATATCAATGTGATCGCTAATAGATCATAGATTTTCAATCTGCCAATCGATCGGTTCAATGCCATGCTTCTTTAAAAATTCATTTGTCTTACTGAAGTGTTTACTTCCGAAGAAGCCACGGTAAGACGACAACGGACTGGGGTGAGGGGCTTCCAGTATCAGATGTTTCGGGTTATTCAGCATAGTTCGTTTCATTTGTGCCGGTCTTCCCCATAGCAAGAATACGATGGGTCTATCCTGAGCATTCACCGCTTGAATCACCGCATCTGTAAAACGTTCCCATCCCATCCCCTGATGAGAATTTGCCTGATGAGCACGAACCGTAAGCACTGTATTCAACAGTAGCACACCTTGTCTGGCCCATTTCTCCAGATATCCGTTATTCGGTATGTAACAGCCTAAATCCTCATTCAGCTCCTTGTAGATGTTAACAAGAGAAGGTGGAATCTCTACCTGTGGCTTTACGGAAAAGCATAGCCCATGAGCCTGTCCTTCATTATGATAAGGATCCTGACCCAGAATCACAACCTTAACATTGCTTAAGGGAGTAAAATGAAAGGCATTAAAGATATCCTCTGCATTTGGATATATAACAGCTTGGCTGTATTCTGATTTTACAAATTTGTATAGCTCGGCATAATATGGTTGGTGAAACTCCTTACCAACCGCATCTAACCAATCATTATTAATTGCACTCATACTGTCACCTCTGACTTATAAAATGATAATAGCCGGCTGGAAATAATTATTCCGTCCGGCTTATTTTAACTTGTTTCAATGGAACCATATACTGATCGTGTTCTCTGGACTAATATGGATTTAAAGCCTTACACTGATTCCTCTGTCCCTCAGATAGCCCTTGAGATCCATGATTTCCAATTCCTTATAATGGAATAGGGAAGCTGCTAGTGCAGCATCTGCCTTTCCTGTAGTCAGTGCATCATAAAAATGCTCCATATTACCGGCGCCTCCGGAGGCAATAACAGGAACCGATACATTCTCAGAGATGGCTCTGGTCAATTCTAAATCATATCCATCCTTGGTACCATCACAGTCCATACTGGTCAATAGGATCTCGCCTACCCCTAATTCACAGGCTTTCATCGCCCATTCGACAGCATCGATGCCCATATCCACCCTTCCGCCGTTCTTATAGATATTCCATCCGGAACCATCTGCCCGACGCTTTGCATCGATTGCCAGAACCACACATTGACTGCCAAACTTATATGCTGCTTCACTAATCAGCGTCGGGTTCAGGATCGCTGCAGTATTGACTGCAATCTTATCTGCACCTTCCCGCAGGATCATTTTAAAATCTTCTACCGTACGGATTCCACCACCCACAGTAAATGGTATAAATACAGTCTCCGCCACTCTTCGAACCATATCGATCTTAATCGTTCTTGCATCAGAGGAAGCCGTAATATCCAGAAACACTAATTCATCCGCTCCTGCCTTATCATAAGCAGCTCCAACCTCAACCGGGTCACCGGCATCTCTTAGATTTACAAAATTGATCCCCTTAACGACACGACCGTTATGCACATCCAAACACGGAATTATTCTTTTTGTCAGCATGATCTCTCTCCCATCCTCTCCATCTTATCTGCTTCACATGATTATAAGCATGCAAAATTCTTCAGAATCCGAAGTCCTATCTCACCGCTTTTCTCAGGATGAAATTGACATCCAAACACATTATCATGTTCCACAGAAGCATCAATCAGGGTACTATAATGAGTGGTTGCTGCAACATCCAGCGGATCCGCTGCTTTCAGATAAAAGGAATGTACAAAGTATACATAGGCCTGCTGTTCAATTCCTTGGTATAACTTTGCATTTTCTCGGATGGCTAGAGAATTCCATCCCATATGCGGGATTTTAACTGCTTCACCGCCCGGAATACGAAGGATATCTCCTTTCAGAAGGGATAATCCTTCTACTCCCTTGCATTCCTCACTACTTTCAAAAAGTAGCTGCATACCAAGACATATTCCCAGAAAGGGTGTCTTCCTACTGACAATTTCTTTGATTACCTCAATTAATTGATAATGGTGCAGCTTCGTCATGGCATCTCCAAAATGGCCAACTCCGGGAAGAATAACCTTGTCTGCTCGCAGCAGACTCTCTTTGTCTCTGGTAATTTCTACCTCTTCCCCCAGATGAAGCAGTGCCTTCTCCACACTCTTCAAATTACCTGCATCATAGTCAATAATAGCAATCATTTTCTCTTTCCTTTCCTGATAAATCATTAATAATTCATATTCTCAAGAACAATATCATACACTGCCAGGCTATAGTCCTCCATGTTGTCATAGGATAATAACCGGACTGCTTCTTCTTCCGTTAAATGAAAAACATTATTTAATTCTGCTAGTATCTGTTCTCTGACGTAATCCAAATCAGATTCAATTCCCAGCATTGTCGCAAGTTCAATATATTTATCATAGCGGCTGAGCCCCTTCAATAAAGAATCCAAGGCCTCAGGATATTGTTTTAAAGCATAGTAATTATTGTAGGAGTTTAATTGCTTATTAACAAACATAACTGTCTGAATTTTATCAAAAAGTCCGATATCTTCATCTTTAATATCCACACCATACACTTCATTATAAGCTTGGGTATACTTACGATGATTAAAATAATTTGTTGCATGCTGGATACTCAAGGTATAGGTAACCATATTGGTACCTAGTATTAAGATAACCGCAATAATACCAAAAAAGAAAAATACAATAGAAGCTCCGACCCGATTAATACGGCCCGGATCCTCTTCAATTTCATCAATAACCTCAATAACTTCCTTCGTTTTCTTCTTTTTTTCGGCTTTATCCTTCTTATCGGCTTTCTTGGCAGCCTTATTCTTGCTGCCCTTTTGCTCTTGTGTACCATCCTCATCCTCGTCGGCGGATGTTGCGTCTTTCTTGGCTTTTCCCTTAGCTTTCTTTGTCTTCTCTGCCTTCGGTTCTGCTGCTTTGCGCTGTTCCTCTTCAAACTTGGCAGCGGTCTTATCATTCTTAATATTTCCAAAGAGACGTTGAAATAGACTGAGTCCGGATTTCTCCTTCTTCTCTTTTCCCTTCGAGGTCTCCTTTTGCTCTTTTTCCTTCTTGCCTTTATTTCCCTTCTTCGAAGCTTTTGTAGGAACACTACCTAGAATCTCTTCTTCATTTTGTTCATAATCGTTCAAAGAAGATACCGCTTTTAAAGCATCTGAGAATACCTCTCCCACATTACTCGGCATAGTATTGTCTCTGGTGGGAGTTGCATTACCTGATAGCATATCACTTATGGCACGAATATCCTCTGCTGCAGAATCCTCATCGGATACCTGTCCCAATAAACTAAGAAAATCATCGTGGTCTGCTTCGATCGGTTCAAAGTCATTCCCTTGGTCTTCCTCATCTTCAATAGAAGATAGCTGTTTTTCGAACTCTTCCACACCAAAGAGATTGAACAAATCCTCATCCGGATTTGCCATGTTTTGCTCTACTGTAGCTTCCAGGCTCGGATTGTCAAGGCTATTCAGTAATTCATCCAGATCAAGATCAAGGTCAGTATCCTCCGATAATTCACTGTACTCATCCCCTGGTTCCTCATTGGCAGCTACCACGGGATCCTTAATGTTATTCGGTTCCTCCGTAGAGTATGCCTCTAATCGTTCCTTCTCCGGCTCGTTACCCTCAGCCTCTGATGTTATTAAGTCTAGGAATGACTCTTGTTCCGGCGAATCCTCATCATTCAATGATCTGATTGCCTCAGCGTCAGATTCAGCAATACTTACTTCGTCTTCTATGTATCTCTCTGCTTGCTGTTCATCAGCATATGCATCTACTACTACTTTATCTATTTCAGCTTGAAAATCAGGAACATCCTCTGTATAATCCTCATCATCCAATATACCGGATAGGCTTCCTCCGAACAAATCTTCATCACTGATAACAAAATCAGTATCGATATCCGCGAGATCATCCTCAAAACGGAAGCTTTCAAAATCTTCAAGATCACTCAAATCAACCCTGTACAAATCGTCCTCATCCAAATCAGAAACAGGCTCAGGCGTTCTTCTTTGCCTGGTTGCTAGTGCTTGCTCGCTACCTTTCTTCTGAACAGGTTCGGTATCCTTGTCAGGGTTACTATCACTTGTATTATTCTTTTTCTTATATATATTTTCCGCAGATGGATTATTTTTTACAGAATTTAATAGACTGTCCAGATAAGACTCATTTGCTTTCGCTCCTACCTTATCTTGGCAGTCTTTACAGTATTCTGTCCCCTCTGGGATATTGGTTTTACAGCTCTTACATTTTGCCATCCACGCACCGTCCACTATGTTTGTGTAGAAATTCTAATATATATATCGAACAACCATATGAATATATTTATACTATTCATAAAAAATAGTTGATTAATTCACATTTACCTGTGGATTTACTTCTGTAATAATCTTTCTATAATCAAGCACTTCAATTTTATAGTCCTCATGTGCCAGAATTCCCTCTACAGCTGCCTTAAAGGAAGTTGTCAACTTCTTACCCGGCTTAGTGATCTCGTTCGACATGGCTCTGTGAATCCCCTTTACACTGTCAACATGAAATGCAATATTCAAATTGTTGATACTGGTTACGATAAGCATCTCATTTCTAAAATCATCTACATCATTCAATTTGAGCAGCTTAACCAAATCTATAATCGGAATAAGAAAGTCTCTTGGTTTGATGATACCTTCAATACAGGGATGAGCATTGGGTATCGACGTAGATTTCTTGTTATAAGGTAGAATCTCACGAATATCATTTACATTAATTCCGTAGGAATTGCCGCCGGCTCTAAACTCTAAAACCTCTATTTCCCTCACTACCTCATTCACTTGATTGTCTTTTTCCATGCTACTACCTCCATATGTGCATATAGCTGATTTTTCTTCATATATGTATATAAACTTACAAATTGGTCTAATTATATTATAGTGTTAAACTTTAGTTTTGTAAAGTCACAAACAATAGTAAATGGCGGTCTTATGGTCTACCAGTCTTGTACCTCGAGATTACTTCATCACTCCAAACTTGTACTTCTATGTATCGCTCCGGTCCAAATCGTCCGTCATCGTTCCAATCCTGCGGTAATCCATATCGATCGATTATCTCTAAGATTTCCTCATAATTATATAGCTTCTTACGATACTCCTTATTATCATTAACACGAGAGCTAAAGGTCGGATGTGAATCACCATAGGTAAAGGATAATGTCGTTATGTCGAACTCATCGATTGGAATCTTGATATATGCGCTATTCTCATACCAGGTGCTAAGCCATGGGCAATGTTCCACCACCATATAATGTGGTGCCATTCTTTCTACTCTTCCCTTCTTTTGAAGAAATAGCTCTCGAACCAGATTTTCATAATAATGTCTATCCTCAACATATTGTGGATGACGCTTTGCACATAATACGTTTGGTTTCTGCTGCTTTATATTATGTAATACTCTTTTCGCTTCATCGATTGATACATCGGACAGATTAACAAACGGTCCTATACTTTTATCATAATAATGATAAAGATTCATACCCACCCCTTCGCTTTCTTTTCAAAATATAGGTTAGTATCATACAAAGTAATATCATTTTATGTACCTAAATAGACTGTATTTCTTACAACAATTATCAGGTTAAAACTAATTGATAGGTTTTTCCCTCTGTTGCATACTTTCCTCCGCAATCATACTGGCAATCACATACATAAGTAAACCCCAATTTCTTAAGTACATTTTCTGATGCAGTATTCACCTTTGCATGACTGCCTTTTAATTCAGTAATCTTTATTTCTTCCTTTGCGAATTGAATCGCTGCTGTCATCGCTTCTGTTATGTAACCATAGCCCCAGTATTTTCGGCTAAGATTATAAGAAACCTCGTAAGCTAAGGTCTCACTGTCATAATAAATGAGGCAGGTCCCCATAAGCTCTCCGGTATCCTTCCCGGTTATTGCCCATCGATACCAATCCTTTTTGTCTACCTGTCCTATCTCAAAATCGATCCATGACTTTGTTTTCTCAATATCATTATGACTTGACCAACACATATAACGTGCGACTTCAGGATCACTCTCCCATCCGTTATAAACATCCAATGTATCGCCTTCTTGAAACGTTCTTAATATTAATCGCTTTGTCTCAAGCCTTGGTGTCTTCATATTCTAATCCCCTTATACTATTTCGTATTTATAGATCAATCCAATATCTTTGCTCAATTATTCCGTCGATCAGGAGCTCATTTTCTAAAACACCACCATTCTTCATAATACTTTTGGCAGATCCGATATTCTCCTTATCACAAACCATTAATACTTTACTAATTCCGAGACTCCTGCATTCCTTCAGTGCCAATCCTATCATCTTTGTAGCATATCCTTTCCTCCGCTCAGAGGGACGAATTCCATCACCGATATGACCACCATTCAACAATAATGCTTCATTTAAATAATGTCTGATATTCACAGCTCCGACAAAGATATTCCGATCAACATCCATACAAAATAGAGTGGTTGCCGGTACGTGATTCGAATCTCCTTTTCCTTCGTCATGAAAGCCTTTCAGATAGAGATCAAAATCCCGATAATCGTTCCTTCGTATGGAATAGGGAACGATTATCTCACCTGCATTGGTCCATTCATCCATCATATCAACCAGCTGGCTTTTATAAATGTAATCTAGCTTAACTAATTTAAGCACTATGTATGTCCTCCATAAGAATATTTTTATTTCATTGGTAGACTTCTAGGGTGTATCCGTTACACTGGAAAATAATACACCTATCATAATGCATTGTACCGATACTGTCAATTTATATAATATCCTTCCAGGTAAAATAGATAACAAAAAAACCCAAAGCAATCGCTTTGAGCTTCTGTACACCTATTAAATTATTGACTAAATCTACACTAGAAAATGATAAATTCATCCAAATTATTAACAAACCATTTTAGGTCAAGCCCTCGACCTATTAGTAACAGTCAGCTACATGCGTTACCGCACTTCCACCTCTGTCCTATCTACCTGTTAGTCTCTCAGGGGTCT
>JAEZUM010000077.1 GCA_023421075.1 Bacillota bacterium
ACGTCGCGGTTCCACCCTTGTTGGTGTATAGCACCCACTTCATTAGATGATAACGGAATCACCGGACCGGATTGGGGTCACTCGGAGTTGGTCTTCCCATGCTTCATAATAAGATAATCGCACCAAAACATATCCTTCGCTGGATTATTCCACATAGTACTCTTCTCGTCAACGTTTTATTAAAATATAATATGAAATATATTAACTAACGTTAATTATATCATTCCTATTTCGAATGTCAAGCCAATTTCACGTTATTCCTTATCAGAAAGGATGGTATTACTGGATAGTTCATGAAAAAGCTGTGGTAAAACTATACTTTCTATGTTAGAATGAGACCAAAAATCGAACCTTCTCAAGGAGGAAATACTATGTCAGCTTATTCTTTACAAAACGATACATTGACCATTCAGGTTGAGGAACACGGCGCTGAGCTCACCTCCATCTTTCGAACAGCTACGGGTACCGAATATCTTTGGAATGCAGATCCGGCTTATTGGAAACGTCATGCTCCTATCCTATTCCCGGTAGTAGGTTCCTTAAAGAACAAATCCTATATGTATCAAGGACAGAGCTATTCCTTGCCACAGCATGGCTTTGCAAGAGATATGAAATTCCGTTTATTAGAACAGACTGAAGCAGAGCTATGGTTCTCCCTAGAAGCCACTGAGGAAACGAAGAAGGTATATCCCTTTGAATTCCGATTGGAATTAGGTTATCGTCTGGAGGGGAACCAGGTTCGTGCACTTTGGAGAGTAATGAATACCGGAACAGAAAAACTGTTCTTCTCCATCGGAGGCCATCCTGCCTTCTTATGTCCTTTAAGTGACAACGAAAAGCAATCTGACTATTATCTCTTATTTGATTCGGATAAACCAATCCATTACCTACTGGTAGATGAGAATGGACTGGCAGTGAAGCAACCCTATGCAGAGCAGCATATCCTGACCACAGAAGGTGGATACCTGCCGATTTATTCCCATCTCTTTGATCGTGATGCATTAATTATCGAGGAAGACCAATTCCATCGCGTCTCTCTGGCAGACAGCAATAAAAAGCCATATCTTACGGTAGCATTTGATGCTCCACTCTTTGGCTTATGGTCTCCTGCGAAGAAAAATGCTCCTTTCGTCTGCATCGAGCCCTGGTATGGTCGCTGTGACGCGGATGATTTTGATGGTAGCCTTGAGGAACGGGAATATGTCAACTGCTTGGACTCCGGTTCACATTTTGAGGCCTCCTATACAATAACGATACACGAATAATCACAGGTCATATATGAATAATACCGCTATAATCATACCTAATTCGTATGATGTTCTAATCAAGAATCATCCAGGGATATGGAATCAAACGCAGTTATAGCTTGATTTCATATCCCTGACTTACACTTCTCAGATTATCTTCTTCTCATATTCCTTAAACTCTTGACCCTAGCTCACCGCGTTATCCTTGTCTTACAAGGACATCCCACCCAAGCAGCACTATTCTTATAATTAAAACTTACTTATTCGAGGTAGGTAAATACGGGATTAAGGTATGCGCTACGCTGATTACCGGCATTGTCTGAAGAATGATCTTACCAGGACCGGTTACTACCGTATTGAAGATCCCTTCACCGCCAAAGAACATGTTCTTAAGACCCGGAATGGTCTGAATTTCCATACTGCAGCTCTCTGTCATTGCCGCAAGATATCCGGTGTCGATCACCATCTGTTGCCCCGGCTGTAAGGTATATTCAATCGCATAACCGTCAATTTCAATAAAGGCAATACCACGACCGGAAAGCTTCTGCATGATAAAGCCTTCCCCACCGAAGAAGCCTGCTCCAAGCTTTTTCTGGAAATGCAGAGATAACTCTACACTTGCTTCGGAAGCCAGGAAGGAGGATTTCTGTACGATCATATTGTTACCGGGACCGATTTCCAGGGCTCGTATCGATCCTGGAAAGCTGGAAGCAAAGGCAATCATACCTTCTCCACCCATCGCTGTATATCTGTTCTGGAACAGAGAATCACCGGAGAACATTCTTCCCAGTGCCTTGCCGATTCCACCGTTTGTCGTAGTCTCCATCTTCATATTGGGACTCATCCAACTCATGGAGCCACGTTCTGTAATCAGAGTCTCACCCGCATTCACATGACAAGTAACGACGGGTAACGGCTCACCTATGATTTCATACCTCATTCCACTACCTCCCTTGATTTCATTTAATAAAAGCACTTAATATTCCAATATTTTCATATCAACATCCTTCAGATTCCCAACCAATGATACCGATGCGGATGCCATATTAAAATAACGGTTTGCAAAATCTATAATATTCGTAAGACTAACCTTATCAATTCCTTCGATCAATTCTTCCATTGGTAAGAGCCGACCTCGGTTAAGCAAAGCCTTCCCGTTGGAATTCATCCTGCTTTTCGCGCTTTCATTTCCGAGGATCAGCTCCGTCTTAATCTGCTCCTTTGTCATAGAAAGCTCCTCTAGCGTCACACCTTTTTTCTTGATATCTGCGATGATCTGATAGATCTTCTTGACCACAACAGGAGTCTGGGCCGGGTTCATCGCCGCATAGATATGGAACAAGCCTGTCTCCCGATAGGAGCTTCCATAAGAATATATAGAATAAGTCAGGCCACTGTTCTCTCTGATTTTCTGAAACAATCGTGAGTTAACACTTCCTCCGAGAATCGAGTTTAGAATCGATAATACATATCTCTCCTCAGACAAGTAGGAGATACAATCAAAAGCGATATTACAATGGATCTGTTCGATATCCTTGTGTCGTTTGCATTGAACACGGTTATATTCCGGCTTCTTCTTAAGTATTTCCGATTTATGACCTGCCGCAATACCGCCGAACTTCTCCTCCAGAAGCTTCAATACTTCTGCTTCATCAAAATGTCCGGCTACCGATATAATCATATTCTCACCGACATAATACGTATTCATAAAATCCAGGATCTGTTCTCTCGTTACCTTGCGAACAATTTTCTTGGTGCCGGAGATCATATATCCGAGCGGATGATCCTTCCATATTCTCTGTTGCAGCATCTCATGCACCAGATCCTCCGGCGAGTCATCATACATATCAATCTCTTCCAGAATAACGCCCTTTTCTTTCCTTAATGCCTTTTCGTCAATCAGCGAATTCGTTAGCATATCTGAGATGATATCAATCGCGATCGGAAGATGTTCACGGAGCGTTGTTGCATAATACGAGGTGCATTCCTTACTGGTAAATGCATTCATATTCCCGCCGATTTTTGCCATCTCATCAGCGATTTGCTTTGCACTGCGATTCTTGGTTCCCTTGAATAACATATGTTCTATAATATGAGCAATACCGTTGTTACTATCATCTTCATTCGATGAGCCTGCCTTAACCCAAATACCGAAGGATGCACTTTGTAAATATGGTAATACCTCTGTTACTACTGTAATCTTGTTGGATAACTGATTAATTTTCGTCATATAGGTCCCTTCCTATCCATAAAGTAATTTATCCATACAGCTAGCACCATATACAAACCTAATTCCTACTATTGTTAATCAGACTAACATATTTTGTATTAAGTTCTACAGTTTAACTCTTGTACTTCAAAACCTAACATAGAAGGACACCGATCAATAAAAATGCTGATCATAAATGTCTCGTATCTATTTCTTGATTCTACCATATTATTATGCTATTTACAACAAGCCAAATAAACATGGAAAATGACTGCAATTAGGTGCTATAAACTGAAGTCATGAATTCTAATACCCAAAACCCCTGTAAAATATACCTTATCGCAGTCATTATAATAAATATTCCGAATTACTATATTTAGAAACAGTTGAATAAAATAATTATTCGATCACCTATTTTATCTGATTAAGTTCATAACCCCTCTTGGTAAGAAGTTCGATGATATCCGAATCTCCAAGGTAATGTCCGCTTCCGACAATAACAAAATAAGTATGGCCACCCTCTGCCTTCAGGAGGTTCTCAATGTAGTCTGCCATTGTCTTATTTCTCTGAATGAATAACTTATCATAGAATTCTCTTAAGAGCTTCATCTCAGCCTCGGTCGTTCCATCTTCTATCATATCCTTATTCTGATATTCAAAGGAGTTATATTGATGGAAGTTTTCTGCATCACCGACACGCCATAAAGACAACATCTCATTCAAACCTTCCGGATTGGTATTATCCTTTCCTTCCAGAGAATCATTTACCGCATCAATGGTCTCATTCACAAGATATTCTGCCAGTTCCTTTGAGAAGCTTTCCAGCATCTTACCCTGAACAGCATAACCCTCGACCTCAAGTATCTGTTTGCCGTTCAACATGGCATTGGTTAAGAAATTCATATCAATACCAAGATTTGCACTTGCTGCCGCTTCTTCTGCTGTACCGGATTCTGTCATTGAAATGGAGGTGAAGGAAATATAGATATACCAAGGCTTCATTAATGCAGCCTGTGCTTCCGGTACACCAAATTTCGCAGCTAAGGCAATCGCCTTGTCATAGGTTTCTTGGGATACATGATCCTTTAAGGTGGATCCGTCCGAATAGAACGCATTGTTCACCAGAGCCATAGCTCCCGCCTGATCATACAGATTGACCTCCACAGCCAGTGCATCAGAGCTGTTATAAGCAGCTAAGATCTTATCACTCAAGGGATAGATATCTGTAGTAGCCATATGGATGGAGCCCAGCATATACACCGTATTACCGTTCGCTTTTGCTTCCCATAAAAAGCCTTTACTGGATGCATCCAACATATCCGAAACACAGGTGACCAGTCTGGTTGCAAGAACGCAAGCCTGTTCGATGGTACAGATATCCTTCAGTCCTAATTCACCGTTATTACCGGTGTAGATACCGTTCTCCTTCATAAAGGTAACAGCTTTCTTTGATTCAAGACCCAGATCCTTTGTAAAGGTGTAAGAAGTCACTCTGTTATATAAATACTTCATAACTTCTTCTACCGTAATTTTCTCGGAAAGCTTATAATTTACGGTACCTTCTGACTTAACGCAATTCGTATTTAACATCTTATATCTCAGACCGGAACCAAGTACAAAAAGCTTTGCTTTCGTGATAGGTACTGTCATGTCCTTCTGGTACCAGCTCACCGGAATCAATCCATAGCTCTCAGCAACAACAAGATCGCTTAATGCCCAATTGCTGTAGGTCTGGCCGGTAGCCAGGCTTTGAATATCCTCATTATTTTGTGTCTTCGATTCTGCTGCAAATACCTGTGAATTCGGTATCATTGTGATAACCAGCATCAGAACCAGTAAAAGTGATAATAATCTTTTTTTCATAGTTTCTTCCTTCCCTTTCTACTTACTAGGTCTAATTATTATTTCGTTAGATAACTCTTCCTTAATTACCAACGATTGTAATAATTTCACAATACTCATGATAATATCACTCACTCGCAAAGTCAAGTTAAGGATAGATTAAAAAAAGCTTAGTATCAGCTTCATTATCACATTGGGTAATAAACCATCCCATTCTTAATGAATACCACTCATAAATTTGGATTCAGAATTTAATATAAAAAGGCTGATGCGGGTAGATATAAGTACCCATACATGTATTTCGTCATGCAGAACAGCGAAGCTGGAAGGTCCGCAGGGGGACGACATGAATTCCTTCTCATGTTGTTCCACTGCGGACCTTCTATTTCGATGTACTGAATCCGAAATTACATATGGGTGCTTGTATCTACCTCGGCATCAGCCAACAAAGTCTCGTATCTATTTAACTCTTACTCGGCATCCTTGATACTGAAGCTGATTCTTCCCATCTTATCCTGTCCAAGGCATACTACCTTAACAACATCACCTAAGGTGAGAACATCCTCAACATGCTCTACTCTGTGCTTTGCAATCTTGGAGATGTGAACCATACCCTCTTTACCGGGAGCAAATTCGATGAAAGCACCGAAATCCTTAATGCTAACAACCTTACCGGTATAGTGCTGTCCTTCTTCAAACTCGGTTACGATCATCTTCACGATATCAACAGCCTTCTGGATGCTGTCCTTATCAACGCCACAAACAGATACAGCGCCGTCATCAGTGATATCAATCTTAACACCGGTCTGCTCAATGATTGCATTGATAGTCTTACCTCTCTGACCAACAACCTCACCGATCTTAGAAGGATCGATCTTAATCTGAACAATCTTCGGTGAATAAGGACCAACCTCCGGTCTCGGTTCAGAAATAACAGGTGCCATAACATCATTTAAGATATAGGTTCTGGCTTCCTTCGTTCTATAGATCGCTTGCTCGATAATCTCTCTGGTTAAGCCATGGATCTTAATATCCATCTGGATAGCAGTGATACCCTTGTGTGTACCTGCAACCTTGAAATCCATATCGCCGAAGAAATCTTCGAGACCCTGGATATCAGTTAAAAGAATATAATCATCATCTGTCTCTCCGGTTACCAAACCAACAGAGATACCAGCCACCATGCCTTTAATCGGAACGCCGGCTGCCATTAAAGACAGAGTGGAAGCACAAATACTTCCCTGAGAGGTAGAACCATTTGATTCAAGAACCTCAGATACGGTACGGATTGCATAAGGAAATTCCTCTTCACTCGGAAGTACCGGAACCAATGCTCTCTCAGCCAATGCACCATGACCGATCTCACGTCTTCCGGGACCTCTGGAGGGCTTTGTCTCACCTACAGAATAGGAAGGGAAATTATAATGATGCATATATCTCTTACCGGTCTCATTCTCATCGATACCATCTAATCTCTGGGTCTCTGCAAGAGCACCTAAGGTTGTGATGGTAAGAACCTGAGTCTGTCCACGGGTGAACATACCGGAACCATGTGTTCTGGGTAATACATCTACCTCAGCAGCAAGTCTTCTGATATCGGTAACCTTTCTGCCGTCCGGACGCTTCTGATCCTTTAAGATCATCTTACGTACCGTCTTCTTCTCGAATTTATAGATAGCCTCACCGAGTAAAGGAAGCCATTCCGGATGAAGCTCTTCATAACGAGCGACCAAACGATCGGTGATCTCTCTGATGTTCGCCTCTCTAACCTGCTTCTCATCGGTAAATACGGCAACCTCCATTGCTTCGGGAGTAATAAAGCTAACCATATCCTCGTATAAATCAGCAGGAGTATCGCATACGATGTAATCATGCTTCGGCTTACCAACCTCAGCAACGATTGTATCGATAAACTCAATAATCTTCTGATTCAGCGCATGTGCTGCAAAAATTGCTTCAATCATCTTATCCTCAGCAAGCTCATTTGCACCGGCTTCGATCATAATAACCTTGTCCTTAGTGGAAGCAACGGTCAATGCTAAGGTTGACTTCTCTCTCTGAGCGGAAGTAGGGTTGAATACCAACTCACCATCTACCATACCAACCATTGTGGAAGCTGTCGGACCATCAAAAGGAATATCAGAGATACAGGTTGCAATTGCGGAACCTAACATCGCTGTAACCTCGGGAGAACAATCCTGATCAACACAAAGTACTAAGTTGTTCAGGGTTACATCATTTCTGTAATCCTTCGGGAACAGAGGTCTCATCGGACGGTCAATAACACGAGAGGTAAGAACTGCATTCTCAGAAGCCTTGCCTTCTCTCTTAATAAATCCACCGGGAATCTTACCTACTGCATATAACTTCTCTTCATATTCAACACTTAAGGGAAAGAAATCAATTCCCTCTCTTGGTTTATTGGATGCTGTTGCAGTGGATAATACAACGGTATCACCGTAATGCATCAATGCAGCACCATTCGCCTGAGCAGCAACCCTACCAACATCAACGGTAAGTGTTCTGCCAGCTAATTCCATAGAAAAACTTTTGGTCATAGTTTAATCTCCTTTTCTAATAAAAAATTACAAAACTATTCTGAACAGGCTTAAAATGCTGTTCGGAATAGTTACAAAATAGCATTAGAGTCGGAGGTACCGAAACAACTGAAAAACCTACCGAAAAGCAAACGATTCGATAATCTTTTCAGAAGTCTCGGGTTGTCCTCCCGCCACTCTAACTATAATATTATACCATTATTATTACCAATATGCTACATTTTTTTTCATACGAAGTAAATCACATTAAAAATAAAGTGCAGGTATCTTATTACAATCCATGAAAACACTTCCAATTAATGAGATAAGCGAATCAGAAGCACAAATACGGACCACATAAAGAAACAGCTATTTCAACCCTTCCCTTATCCTTCGATAATAAGTCGTTTTGAAATAGCTGCTCCGTCTGTCTCTTATTGTATTAATAATTTATACCACCGTGATAGTGATGATGACAATGCTCATCATGATTGCAATCCGGTTTATGCTTCTTCTCAATTGGATTTTCAATTAAGGTAGCAGCTTCAAACTCATGTCTATGCCCATCATCTACCGATGTGACAGACTCAATGAAATGGACATGTCTATCCCCTACCGGGATTGCACATCCGGTCTTCCCACGGAACTCATGGTAATGGTCATCGTAAAAATCGGTCCGAAAGCATACCTCATGAATATGCTCTCCTTCTCCTACCGGACATGCTTCCTCCGTAACCGTACAGAAACGATGGTTATGCGGATCGTCTTCCTCTGCAAATTTTACACTGCCTTGCAGCTCATGCACATGCTTTTGTTTCTCATGGCAATGCTCCTCTTTCATATTCATACTCGGATAGCTGTTACGATAATTATTGTAATTGTTATTTCTTCCTCTATAACCCATACAGATTACTCCTTATATATTGTTATGCGAACCGGACGACATCTGCGAAATCCATCCTTGCGCATTCAATATATAAATATGATTTGGCGGAGTAATATGTGTCATATATGAGTGAATTTTGTAAAATAAAAATCAATTAGTTTCCCAAAGAAACCGCTCATTACAAGGATCTTAGGATCTTGTTATACAGAGATCTTGTAATAAGGTTTTTCTTATTATACAGCGTTCTTGTTATGCTACAATATTCTTCAACCACTTCTTCTTGCGATATCTCATATATCCAAAGACCAGCTTATAAATCTCTTCGGTCGTGATCATGGCATATACAAAATAAATCGGCAAATGTAAGACCAAACCGCCGAGTACTGCCATCGGTATACCGATCAGCCATACACTGCTGACATCCAGGAATAAAGCTGCTTTGGTATCGCCACCGCTTCTGAGAATTGCTACGATAATAAGACAATTCAACATTCTTATCGGTGTATAAATCGCAAAGGTAATAATGCAATAACGAATATATTGATTTACTGTTTCGGACATTTCGAATATTCCGATTACCGGTTCCTTCACGAGTACAACAATGATTGCTCCAATCACGGAAAGACCAAACAATAATACCATATAATACTTGGCATGCTGTTCTGCCCGGTCTAGCTTATCGGCACCCATTTCGTTGCCGAGAATAACCGCAGCTGCATTACAAATACCAAAGAAGAATACCAATGCAACCTGCTCTACCGTACCGGTAATCGTGATTGACGCAGTTGCAGCATCTCCCATTCGACCGTATACCAGGGAATACATGGTTACACCCAGTCCCCACATAAACTCGTTTGCTATAACAGGCGCTGCAGTACTCAGATATTTATTAACAAAGGTACGATGCAGAAAGGCTACTCCGTTTTCCTTTGCTTTCTCATATTTCGTATGTACAAAATCTCCAACTCCGCCATCCCCTGCCTTATGTAGATAAACAATGATCAATAATGCACCGACCTCAACAACTCGTGCTAAAAGAGTTGCAATTGCCGCACCGGCAACCCCTAATTCCGGTAAACCAAGCTTACCAAAGATAAGACCGTAATTAAGAACCACATTTACAACGATGGCAATGGAGGTAATCGCAACCGGCAGCTTGACATAGTTCATACTACGTAGTACTGCTACATAGCAATTGGTGATTGCGGTTAACGGATAGCTGATTGCGATAATTCCAAGATAGATCGCACCAATTTTTATCATCTCCTCCGAAGGCGTAAAGATTCTCATTACAAGCCTCGGAAAAAACAATCCCGGTATTACAAACAGAAAGGATGCACCGACACCGATCATCAGTGACATTTTTAGAACTCGTTGAATATTGACCAATTCCCGTTTGCCATAATACTGAGAGGCAAGAATTCCTGATCCGCTGCAGATACCGAACATTAATAAGCAGAACACAAAAAAGACCTTATTCGCTAATCCTACCGCTGCAACCGTTGTCTCACCAAGACGTCCGATCATCAATGTATCCACGAGGTTTAATACATTATTTAATAAATTCTGTAATGCTATCGGGATGGTAATTGCAAAGGTCTTCGAAAGAAAGGCCTTATCCTTCAGCATATTTTTAATTAGTGTCATATTCGTTTCCCTCTTCCCCTACACAATTCATCACAATCATTTTGTTCGTGATGAAAATTCGATTATATCATTATACTCAAAGGTATAAAAAAACTGCCCCATGATGAGCACAAAATGGCTAAAGCATGGGACAGCTTAAAAATCAAGTTAGAATCTTACTATTTTCTTAAACCTAAACGCTCGATCAGTGAACGATAACCTTCGATGTTAGTTTTCTTTAAGTACTCAAGTAAACCTCTTCTTTGTCCTACCATCTTAAGAAGACCTCTTCTGGAATGATGGTCCTTCTTATTGCTCTTCAAATGCTCTGTTAACTCATTGATTCTCTCAGATAAAAGTGCGATTTGAACCTCCGGAGATCCTGTATCCTCAGGTGTTCTACCGAAGTTTTTGATGATGTCCTGTTTTTTCTCTTTACTAATCATTGTATTATTCTCCTTTCGTTGAAACGCCTAATACCAAGAAGAAGGTCGGAGTGTCCAAATTCTGAGTATTGGCTGATTATCACTATGGTATAGTAACATATTACAAACTTATTGTAAACATTTTTTTATTTATTATCAAGCTTTTCCCGTATATTCTGATTTGTCGATCAGATTTCCGCACGCTAAAAATATTATACCTGCTATGGTAAGACAGAATACGGAGAACGGAAGTGTACAAAGGAAGACCAAGGCCGGAGGTAATAATATGGCAGCTACTACGGTCACCCCGATTGCCGGTCCCATAACCACCATAAGTAAACCCAGACCTAAGATCATCTGAACCAGCTTATTCGGCTGACCGCCGAGTACTCTCTGATACAGTATGGTCAACGCAACAAATACTGCTCCGGAGGAGGTATATGCAATTGCGGACAGGAAGCCGGTCAGAGGATCGGTTCCGCCGAGCAGAACCATAATCAGAAACATCAGAAAACCGTCAACCCCATGCTTGATCAAGGAGGATAAAGAGGCAGCAAAGACCTTTTTTATCGACTTCTCCGGTATTAAGTAAATATAAGGCTTCGTTAATTCAAGCTTCAGTTTACCCATCATAGAGAAAATAAATTGCATATACACTGCGGTGCCCAATACTCCGTAGGCGGCTGCGGAAGGTACATTATAACGATTGAAATAATAACCTGCAACACCTGCTCCAAGGATCAGAAAGAAGGTATAGCTATCCACAAAAATTATTCTGCTCTTTCTTCTCATCTCCAGAATATGCTTATATAAGAAGGTATTCGCTCCGTTTCCATGCTTAATCCCTTGTTCATTATCCTTGATTTTGATCTTCTTTGTGCTCACCTTCGGAATACTTCGTCCTTCCTTCGCCGCGGTCAAGGTATTAAAGGTTGTCTCTGTGGATACCAGAACATCCTCATAATAATCCGCAGATCCCATGGTCAGAAGGGATACAATCATTCCTCCGAATACGAAAAATAAAATTAATGGAATGAGAATCATCGGTAACGAGCTCTGGACTACGCCATGGAAGAACATTGTGACCCAGCCTGCCACCGGCACATAACCAAACCAATTCTGATCCATCAGCCCCAAAGCGGCTTGCATAATTCCGATTTGCTCCTGCTTCTGTATAAAGAGCACACCGGCGATTAGGATGGCAAACAACGAATATAGAAGGATCCAGACCAGCCTTTTACGCTCCGGGTTACCATTGGAGAAGATATAGATTCCGATGGATAACAATTGGCAGAATAATACCATCAATGCAAAGATTAAAAAGAGCGCAAATATCTCTTTCACACCATATCCAAAATTCGATTTTAAATTCCCAATCTGATAAAATATAAAAATTGACCCGAGCAAGGATTTCCCTAAGGTACTGATTAAGCCATACATTAGTATCTTTTTCGAAGAAATCGGTGCAACGAATAATAATCCGACATCCGGCATTGTAAACAAGCTAGAGCCGGTGGATAAACCGGTATTCGTAAACATCCAAAGATATAATAAGCCCAGTCCGGCTAATATAAGCAATAAGATACGCTCATCCGCAAAGTTCATTCGCTTCATATCCTTGTTAACCACCAATAATATCACAACTGAAAACACAACAAAGGCTAATATAACGAGATATAATACCAATAAAGCCGGCTTCTTCTTCAGAGATAGGATACGGTTCTTAAAGCGGGTAATCAATAAATAAGACAATGCCTTCATGCTTACCTCTCTCCTTCCGCCTCAGTATTCATGATCAGCTTCTCTTTGGACATATCAAAATCATTGCCCTTATCACCCTCTGTGATTTTGAAGAATAATTGCTCCAGATCTTCACCGGAGCCCTCAATTTCTTTTCTTGTTCTTCTGGCAGCAATTCTGCCATTCATCATTATATTGGTACTGTCCCAGAATTCCTCCACGCTATCCAGCATATGAGTACTAATTAAAATTGATGCCCCTTGATTACGCAGCTCCATCAGCAGCTTTTTCAGTTCCTTAATCGCATGAGGATCCAACCCAACCAAAGGCTCATCAAACAGAATCACTTTCGGTTCCGGTAATAAACCGCAGCAGATACTAACCTTCTGCTGCATACCCTTTGACAGTTCATTGCCTAGCTTTTTCTTCTTATCCTCTAATTCAAACCGTGTGAGGAGCTCTTCGGCACGTTCCTTCCAATTCTGCAGTGAATAGGCTCTGGCTATAAACTCCATATGCTCCCATACTGTCAGCATATCATATAGTGCAGGTATTTCAGGAATATAACCCAGATCCCTCTTTGCCGGAAGGGATTTATTATCACTTCCGTTTATCAATATGTTTCCATTAAATTTTAATAATCCGGCGATGCATTTGATTATGGTCGATTTGCCCGCCCCGTTCGGTCCAAGGAGAATAGTTATCTCCTGCGGATTAATATAAAAGCTGACCTGATCATTGGCGATCAGCTTTCCGTATTTCTTTGTGACATTATTTACTTGTAACATAATTCTACCCCCCGTGGCTTTTGTTGATTGAGATACGCTAAACTTTCTATAGTATACAATAAAATAAATCCTCTTGAAAGTATTTTCCAGATTTTTAATTATTTTATAATTTATCTCGTAAGTTATCACCTCATTTATATGTAGCAGCATAATAAGACCGCCAGTCGATAAACAACTGGCGGCAGAAATCATTTTTATATTTCAGTGTCCACTTGATGGTGGCACACAAGCTCCGCAATGGGGTGGTTTTGTTTAACTGTTTTGATTAAGGTATTTTTTCGCGAATAAAATATCTTCTCTCATCTTAATCACAAGCTCTTCGATTGAGCCGAATTTTAATTCAGGACGCATGTAGTATAATAGCTCAACTTCGATCATCTCACCATAGAGATCCGTATCAAAGTCAAATATAAATGTTTCGACTCCAATATAATCTTCTTCTCCAACCGTCGGCTTATATCCAATGTTTGTTACACCGTCGTGAAGCTTTCCGTCAAACAGGGTTTTTGATACATAAACACCACAGGGCGGTAGCAGCTTTGTCGTTGTAGGGATAAGATTCGTGGTTGGCATTCCGATGGTACGTCCAATTCGTCGACCATGCATAACCTCACCACGAATGGTATAAGGGCTTCCAAGCATTGCGTTTGCCGCTTCGAGATCCCCCTGCTTCAATGCTTTTCGTATGGATGAGCTACTGATCATTTCATGCTTCCAGGTTCTCTTCTCAATCGCGATTACCTGATAACCATAGACTGCTTCATACTCTTTGAGCAGAGTCACATCTCCTTTTGCTTTATATCCAAAACGAAAATCCTGTCCGACTACAATTACCTTAACATCCAGTTTTCCGACTAAAATATCTTTAATAAAGTCCTCCGGCTCCATGGATCTGGTTTCCTTTGTGAACGGATAAGAGATCAGCACGTCAATACCGGAATGATTCAGCTTAGCCACCTTCTCTTCCTCAGTATAGATCAGCTCAAACTCCTTATCCGAAAAGAGATTACCGGGATGCATCAGGAAACTGAACATAACCGCAGTTAACCCCTGCTGTTTATAAGAAATGACCCGGTTGATCAGCTCCTGATGTCCCAGATGAAGGCCATCAAACTTTCCCAGAGTAACCGCCGTATTCGTATATTTAAATTCTGTATTTCCAGCTACGTATTCCATAGTATCCTCCACGATTGCAGGTCATCGCATTGCTTCTGTGTTACAAGAACATCTTATAAGGCTTATACAGCATCTCATCACTCAGGTAGGTATATAATCCAATAAAATGTTCGTCACTGTCAAATACCCGGACCAGCTGACTATCTGGATCCTGCAATATCTCCTTTACATGCTCCGGTGTAAACAGATTACCATTATAGATTAATTTATTAAAATCATTCGCTACGATCACCTTAGGATAATGGGCAAATACTTCCTCCACCGTTACGATGTGCTCTTGTAGCTTTGCTTCGCGAACTAGTGCCTCAATCTCGGAAAGTCTAAGTGCCTCTTCTACCCGAAAGGCACCCACTGCAGTTCGTTCAAGACTCTTCATTGCAGCCCCACAACCCAGGCTTTCACCGATATCATGCAGAAGTGTTCGGATATAAGTCCCCTTTCCACATTCCACGAGGGCTGTAAATTCGTTCTCCTCAGGATTATAATCCAATAAGCAGATATTCTTGATTACAACGAGACGTCTCTCCCGTTCGATTTCCTTTCCCTGTCTTGCCAGCTCATAGAGTTTTTTACCATCCACCTTGATGGCAGAGTACATGGGCGGAAGCTGTAGGTATTCTCCTATGTAGCCATTTATTGCCTTCTGAAGTTCTTCTAGTCTGACATTAACCTCACCGATTGTCATAACCTTGCCCGTCAGATCCTGAGTATCCGTGGTAATGCCAAGCTTACAAACGGCTTTATAGGTCTTATCCTTGTCCGTAATCAGATCTACCAGTTTGGTGGCCTTGCCGACACAAACCGGCAGGACTCCTTCCGCATCCGGATCCAGGGTTCCCGTATGACCGATTTTTTTCATTTTTAAGATACCCCTCATTTTAGCCACTACATCATGAGAGGTATATCCTTTTTCCTTATAGACATTTATGATTCCATCAAACAATTGTCAGTACTCCTTATCAAAGCCTTAATCCCTGCTTTCGATTTCCTTCAACTGTGCTTCGATATGTGCTGTAATATTATTAATCACATCATGTACCATTCCGTGCATCGTAGCACCGGCTGCCTTGATATGTCCGCCTCCGCCAAAGTATACGGCTATTTTGCTTACATTCACTTCGCCATTGGATCTCATACTAACCTTATATTCGTGTGGAGCGGTCTCGTAGATGAAGATTGCCACCTCTGAGCCCTTTGTCACACGTAATTGATCGATGATTCCATCAAGGTCTGCTGTCGTTGCTTCATAAAAATCCAGCATCTTGCGGCTAAGAGCAGCAAATACCACCTTACCGTCTAATACAAGTATGCTTTCCATGAGACATCGTCCCAGGATCTGATTCTGCACATAGGTCTTCGCATAAAAGGATTCATCGATCAGAGTGGAGAAATCAATTCCCTTACTGATCAGCTTTCCTGCTATATTCATGGTTTTCTCGGAAGTATTGCTGTGCTTAAATACACCGGTATCATGGATAATTCCGACATATAAAGCAGAAGCAATCTCTACGTCAATATCTTCCTCTTCCATGAGGTCAAATAACACCTCACAGGTTGAGGAAGCATCGGCCACCACATGATTTACCATAGCAAAGCCCTGATTACTGATGTGGTGGTCAATGTTTATCGTTTTCTTAGCTGTATTATAAAATCTTAATGCATTACCGAGTCTGTCTAAACTGCCACAGTCCAAAGAAATAAAGGTATCGTATGTCTCCTCGGTATCATAGATATGTTTGATATCCTCAACACCGGCTAAAATACGAAATTCATTTCCGAAGGGTTCCAGATACACATCCACCTTCTCCAGTCCCAGCTTACTACTATTCTGTCTTAAATACAGATAGAGCGCTGTGCAGGAACCAATACAATCTCCATCCGGTCTGACATGCCCGGCAATCGCAATTTTCTTAGCACCAATTACTTCTGCATTAATTTTATTCATAGGCTATCGTCCTCTTCTTTAGAGAAGCTTACTCCTCTTCTTCGTCAACATCATCCTCTGTATCTTCTTCATACTCCGAAGCATCTTCTGCGAGTTCCTCGTCGGAACGAGAGCTTTTTCTATTCACTTCATCAATCAATTTAGACATATTTACACCATATTCAATGGAGTTATCAATGACAAAAGTGAGTTCGGGAGTGTTTCTCAAATTAAGAGTTTTTGCTAATTGACCTCTCATAAAGGAAGCTGCACTCTTTAATCCTCGTTTTGTATTTTCCTTGGATTCGTCATCACCAAGTACACTAATGTATACCTTTGCTGTCTTCAGATCCGGTGCTACCTCTACAGCAACCACACTAGTCATCGGATTAATCCTAGGATCCTTTATCTCCCTGCTGATCAACGTACTCAGCACCTTCTGTACTTCACCGTTTATTCTGGTGTTCTTAATACTGTTTTTTCTCATAATAACCTCCATACTGTTCCTTAAGAGGAAACAGTTTAGCTAATACCCTTTGAGTTAGTTTGCGCCGAGTGTGTTATTTACACTCTGATTACGCAGGCGCAAACTTGATTATAGGTATTCAGAACCCGGAAGAACTAGGAGTTCGCACCTCTGTGCGTACTTCGTAGTTCTTCCCATATGAATTATTCAGCGAATAATTCATATTATTAGCGAGGTACCTCAGCCATAATATAGATCTCTACCTTATCGCCTTCCTTGACATCGTTAAACTTCTCGAATACAAGACCACATTCATATCCGGTAGCAACCTCTCTCACATCATCCTGGAATCTCTTCAGGGATGCTAAGATTCCATCATAGATTAAGGTATTATCTCTATAGATTCTAGCCTTACTGCCTCTGATTACTTTACCGTCAATAACATAGGAACCGGCAATTGTACCTACTCCTGATGCCTTGAAGGTCATACGAATATCAGCATGACCAATGATACGCTCCTCGAATACCGGATCTAACATACCCTTCATTGCTGCTTCGATATCGTTAATTGCATTATAAATAACTCGATAGAGCTTAACATCTACCTTCTCACGATCCGCTGTCTCTTTTGCCGCATTATCCGGCTTTACATTAAAGCCGATGATGATTGCATTGGAGGTACTTGCGAGAATGACATCCGATTCATTAATTGCACCAACGCCGCCGTGAAGGATTCTTACTGCTACCTCTTTATTACTAAGCTTTAATAAGCTCTGCTTCATCGCTTCCACGGAACCCTGAACATCAGCCTTAATAATAAGATTAAGCTCTTTGATATTACCTGCCTGAATCTGTGAGAACAGACCATCAAGGGATAATTTTGCTTTTGTATCTGCAAGCAGTTTTTCCTTACTCTGTGTAAGATATGCATCCGCTATTGTTCTTGCCTCTTTTTCACTTGTAGTGGAAAGTAATGTCTCACCTGCATCCGGAACTTCATTCAGTCCAAGGATCTCTACAGGAGTAGAAGGTGTCGCTTCCTTCACTCTTCTTCCCTTATCATCATTCATGGCACGAACCTTACCAAATGCAGAACCTACCGCAACATTATCCCCAACACGAAGGGTTCCCTTCTGTACAAGAATTGTCGCTACAGGACCTCTTCCCTTATCGAGCTCAGCTTCGATAACAATACCTCTTGCATTACGGTTCGGATTCGCTTTTAATTCACCAATTTCAGCAGTAAGAAGAATCATCTCCAGTAATTGGCTGATGCCTTCCTTGGTATGAGCAGATACGGGTACAAAGATAGTATCTCCGCCCCAATCCTCGGCGATTAATTCGTATTCGGTAAGCTCTTGCTTAACGCGCTCTATATTTGCACTGGGCTTATCAATTTTATTAATTGCAACAATAATCTGTACACCGGCAGCCTTTGCATGGTTAATTGCTTCCACTGTCTGAGGCATAACACCATCATCTGCGGCTACTACTAAGATTGCGATATCGGTTGATTTTGCACCACGCTTACGCATAGCGGTAAAGGCCTCATGTCCGGGAGTATCAAGGAAGGTAATCTTCTCATTGTTAATTTCTACGACATAAGCACCGATGTGCTGCGTAATTCCACCTGCTTCTCTTGAAGTAACATTAGACTCACGGATGGCATCCAGAAGGGAGGTCTTACCATGATCAACATGACCCATAACGCATACAACCGGAGGACGCTTCTCCATAGTGCTCGGATCCTCTTCCTCTTCCTTTAGAAGCTCCTCAACCTCATTTACCTTTACTTCTCTCTCTGCAATGATTTCGTATTCCAGAGCAATTTCTTCTGCTTCTTCAAAGGTAATCTCTTGATTTAAGGTTACAATCTTACCTGCTAAGAATAATTTCTTAATCAAAGCAGCAGAAGGCTTCTTCATCTTATCCGCCAATTCCTTAATGGTTAATACCTCGGGAATACTAATCACCTTGATTTCTTCTTCTATCACTTGAATCGGCTTAGGTTGAATGAACTGTCCCTTCTTCGGAAGGATTTTTTTGATCTCCTCATCGCCATCATCGCGTCCAGCTACAACACGATCCTTATAACTCTTTTCTTTGTTAATACGATCTCTATTTCTCTTATTACTGTTATCGTTTTTCTCAGCAACCTTTTTATCTATTATCTGTTGATCAAAAGTCTTGCGTTCACCGGGTCTTCCTGGAGTCTTCTTACCGGCTGCGCGATTACCGTAGCTCGGCTTATCATCGTCATCCTTGCCTCCATCTTCAAAACCACGAGGGCTAAAGCCTCCCGGTCTCTGTGCACCACCGCTGGGTCTGGAATAGCCACCCTGCCTGCCATAGCCGCCTCTGCCTTGTTGACCACCGGCACCACCGGGACGCGGTCCACCTTGAGAACGATTTCCATAGCCTTCACCCTGGGGTCTATTTCCTTGATATCCACTTCCCTGAGGTCTGTTACCTTGATATCCTTCTCCCTGAGGTCTGTTACCCTGATAGCCGCTACCTTGAGGTCTGTTACCTTGATATCCTTCTCCCTGGGGTCTATTACCCTGATAGCCGCTACCTTGAGGTCTGTTGCCTTGATATCCATCACCCTGAGGTCTGTTACCATGATAGCCACAACCATGAGGTCTGTTGCCTTGATATCCACTTCCCTGAGGA
>JAEZUM010000037.1 GCA_023421075.1 Bacillota bacterium
TAATCTGTCGTAATTGTTCCTTTGCAATAGCCATATAAAAACCACCTTTCAAGTGAGATTATTCATATCTAATTCTCACCAGAAAAGTGGTATATATTACCAGAGACACAAACTATTTTACACTACCTTACCTCTCCAGAAGTAGTAACCAGGTTTCTCTGATAATGACCGGATCTGTACCTTGACGTTCACTTGAACGCTCGTGTTTCTCGGCATTAACGAGTTCATCTGCTTCCTTATCCAGCAGGGCATTGAGGGTTTCCACAACGTTGGAACGGGCTAAATCTTTTAATTCGGTTTTGATTATTTCTTCGTTTAATTATATAATGTTATCAGACATGCTTCATAGCCTCCTTTGGAAGATTTTGTGTGGTAACTTTATTTTACCAAACCGCTATGGAACATGTCCATTGATACCGTCAAGTAATTTTCGCAAATTCATAATTAGCCGTTTGTTTTCCGGTAGTTAGCCGGCTATGTAAGCTGCTTCATCAGCAGATTGCATTTGATCTAGATGCTTCATGTTCATGTAAAGCTTTGCACCCCACTGGGTTCCGGTTACATGACGAAGACGGGCACATACCAGCATTAGGGCTGATTGCCCATCAGGAAATGTACCGACTACTTTTGTACGTCGCTTTATTTCACGATTGAGACGCTCAATCGCATTGTTGGTCCGTATACGATTCCAGTGTTCATAGGGAAAGTACATGTTCCTTAGCTCATCAGCAACCTGCTTTGCCTTTTCACGAGCAGCTTCTTTGCTTTCCTGGGCATGGATCGCCTTAAGCATTTTAGCTACGAATTTCATCCGGCTACGGGGAGTTACGGAGAAAATATTTCTGTAGAAATGAACTGTACAACGCTGATATTTGGCATCTGGAAATACTTCAGGAATGGATTCAAGCATACCAAGGTTTTTATCTCCGATAATCAGTTGGACACCTTTGAGACCTCGGCTTTTTAACTCGATGAGGAAGTTTCTCCAGCTTTCCTTGTCCTCCTTCATGCCCTCAGATGCACCAATTATTTCTCGATAGCCATCTTCATTTACACCAATAGCGATTAGGATGGATACATTCTCGTATTCACCGCCCCAACAGCGTTTCAAGAAGATACCATCTACGAAAACATAGGGATAGTTTCCACCATGCAGAGGTCGATTACGCCATGTTTCAATGTGTTCATAAGCCTTCTTGTTTAAGTTGCTGATAGTTCCCGGAGATACCTTAGTTCCCCAAAGTGCTTCCGTGATATCTTCGACACGGCGAACGGAAACTCCAGCCAAATACATTTCGATGAGGGCTTCTTCAACAGAGCATTCCCGTCTGCGGTAGCGCTCAATAATAGCTGTTTCAAACGGAATCCCTTTGAGTTTAGGAACATTCAGCTTTACCTCCCCAGAAGTAGTAACCAGATTTCTTTGATAATGACCGGATCTGTAACCTTGACGTTCACCTGAACGCTCGTATTTCTCAGCATTGACGAGTTCATCTGCTTCCTTATCAAGCAGGGCATTGAGGGTTTCCTCAACGCTGGAACGTACTAAATCTTTTAATTCTGTTTTGATTATTTCTTCGTTTAATTGTATAATGTTATCAGACGTGTTTCATAGCCTCCTTTGGAAGATTTTGTGTGGTAACTTTATTTTACCAAACGGCTATGGAACATGTCCATTTTTTGTTAAATTGAATTTACGAAACTAATTATACGTTATCTGTCCATTTTTTGTTAAATTGAATTTTGCAAGTGGTCTTATAGATTTTATTACGAAAATAAAATGAAGGGATCACACCAATCATTTTGATGTGACCCCATTGCTATATTGTTTACTGCGACGTTATTCCACATTGTTAATCATTTAATAAAGAAATATAAGGTATAGGGAAATATAATAGTGAAGAGCTATATTTATATTAATTATTTGTGATTATCTTTATTTAACGATGTATTTTTGCCTTTATATACATGTTGATTAATAATGATACCCAAACCTATTAGTACCCAAAATATTGGTGCTACAGTAATACTAGAATCGTTAGCAATTCCGCTCACCATATAACTAGAGGTACTAATTAATATAGCAATTCCAACATAGGAATAGAAGTTAAATTGTTCTTCACGAATATATAATTTTATACTTGAGAAAAAGTAAAACATATAGAATGAAACAAACGCTATTAATGACAGAACACCTGTCTGAACCCCAATTTGTAAGTACATATTATGAGGTTTCGATATCAGCTGTTGTAAAAAGGAATAATTATATTTATTAACATAATCCCTATTTGGAAAAGCAAATGAAAATGTATCTGGTCCTGTACCATAAAATATTCTGTCTCTAAGAAGTGGAATGGTTCTCGACCAAATGTAGCCACGTCCTGAAGCATAATTTTCATAACCTGTAAATAGTGCAGAAGGAGCGGATATTATTTTATCATATTTACCGTAATCGTTAATATAGTAATATGTCCTATCAAGAACTTGATTTGTAAAATTCCATAGGTAACCATCAATCGATACACTAAACGCTAATGCACCATCTTCATTAATACTTGGGGTTAGTACAAACCCAGGGAAACGGTCATCAAGCAATGTAATAGGGCCATTCACGGTATCTCTGACATAGTGAACAGGTAGAAAATCACCATCGTAAACATTAAACATACATATACCATCTTCATCTAGATAGAAGTCTATTTGTAAGGTGCTACTGTTGTATTTGATAATTAAATTATTGGTATTGGTTTGAATTTCTTTTAAAGCAGGCGTTGTTTTCTGAATATTTGTTATTTTATTAAATTGATTAATAATATAATTATCATTTGCGAAATTTAATATAATCAAAGTAATTATAGTAATAATGAGGATTGATATTGTAATATAAATATGTTTTAAGAACTTTTTTCTGAATAAAATAATTGCGAGTATAAAAGCGAAACATAAGCTTACGATTCCTGTGGAGGATTTGGAGCCAATTAAACTGATAACGATACCTAAAGTACCTAAAAGATACAAAGACTTCAATCTAAATTCTTTTGTAATTAATGCGACAATAATTAATATTGGTAATACCATTGAAGCATAAGTACCAACATAGTTAGGATTATATAATGTCAAGTATACTGTGTTAGCGAAGTTAAAATTAAACAGATCTTTTGCGTTCCAATAACCACGGTGTGTTACTAAACGCCATCCTGTTTGTGTAGTAAAAAAGTCATTTCCGGATATTTGAGTTAACCCAATAAAACCTAATATAAGCGAGCCAATCAATAAAGCTGCAATTATATATTTTATTTCCTTTTCTGTTTTTATAATCAAGTATACATAGAAGGTAGTAAGGATATAGCCTAAAAGAACAAAAGCTGATTCAAACTGTTCATAAATACCATGAAAACTATAATACTTGTACTTTGATAGTAAAGTAGACAATATAATAAAAAAAGCATATAATGTTAAAGGTATAAAGATTTTTGGTATATTTAAAATTTTCCTATCTTTATAACATTGATAAGAAGCTAATAAAGCCATAAATAGAGATAGTATCAAGAAAACCACTTGCTTTCCATATAAGAAAAAGTCGGCATATTCGTCTTCTACAGAAAACCACACATTATCAGAAAGGTGTGCATTATATATATGCAATCTCATAATTAGTGGGAGTATAGCGACAATTATTAAAAGAGGTAATAAATATAATGATTTTGTCTCGTCTTTTTGTTCTTTAACATAATCTTTCGTTATATCCTTTTTATGAATCTGATTTGGCATTTTAAACTCCTTTTTATTCGTTTGTTTTATAATTATATCCAAATCAAATTTACTACATTAATTAGTAATTTACAATATAAAAAGTAATAAAATGATGAGAAATGTAGTAAATAATTTGTTGATTATATATTGAACTACATATACAAATTCATAGTTCGGATCAGAAGCATTAGGTAATATATTATTAATAATGATAAAGACTTAATTTAAGACAAGATATGATTATGGAACGTCCTTGCGATAACCTCATCCTTCTGTGTATCACTTAGTGAGTTAAATCGAACGGCATATCCGGACACACGGATGGTCAGATTCGGATACTTTTCAGGGTGGGCTTTTGCATCCAATAATAGAGTGCGATTCAGTACGTTAACATTAATATGATGACTTTTCGTATTGAAATATCCATCCAGTAAAGAGGTTAGATTTTGAATACGTATCGGTTCGGTCTTGCCTAAGGCTTCCGGAGTTATCGTGAAGGTATAGGAGATACCATCACGACAGGAATCATAATCTAGTTTGGAAATGGAAAGTAATGAAGCTAGAGCTCCTTTTTTCTCTCGTCCGTGCATCGGGTTAGCACCGGGAGCAAAAGGGGCTCCTTTGATTCGCCCATCAGGAGTTGATCCGGTCTTTTTACCGTATACTACATTACTTGTAATGGTAAGAATGGAGAGGGTATGTTTTGCGTTTCGATAAGTTGGGTGCATACGTAACCGGGTTATAAATTCATCTACCAACATAGAAGCAATTTCATCTACACGGTCATCGTTATTCCCGAAGGAGGGATATTCTCCTTGTATAATAAAATCAGTAATAATTCCACGATCATCCTTCACAGGGGTTACTGCTGCATATTTTATCGCACTCAAGGAATCGGCCACAACAGACAATCCAGCAATACCAAAGGCCATCATTCTTTCTACATCGGTATCGTGAAGCGCCATCTGAAGCTTCTCATAAGCATATTTGTCGTGCATATAGTGTATGACATTCATTGTATTGACATATAGGTTACATAACCAGTCCATCATGGGGAGGAAATGGTCCATTACACTCTCGTAGCATAGAACATCACCAGCATCATAGGACGGGGTGACAGGTCCTATTTGTTCTCCGCTTATTTCATCCTTCCCGCCATTCAGACTCATTAGAAGTACCTTAGCGAGATTGCAGCGCGCACCAAAGAATTGCATTTGCCTACCTATCTGCATAGCAGATACGCAACAAGCAATCCCATAATCATCACCGTAAGATTGTCTCATCATATCATCATTCTCATATTGGAGAGAGTCAGTATGAATGGACATCTTTGCGCAGTAACTTTTAAAGCTTTCCGGAAGATCGGTTGACCACAGTATGGTTAAGTTTGGCTCGGGTGCAGGACATAGGGTGGTTAGCGTATGAATAAAGCGATAACTATTCTTTGTTACCATGCTTCTACCATCGGTGGTTATTCCACCAATAGCTTCTGTGACCCAGGTCGGATCGCCGGCATAAAGCTCGTTATAATCCGGAGTACGAAGCTGCCTGGCCATTCGGAGCTTAAGCACAAATTGATCGATAAGTTCCTGAGCCTGTGTTTCTTCCAAGATACCATTCTGTATATCTCTTTCAAAGTAAATATCTAAAAAGGTCGATGTCCTGCCTAAGGACATGGCGGCTCCGTTTTGTTCCTTTATCGCTCCAAGATAAGCAAAATAGAGCCATTGCACCGCTTCCCTTGCATTCCTGGCAGGTACGGAAATATCATAACCATATCCCTTTGCCATTATTTTTAATTGCTCAAGAAAGTCAATCTGACGATACAATTCTTCCAGCGTGCGAATAGTCTCGTCATTCATGATACATTGTCCCAGTAAAAGCTTATCCTTTTCCTTTTGTTCTATCAGATAATCCACTCCATAAAGGGGTACTCTTCGATAGTCACCGATGATTCTCCCTCTGCCATACGCGTCTGGAAGCCCGGTGATGACTCCGCTTTTCCTTGCATTTCGCATCTCCTGGTTATATACGCGGAAGACACCGTCATTATGAGTCGTACGATAACGAAAATGTTCCTCCACTTCCTCAGATAAGGTATACCCGTAAGCCTCGCAAGCCTGTCTAGCCATACGAATGCCCCCAAAAGGGTTTACACCTCGGCGAAGAGGAGAATCTGTCTGGAATCCTACAATAAGTTCATTCTCGCGATCCAGATAGGCGGGCTCATAGGTTAATAGGGATGATACTTTATCCGTGTTAATGGATAGAACGCCCTTTTGATGTTCCTCCTTCTGTAGTTCCTGATATTTTTCATTCAGTAATTTAGTACGATCGGTAGCCTCTGATAAGAATGCTTCGTCTCCATCATAGGGAGTATAATTACTTATGATAAAATCTCGTACATTTATTTCCTTTTGCCAAATTCCCGGTTTAAACCCATTCCATTCGTTCATTATGATACCTTCCTTCTGTCATAGTATAAGTTCATCGGATAACGCTTACTTCTTAATAAAACTGGAGTGCATAAAACGGTATGCAATGCTTCAATTGACGGCTTCCTGCTATCATTAAAATTTTTGACTTGTATTCATTCCGTATTGTTGTTTGATATCCTGAATTATGTCTCTAGAAATTATTATCGAGAAGAGTTAACATGAATTAAAAATCTACAATATTTGAATACTGTACTATTTATAAATTGATGAAGTTATTGATCCCCAGGCTCGGCCATAAAACACTTTTTAGACAACAAAAAACCGCCTGAGCTTTTGCCCAGGCGGTCGACATTTTAATTCAACTTCCGAGTTCACTGGAAGAGGCCTATCGGTCCCTTGTGGTTCCTCCACATTTCCGCCAGTTCCGATATAGTTAAATTATAGATTTTGTATGATATGTTGTCAATAGCATAGCCATTATATTATTTAATGGCAGGTATTATCAATAATAATAAATAACCTAATCACTCTTCAATCAAACCCCTGATTTGTGGAACCTTAAGTAGTAAGGGATACAATATTACAGATATGATAATACCGAAGCAATTCTGAACTAAATTAAATGGAATATTTGTTGCGGCAGCGAAGCCAAGTCCTAAGAGTATACTCTCAAATAAGAAATAGCCAAGAGTAACCAATATACCGCCAAGGATCGCGGCGATAAATACAGGCAGGAGCTTTTGATTTTTATTTCTGCGTAGGATCCGATAGATACATACAGCTGAAATCGCAGCAATTGATTTTATAATCAGAGTAGCGGCAGCATAAGCACTATAACCTAGTATCAGGTCGGCAATCATGGAACCGATTCCGGCAGCAAGACCTCCAAAGAAAGGTCCAAGGATGATACCGGATAGAATGACGAAGCCATCGCCGGGATGAATAAAGCCTCCTACCGGAGATGGAACAGCAATTACAATTGTAGCGACGCAGGTCATCGCGGCCATTAAAGCAGCAGCTACCAGCTTATTAATATTCATATTTTTCATAAGATCCTCCTGATTGCTTTGTGTTGTGATCATTGATTAGTCTGGATTAATTATGAGAAATCATAGCATAAATTTACATCAATGACAAGTCAAAATATCATAAAATGGAATGTATCCCATGATCCTTTCTGTTTAAATTTCCTCCACTAAGTTATATATTCTACAGAAAACTTAATATTATATCAAATACCTTGGTCTAAACGAGTTGACAGCAGGTAATAATCTAATATATAATGATTAATGCAAATGAGTTGCATTTAGAAAGGAAAACAAATGAAAAGTAAACTATATATACTACTCGGAATTATGGTATCAATCTTACTGATTGGTTCCGTTATTATTCGTATGACGAAGAAAGACATTGAAGCAGATATTACCAAGACAGAGGATAGACTTCAGGTTGTAACTACATTTTATCCTGTATATATGATTGGAGCAAATCTAGCAAAAGGAATCGAGGGAATAGAGGTTAACAGTCTAACGGACCTAAATACTGGTTGTTTGCATGATTATCAATTGACTACAGAGGATATGAAGCTCATATCGGAAGCAGATGTTATGATCATCAATGGCGGCGGTATGGAGAGCTTCCTGGAAGATATTAAGACCAATTACCCCAATCTTAGTATCATCGATGCCAGTGAGGGGATTGAAATGCTTCCTTCCGGTGAAGACCATGAAGATGATGCCACAGCAGAGATTGCTACTTTAGAGAATACCACAACAGAGAATACTACAGCAGAGAATGCCACAGCAGAGAATGCCACAGCAGGGACGTCCACAGAAGAGAATGCAGAGGAGTCTACAGAGAAGACGTTAGACGAAGATCAAGCGGCTGAAGAGGAGCATGATCATGGTGAATGGAATGCCCATGTATGGCTTGATCCTGAGCTCTATATCCTACAGATTAATCAGGTATCCAAGGGTCTGGAGGATTATATCCGAGTCAACAAATCTTCGGATTTATCTATGATTGAGCAGTTAAACAGCAATCGTACCGGCTATATCGATGAGATTACGAAGCTTGATCAGCAGATTAGGGCGTTAGCCGATGAATTTAAGAAGAATTCGGAGGCAAATCGAGATGCAGTAATATTCCATGATGCTTTTGCTTACCTTGCGGGGCGTGTCGGAATCAATGTGGCTCATACCGTACCGCTGGATTCAGATACCTCCTTAAGTGCAGGAGACATTGGTGCGATTATTGATGAGGTAGAGGAAGGTAATATTCGTTATCTTTTTACAGAAGAGCAATATAGTGATTCGATTGCCAGCCAGATTGCTGCTGAGACAGAAGCCACCGTATATATCATTGATTCGGCAGTGACCGGGGATGGATCGATTGATTCCTATCTTGTTTCCATGCAAAAAAACATCGATACCTTGAAAAAGCTGGTAAAATAAAGCCGGATATCTTATAATCTTCCTATAGGCAAATTCACCTTTTTATGGACATGTTATAGCTTTGATGATTCAAATGCCTATTAAAAGCTATGTGATCGGTAGCAACGAACCTCCTGAGTATAGTAATCGCAGGAAGTCGAAGTTTAAGAAAGGCTTGGTAATACATGAAGGTATCAACAAGATTATCGCGTAAACATATAACGGCAGCTAAGCCGGGGGAAACGGCATGTGGCTTACATTGCCTAAAAATGAATAATATCAGTGTCAGAGATGGAAATAATGTTATCATTGACAATGTTAACCTTCACATACATTGTGGTAAAATTACCGTCATAATCGGAAGAAACGGTGCCGGAAAATCTACCTTAATTAAGGCGATCTTAGGTGAGGTTAAGCACGAAGGCACAATAGAGTTCAATGATCTTAAAAATGCAAGAGTGGAAAATCTTAAAATAGGTTATGTTCCCCAATACATTAATATGGAGAAAAATACACCAATGAGTGTGTATGATCTATTTGCCGGATTTGTCAGCAATTCGCCGATATTCCTTCGTAAGAACCCTAAGATAGCTCAATATGTTAAGGAACAGCTGGACATCTTTGAAGCACAGGAGTTAATCGACAAGCGTGCCTGTGATTTATCCGGAGGTGAATTGCAGAGAGTTCTTTTATCCATCGCAATCTCACCGGTTCCTAATCTTTTATTATTGGACGAACCTGTCTCAGGTATTGATTCCAACGGTATGCAGCTGTTCTACAGAAATATTGCGAAATTGAAGACCGGCTATGACCTTGCAATGATTATTGTATCGCATGATTTTGATTTCGTGAGAAAATATGCGGACCATGTAATTCTCCTGGACAAGACCATTCTCAAAGAAGGATCCCCGGAAGAGGTCTTAAGTAGTGAAGAATTTAAGAAATGCTTCGGATAGGAGAGCAGAAGATGAATACAATATATAAAATGATTGAGACCTTATTACCCTTCTCCTGGGTGGAATATGATTTTATGAAGAATGCATTGTTGGCTGTGCTGATTATCACTCCTCTATTCGGTATTCTTGGTACTATGATCGTGAACAACCGAATGGCATTCTTCTCAGATGCTTTAGGTCATTCTGCTTTAACCGGGATTGCACTAGGAACCTTATTCGGTGTGGCAGATACCAATTTGTCAATGCTGGTATTTGCGATTGTATTTGCATTGCTTTTGAACCGTATCAAACGTCGTAAGACGGTTTCTACTGATACGGTTATTTCTGTATTTGCGTCCTTAAGTATGGCAATCGGTCTGGTTATTCTGTCCAGGGGCGGTAACTTCGCGAAATACTCTGCCTTGTTGGTAGGGGATATTCTAAGCATTACAGTAAGGGAAATCGGTCTTCTCTTTATTATCTTTTTGTTGACGTTGGGATTTTGGCTGGTAGGCTTTAACAAGCTGCACGCGATTAGTGTGAATGAATCCTTAGCAAAGAGTAAGAATATCAACATTAAGAAAATGGAGGATTATTTCAGCATTATTATTGCTGTAATTGTAATGTTCTCGGTGAAATGGGTAGGGATTCTGATTATTAATGCCCTACTCATCCTCCCGGCCGCAGCCAGTCGCAATATCGCCTCCAATGTTAGGGAATATCATTTGTTTTCGGTATTGATTTCTCTTTTTTCTGGAATATTAGGATTGATATTATCTTATTATATTAGTACAGCTACCGGTCCAACCATAGTTATTATCGCTGCCATGATCTTTTTCCTGACCTTATTGATACGTCAACTGGACGGACAAGGTAGCAGATCATAAATGAGGCTAAATGAGTTATTGCAAAGAGTATAATATAAGTCGGCAATTTCATAACAACATGGCTGGTAGGAATACTTAAGGCGGAGGCTCTGTATTGCATTTACCCATAATACAATATCGGTGTAGTGAGTATTCTGAAATTATTCTGTTGGTGTGCGGTTGGAGCGAAAATCATGAACATAATGATACAATATATTAGAAATTCATATAAGTAAACATTGAAAATAGATTGTTTTTTAACTAAAAATTATATTATAATCTAAGTGGGAAAAGAAATAGCGTTTATCATGATGGTCGCAGGAGAGGAGAGCTATGAATCGGTTTTTACTCTACTTAAAAATTATAATTAACTTCGTGATAGTAATCGCAGGTGCTCTTTTTTTGATCTTTGTCCTGCCCGGTTTGCTTCGCTTCTTTATGCCCTTCGTAATCGGTTGGATTATTGCATTAATCGCCAATCCTTTGGTTCATTTTCTTGAGAAGAGGGTCAAGATACACAGAAAGCATAGCTCCGCAATTATTCTGATCCTTGTTATCGCCGCAATCATTGCGGTTGCAGTGCTAATCATATCCCTATTGGTAAAAGAAGTACGAGCATTAATGGAAGATATGCCAGTCATAATTGAAAATATCAAAGTTCAATTTGACGTATTGAGACAGGCAATTCTTAAGTTCTCGCTGACCTTACCGGCTAATATCCAGAAAATAATCAATAACCTAATCACAGGAGTCAGTAATTATGCTTCCAATCTATCCGAGCTGAAGGAGCCCCTTACGGTAAGTAAGGCCGGCAATTTTGTTCAAAATATTGCAGAAGGCTTTTTGGGACTTATCGTGATAATACTGTCAGCCTACTTTTTTGCGGCAGGAAGAAATGATATCTCTTCGAAGCTAAAGAAACATATCCCTGAATCAATAACAAGCTATTGGCATCTTATTTTTGATAACTTTAAGGCTGCGTTCGGAGGATATTTTAAAGCGCAATTTAAGATCATGGTTGTAGTTACTATCATTATGTTTATTGGCTTTGAGATATTAAAGGTGGGATATTCTTTTCTATTTGCGTTAGGGATTGCATTCCTGGACGTACTTCCGGTCTTCGGAACTGGAGCTATTCTATGGCCTTGGGCTATTATCGATGTATTTACGGGGAATTATATCAGAGCAGTCGGTCTTGTTATTATTTATCTGATCTGTCAGGTGATAAAGCAGATTCTTCAGCCAAAGATGGTCGGTGATAGTATTGGGCTTCATCCTCTGGCAACCCTGTTCTTTATGTTTGTCGGTTATCGGTTTTATGGAGTATTCGGGATGATTATTGGCATACCGGTTGGAATGGTATTGGTAAAGCTTTACCGAATCGGATTATTTGATCGTACAATAAAGGGCTTCAAAATCATAATGAAGGATCTGAATGAGTTCAGAAAATATTAACCGGATCTCTAGGCTTGGAGGTCTAGTGATCGAAGTTTACTTAAAATAATTCGAAATATTCATGTACAAAAGAATGAAACAATGGTAATATTAATGTAGAAAAATGAGATTTTATACAGAGGATTTTAAATTAAGACTGAGGAGTACTATTATGAAAGGTAACAGAATCGAAATGGAGAATGAAGCAATTATCTCTGCAGATGAGATTAAGTTGATTCTTGATCGATATCGTATCGGTAAAAAGCCATTGGCTAAGCTGCTTGGCTGGGGAGAAACGACGATTATACGTTATATGGAGGGCGATATTCCTACGAATGAGTACTCCAATAAGTTGAAATCTATCTTAGATGATCCGGAATTTTATTACGATCTTTTATGTAGAAGAAAGGAATGCCTAACCGGTGTGGCATTCAAAAAGAGTAAGAAGGCCGTAATGTCCAAAATAATGTCTTCAAAGATTTATGCTGTTGCATATTATATCGTTAATAAATGCAATGCGGAGATTTGTCCCAGCTATATACAATTCTTGCTTTATTATGCTCAGGTATTTTCCTTGGCACTCTATGATAAAGAATTGTTCCAGGAGGAATGTGGGATTAATAACGAACATATACCTTACTTAAAGCTCTATGAGGGAATGAAGCGCTGTGGTATACATATGCTAGAGGGCGGAGAGGAATATCTAGCACAGGAAGAAATTGATATTATTGACTGTGTTATGGAAGCCTTCACCTGGTATGGACCGAAGACCTTGAATGCAATGACCTCTTATGAGAAATCGATGATTAAGATTTCCAGAGATAAATTCAATAATAAGATAATTGCAAAAGATATGTTGAAAGCATATTTCAAGGATATTCTGGAGCAATATCAGATAAAGAATATACATGAGATCGGGAAATATCCGGATCAAAGGATTATCGATATAAAGGAACTTGGTCGATAGATTTTTTTTAATGGAATATGTGAAAAAAATATCAAAAAAATCACGTTCTATGTTAAAAAATTACTGTAATAGAACAGGTATGAAATACACCCCAAATGATAGAATATCGTTTTCTATCCTTTGGGGTGTATTTCATACCTGTTCTTATATTCGTACGCCCGACGGGCGTACATTCTATTGAATTAATTGCTTTGCTTATTTCTACGATCTCTAGCACGCATGGTTGAGTCAAGAATCTTCTTTCTGATACGAAGACTCGACGGCGTAACCTCAAGTAATTCATCGGTCTCGATAAATTCCAATGCCTGCTCCAAGCTTAATACCTTAGGCGGGCTGAGTCTTAACGCTTCATCCGCACTGGAGGAACGCGTATTGGTAAGCTGTTTGCGCTTGCAGACATTTACCTCAATATCTTCAGCCTTCGGGTTCTGTCCAACTACCATTCCCGCATATACCCTTACGCCTGCGCCGATAAATAGTATTCCACGCTCTTGTGCGTTGAATAATCCATAAGTGATACTCTCACCGGTCTCATAGGCAATCAAGCTACCGGTCTTACGATACTGTATATCGCCCTTATAGGGACCATAACCATCAAATAATGTATTGATAATACCGGTGCCTTTGGTATCGGTCAGGAACTCACCACGATATCCGATTAATCCACGAGCAGGAATGGAGAATTCGATTCTGGTATGGCCACTGCCGGAGGTATGCATATTGATCATCTCACCCTTACGCTGACCCATCTTATCGATTACAGTTCCGGTAAATTCGTCAGGTACATCGATCATAGCGTGCTCCATTGGTTCTAACTTCTTGCCGTCCTCATCTGTCTTATATAGAACCTCTGCCTTACTTACAGAGAATTCATAACCTTCTCTTCTCATGGTTTCGATTAAAACAGAGAGGTGAAGCTCACCTCTACCGGAGACCTTAAAGCTCTCCGTCGTATCAGTCTCTTCCACTCTAAGACTTACATCGGTATTTAATTCTCTCATTAAGCGTTCTCTCAAGTGACGAGAGGTTACAAATTTACCTTCGGTTCCTGCCAGAGGACTGTCATTCACATTAAAAAACATGGCAATTGTCGGCTCAGATATCTTCTGGAAGGGAATTGCCTCCGGGTTCTCAGGAGAGCATATGGTGTCACCGATATGGATATCTGCGATACCGGAGATAGCAACAATGGAACCGATGGTAGCTTCCGTCACTTCAACTCTCTTTAAACCGTCAAACTCATAGAGTTTACTGATTTTTACCTTAATGTTTTTATCGGGTTCATGGGCATTTACCATAACTGCATCCTGATTAACACGGATGATACCGTTATCTACTTTACCGATTCCGATACGTCCGACATATTCGTTATAGTCAATCGTACTAATCAGAACCTGGGTGCTCTTCTCCGGATCTCCCTCAGGAGCAGGGATATAGTTGACAATTGTCTCAAATAGCGGCGTCATATCAACCGGCTCGTCCGCAAAGGAAAGGGTTGCAATACCCTGCTTGGCAGATGCAAAGACAAAAGGACAATCCAATTGCTCGTCATTGGCATCGAGTTCTAGTAATAATTCAAGAACTTCATCTACGACTTCATTGGGTCTTGCTTCCGGACGATCAATTTTATTGACACAAACAATAACGGGGAGAGAGAGCTCTAATGCTTTCTTAAGTACAAATTTGGTCTGAGGCATGGGACCTTCAAAGGCATCGACAACCAGAACAACGCCGTTTACCATCTTTAATACACGTTCTACCTCACCGCCGAAGTCAGCGTGTCCGGGGGTATCTATAATATTAATTTTAGTCCCATTATATTGAACGGCTGTATTCTTCGATAAGATTGTAATTCCGCGTTCTCTTTCCAGAGCATTGGAATCCATGACTCTCTCAACCACAGCCTGATTAGTTCGAAATACACCGCTTTGCTTTAACAGCTCGTCTACCAGTGTTGTTTTACCATGATCAACGTGAGCAATTATTGCAATATTTCGAATATCCTCTCGTTTCATCTATAACTCCAATCTGCGTGTGACTACACGCGAATATAAATTCAATTTTGCAACCTTATTATTGTAGCATAACGTCTAATTAAAAAGCAACTTATGTTTCCAAAAAAATTCATAAAAAATTAAATATTTTTTGTATAATTTAACAAAATATGTAAAACATATAATTATATCGATATTTTTACTTCTAAAATTTGGAAATCCGCATATATTTAATCATAGGTGAATGAAAGTTACTTTTGATTAAGTTGCGCATTCATACCACATTTTAGAGCAGAATGGCGTAAAGATACGCCGGAAGGAAGGAGAGGTACGGTTATGACAGATAAAG
>JAEZUM010000027.1 GCA_023421075.1 Bacillota bacterium
ATGATGTGATTCTTCTTAAATATATTTTTCATTTTAGACCTCCTGATCATTTTATACCATTCCTCATTTTCATTACTATAACCTTATGCGCAGGTACGTCAAATAATACCTCAACCGCTTGCATAATGTCCATTTTTATCATGGCATTATCTCCACCTTCCGCGATCACAACGACGCCTTCTATCTCCGGTTCAAGTTCCTGCAATATGTAAGGCACTGAGTTTCCATCCTCGTTTGTAACCAGAACGGTACTTTCTTCCCGCTGGGCACTATTATCTGTTCTGCTTCCGCCCTCCCCATCTTCTTCATCTAAGCTTTCCTCTGTAGAAGAACTATCCTTCAATGGTATCTTCTCCGTCGAACCCTTCGTAGTAATCATTACCTCTACGTTTCCTGCGCCGGATACTTTTTTTAATACTTCTTCAAGCTTATTTTCCATTTCTGATATATAGGTATTCTCATTATAGCTTGTCGTATTCGTATCATTTTGCAAGTCCGTTATTTTCCTGTCCTTGGTATCATCCTCCGAGGAACGGAAGGTACCTAATACGCTAGGAAAGGATAGCAGAATAATCAGAATACCTGCCATAAACAACATGATTAATCTTGGCAGTCCTATAGTCTTCAGGGAAATCTTCTTCTTTTCCATAGCAACCTCCGTGATATTTCCCCGCAGCTTCCTAAGTTAAGAGTATTAGTACGATATCTCTTCCGAAAGGCGATATTTCGTCGCCCTGACATCAGTGGCTTATACTAATATTTATATTAACCTGTTCCATATTATAGAAGTCTGCGAGTTTATTTTTAATATTAATTTCCATGGGAGAAGGAGGATTTGACACCTCATTTTCCCCCTGTTTCTTGATACGTATTGATGCTATATCTATCTCATCGACGGCGAGGCGATGCTCCTCCTCTTCCTCTTCGCTTTGTTCCATTTCAGCATTGATATCCATATGGAGTATTTCACCAAAGGTCGGGTTCTTCGGATTCTTATCTAGAGTTAGATCAAAGCGGATCAGCTTCAATTTATCTTCCTGTAGTATTTCTTCCACCTGCTGTCTGATTTTCTTCACATACTCAGCAAAAATTGCATCGCTTTGCGCCTCCTCCATACGGTTCAGATCATTTTTGAATTCAGACGTCTCCACTGCAAAATCGTTGGCTTGTAAATAATAATCCAGAGTATCCTCAATCTCCATATAATTCATCAGTGGAGAGATAATGATAAGTACCAAGATCATACCGGATACGATACTGACGTATTTCTTGTAGCTTTTATCGCCCAGCAGATTCATGATGATGGCATTCAGAATCATATAAATCACAACATTTCTGATCCAGTTGTAGATGATATCCATGGTTCCTTCCCTTCCATTTACTTCTTCCCACGACTTTCCTTCACACTTTTGCTCCACCGGTTGTAACCGCCACAATTGTGATCGATATCAGAAACAATACGGTTCCTACAAATATCGTCTGAAGTAATAAGGCTGCTGATTTGCCGGAGGCACTGATGCACTCAATAAAGCGTTTATCAGAGATCGGTTGAAGTACAGCACTACCAATCTTATAGATTGCGGTAACTACTAATAGCTTTAGGAACGGTACGGCAACGATGGAGATCAGTACGATCAGACCGGCAACTCCGATGGCATTTTTTAGCAACACTCCTGCTCCAAGAATAGTCTGGGTCACTCCACCCAGTGCATCACCTATCCCAGGGATCGCTTCCGATGCCTTAATCAGAGTGGATCGTTTCACCTGATCTACCACCGGCACAATCAATCCCTGAATTGCATTAAAGCCGATGACTGCTGCCAGCATACTCTTCAGTATCCAGCCGATGGCTGTGGCTAGCAGATCGGCAAGCTTTGACAGCATGTCCTCCTTCGACAGGTTGTTCGCCAGTATAATGACCAGATAGAAATCGATCATCGGTATTATAATTCGGATGATAATAAAATCCACTAAGGTGATCAGCATCAAGGCTGCCTCGTAGTACATCATGGAGGTTGACGCCCCTGAGGTGAAGGCAACGGACATAAAATAGGTCGGCACCAAGGCTCTCATGAAATCCAGTATGGAGCTGATGGTAGTGGATGCAATACGGGAGGCTGTAATAAAGGAGCCGATTAAAAGTCCAAATAGCAAAAGATAGGTCACATAATAACCCGTCTCGGAAACCTGGTTATTTTTAAAGGCCAGCGAGAGATTCGTAAACAATGCTGCAATCAAGGCAATGGTTACCAGACTTCCAAAGGTACTTAAATTGTCCTTAATCTCCCCCTTAACGGAAGCAATCAGTTCATCAGCGACCGAAGTCAGGGAGAAGGGTTTCTCACCACTGACAAGCTTACCCACATAAGCACCGAAATCAAATTCATTCTCATTCCCCATAACGTCTTCAATCACCTCTTGTATCTCCGTATAATCAATATCTTCTGCCGCATAACCCTTCACAGCACTCGGGCTTTTTTCTTCAATATCCGAATATGCCAGGGCTTTCTCTCCGTTTGATATAATACATAGGAGTACAAGTAAGAAGATAAGGACCGGTATCCTAACGCTTTGTTTACACTTTTTATTATTGAGAGCCATCCAATACACCCCATTTCTTGACTAGGCTGTTAACAGATTATCTATGGTCTCCAGAATAGCCAGCATAATCGGCATACTGATCGCTAGAATTGTCAGTTTTCCAACCAGTTCGATCTGCTCTGCTATTGCCGAATATCCGGTATCCTTGCAGAGGGAAGAAGCAATCTCCGTAACATAGGTTATACCAATGATTTTAATCAATATGGTTACATAGGACTTATTCATACGGATATAACCCTGAAGCTGATCGATTGCATCAAAGATAACCTCCAACTTGCTGATACCCCATAATAAGATAAGAATACAGGCACCAATACTGATATAAAGTGAATACTCCTCCTTACCCTTTTTAAAAATAATCGCCAGTACAATGGCAGCAAGTCCAACTACAGCAATACGTATCATTTTAATAACCTTGCCTTTCTCACTCCCTGCAAGCTTGAGCAGTCTGCTTAATACCCAGTCACAGCTAGACAATATTAAAGAGCTGCTGTATCGTAATAAATAATTCCGTGATGTGAGGTAACAGCCACATAAGAACCAGAACAAGCCCTGCCAGACTGGTAAGGAAAGCCAAGTCATCCCGGTTTGATTGCTTCAATATTTGGTTTAATACGGACACCAGTATTCCGACCAGTGCAATTCTTAATATTAAATAGATATCCATAGGTTTCTCCATTTAGGCGCTGAGCGCTATCTCTTATTTTTGGAGCAGTTCAGCCATACAAATCTCATACAAGATATTCAGACGAGTGCTTTCTTTCGTATGAATATCCTGTTGAATATTTGTAAGGCGTTCTGCCTAAGCGAGATGTAACAAAGTGAAATCGAGCTTATGGCTGAACTGCTACTATAAATCGAAAGAATTTTATTTCTCATAAAGTAGACCATATTCCAGTAAAGGCCCTTCAGATCATAATGATGGAGATGAATACTCCGGCCATAATACCCAGGCTATTGTAAAGGTAGGCTCTCTCCTTCACTGTCTTGGATAGTTCCCCAAGTTCGTCCTCTAACCCGGACAGATACAGTTCAAAGGTATTCATCTGCATATCCTTGTCCAAGTAACCAAGATTCTCTCCGAAGGATATGAGCTGTGCCTTGTCCTTCTTGGATAGAGAGGTATTAACCAGTTCCTGTTCTACCGCTGCTTTCCAGATCTGTGAAAAGGTCTGTCCCGATAGTTCCTGCAGCTTTGTACTTGCATTTTGAAAAAAGGAACTGTAGCTTCCCTTATATCTTCTTGCTAATACACTGATTGCCTCCGGGAGAGGTGTATTTGCATAGCGTATGTCTCCCTTTAATAGTCCGATTAGTTTTCTTAACTCCTTCAGATCCTCGATACGATTCTTCATCTCGGTACTGAAGAAGAAGCCGATTCCGGTAGAGGATGCTATGACCAGAACACATCCTATGATTTTTAAGATATTCATGCGGGATTGTCCTCCTTTCTCCTATAACCTATCCGAGCCATACAGTCTCTTCCAATGCATATCATAAATCTCCTCGACATGTCCGATGCCTCTGACATTACTTAAAATAATGTAACGTTCAAACAATCTTTTCTCAATCAGTTCTCCTAAGGTGGGCTTATTTCTGATATCCTCCAGAGAACTGCCATGTACGGTGGCAATCAACTTACAACCGCAGCCAATGACATAATCAATTGCTTCCAGCTCCTCCTTCGAGCCAAGCTCATCAACTGCTATAATCTGTGGAGACATGGAACGTATAAGCATCAGCATTCCCTTTGCCTTGGGACAACAGTCCAGAATATCCGTCCTTATTCCCAACTCATTCTGAGGGGTACCCATGTAACAGGCACCAATCTCGGAACGTTCATCTACTACCCCAATAGACATACCCGATAGCAGCTCAGTTCCATCCGACAATTGGCGTATGACATCTCTAAGTAAGGTTGTCTTCCCGCATCTCGGCGGAGAAATAATCAAGGTATGATAGATCCCATTGCTCTGCTGATTAATCAGATAGGGAAGTACTCGATCAGCACAGCCCTTTACCTGATGGGCAAGGCGCACATTGATAAAGGAAATGTGCTTCATTCCCTTGATGACATCCTCTTCAATGATAATCTTTCCGGCGATCCCGATTCTATGCCCTCCATTGATCGTGATAAAACCCTGTTTTATCTCCTCCTCAAAGGCATAGAGGGAGTAATTACTGATATATTCCATCGTCTCGCGGACCTCATTTCTGGTAATGATAATCGCTTTTGCAGGATTATTCACCAGCTTGGCCTCTTCAGAGATAAAGGATTCCTGATTACCATAAATAATCATAAGAGGTGCGTTGATACGAAGACGTATCTCCTGGAGCTTGTCAAAATCAATGGCCAGCTTACCAAATACCGTACGAAGCTTCAGTGATAATATTTTCAACAGCTCGTCTTTCGTGCTCATTCTTATCCCCCCTGTCCCCGATCGCCGATGGCTTATCCACCAACTGTTTAGAACAAGATATTCCCCGGAGCCGAAAAATATTACTGTGATATGCCAAGAAATATCTTGTATATTTTTTGCTTCTATATTATTCTGATAAGCAAGATGGATGTAACATTGAAGTCCTAAAATCCGGTAAAACCGAAGGCAAATTAGAGCGAAATGCTTTATAAGATGCTATTTAGAGCGAGAGGATGAGGTGCTTAGAATGCGTTATGGATTGATAGGTGAGAAGCTGGGACACAGCTATTCAAAGTTAATTCACGAGAAAATTGCAGAATATACCTATGATTTAATTCCTTTATCCAAGGAAGAGTTCATAGACTTTATGACCAAGAAGGATTTTACGGCGATTAATGTGACGATACCTTATAAGCAGGCCGTTATCCCCTACCTGGATGAAATGGATCCCTTAGCGAAGGAGATCGGCGCTGTGAATACTATTGTGAATCGGAATGGTCACTATATCGGCTACAACACTGATTTTTATGGTTTTCGATATATGCTGGAGCATAACGGCATCCGGATTAAGGATAAGAAATGTCTTATCCTTGGTAGTGGAGGAACCTCTCAAACGGTTGCTGCAGTATTCCGGCACTTAGGTGCTGACCAGGTACTTATCGTCAGCAGACAATCCACCGATACAACCATCTCCTATGAAGAATGCTATGCGGTGCATACCGATGTCCAGATCATTGCAAACACCACTCCTCAAGGGATGTATCCGAATATAGATGCTTCCCCCTTGGATCTGACTACCTTTACAAAATGTGAAGCTGTAGTCGATGCAATCTTTAACCCACTTGAGACAAGGCTTACATTACAGGCAAAACAGCTTGGTATGAAGGGCGTTACCGGTCTTGAGATGCTTGTCGCTCAGGCAAAGCAGGCGATCGAATATTTTCTTGATCAGAAGCTGGAGGATGATGTCATAGAGGACACCTATCATTATCTGCTTAAGGAGATTAGTCATTAATCACAGTCCATCTTGCAACCAAAAGGGTAAGCTTAACAAGCCTTTTGTGAGGTATATATTTTAGAATATCAGCTTCGCAGATATTTTATGATCATGTATAAAAAGCATAATTCAGGAGACCTTGAGATCTCAAGAATTATGCTTTTCGTTTTATATTATTTATTATTTATCATCTGCAAAGCCTTGTACTCCGGATGCTAACCATCCTTCTGAAAGGGGAAAATATAAAAGGGAGACTTAAGAACCTTGCATCTCTGTCTACAAATGTGAATTTACAATTGTGAGTCTTCCTCCAACCACATCTCGTACAGTGCACGGATATCATCCGCAAATTCTTCGTGCGACTGCATATCTCCTTTTTCCAGCCTCTCCAGAACGGAGAAGGAAAAAGCCTGAGCCCCATATTGATTCCAATCCGCTCGCATCGTTGGCTCAGGGCAGGAATTGGTCGAAACAAAGAAGTGAAACTTATTCATTTGACCATCCAAATCATTGGATGATTTAATCCAGACACGACCACTACCATTGCATTTTATGCTGTAAATTCCTCCGGTTAATTTTCGATTTCTATATTGTTCTTTCATCTCTTTTTTTGAGAGTTTTTCCATAAGATTGTTTCCTTCCGTGAGTATTTTTCCGTATCCATTGATATTCCTATCCGTTCTATCGTAAGTCATGATGGAACCGATTGCAATCAACGCTCCGTTTAGTATCACGAAAGGAAATCCATGTGAATAACAGAGACTATTGGAAGTGGAACCACATTATTTCTCATCCATTGCTTTCATAAGCTCATATATCTTGCGGGTAGTATTAACATTTCGTACCGTCAGATTCTTATATAAGCTTGTCCCAATTATTTTCTGTAGCCCGCTTATTGTAATGTTCTTCTTATCGATTGCCCATAGAACTGCTCCCGGGGCGTAGATTAGAGTATCGATCTGAGGCTTTGCTTTTAAATGCTCCGGCAATGTATCCCTATTGATTTCTTCAGACAAAAACAAAACATCACTTTTCATCTCACTATCATTTTTCCAATCTTCGGGCAGATAGTTCATCATATCCGAGTACTCTTTCAAACTACGAATTAATACTTTAATGTCCAGAGTATAATCTTCATAAATTGCATTTTGCAAAAGTTTTTGTAATTCTTCCTTGGAGTGAGTTTCATTCGTAAAAACAACATTTCCGGAATTGATATAGGTAATCACAGATTCCATACCTGCTCGTTCAAAGGTTTCCTTTAACAGCTTCATATCGATTTTATTATTTCCGCCAACATTGATGCCTCTCAGCAAAGCAGCATAAATCATTCGCTTATCCTCCTATATCATAATATGATACATTCATTGTTGTATCATTGTTTGTATTAACTCCACATCATGAAGCCAGCTTAATTATTGTCTTAAAGCTGGCAGGTTGATTTCTGTCGATACTTCTTCAATATCTCATCATAAACAAAACACTGTGTAATATGATCATTAACCATACCGATCGCTTGCATGAAAGAATAAATTATAGTCGATCCAACAAACTTAAAGCCCAGTTTCTTCAAGTCTTTGCTTATCTTATCAGAGAGTGGGGTGCTTACCGGCATATCACTAAGCTTCTCCCAATGACCGACAATCGGTGTATAATCAACGTATCCCCATAAAAACTTATCAAAACTTCCATATTCGTCTACCACACTTAAGAACGCGTTGGCATTGCGCACAGCAGCATTAATTTTCAAGCGATTTCTTATTATTTTTTCGTTACCCAAAAGCTCCTGAATCTTTGTATCGTCATAAAGAGCTACCTTATTTGGATCAAACCCATCAAAAGCCTCTCTGAAAGCTTCTCTTTTATTCAGTACGGTTATCCATGAAAGACCTGCCTGCATCCCTTCTAAGATAAGCATCTCAAACAGCTTGACATCATCATGTACCGGTCGTCCCCATTCATTGTCATGATAATCTATGTATATCGGGGTACTCCCTGCCCAGGAGCATCTTATTTTCTCATCCATAATCAAGTCCTCCAATCGATATTTATTAGCAAACACAACAGCACTAGTTATAGTTCATTGATTCATATAAAATATTTATTATTTAACCATAGCACATAAAACTTGACTACACAATGTCATATTTATATACGGATATAATTTCGTTCTCAATAATAACATTAAAAAGCGCAACCTTCAGAAAACCTTGATTTTCCTTGGATTGCGCTTTTAATTCAAGATAATAGCATCTTATAACCTTGAGATTATGAGTGTTATGATCAACAAAGCTCATCTTACAAGTTTTCACATAAAAGTTCCTGCCCTAATAGTTTTTTAAAACTTTGGACGTCTTCTATTGTTATATCTTCAAACACAAACGAACCGCAGCGACATTTGTTATAGGCTTTTCCATCCATCTCGAACGGAAATCCACCAGAGCAACCCGGGTTACAATGTCCGCAATCCCATCCATTTGAACGGATTGACTCCTGTATCTTCGTTGGCTGTTCTATTACTAACGGCATATATTGACTGATATGCTGCAGATTCAGCTTAGCAGAAAGTTTTTCCTGTTCGACTTGAAGACTCATTAAAACTTTTTTATTCTTGATATTCGTGTAAACGCAAGACCAGTCGTTGCGCATAAAGCCACCCATACGGACAGCTTGTTTCGTAACATCCGCTACACTATCATGCAATACAGCAGCACTTTCACCCCTCGTAGAGTCAAGAGCATGATAAATTGATTTCACCGTCAGCTTTGGTTCCTTAACTTTCTCACCTTCCAAAATTCCATTATGCATCATATAGAAATAATTCTTTTGCTTTTTTATGTCACCTTTATTCATCTCCAATAATGCGTCCGCCATCGCTTTCAACACTATAGTAAGTGCCTGATTGTTACTATAAGAAATAGAAATAATATTCCCCTTTTTAACCGTATTTTCGATACCGATAATTTCAAAATCATACTCTCTAAGTTTAGAAAGTAATAACGGCAGACCTGTGATTTTTAACTCTTTTGCTGCCGATGAAAGAACTCCTCCATCAATCGTTAATGACATGTCAGGCTGAAGCTCTGTTCTTGCCCCTATAATTAACAACAAGTTAGGTATCCGAAGAAAGCTCGCATTGCTGTTGGTATAGTCTGTGTTCTTTGCATTAATATCAATATTATCCTTCAACAGCATACCAAAGCTACCAGGATCACAAGCAACGTCACCATAAAGCTTACGAACAATAGATAGAAGAGTCAAAAAACCATCTTTGAACTGTCTCTGATCAAGACCGTGAAGGAATTTGTCATTTACCTTCATTGAATCAGGGTCATCAATCACGTTTTTCAAATAATTATCTGCAATAACATTAATATAGTAGCGCTTTTCCATGATATAATATACTCCTTTAACCAAGATTCATTCGTATGTCCATTCATAGTTGTCATAATTAAGATATGTATTGAGTAATATTATATCTCAGTTTAATAGCAAATTCCACCATTATTTTCCACTCTTATACTATGTAGGGGGTAAAGCTACGATACGCTATCATTACTTTAATAATTAAAAAGCGCAACCCACGGAAAACCTTGATTTTCCTTGGATTGCGCTCATATTATCTACCCTTTGAATTAGTTTGTACCAAATGTGTTTTTTACACTTTGGGAAGACGCAGGCACAAACTACTAATGGCTCGCATGTATTTCGCGAGACTATACTCTCTTCATATACTCGCCGGATCTGGTGTCGATTTGAATCTTGTCACCCTGTTCAACGAATAAAGGAACATAAACGGTTGCACCTGTCTCAACAACTGCAGGCTTCGTAGCACCCTGTGCTGTATCGCCTTTAAAGCCAGGCTCTGTATCTGTGATAACAAGCTCTACGAATAACGGAGGCTCGATCGCGAATACTTGTCCACCATGGGAAAGCATCTTAACCATCTCATTTTCCTTAACGAACTTAAGGGAATCACCAACAGAATCCTCATTCATACCAATCTGATCGAATGTCTCAACATTCATGAAGTGGAATAACTCACCATCAGAATACAGATACTGCATATCACTTCTCTCAATGTGAGCCTGGGGATATTTCTCGGTAGGACGGAAGGTTCTTTCCACTACACCACCATTTTTGATATTCTTTAATTTAGTTCTTACGAACGCTGCACCTTTACCGGGCTTTACATGTTGAAACTCTATAATCTGATATACGTTATTGTCCATTTCAATTGTCAGACCGTTTCTGAAATCGCCTGCTGATACCATATACAAAACTCCTCCTTAAAATTGACTACTCTTAAGTCTATAATAACCTAGACTATTTTGCAACATTTTTTTTCAGTTCAGCCATGCAAATTTGTATGGTGCTCTGCCTAAGCTAGATGTAGCTAGGCGAAATCCGGCTTAGGCCTGAACTATATTTCCTACAACTCAATTAATTTCTTGTTGGAGAAGGTGAAATTCTCATGACCATCTTCGGTAACCACTACCAGATCTTCGATTCTTACTCCGCCAAAGCCCTTGATATAAATACCCGGCTCTACGGTCTCGGTCATACCGGCCTCGATGATATCCTCTTCCAACATCGATAATCTTGGATTCTCATGAATATGAAGTCCGACACTATGACCGAGTCCATGACCAAAGCATCCCTCATATCCTGCACCATAGATGATATCACGTGCAATCTTATCCACTTCTTTGCCCTTCACTCCTGCCTTAAGGAAATCGAGAGCAGCAAGCTGTGCCTTAAGAACCGTTTCATATACCGCTTTCTGCTTATCGGAAGCCTTTCCGATGACGATGGTTCTGGTCATATCGGAGCAATAGCCCTCATATACACAACCAAAATCCATGGTGAGGAAATCGCCTACTTCAACCTTCTTGGAGGAAGGAACCGCATGAGGCATTGAAGAGTTTACGCCGGAAGCAACGATAGCCGGGAAGCTGCAACCGCTGGCACCCTTTACCTTAAGCAGATACTCAATGCGTGCCGCTATCTCTAATTCAGTCATACCCGGTTTAATGAAGTCAAGAATATCGGTAAACACCTGATCGCCGATTGCTTCTGCCTGCTTAATATACTCCAGTTCTCTCGGGGTCTTAATTCGTCTCATTGCAGTTATTTCATTGCCAAGTGGTACGAGCTCTTCTACTACAAGCTTATCCTTTAGCTTGTTATAGGTAGCAAACAGCATCTCCTCTGCTTCAAAACCCAAACGCTCGATGCCATCTGTCTTAAGAATGTCATTGAGAGCTTCTTCATAACCACCGTTTCCAATGGTAATGATCTCGTAGCCTTCTGCCTCAATCTCTGCCTGAATGGTGTATCGGAAATCGGTAACCACTGCATGTCTATTCTCAGAAATATATACATAACCGGTCTCACCGGCAAAACCACTGATGTAACGCATATTATTGCCATTGGATATGATCACGGCTCCTATGGATTTCTTCTGTAATAACTCTTGTACTCTCTTGTAATTATTCATGCTTCTACCTGTCCTTCTATTTTCTACTATGAAACTTTACTTCGTTCCATGCTTTTCACGTTCCTCTTATTACATTGGATAACATCTCAACCATTGCTCTGATGAAGCTACTCCGCCTTCGCCTTAGCAGAAAGCTCCAGTATTGCATCAATGGCCAGCAAATATCCCTGTAGTCCTAAGCCAGCGATCTGTCCGTTACATACCGGCGCAGTAACTGATTTATGACGAAATTCTTCTCTCTGATGAATGTTTGATATATGTACTTCTATCTTCGGTATGGTTAGAGACGAAAGTGCATCACGAATTGCATAGCTGTAGTGAGTATAAGCACCGGGATTGATAATAATACCATCCACCTGATCATAATAGGCTTTCTGAAGTCGGTCAATAATCTCTCCCTCTCCGTTACTCTGAAAGGTCTCAAGTTCAACCATCCTCTCCTTGGCTTTCTCCTCCAAGAGCTTCAGAAGATAATTATAGTCCTGTGTTCCGTAGATACCCTTTTCGCGAATACCGAGAAAATTCAAATTCGGTCCGTTTATCACCAATATCCTCATACTTTTCCTCCGTTTCTACTCCATATCATGATCTCAGCTGCAAACTGAATATTCGGTACTTCGAACAAATCAGTAGATTAATTTCATATATGCTTCCATAATGGCAGTTGCTATCTCATTAATTGATTTATGATCGGTTACAATGATCTTATGTGCAACCTTTTCATAGAGTGGTGTACGATAATTCAGCATACTTTCGATTCTATTCTCCACGTCATCCCCCTGCAACAATGGTCTGGTATTATCACCGGCAAGACGCTTCAGGGTTGTCTCCTTGGAAGCCTTCAGGTACACTACGAAACCCATTTCCTTCAGCAGTGTTGCATTCTGTTCCCGAAGAGGAAGACCACCTCCGGTCGACAGTACGACATGCTCCAGCTTAGGACGCAACTCCTGCAATAACCCGGTCTCCTTGTTCCGAAAATACTCTTCTCCGTGAACTGCAAAGATATGATTGATGGTATCGCGTTCCTGTTGTTCCAGTAAGCGATCCGTATCCTGAAATCGATAGGATAAATTCTGTGCCAGACGTTCACCTACACTGGTTTTGCCACTGCCCATAAAACCAATTAAAATGATATTGTGTTTCATGTTTCTCTTCATTATTAATCCTGCTGTATCTTTCCTTTCGCCAGATCTTTACGGTAATAATGCAATACGATGCGCTCCAGCTTACGCTTAAAGACAATCTGAATCTCTTCCTTCGGATGAATCGGCTTAACCAGATAGGTCATCATCCCAACGCGATTCGCACCGTATACATCGGTGAAAAGCTGGTCTCCTACAAAGATAGTGTTATCGATTCGGGTACCCATGATCTTAGTTGCCCTGATATAATTCTTCGTGGAGGGCTTATTGGCTTTATGAATATAATTCGTTCCGATCTTCGCATTGAAGCGTCGTACCCTCTCATCACTGTTATTCGAGATAAGACAGGTCTTAAAACCAATTTGTTTCAGTCTTGTGAAGAGCAAAATAGCACGTTCACTGGCATCTGCTCCATGCTCCACCAGGGTATTATCAATGTCAAACAGGATACCGCGATATCCTTCTTTATATAATTTCTCATAATCAATATCATAAGAAGATGGTGCTAATCTCTTTGGATAAAATCTACGAAGCATAGGACCTCCTGTAACCGCTCTTTTTACTATATTCTGTGCTGTTTTTTCTATCCTAATCCATGATTTATTATATCAAGCGAAAGTTTATAGCACAAGCAAAAATCGAACAATTGGAAAAATAATCAATCTGTGGAATTTATAGCTTTTCCTGATTATTCATGGAAAATCCGCCTTTTGATACCTCTGTGGAATCTAGTACATTGTCTTTCGTCTCTATGTTACTAAGTTTTTTGATAACTCCATATGGTTCTTTTAAAGAAAGCTGATCTCCTCTTCCGGAGATAATCCAAAGTGTCTTATAACCTCTTGGTATTACTCGCAGCTTATCTTCTCCTTTTCCGTCCGTAAAATAGATTAGCAGATTATACTTGTTTTGATTCACATATTCAAAGACAGGGTTAAACTTCGTTCCACCCTTTTTATGCATTCTGGTCTTAATATCCTTTATGGATTTCACCTTATAAGCGCGACGGATCTCATCGTCACATTCTATCATCGTGATCTCATGATTATAATTCTTGACAATACTCAGAACTTCCTTGATCGCCTGCTGAAACTCCTCTTCACTCATACTGGCACTGATGTCAAGGGCAACCGCTATTTTCGCCTTATGGCTGCGCAGCTGTCCTCTCAGATCGATTCGTTCCGGTTGCCTTCTGCTTCGCCTGGTTATGGTCTTCTTTTTATTGCTTTCAACCGTTCCCATCAATCTGCTCAAATAGAGATTCCAAGGTAATTCACCCTTGTCCCCTCTCAGTGCCTTAATCATGCTTTCTATGTAGGCTTCGATTTCACCCTTTCTGGAGGCACCCATGACCTTTTCCGTAAATTCTCGTAGGGTTTTATCCTCCACATCATCGGTCTCTTCCCACAGATCGTGGGTCCGCTCCGGTTCATACTCCGGCTCGATGAGTTCATTGTCCTCACTGTCAACCTCGAGCTCCTTCTTTTCCCCTTCCTGTAGATTCAGTGCAAGCTGTAGCTTTTCGACATAGTACTCAAAGGATTGGAAGGGCTTTAAATGAAGGTTATAATGAAGATTGACCCATTCCAGGGTTGTGGCATAAGGAGGCAAATAACTCAAGTATTTATTCACCACAATGTCCATTGCCATATTAATTGCTAAATTGCTGTAGCTGCCCTTAAGCTCCTTCGCCCGGAGGATATGCATCGATAATATATGCAGTATCTCATGCTTAATTGTACTTTCCATCTGCTGCAGACTTAACTTGCAGAAAAGGATTGGATTAAAATAGATAACATATTTTGCTCCGCGAAAATTAACAGCCGTCAGGCTGCTGATATCAAATCGGATCTCTCTTGACATCTGAAACATAAAGTATCCATAGAAATTATCCTTATCCTCCAGAAGGCTTAAATTCACTTTATCTACCATGCGGTCAAATTCTTTTCGAAATTCTTCCGGGATGATTAGATCTGCTTTTATCTCATGCCGATTTTCGGCAAAGTAAACCTTCATAATCCTCTTTGCCTTCTCCAACAGCTCTTTCGCATGACGATCAAAATATGTTTCCATCAATTTCTCTCCAAATTCCCTAGCCATTTACTAATTCATAGGCTTCAAAATATAGTTCAACAAAGGCTTCCTTTTCCAACGCATATTGATATACCATTGGATAATTGTTCCGAATATCCTTCATGATACCCACTCTTAAATCAATCGGATAAATTTTTAATAATTCAATCATACGATTCACCTTATTATCTATATCCTCCTGATTACCTTTCATGTATGTCTCCAGGCTTTTTAGAATATTCTTAGCGGATAGATAAAGTCTTGTGTGGGTCTCCTTGTGTATTCTTTCTATAATTTCTTGTGAAATTGACATCCCTTGAAATACCTCATCGAAGGACACCAAGGGGCTATAATCCGACTCAGCAAAATTGACAAATTCCTCAGCGATCATTTTCCCAACATTCCCCTTGATAACATTCAGAAATACCGACCGAGGAATGTCATCTCTTTGTTCCAGGTACACCTTGTATGCCTTGGAGATTCTCTCATAGCTTCTAGGGGTTGCACGAATATTATCCTCATTTAATCGATGCAGGTATTCCGGGAAGGTCGAAATAAACTCAATCACCTTCGGTTCCAGCCCGGCATCGGTTGCCCAATCCAGCCATTGAATATAATCCGGCTCCATATATAACCACACAAATCGATTCTCCTGAGCAGCGTCCATATCCACCACTTGATAGTCAAAATCGGAGCCATATTTTCCGGACGGATTCATCGCCGCCAGTATCTTGACCTCTTTATTCAGCCTGTATCCGTTAATTTCCCGGTTAAGTATCAGGTTCATCAGCTCCTGCTGGACAGTATGTTCACACCGATTGATCTCATCAATAAACAGAAGAACACTTCTGCCCTTTTCTATTTCCAGATCAATCTCCCTTAATTTATTGTGAACCGCATATACTGTTGTCTTGCGTTCTATTGTTTCACCCTTCTCATTTGGCAGGGCATAGGTTTCAATCGTGGGAAGGCCGCCGATTTCACCCTCTTTGAGTAGATTTCCATCTATCACGATTAAGCTCCAATGGTTGCGCTCTGCAATTTCATTCGCCAAGGCTGTCTTGCCTATTCCGCTTTCCCCAACGAGTAAGGGTACTTCACCGGTTGCAATTACCAGTTCAACACTTTTTAATGTATCTATATAATTCATATATTCCTCCATTATGGTACTTTACATCATCACAATCGTTTTTTCATCGGTTCAAGTCAAAGAATGAGTTATTTTCTTCACCTTAACTTAGTCACATTTCTCAGAAGTAAAATACTGTTTATTTTCACATTGTTGTCTTCAGCTTCTCATCCACTGTAATTCTCTTCGCCTTACAACTTCCATATTCGTGTACTATCATAATCTTATCGATTGGCTTTATGTCAAATTGATCCACCGTATTATAATTGATAAAATCTCTGACGTATTTCTCTTCTACATCCTCTTTCGATAACACGTCCTTCAGCACAATTTCAAGATCCTCTCTCGTTATTTGCTTCTTGACATATTTGATCACCAGAAAATTCAACTTCAGATATTCAAGAATCTCATCCTTCTCTAATCCAACCAGGAAGGTGATCGCCTCTTCATTGTTACGGATCGCAACGCACTTCGCTTCGCGGGTTGGTGCTTTGATTAATCTTAATGCCTCATAATGCGCTCTAACTGCCTCTTCCTGAACACTCGGACAAGGCTCCTGAATAAACTTGATGGAATCGTAATTCTTCCTTACCGCACATAATTGGAGTTCTTCACTGGGGCTATTTATGTATTTTATTGCCCATCCTGCCTGATCTAATGCCAGTCTTAACACTTGCTCCGTCGGCTTTCGGATATACTCCAGATTGATCCAACCACCTTTGATTGCCTTCATCATCATATCTTCTGTCGGATCACTGATGAATTTGATCGCATGCGGATTATTATCCAGGGCAAATTCCTGCATCTGTCTGGTAGGATTCTCAATGTATTCTAAGAGAAGACCGTTCTTACGAACTGCCGTCAGCTTCATCTCCTCAGTAGGATTTTCTATTGATTGAATCACATGTGGATTTTTCTTAATCATTTCAATGAGATTTTGATTTTCCATATCGTTACTTTCCTTCAAATATGTGTATTAAATGTATTGATTCCTATATTATAATTGGTTCCGGTAATAAGTCAATGAAAATAGAGAAAAGCAGAAAAAACAAACTGAAAAGTCTGATTTTTCTGCTTTTCTCTATTTTATTGTCTTCTACTGACAATTTTAATCAGCCTATCGTCTCTTACTTCTGAAAACAGATCTACCAAAGGGAAGCTCATTAGCTTATAGGTCCATACTGCTCTTCCAATCCCGTATTCTATCAGTATATCACATACATCCTCATGCCAACGAAGATTACTCTCCATTGGAGCATAATCAATAACCCCATATTCACCGCAGTAAAGGGGAACATTACGCTCCCTGATAAATTCCAAGGCAGGCTGTAAATATCTTCGAATATAATCTTTGCCTATTTTCTCATCGAAAGCAAGATGTCTGCGGAAAACCTCGGATTGCTTCAGGTATTTATTATAGTCCTCCGTCCCGGAAGGATAAGGTACTTCAAAACGCAATTCCTTCATTGGCGGCTCCCAACCCGCTTTCTGATGAGTGAAGATATGAGGCTCGTAGAAATGAAAGGTATATACAAGATTGTCATCTTCGATATAATCCAACTCCTTAAGTGTTGTCACACTATTATAATTATTACCGCCAATGATAATCACTCTCTTGGAATCAATCTCCCGTATGGCAGCAACTGCTCTTTTACTGAGCTTGTTCCATCGATCCGAGTTATGCTCTACGATCTCATTCAACAGTTCGAAGATCACATTTCTCCCATACTCCCGATACCTGTTCGCAAAGGTTTTCCAGATGTTTAGGAAACGGTCCTGTAGCGTATCGTCCTCGAACAGATGATTATCCTTAAGTGAATGGAAGGCATATCCCGGTGTTCTGTGAAGATCCAGAACAATATTCAAGCCATGAGCTTCACACCAATGGATGCAACGGTCGATATAAGCAAATCCCTCCTCCTTAAAGAAAAAGGGAGTATTTTCATCCTCAATGACTGTATAATCAATCGGTAATCTCACATGATCCATGCCCCAGGATGCAATCTGCTCGATATCCCTTTCGGTGATAAATGTATCAAAATGTTCCGTCGAAGCCTCTCGAAACTGCGAGATCCAGCCACCAAGATTAACTCCGGTCTGATATCCTACTAATGTATTTCTCATTGTCTATATCTCCTCTTCCCTTTATTCACGATATACGGATTACATGCTGCGTGAATTCTCTGCTCACAGGTACCAATCTTTTCAACATTAAACCAAAAAATATACCCATATACTATATCAAAATAGTATATGGGTTCCTTCACCTTTTCAATGGAGATAATATTATTTGGGATGCATTATCTTATATATCCGAAGTGCAATTGGGGCATTTCGTCGCTTTGATGTTGATCTCCGAGTAGCAGTGAGGACATTGCTTGATAGTAGGAGCAGTGGGTGCTTCCGGTTTCTTAAGCTTGTTGATCCATCTTACCATCATGAACACTACAAAGGCCATAATGATGAAATTAAGCACGCCTGAAATAAAGGTACCATAATTAATTGTTGCCGCACCAGCTTCCTTCGCAAGTTCAATCGTATCATAGTGAATACCGTTCAGTGAAATAAACAAATTCTTAAAGTCAATATTCTTTGTTATTAAACTTAAGATTGGCATGATAATATCATTCACCAGTGAATTAACTATGCCGCTGAAGGCACCACCTATAATAATACCAACAGCTAAATCAATCATATTCCCTCGTAACGCAAATTTCTTAAATTCCTTTAACATAATCACATTCCTCCTTATCGTATTGATTCGAAATATTCTTTTATATTAATTATGGTTTTCCATTTATTTCAGTTCTTCTCCTGTTGACCAATCATCTGATTTCATTATATCTTATTCATAACAATAAATACAGCTTTCCAGTTGATTATACAACATAAACGGTACATCTTATATAGAGAAAATGGTTCATATTCCTTCTTCATCCAGCATTTCTCCGATGTAAGCCGCACGATGCAGCCAGGTATGCCCCTCTGCTGCTTTCCGGTATCCGGAATCGATTATCTTCTTCATACTATCATAATTCCTTAATAAGCCCTCTACGATATCCGGCAGCTTGTCGAGTTCTGTAAGGGAATAATAAACAAGATCTCTGCCATTCTTCAGTTCCTCCTCCAGATATCGACTACTGTCGCTTAGGCATAATGCACCATTCAACATAGAATTGAAGATACGGTCATGGGCACCATCCTTGAACCAGGGCATAACATTCAAGGAAATCTTGGCTTGTCTGATTTTTTGAAGACACCCGTGGGAATCCAGAGCGTCTCCATTGATCAAATTCTCCGGATGACTACATTCCAGTTGATTCCATCCGTTCCCAAAGACATATACCTTAAAGCCATGATCGACTAAAGTACGGATCACCAGACCACGAAAATAGAACCGGACATAGAGATCGATAAAGATCATGTTCTCCATGCAAAGCTTCAATTCCTCCTCCAAAAGCTCGCCCATCTCCTTCGTCAGAAAATGCTCGAAGGCCTTCTCCATCGGTAGACTCGGGTCTGCAATCAACGCATTAATAATGGAATGATAGAAAGCTGTGTACTCCTCATCAATTCGGGTGATATGCTTATCAAAGCTCTGAGGAGGTGTATAATTACCGGTGAATACGATATCGATTGGCCTCTCCGCAAGCGGGGGATAGGGGACCTCAAGCTCAGCCTCCGTTCCTGCCAAGGGCATGAATGCTCTCATGCTCACCTCCGGGAAGAAACGCTTCATATATCTTACATGATCCCGGTCAATACAGATCTGATGGTACAATTTCGGTCTTCGACTCAGAAGCTCATGATAATAGAAGGGGTGATCAACGATTATATTATAACAGGGAATGCGAAAAGCATCCCAGAATAATTCTCCTTCCTCATCATAAAAGATATCTTCTCCACGAATACCGGTAAAATTAAAACTGAGCATAATTGTATTATCCTCTGTATAGAAGAAAAGAAGCTTCTCTAAGCATTCCTCATCCTTAAGAAGATCAAAGAGAAACACTTCATGCCCTAACCGGGTAAAGCCTTTCGCAAGCTGCAGGGAAAAGTAATCCAGAGTCTCTACACCACCGGTAAACAATATGATGTTCTTCATAGCTACCTCACAGTATATTTTACTTAATGATACCACTTATCCTAACGCTTTATCAACATGAATTAGAGACATCTGCTAATCCGACAGACTAATACAATTCCTCTACCGGTCTTAACCATGTCTCTGATTCGGATTGACAATATCAACATTACGCTGCCATCCTTTGAATTGATTCACTTACTCCTCATCAATATGCTTTACATATACATCGCAATCATAATTGGTTCCGTCTCTGCGAACACCGACTTTTGGCTCCGTCATAGAATATTTCATTCCTGCCTTTTGCATCACTCTACCCGATGCCAGATTCAGAACATCATGCTTTGCTCGAATTGTCTGATAACCAACCTCATAAAAGAGATAATGCAGTACCGCATTCAACGCTTCCGTCATAATGCCTTGCTTCCAGTAATCCTTCCCCAGACAATATCCCACCTCACAAAGACCGGCATTGTCATCCGCAATCTCAACGCTGATGGAACCTACTGCGGTACCGGTTCGTTTTAGTTCCAGAGCCCAAACATAGGAATTGGGGCGAAAATAATTACTGACCCATCCCAATATTCTCTTTCGAGATACCTCTTCATTCGAATGTGGACCCCAGGACAGATATTTACATACCTCCGGATCTCCTGCCCAGTTTCGGTACATATCCTTCGCATCCTTTTCCTCAAAACGCCGCAGAATAAGACGTAGTGTCTCTATTGTTACCGTCCCTTTATGCTGAATATTCATTCGCACCTCCATAAATTCAAGCTGATGATAGACAATCCTGTCTATCCCTCTTCAGAAAATGCTTATACAGGGACAAGTGCAGATATTCCATTATTCCTGTTCCGGACGCGGATCACATTGATTATCGTTCTCTCTCGAGCCGATATCCAATGAGCCGAAAAAAGGTGCATCTATATACAGTATGATACCTGTAATATAGATACACCTTTCGAATTATAAATATCTGCTTAAGATATTCAACAAAGTAACTGTTAAGAGGCAATTTATCCTCTAATCATCTGCGCCTTACCGGATGCTGTAACATTATTTTCTGATCTCAAGACCCTTCGTAGATAACAGTCCCAGAATCTCATCCACCATATTACTTATCTCGGTACCCTCTAAGGTTCTCTCCATGGAGCCAAACTCGAGACGTACGGTTACACTCTTCTTACCGGCCAACAGCTTCTCATCCTCGAAGATATCAACAAGACGAATTCCCTGAAGATAATCACATTGATATTCCTTGATATAGCTGACAATATTCTCATATCGAAGGGCTTTCTCAGCCAGCAGGCTTAAGTCATAGGTAACACCGGGATACTTGGATACTTCGGTATAACGAATTCCTTCAGCATCAACCTTAGCAAGATCCTCCAGATCAATCTCCGCAAATGCAACATTCAGCTTCTTATCAATCTTATTCTTAACTCTCGGATCCAGGATTGCGAAATAGCCAATCTCCTGCCCCTTAACGAGAATTCCTGCATTATTAACCGGATGAACATAATTATATTTCTTCAGCTCTTCCTTTTCTTTGAAAGAGGGGCTAACATTTTTGATGGATTGTACCAGCTGTTCGATGATATCTTTACATTTGAAATAGATATCCTTCTCAGACAGCTTCTTGCTACCAACTACAAAGGAAAGCTTCTTACGCTCGTTGGCAAGACCATCTGTACGGAGTCCTTCCGCCACACGTCCAACCTCATACATGCCCATCTCCGGGAAGCTGTCAACATTCTTTGACACAAACCCCAATAAGCTTGGAATCATTGTAGAACGGATGGTATCATTCTCGGAAGCAAGAGAATTTACAATAAGAATATTGGGCTCTGTCTGGATGCCTAACTCTTTATTCATCTTATTATCATACCAAATATAGCTGTGAACCTCATTCATCGCATAACGCTCTGTCAGCAGCTCCTTCATACGATATTCATCGCTTCTCTCCACGCTATGACGAATCGGTACCATATAACCCTTCGTGGAACAGATATCAAAATTATCATAACCGTAGATACGGGTGATCTCCTCAATGATATCCGCTTTCATAGTTACATCCTTCGTTGCTCTCCAGGTAGGAACTACCAGATGGAAGCTATCCTTATTGCGAGTCACCTGAAAACCAAGGGCTGTTAAGGTCTCTTCGATCCGGTCGGAGGAGATGTCAATACCCGTATATTTATCTACATAAGCTTTGTCAAAATCAATCTCGATGACATCATATTTCTTCACATAACAATCGGTCAGGGAGGAGGTCACCTCTACTCCTGGGTCGATATCCGTCAGGAGCTTAAGGAAGCGCTCGATTGCGGGGATCGTCAATTCCGGATCCAAGGTCTTCTCGTATCTTGAGCTGGCATCGGTACGAAGTCCCAATCTGGTCGCAGACTTACGAACGGATACACCATCGAAGTTGGCCGACTCAAGTAACACGGAATCTGTAGTATCGGTAATCTCAGAAAGCTCGCCACCCATGATACCCGCGATTGCAACCGGCTCCTTCTCATCGCAGATGAGTAAGGTATCTGTATCCACCTTACGCTCAACACTATCCAGTGTTGTAAAGCTAACAACCTCAGGGTAAGTCTTGACGCGAATCGTAGATACCTTCTTATGATCAAAGGCATGCATCGGCTGTCCAAGCTCCATCATAAGGTAATTGGTCAGGTCCGCAAGCAGGTTAATCGGTCTCATCCCACAATAGCTTAAGCGAATTCTCATATTAATCGGAGATTTCTTCTGTGTAATATTACCGATGGAGAGACAGCTGTAGCGATAGCACTTTTCTACATTCTCTACCTTCACATCGATGGCCTTTAGATCCTTATAAATACTGGTATCAATTCTATCCAGAGGCTTAAGCGGTCTCTTCGTCAATACCGAGATCTCTCTGGCTATCCCATAATGACCCCATAGATCAGGACGATTGGTCAGGGATTTGTTATCCACTTCAAAGATCGTATCATCAATCTGCATAATCTCTTTAATATCGGTTCCCAGTGGGTAGATATCCTCTAAGATCATCAGACCGGAATGGTCGTCGCTGATGCCAAGCTCCTTCTCAGAGCAGCACATACCGTGACTGATCTCACCGGCAATCTTTGCTTCCTTAATCTCTAATTCTCCGACCTGACCGCCAAGAGTAGCAAAAGGTACCACAGCGCCAACAAATACATTCGGTGCTCCACAGACACAGCCAACCACTTCTTTACCGATATCCACCTTAACCAGATGAAGCTTCTTAGAGTTCGGATGGTCGTTGATCTCTATGATCTTACCAACTACAACACCTTTGATGTCCTTGCCCTTCTCATGAATCCCTTCAACCTCTGCAGTTGCAAGAGTAAATCTTCCAATCAATTCTTTTATATTGATGCCTGATAGATCCGTGAATTCGGATATCCAGTTCATTGATATATACATGATATAATTCCTCCAATCTATGACCTATATAATCTTGTTTGTAATTAGCTTTAATTGTAATCGGCTTGTAGCTCGTATGCTTCGCTTGTTAATGAAAATGCATGCTTCTGCTCGAGCAAGCTCAGCCTCCTGCTATATTTTCATTAATCTATTCGATTACCGTGGAAACTTCTTCAGTTGCTTTAAGTTTCCGCTATTGAAAAGACGGATGTCCTTGATATTGTATTTCATCATTGCAAGTCTTGTCATACCAAGACCGAAAGCAAAACCGGTATATTTGTCGGGATCAATGCCGCCAAGGCGAAGTACGTTCGGATGGATCATTCCACAGGGTAATAGCTCAAGCCAACCGGATTGCTTACAGGTAGGACAGCCGGATCCACCACAGATTGCACAATTAATATCAAGCTCAAAGCCGGGCTCCACGAAGGGGAAGAAGCCGGGACGTAATCTAACCTTTACATCTCTCTGGAATACCTCGGACAGGAGTACCTTCATGAAGTAAATCAGATTGGAGATGGAGATGTCATCACCTACCATCATTCCTTCCATCTGGAAGAAGGTATTCTCATGACTGGCATCAATATTCTCATTACGGAAGCATCTTCCGGGGAATAATACCTTAAGAGGTTCTCCCGGCTTCGGTGCACCGTACTTTCTTAAAATGGTATTCTGAGCTGCGGAGGTATGAGTCTTTAAGAGCTGTCCATTTTCCAGATAATAGGTATCTGTCATATCTCTCGCCGGATGATTCTTCGGAATATTAACACCCTCAAAGTTATTGAACTCCGTCTGAATCTCAAGGCCATCCTCGATGATGAAGCCCATGGTCTTGAAGATATCCTCAATCTGCTTCTGAACAATGGTAATCGGATGCATGGTTCCTACCGGTCTGTCAGAGGGAATGGAGAAGTCATAGCGTTCTGCTCTCTCGATCTCTCTCAGATACTCGCGCTCCTCCATCTTCTTCTGATAATCAACGATTGCCTGCTCAATCTCATCCTTCAGTATATTGACCTGCATACCCGCTAACTTCTTCGCTTCAACATCCAGGTTACGAAGGTCCTTCAAGGCTTCTGTAACAAGACCCTTCTTACCAAGAAATGCTACTCTGATGCGCTCCAGCTCTTCTTTCAGATTGGCAGCATTCAATTCGGCTGAAAACTGCTCTTTAATACGTTCAAGATTCTCTAACATGTTCCTACCTCCTAAATTAATGACTTTATTTTTAGATACAAAAAAAGCCTCCGCCCGAAAGGGACGAAAGCATCGTGGTACCACCCAAGTTTAAGCCTGCAGCACAGACTCCTCAGCCAGTTGTAACGGAACTGCTCCGGCTTCTCTTTTATTACCAGCAAAGCTTAATCGTAAAAAGCCTCGCCGTCAATATCTTAAAAGCAACTCCGGTGCCGAACTTCGTGATACATCTGAACCCTGAACTTGCTCTCAGCCGGTGACAAGTTCTCTCTGGTGGGAAAATATATCCTACTACATTCACCTTCAATGTTGTTATCTTTTCACCTATCTTAATCGACTTTTTCATCGTTGTCAAGAGTATTATCGGATTTTCCTTTTGACATTCTTGTTCAATCATTATATTCTAGTATATGTTGAAACGAGACGTAGCCATACAGGTAAGGTGTAATTTTGATGTAGGTTTCGCATTATTTCAATTTGTTGCCATATTACTGAAACTATAGGCGTCAGCACAATTTTGCCGATTGATAAAACTGATTTTCAATCTAGATTAACTTAGGAGAATAAGATGGATAAGAAAATACTATTTTTTGATATTGACGGAACCATATTAAGTCATAGAACCTATCAGGTATCCGAAAGTACGAAGCAGGCAATTAAGCAAGCTCAGGCGAACGGCCATATATTGATGATAAATACCGGGCGTGTGAATTCCTTCATCGATAAAACAGTTCGAAGCCTTGGCTTTGATGGATTTATCTGTGGTTGCGGAACTCAAATTATTTATAACGAAGAAGTCCTATTTCATACCGAATTATCGAAGGAGCTGATCACATCCTTAATACAGGATCTCAGAATACACAAAATTGAGGCTGTTCTGGAGGGTTCCGAGAAGGTATATTGCGATTATCATTCAACCAGTCCCATTATTACCGGAATGATTGACTTTGTAACGAGACATGAATTCATGGTAGGTAGCTGGGAGGATCCAGATATCATCTTTGATAAGCTTTGCATCTGGCCGGAGGAAGACGGACACGAAACTCCGTTTTATGAAAAATATAAGGATGTTCTGGATTTTATTGACCGTGAGGGACGCTTGTACGAAATCGTACCAAAGGGATATTCCAAGGCAAGCGGAATTGAATATATTATTCAGAAGCTTGGGATTCCTTATGAGAATACCTTTGCCTTCGGAGATGGTGAGAATGATCTTCCTATGTTGACTTATGCGAAACATTCCATTGCAATGGGTAATGCTCCGGATTCCATCAAAGATATCGTTACATATGTAACGGAGGATGTGGATCACAATGGAATTGAACAGGCCTTGAAGCACTTTAATTTAATCTAACTATAGCCTGAGTAAGGAGACTGATAAGGTCTCCTTTTATATTGCATAAGCCCTGCTTATATATGCTTTTTAATTGAATTAATATACAAGATGAAGCTTGTTTTGTGGCCTATTCTATGATAGAATTAGCACGGTAATGAGATCAATTTGATTCCAAAAGGAGTGTTGTCGATGCAAAATTACGACGTGATTATCATAGGAGCCGGACCTTCCGGTATTTTTTGTGCCTATGAGCTGATTAAAGAGAACAAAGACCTAAAAATACTGATGGTGGAAAAGGGCCGACCGATTGAAAAGCGCCTGTGTCCGAAGAGAACCACCAAACAATGTATCGGCTGCCAACCCTGTGCTATTACGACCGGTTTTGCCGGTGCCGGAGCATTTTCAGATGGTAAGCTCTCCTTATCTCCCGATGTCGGCGGTAATCTTCCGGATATCTTAGGATACGACAGAGCTATGGAATTGATTAAGGAATCGGACGATATTTATCTGAAATTCGGAGCAGATACCAATGTCTACGGTGTGGACAAGGAAGCTGAAATTCGTGAAATCAGAAGACGCGCCATTAACGCAAACTTAAAATTAATTGAATGCCCCATCCGTCACTTAGGTACGGAGGAAGGCTATAAAATCTATACCAGACTCCAGGAGCATCTCTTGGCAGAGGGTGTTGAGATGATCTTCAACACTATGGTAATGGATATTATCATTGAAGATAAACAGGCAAAAGGTATTGTAACCTCTAAGGGCGATACCTTCTATGCCAAGGAAATCGTATCAGCCATCGGCCGTGAAGGTTCTGACTGGTTTAGCTCAATCTGTAAGGATCATGGTATCGAGACTAAGGTCGGAACGGTAGACATCGGTGTTCGTGTGGAGGTTCGTGATGAGGTCATGGAATTCCTGAACAAGAATCTCTATGAAGCGAAGCTGGTGTACTATACCCCTACCTTCGATGATAAGGTGCGTACCTTCTGTACCAATCCCTCCGGAGAAGTAGCAACTGAGTACTATGAGAATAATCTGGCTGTGGTCAACGGACATGCTTATAAATCAAAGGAATATAAGACCAATAATACCAACTTTGCAATTCTTGTATCCAAGAACTTTACGAAGCCTTTCAAGACACCCATTGAATATGGTAAGCATATCTCACAGCTCAGCAATATGCTTTGCGGTGGCAGAATTCTCGTTCAGACCTTTGGTGATTTCCAGAGAGGCAGAAGAACCACCGAAGAGAGACTGTGCCGAAACAACCTGATCCCCACCTTAAAGGACGCAGTTCCCGGTGATTTATCCTTAGTATTCCCTCACCGTATCATGGTGGATATTAAAGAAATGCTTCTGGCACTCGATAAGGTTACACCGGGTATTGCCAGCGATGAGACACTACTTTACGGCGTCGAGGTTAAATTCTACTCGAACAAAGTAGTTGTAAATACTGACTTCGAGACCAGTATTCAGGGTCTTCGTGCCATCGGTGACGGTGCTGCTGTAACCCGTGGCTTACAACAGGCTTCCGCCAACGGAATCAGCGTCGCCAGAAGCATCTTAGCGAAGATGAATTAATCTATTGTAATATAAACGACTCCACAATGGTATATTCATCTAGTCTATGGTCTTCATTCGGTCTAGCATTAATATAGGTATAGACAGAAAGAGGTGCAAATGCTATTGCACCTCTTTTTCTCTGCTTTACCCTATACTATCTGTGTTGCACAGACGAATAAATGATGCTAAAATGACGATATAAATATGTTTAATAATAAGGAGTGGTCGATACGGTGATAACATCAACGCGAGCAAAACAATTCGGAATGATAGCTACCATTACACTAACATTTATCGTATTTCAAAATTACATGAATAAGTGGATTTATCAACTTTCGTTTCGGCTTTACCCAATTTATCAGACCCTAGACCCGGATAATGCATTTATCTACCTCTACCTTCATCATATCCTGCAGGCATTCCTTTTTATCGCTCTCATTTATATTATAAAGAAGCAGTTTTCTTTGACTTGGAAGGATTTCGGCTTAAGCTTTGCTAATTATAAGACGAGTGTCATCTATACCCTATGCTTTGTGGCACTATGGGCTATCCTTCAATTTTGCATCGGTTATCTTATGGTGACGCATGGAACTGAGGTTACCTTATCCTATCCGCTTAATTTCAGAAATGTAACAGGCTATTTTCTCTTTGAGATCTTACTAACCGGAACCAGTGAAGAATTATTCTTTCGTGGTCTTGTTATCGCCGTTCTAATGCTTATCATGAAACGATTTTCTACCTCTGTCAAAACAGCTAATGTGATTGCAATTCTATTATCAACAGTAATCTTTATGGCCGGACATATTAATTTCGAAATCCTTCCGTTTCGTATTACATATATTGATGGGTTACAGCAATTAACCGCCTTCCTTGTCGGTATTTTCTACGGCTATCTGTTTTTAAAGACAAAAAGCCTGCTCGGTCCTATCCTTGCACATAACTTAATAAACGGAGTCGTTACTCTGTATAGCCTGATATTCCTTCAAATCTCACAAAAATAATCAAAGCCAATCCTCAGGAACCGGATCTCCGGTCAAAAACAGGTCCGGATCTCTTTGCAGATAGGAGGAGGTCAGCTCTGCCATCCCTACTGCATCACATAGGTAACACTTGGCATCTCCGATAAAGCCTTCCTTCGCAATACCATGATGTAAGAAGGGCACCATCATCTTATCATAATTCTGCGAGATATCACCGATGGGATTATGATGTCCCCTCATGGGTCGATCAATTAATTTACCCTCCGGTGTCATAATCTGATACAGGTGATAATAATCGGTCAATCGGTTCTCTATCCGATTCCACTCCTCCACTCCGTGAAGATAAGTATTTTTCTTTGGACTGCAGCCAAGGAATAGAATCTTAGCTCTACGGTCATAGAGTTTTCCCCAGCAGCCGGTTCGTGGACAGGGTGTATCGCTTAATTCCTCTCCGGCAGTATATTCCATAGCTTCCTTACCATAGGCTGCTACAGAATGGGTTGGATGCCAGGATCTTATTACTCCGGATCGTTTTAAGAATAAATTCGTCAGTAAGCCCACACAGGAGGGTTCCGTTGTAACATGAAACACTCTGTATTCATCGTTGATTTGAGCCCAGGTATGGGTCGGAACAATCAATAATCCGTCCTGCATATATTCCATAAAAGCATCCAGAATTGTATCTGCTCCTCCCTCAACCTCACCGATGGCTTTCATCGAGGAATGAACTAATAACGTATCCTCCTTCTCAATCCCCAGATTTTTCATATGATCAATAATATCCTGCTTCGTATACATCTACTATCTACCCCATTTCTTCTAAACCAAATTTTTCAATATATTTACTATTACAGTTTATCAAAAAATGGGCATTCCAGCAATGTATAATAATAAACACCCCTTAGTCATTTACAGCCCGGTGTTAACCCTTCTGTAAGAAGACTAAGAGGTGTTATTGTTCTACTCTGCTTTCTATGAAAGCGTTTCTGTTTTATAGACTAAAGTATATTTATTCCTCACCCTGAAGTGCATCATATCCTGTCTCACCGGTACGAACCTTAACCACATTCTCAACATCATATACGAAGATCTTACCGTCACCGATATTACCGGTATATAATGCTTTCCTAGCTTCTTCAATTACCAGCTCAACAGGTACCTTACTTACGACGATTTCTACCTGAACCTTAGGAAGTAGGTTCATCTCCATTGCAACACCACGATAGAACTCAGTGGAACCCTTTTGTACGCCACAGCCAAGAACATTAGTAACTGTCATACCTGTTACTTCAATTGCATTCATGGCTGCCTTAAGAGCTTCAAATTTGCTCTGCTTCGTAATAATCTCTACCTTTGTGATCTTTGTTGTAGCACCTTCTTTTGCAACATTGACACGAGTTACCGGTACCGCCTCAGTCATCGGTTTTGCCTGCTCGGCTATCTTCTCAATCACTTCATTCATACCACCTGATACATCAATTGCGGAAGGCATAAAGTCTGCATAAGCACTTACTAAGCCATGCTCATGAATATCGAGTCCTGCAATTTCTTCTTCTCTTGATACTCTAAGACCGATGGTGTGTTTAATAAGGAAGAAGGTAATAGTTATTGCCACAGTTACCCATACGATAACTGCTCCTACACCGATCAGCTGTGTCACAAGGAAGGATGTGCCACCACCATAGAATAATCCGCCGTCCAATGCAAATAAGCCAACCAGGATAGTACCTAAGGCACCGCAGATACCGTGTACACCGACAGCACCTACCGGATCATCAATCTTTAATACCTTATCTACAAATTCAATACCAAATACTACAGCAAAGCCTGCGATGATACCGATGATAGCAGCGCCAAAGGGGGATACCAGGTCACAACCTGCAGTAATCGCTACCAGACCGGCTAAGGATCCGTTTAATGTCATAGATACATCTGGTTTCTTATACTTTATCCAGGTAATCATCATTACTGTGATGGAAGCAACCGCTGCTGCCATATTCGTAGTAACAAAGATATTTCCCATAGACACTAAGACATCATCACCTGTAGCAGAGACCGTTGAACCACCATTAAAACCAAACCAGCAGAACCAAAGAATAAATACTCCAAGTGCACCAAGGGTTAAGCTATGGCCGGGAATCGCTTTGGGTTTACCGTTCTTATCGTACTTGCCGATACGAGGTCCTAATATTTTAGCACCAACCAATGCAGATATACCACCTACCATATGAACTGCAGTAGACCCTGCAAAATCATGAAAGCCTAAATCTGCAAGCCAGCCGCCACCCCAGATCCAATGGCCGGATACCGGATATATAATGGCACTGATCACCATACTATAGATACAGTATGCAGAGAACTTGGTTCTCTCTGCCATCGCTCCGGAAACGATGGTTGCAGCAGTCGCACAGAATACCGTCTGGAAAATTAAAAATGCCATAAGCGGAACCCCGTTCGGTAATATCGAGGAGTAATCACCTTTTACCATCGGATCAAAGCCTCCGATTAAAGCACTACTTCCACCAAACATAATACCGAAACCCAACAACCAATAAATCGGTGTTCCAAGCGCAAAGTCCATTAGATTCTTCATGATGATGTTACCTGCGTTTTTTGCTCTTGTAAATCCCGTTTCCACCATTGCAAAACCTGCCTGCATAAAGAATACCAATGCAGCTGCAACTAAAACCCAAATTACGTTGACTGATGAATACATACTTTTTCCTCCTGTTTTCCACTTATTTTAATTTATGTGAAAGAGGCCCACCCTATTAGGTATCCTCTCCTGCACACCGTTGAAAGCAGTTGAGGTCAAAGCATACGCTTTGACCCCATCGTCACTTACTTTCATTTATTCCCCAAAGACAGAAAGCACGCTCACGAACTTTCTATTGTAAAAAATCAAAAAATCTTGGTTGACACTTGATTTTACCTTCGCATAAACTGCGAAAGGTGCCAAGGTAAAACACCTTGACACCTTTGTCAATAAATAAAATCAGCCAAAGCAAACATGCTTTGACTTCATTGTCGGATACAAGAAGAGGCCAAAGCATAAGCTCTGACCTCGTTGTCTTCTAAAAATTATATTGGTGAGTTTAGCATACTTATTTTTAAATTGCAATAGTAATTTTAAAAAAATTTTTTATTAATTTATTCATGTCTGATTTATATGCTAACAATATTAACTTTATGACACTATAATATGCTTATCAACCGCTTATGTGCTTAACAATTTAATGTATAAACATCGCATCGCCAAAACTAAAGAATCGATAGCGTTCCTTTACAGCTTCCTCATAAGCAGCCATGATGCGTTCTCTTCCTGCCAGTGCAGACACCAACATCATCAGAGTCGATTCCGGTAGATGAAAATTCGTAATCAGAGCATCTAGTACCTTAAAGCAATAGCCCGGATAGATGAAAATCGAGGTATCTCCGCTACCCGGTTGAACGAATCCCTGTTCATCTGCTGCTGACTCTACCGTACGGCAACTTGTGGTGCCCACGCAGATAATTCTGCCACCCCTCAGCTTCGTCTCATTAATAATATCCGCTGCTTCCTGTGTTACCTGATAAAACTCCGAATGCATATGATGCTCCAACACATTATCAACCTTCACCGGGCGAAAGGTACCAAGCCCAACATGAAGTGTAACATTAGCGATCGGAATTCCCATCTCCTCAATCTCAGCTAACAACTCCTTCGTAAAGTGAAGTCCGGCAGTTGGAGCGGCAGCAGAGCCTTCAAATTTGGCGTATACGGTCTGATATCTGTTCTTATCTTCTAATTCATGAGTTATATATGGTGGCAGAGGCATCTGGCCCAATTGATCCAGAATCTCCTCAAATATTCCCTTGTAGCTGAATTGAACCAATCGATTTCCTTCCTCCAGCATATCGATAATCTCACCGATCAGTAACCCATCCCCAAAGCTGATTCTGGTTCCCGGTCTTGCTTTCTTGCCGGGCTTTACCAAGGTCTCCCAGATATCATTCTCTCTCCTCTTTAACAATAGCAGCTCTATCTTTGCACCGTGAGCATCACCGGGCACAGAATTCGTATCCTCATGTAGTTTCTCACCGATTAGTCTGGCGGGAATGACCTTTGTATTATTTACAACCAGACAGTCTCCCTTACGCAGATACTGGGTGATCTGACGAAATATTCGATGTTCTATAGCGCCGGTCTCTTTATTTAACATTAATAGTCGGGAGCCGGAGCGGTCTTCCAGCGGATCCTGAGCAATTAATTCCTCGGGTAACTCATAATAAAAATCCTGTGTTTTCACAATAACCTCCGTTAACGTTAAGTGATATGAATAAACCAATCATTTTTGATACGAGGATGATTATACCTTCTTTTCGTCTAAAAATCCACTCTTTCTTTGTCAGCCTGAACGATTAATTTACCTGCAGCTCTTCCCACTCTAAGTACGCAGTCTCTAACTCCTTCTCCACCTCATTATGCAGGGAGTAGAGCTCCTGTAATCTGGTTCCATCGGCATTATGAGTATCCATCATATCCTTAAGTTCTTTCATCTTTTCTTCCATTTCTTCGATCACTGCCTCGAGCTGTTCCAATTTTCTTACGGATTTTCGTTTCATTGTATCAGGTGCCTGATCGTTTCTTACCCTTTTGTCCTCCGGCTTACTTCCACTCTTTATTGACTTATCTTTCATCCTGTTACTCGTAGTATCACCTTGACTGGTCGAAGATTTGTATGAAGAATTTATCCTTACTGTATCCTTCCTCTCCAGTTCCTTCCTATGCTCCTCCTGATAATATGCATAATCCCCGTCATACTCATGAAGATTACCTCCATCTATTGTTATAACCTTATCCGCCAATTTGTTAATGAAGTAGCGATCATGGGATACAAAGAGCAAGGTTCCCTCGAAATCACTCAAGGTTTCCTCAAGCACCTCACGGGAGTCAACATCAAGATGATTCGTAGGTTCATCCAAAACCAGCAAATTCGCACCCTCAAAGGTCAAGGAACAAAGGCGTAGTCTACTCTTCTCGCCTCCGGAGAGGTACTTGATCTTTTTATTTACATCCTCTTGCAGAAACAGAACCTTTGCAAGCTGTGCTCTGGCTGCTCCATTGGTAAGATTGTGGAGGCGTGCAAAATATTCCAGCACACTTTGCTCCTCATCGGGATACTCCACATGCTGCGGAAGATAACCGATTTTAACGTTCGCTCCTAGACGTATTGTTCCTTCGACAATGCCCTCTTCTCCTAAGATCATTTTTAGCAGTGTAGTTTTACCACTACCATTTTCACCAATGATACAGGCACTGTCTTGATAGTATATGCCAAGATTGATGTCATGAAATAATTCCCTTGCACCGAAGGATTTGCTAACTCCCGAAAGTTCCAGAACGATCTTTCCTGATCTGCCGACCGTAGTCTGCTTTAGACGGATCTTTCGTTTCTCCTGAACCGGACGATCCAGCACCTCGATCTTCTCAAGTCGTTTCTCCAGCTCCTTTGCACGCTTGAACATCGTCTCACTGTCACGCATCACCCCCCAGATCCGATAGCGCTCGATCTGTTGTTCCATACGTTCAATTTTACGTTGCTGATTCTGGTAATTACGATATTCAATGATAAAGCGACGTTCCTTCTCCACTACATAGTAGCTGTAATTTCCAAGATACTGCTCCACATGGTCATATTCCAACTCATAGATCTTACTGACAACGGCATCCAGGAAGAAACGATCATGGGAAATAATGAAGGCAGAGCCCTTATATTCCTTCAAGAACCCTTCCAGCCATTCAATAGTCACAAGATCCAAATGATTCGTCGGCTCATCCAACAACAAAATATCCGGTTCCTCCAGCAATATCTTGCCCAGAATTACCCGTGTTTTCTCTCCTCCACTAAGCTGTTCAAATAGCATTTCCTTCATGTTTTCATCGATTTGAAGTCCTTCGGTTATTTTATCAATTCTGGTGTCCATCTCATAGCCATGATTCAGCTCATACTGCTCCATCAGTCTTGCATAGCTGTTCATCGCCTTCTCTAATGCTTCCCCTTCCAGTATGCCCATCGCATGCTCCAGCTCCTCCATCTGACTACGGATAGAGTACACCTGATCAAAGGCCATTCGGAGTACCTGAAGAGTCGTAACCGACTTCTCGTATACCGGTATCTGATTCAAGTACCCAATCTTTGTATCCTTACGAAGACTGATCTCTCCTCCCTGATACTCCTCCAGTCCCATCAAAATCTTCATTAAGGTGGTTTTTCCTGAGCCATTTTGCCCAATTAGACCGATTCTTTCTCCGGTTTTAATCTGGAAGGAAATATTCTCAAATAATTTATTCGCACCATAATATTTTACTAATCCATTTACATTTAATTCAATCATCGTTAAAACCTCATACTTTCTTATATTTTGATACAAAAAAACCCAAAGCCGAATAAGCTTTGGGTTCTACTAATCATAATTATTATATTACATTTATTATGAATTCTCCAACCTACTTATAGGGTTATCTTGATCGCTATTAAAAAAAGGCGCACTTATCCCGTTGGTCGGTAAAATTGCGATCATAATAGCTTCAAATCTAATCCATCTAAGTGTTGTGGTCATCTGTTTCTCCATTCGACGAAGGTAATTACCTTCTTCATAAAATATAGTATCTTGCCACATCATATGCTAATATTTCAATTTTGTCAAGATAGGAATTACATTTCCTAACACACGTCAAAGGTAACAGCCGGTGCACATACAAAAGCTCCGTCAGGCATAGAATTAATCCCTCTATGCCTGACGGAGCCCTATCAGTAATACTACCCTCTGTCCTGACAGGCTGCCCTGTCAGATTCTTTATGATTAGTCAAAATATACTGTCTTTCCGGTACGAGCTGATTCATAGATTGCTTCCAAAATTCTTGTAACCACAATTGCCTGCTCCGGCTTTACAACCAGATCTTCCCCATTTGTGATTGCATTATAGAATACTCTCTGCTCGATATCCGGAGCATCCTCACTCTTGCCGGTGAAGAACGCTACACCGCCTGATCTCAGATCCGGCTGCTCAACGCACTGCTTATTATATTTTACGTGGTTAATACGAAGTCCATCCTTCATATCCGCACCGGCTTTCGTACCACAGAGACTGGTCTTCGCTTCGTCAACCTCTAAGGTGTTTAACGCCCAGGAAGCTTCCAGATGAATGGTTGCACCGTTCTTCATCTTTACAAAGCCGATTGCAGAATCCTCTACGGTAAATTCCTTCGGATCCCAATCACCAAATGCATTGCCTTGGTCGGTCTGATCAGCCAGCTTACGGTATACGGAGCCTGTAACGGATTCCGCTTCATAATTATTCATCATCCAAAGAGTTAAGTCAAGCGCATGGGTTCCGATATCGATTAACGGACCTCCACCCTGCTCCTCTTCATTCAAGAATACACCCCAGGTCGGCACCGCACGTCTCCGTACCGCATGAGCGCGTGCATAATAAATATCGCCTAAGTCTCCGTTATCACAAGCCGTCTTTAAATATTTCGAATCCTGACGGAAACGATTCTGATATCCGATTGTTAAAAGCTTACCGGTTTCCTTTGCTGTCTCAAGCATCAGCTTTGCATCTGCATAGGATTTTGCCATCGGCTTCTCACACATAACATGTTTTCCTGCCTTCATCGCAGCGATCGAGATTGCTGCATGGGACTTGTTTGGTGTCAATACATATACTGCCTCGATCTCAGTTTCCTTCACTAATTCGGTATAATCTGTATATACACGAGCATCTGCTGTACCAAACTTTTCTTTTGCGGCATCCGCTTTCTCCTTCACAATGTCACAGAAAGCAACAATTTCATAATTACCGTTCTTCTGGATTGCGGGTAAATGTTTTTGATTTGCGATACCGCCACAGCCGACGATACCTATCTTAACCTTTCTCATAGCCAAACCTCCGTATAAATTCATATGTTCTCTAATAACCTAAAGAAATCAGATAATCTCTGCTGATACGTGCATCCTCAAGCGCGGTGAATTCCGTATGCCTATCCTGTTCTACTACCAGCCACTCGCTACCTCCTGCGACTGCCTGAGCAAGAATAGACGGAATATCCTGGACACCATGTCCTACTGCCCGGAATTCAAAGGGTGTTCCTCCGCTATAATCCTTCAGATGAACGACCGGTAATCTTCCTTCATACTTCTTCATGTATGTGGCAGGATCCTCTCCGGCAACCTTGGTCCAACAGGTATCCAGCTCGACCTGCCATACCTCCTCACCATAAGTACGATACATGTAATCCAGTATATATTCGCCTTCTGATGTCTTAAGAAACTCAAAATCATGATTATGATACATTAAGGTAATCCCAACTCTTTTGCATGCAGCTGCGATGGCCGGAATATCCGCCATAAATCCTTTGAAATACTCTGTGCCGTAACGCTGATCCTCCAATAAATAAGGGATTGCGACATATTTGCAACCGATTGTGGCATAATTTTCAGCCGTCTTGTCCATATCGTTCTTAAACTCCTGATACGCAACGTGTGCTGAGATCGGAACGAGACCAACCTCCTTCAGAATATCTCTTACTTCTTCCGGGGTATAACCATAGAGACCTGCCAGCTCAACTCCGTCATAGCCCATGCTCTTCACTTCCTGCATTGCCTTGACAAAATCCTTTTCTGCATCCTCACGAATGGAATATACCTGAAGTGCAACCGGTAATTTACCCATTATTAGTCCTCCGTTCTGCATTTATTCAAAGTAGACAACCTGCTTCTTCTCTGAAGACTCAAAGACTGCTTCCATCAGCTTCATTACTCTCATAACCTCCGGTAATTTAATCTTCTGATCTTCTTCCTTCGCGATTGCCTTCATAACATTACGATAGAAATCTCTGATGTCACTCTTAACAATGCCAAGCTCCTCGGTACTGATGGTATCATCTCTGCGGGGTGCCATAGTCTTAGTCAGACCTGCTGCGGTACGTACCGGAACTACATCCTCCTCATTCTTACCAACAGCACGAACAATTCGTCCCTTCAGACTCCAGTCCTCAATAATTGCGGTTCCGTTCTGTCCGATCATATACCATCTGGGAAGAGAGATAAAGTTACTCGTTCCTACTTCCACTACAACATCAACATTGTTCTCAAAGCCAAGCTGTACAGTAAATCCATCATCTACCATCGTATTGGTAATATTGGTAACGGTAGAATATACCGTCTTTAGCTTTGTACTTCCCATCATCTGAAGTATCTGATCCAAGAGGTGAACCCCCCAGTCCAGTACCATGCCGCCGCCATGCTCTTTCTCCTGGCGCCAGTCACCGGGGATACCTCTGGAACCATGCACTCTGGACTCGATACGATATACCTCACCAAGCTTTTGCTCATCATAGATCTTCTTCATCGTCAAATAGTCCTCATCCCAACGACGATTCTGATGAACGGTGAACAATTTTCCTGTTTCCTCTGCTACATCAATCATTTCCTGTAAATCAGAGGAATTCAGTGTCACCGGCTTCTCACTGACTACATTCTTACCCGCACGCATTGCTTGAATTGCAATGGGCTTATGAAGATCATTGGGCGTAGCGATCAGTACGACGTCAATCCGTTCATCTGCAAGCAGTTCCTCCAGACTGTCATAGCTATGGACTCCGACTTCCTTAGCATAAGTCTTACGTGCATCATCGATGTCAAATATTCCTGCAACCTCTAAGCCGTCGATGGTATCAATGGTCTCTCTGTGCCAATTACCCATGCCTCCAAAACCGACGATACCAAGCATATAATTTGTACCTTTCATTTCTTATTAGCCTCCATATAGTACTTCAAATTCTTCGGTGGAATGACTCCGACTGCTTAAGCCCAGAACATTTCTCCTCTAGCTTCATAGATTAATACATTTCTAAGGAAATTAATTGCTTTTACTAAACCTTCCTTGCCTGACATCAGACTGTCTTCATGCTCAATGCTCAGTGCATGATCATAGCCTGCCATACGAAGCTCGGAAACAATCGCCTTCCAATACTCCTCACCATTACCGTAGCCTACTGCTCTAAAGATCCAGGAACGGTTTATCTCATTACCATAATGCCCTGTATCCAATACACCATTTACTGCGGTATTATATTTATCAATCTTAGTATCCTTCGCATGGAAATGGAAGATTGCTCCTGCTTTACCAAGCTCACGGATGCTTGCACAAGGATCCATCCCCTGCCAGATCAAGTGGCTGGGATCAAAATTAGCACCGATTTCCGGTCCAACTGCCTCACGAAGCTTCAGCAGCGTGCTGGTATTGTATACACAGAAGCCGGGATGCATCTCAAGTGCGAACTTTGTGACACCATGCTCCTTGGCAAATGCTACTTTCTTCTTCCAATAAGGAATCAATATCTCATTCCACTGATAATCCAATATCTTTAAATAATCCTCCGGCCAAGAACAGGTTACCCAGTTTGGCATCTTATCCTCCGCACTTCCTCCGGGACAGCCGGAAAAAGTATTGATGATAGAAATACCAAGCTTCTCTGCTAACAGAATCGCCTTTGTAAGGTCCTCATCAAATTTATCTGCGATCTCCTTAACAGGATGTACCATATTACCATGACAGCTGAGCGCGCTGATTTCCAAATTATGATCTTTTATCGTATTCTTGAATTTCTCGAACTCTTTCTCATCATTTAATAATACATCCGGATCACAATGAGCTGTTCCGGGATATCCGCCACAACCGATTTCAACCGTCTGAACACCGTTACCCGCTAAAAACTCGCAAGCCTTATCAAGAGACATATCGCCTAAAACAACTGTAAATGTACCTAACTTCATTGCCTAACCTCCTATAATCTCATTATATTAACATGATACTGTTCCATAGCTTGTTTATCTATGGTTTTCTTGCTGATTATACATATTATCTTGCTATTTCTATCGCATCTCTCTTTGATCAATTAATCTCAAATCCATACATGGGAGGGTGCATACCCATAATAATTACGGAACAGTCTTCCGAAATTATTATAGTCCGTAAATCCAACCGCTGCTGCTACCTCGGATACACTCATTTCCTTCTGTTCCAGTAGACGGTGAGCCGTCTTCAGACGAACCTCATTAACATAATTGAGAGGACTTTTTCCCATACTCTCTTTGAACAGATGACAGAACCGGTATTCACTTAAATGAATTAATTCCGCCAGGGTTCCAATCGCGATCGGTTCCGAATAATTGCCCTGTATGTATTGTAATACCTGATTTAGGCGTTTGAGATTTTGCATACGCTTTGTATTTTCCTTATCGGAGAGACTCTCGGATACATAATTGCGTAGAAGATACGTTATCAATTCATATATTTTGCCCCTCATTGCCATCTTATATCCGGCTTGTTTATTCAATTCCTCTTGATAGATATCCTCCATCAGCTTTTTGATGGTCACATCAGAGGATATGATTGATTGAAAAATGACATTACAGTTCGCAACCTCCTTGGAAAAGGAATCAAGCTCAAAGATAATTACCAAAGCTTCAAAATTCTTAGAGCGGCTGAAGCCTTCATGAAGCTCATTGCAATTGATAATAACAAGGCTTCCCTCCTCCATGTTAAAGGGTTTGTGGTTGCAGTAGAAGGTTCCCTGCCCATTCAGTACATAATGCAGTTCAATATGCTCATGCCAATGAGACGGGCAATATAATCCCTGCTTACGAATCTGCTGCTTGAACATCTGCACCGGAAATTCTTCATCATTTATTATCTTTTTTTCATAAAGACTGATATCATGCATTTCATACCTCCATGCTACTGCGCTACCCATTCATCCACCCCTTATTCTAACAGATTCATCATTCGCTTTCAATCGACAATTGAGGCGGGAAGGGATTCACAATTGAAGCGGGAAGGGATTCAAAAAAGCCCTAAGTAATCTTTATTTACCTAGGGCTTTCGCATGTATTGACTTATTAAAACAATAATTCTGATTTCTTCTTAAGTAATTTCGCACCGTTTAGTATTAACAAAGTTCCGAATACAATTCCTGCAACAATCAACAGAATTCCCATAACAAGATTCCACACGCCGACCGATTTCATTGTGTTATAGATTTTCTCCATCATATACAATCCCTCCTTTATCTACCGGCAGATTATTATTCCCTACTTCACACCATACTGCTCGTAGTAAGTATCAATTGCTGACTTCAGCGTATCATCAATTACAATCTTCCCATTGTAGGGGCGGTTATGCAGATGCTCCACCACTTCCTGCATGGTAACGATGGCCGTTGTCGCAATATGATAATTCTCTTCTATCTCGGAAAGTGCACTTTTATTACCTTGTCCTCTTTCCATTCGGTCTACCGATACCACAAGTCCCATTACTTCGACCTGGGCCTGAGCAGCTAATATAGGCATTGTTTCGCCAATGGAGGTTCCCGCAGTTGTTACATCTTCAATAATTATTACCTTATCCCCATCCTTCAGAGGGGAACCCAGTAAAATACCGGTATCACCGTGATCCTTAACTTCCTTGCGGTTAGAACAATATTTGATATCCTTCTGATAAAATTCACTGATTGCCATCGTAGTGGCTACGCTAAGCGGAATACCCTTGTAGGCGGGACCGAATAATACATCGAAATCCATTCCGTACTTATCATTAATCGCCTTTGCATAATATTCGCCTAATCTCCTAAGCTGGGAACCGGAGCGGTAGAAACCTGTGTTAACAAAGAAAGGGGTCTTTCTTCCACTCTTTGTTGTAAAATCTCCAAACTTCAGTACGCCACAGTCAACCATGAATTCTATAAATTCCTTCTTGTATTGCTCCATAATCTTCCTCCTACATTCTTCATTGTAGCACAAATATCCAGAAATAATAGCACCTATATTAATTTTTTATATTTTTTTAACAGTTCTTCGCTTATTTCACACAGCCGATTAATTCCTTAATATCATTAACCTTATGTTGCTTCATGTAATCTTCTATCCCCTTAAGCACCTCAATCGTGGCTGAAGGATTGATAAAATTAGCCGTTCCGACTGCAACCATACTGGCTCCGGCCATGATAAACTCCAGAGCATCCTCCGCACAGGTGATTCCACCCATACCTATGATCGGAAGTCCCACTGCATGAGCCACCTGATATACCATCCGAACAGCAATTGGTTTGATGGCAGGACCGGATAATCCCCCTGTTTTATTTGCCAGCAAAAAGGCACGACGATGAATATCAATCTTCATACCGGTCAGAGTATTAATAAGAGATAAAGCGTCAGCTCCACCGGCTTCTGCCGCTCTTGCCATCTCTGTGATGTCCGTAACATTAGGACTAAGCTTCATTATAATAGGCTGTTTCGCCAGCTTCTTCAATTCCGAGGTGATGGCTTCCACACACTTAGGGTCTTGACCAAAAGCGATGCCGCCTTCCTTCACATTAGGGCAGGAAATATTAATCTCCAGCATATCCACGTCACAATCCGCAAGGCGTTCAACTACTTCACAGTAATCCTGTGTTGTCTTACCCACAACATTAACGATGATTTTTGTATCATATTTACGCAAAAAGGGTATGTCTCTATTTATAAATACATCCATTCCGGGGTTTTGAAGCCCGATGGCATTCAGCATTCCACCATAGGTTTCAGCAACTCTGGGTGTAGGATTTCCCGGCCAGGGGATGCTTGATACCCCCTTTGTAGTTACTGCTCCGAGCTCAGATAAATCCACATAATCGCTATATTCCATTCCGGAACCAAAGGTCCCCGAAGCGGTCGTTACCGGATTCTTAAAGGGAACGCCGGCCAATGATACATTCATGTTCATAGCTCCACCTCTTCTGCGTAAAACACCGGACCATCCTTACATATCCTTGTATTTCTTACATTGCTGTGATGATCCACATCCTTTGTCTTACATACGCAGGCCAAACAAGCTCCGATGCCGCAGGCCATACGCTCTTCCATGGATAGTTGACAGGTTATTCCCTTCTCAAGAGCGTAGGCTCTAATTCCTCGAAGCATAGGAGTTGGTCCGCAGGCAAAGATAGTGTCAGCCTCCAACATATTATCGCGAATGGCATCCAGAACATTTCCTTTTGTACCTTTACTTCCATCTTCTGTTGCGATATAAACTGTTCCGTAAGATGCTATTTCATCCTCCAGAAATGTATTGTCCCGGTATCCTAATACAATCTGCTTCTCACAGGTTAATTGCTTTGCTAATTCAAGCATCGGAGGAATTCCAATTCCACCGCCAATCAATAATGCTTTCTTTCCCTCCAGCGTAAATCCATTCCCTAATGGTCCCATGACCTCAATGGTAGCCCCGGGTCCAAGATTGGCAAATTCCAGGGTTCCTTTACCGGAAGCACGATATACAAGTCGTATCGTCCCCTGTTGCTTATTGATCTCACAGATACTGATCGGCCTCGGTAACAACCGACTGCCATCCTTACAATACAAGGATACAAATTGTCCCGGCTTTGCAGATAAAGCAATGTCTTCTGATCGGATCCACATACTGTAGATATCTTCTGCAAGACTACATTGCTCTGTGATTACAGCTTCTTTCTTTATCGCAACTGACATATCTTTTCTCCTATGAATGTTAATTAGTACAGAATGAGCTTTCCGTACAGTATAACTTAAATTAAGCTTCTCTACAAGGTGTTTGTGAGGAGAATTGTATATTCTTAATTGATTTATATTTATATTCTTTATTAGCTTTTCTTATCATATTCCTAGTTGATAAACAGTCCTTGCAGTTTATCGGATTATTAACGGGTATTTTCTCCCGCTGTTTCTTAACCCTCTATTATTTTCACATGTATTTTGCGAATTCGTGGTCCATCAAACTCCATGAAGTAGATCCCCTGCCAGGTCCCCATAAGTAAACGTCCATCTTCTATAATAATCGTTTGCGAGAAACCCATCATGCTTGATTTTATATGAGCAGCAGAGTTTCCCTCGCTGTGATGATACCCATCCGATAACGGTATAATCTTATTTATCTCCATCAGAAAATCTCTTATCACATCCGGATCAGCATTTTCGTTAATTGTTATTCCGGCGGTTGTATGAGGAACATATACAATACATATTCCATTCTTAATTCCACTTTCCCGAACCAGATTCTTAACTTCTCTGGTCACATCAATCATTGCAGTATGCTGGCCTGATTTTACACCAAATGTATAAACTTCACCCAATGTTCTCACCCCTTTCCGATCATGCTATATATATGCCCTTATATATAAAAAAGCGAAAGCGTGATAATGACATATCATATGCCGTCAACCAATTTTTTCGTCCCTATATCCTTACCAAGGTATAATATGTAACCTTTTCCTCGTCAAACCAAGGAATTGACCATGAAAAACTAATATAACTCTATTATCGACACTTCTTCTGTATTTTTCAACAAGAATCGGTAAAAATATGCAATTTATATATAAATATTCCATATCCGTATAATAATATTACTCATAGTTATAATACTTTAATGTTTTATTATCTTTTCTGATGCATTGAGGCTAACCAGTTATTTTCAATGCATCTAGAACTTTATTACTTATAACAATCACTTTGTACCTGTTATGAAATAAGCAAGTTATTGGCTTAGGACTCCTTGACACAAATCAGTGATTATGTTATATTTACCAGCATGGGTTAATATCAAGATAATACGTAACCGTTGTTAGTACGAGCTAACACAAAGAGCAGGTAATGTTGTAAATTATAAGTTGAGAGGAAATGATTGAAGATGGCAAATACGAATCCTATCGTAACAATGGAATTGCAAAATGGCGATATCATTAAAATCGAATTATATCCCGAGGTTGCTCCTAATACAGTGAATAACTTTATCTCTTTGGTAAATAAAGGATTTTATGATGGACTTAAGTTCCACAGGGTTATCCGTGGTTTCATGATTCAAGGTGGAGATCCGGAAGGTACCGGAATGGGTGGACCCGGCTATTCCATCAAAGGCGAATTTTCATATAACAATTTTACAAATAACATCAAGCATACCGCAGGGGTTATCTCCATGGCCAGATCTCAGCGCCCCGATTCTGCCGGCTCCCAGTTCTTCATCATGCACAAGGATTCTCCCCATCTGGATGGCTCATATGCAGCCTTTGGTAAAGTGACCGAGGGTATGGAGGCTGTAAATAAAGTAGCCGAGACTAAGACAGATTATTCTGATGCTCCCTTAGAGACACAAATTATGAAGAAGCTTACCGTTGACACCTTTGGTGTAGAATATCCCGAACCGGAAAAGTGCTAATTCATTTAAAATATCAGCCTCGCGAATTTTCGTGAAGCATGTATTAAAAAGAGCTTATCCAAGTCTTCTGCTGTAACAAGCAAAAACTTTGATAAGCTCTCTTTTTATCTTATTTTCGGCTCCAAGCCTGTCTCAAATCTTCTCTCATATCGATAACTGCCTGTCTGGAGGCATCTGCATATGCCTGTTCACCAAAACGCTCATAACACTTTAGCTTATATGCTGCTATAATCCCTCTGGAGGAATTTACGATAGCTCCAAGACCATCCTTATTGAAGTAATGAACCAGATCCTCCGCCTTGCCACCCTGAGCACCGTAGCCGGGTACCAGAATATAGGTCCTGGGCATAAGCTCACGAAGAATCTTACCCATCTCCGGATAGGTTGCACCAACAACCGCTCCGACATAGCTATAGGAGCTTCCCATATGCTGTTCGCCCCATTCTGCTACCTTTTTTCCAACCAATTCATAGAGTGGTCTGTCCCCTACCAATTGATCCTGAAAATCACCGCTGGAAGGATTGGAGGTCTTCACCAGTATAAAAAGACCCTTCTGTTCCTCCTTACAAACCTCTAAAAACGGATTGATTGCATCGGATCCCATGTAGGGATTTAAGGTTACAAAATCTTCATCAAAACCGCGATAATCTTTCCCACCGATTGTAACCTTACCCAGATGACCGATGGCATAGGCTGCAGAGGTTGAACCGATATCACCTCGTTTGATATCACCGATTACCACCAGATCCTTCTCTTTGCAATAATCAACCGTTTTCTTAAAAACGGACAGACCTGCAATTCCAAATTGTTCATACATCGCAATCTGTGGCTTTACAGCTGGAATCAGATCATAGGTAGCGTCAATGATACCCTTATTATATTGCCAGATTGCTTCTGCTGCACCCTCCAGATTCTCTCCCTTATCACGAAATGCCTTCGTTACGATGTGCTCAGGGATATAATCCAGCATCGGATCAAGCCCTACTACGATCGGTGCACTTAATTTCTCAATTTTCTCCACTAATTTATTAATCATACTGACATCCTATTCCTTTCTATTATATACTCTTTTTCCTGCTACAAAGGTGCTGATAATACGTCCCTTTACCTTTCGCCCATGAAAAGGAGTGTTCTTTCCTTTTGAATAAAATGTTTCCTTGTCGATGTAGAATTCAGCATCCGGATCTGCTATTACGAGATCCGCCACTTTGCCCACCCCGATACAGCCTCGGTCGATGCCCAGAACTTTAGCGGGATTGACGCTCATCTTCTCAACCATCTGTGAGAGGGTAAGACATTCCCTTTGAACGAGCTCGGTATAAACAAGAGAAAAAGCTGTCTCCAAGCCTACGATCCCAAAAGGAGCATATGCGAAGGATTTCGCCTTCTCCTCCTTAGAATGAGGAGCATGATCAGTCGCAATCACATCAATCACACCGTCCTTCAGCGCCTGCCTTAAGGCCTCTACATCCTCAGGCTTACGAAGTGGTGGATTCATCTTATAATCTGCATCGTCTTTCGTGATATCATCCTCAGATAGGACGAAATGATGCGGGCAGACCTCACCGGTAACTCGTAATCCTTCTTCCTTTGCTAATGCAAGCATCTTCGCACTGTCCATTGTTGAAATATGGCATAGATGAAGCTGTGCTCCGCTTTCTTTTGCCATGATGATATCTCTGGCAGTAATGACATCCTCCACTGCATTACTAATCCCAGACAACCCCAGACTCAGTGCTTTCTTTCCGGCATTGATAACACCATTCCCCACAAGACTTTTATCCTCACAATGAGCAAATATCGGAAGCCCGTAATGAGCGGCCTGCCGCATTGCCTCCATATACAAAGCAGTATCCATTACTGATTTACCATCTTCACTCAGAGCAATTGCTCCGGCGGCTTTTAGTGCCTTTATATCGGTCAGTGAATTCCCGGCTTGTCCAACGGTAACCGCCCCGACCGGAAGAATGTTCACCACTGCTTCCCCGGAAGCCTTCTCAAGAATAAGACGGATCATATCGGCACTGTCCGTTGCAGGTTTTGTATTTGGCATAGGGCAGATTGTTGTGTATCCGCCGGCTGCCGCAGCTTTTGCACCTGTCTCAATGGTTTCCTTATATTCATAACCTGGTTCCCGTAGGTGTACATGAAGATCAATAAACCCGGGCATCACATACTTACCTGCAGCTTCAATCACAAGCAGCTGTTTTTTCTCTTCCTTTGCCAACTGCTCCATGTCCGGTTCTGCTATATCTGTTTCCAGACGACGGATGAATTCCCCGTCTATTAACACATCATACTGACCTTCTCTTCCCGAAGCAGGATCAATTACATACCCCTTCTTTATTAAAGTAAGCATCTCATTACTCCTTTGTCAAAGTCTCACCTACATCATCCACCAAATAAATTGACGAAGCTTCATTTTATAATTCAGCAGCTTCGATATCATTCAATACTCTTCGGTCGACATACATCTCCAATTCTTCTTTCATGATCCAATTCGCATCGGTCAGTTCCTCCGATAAAACTACTTCGTCAAAGGTCACTCTGCAGTGATAGCTGATACCGATATTGAAAATCTCACCGGTTGTAAAGGTCCAAGTATATAGAATTCTCTCGATTGTAGCAGATAATCCCGTCTGCTCATTAACGCATCGAAGCACTGCTTTATCCGGCGCCTCACCAAAATCGATCTCTCCGTCAATAAACCCCCACTGATAAGGCTCAAGTAAGCGATCATCAAACCATCTTCGCACTACCAGATATTTATCCTCATATTGTACGATTCCTTTTACTAATATTCGATATTTCTCCATAATAGCCTCCATTCTTATTGCTCAGACTCAGGCCGTCCTGCCAGATAATTAATGAACTGCTGTGCAGTACGTCCGGACATACCTCCATGGGATAACTCCCATCGGTTTGCTTCCAATAATAGCTCCTCTTCTGTCAGGCTGATACTCTCCTGACGTTTTGCAAGCTCAAGTACAATATTTTGAAATTCCTTCTTATTCGGCGAGGAGAAATTAATCGTGATTCCAAATCGAGCGACTAAAGATAGCTTCTCCTGCATTGTATCCGAGCGATGAAGTTCTTCCGTCGTCTCCATGTCAGAACGATCATTCCAGGTCTCCCTGATCAGATGTCTGCGATTGGAGGTTGCGTAAATCAATACATTATCCGGCTTTGTCTCAAGCCCGCCCTCGATCACAGCCTTCAGATACTTATATTCTATCTCAAATTCTTCAAACGATAAATCATCCATATAAATAATGAATTTATAATTGCGATTCTTCAGCCTTGCAATGACAGCAGAGAGATCCTCGAATTGATGCTTATAGATCTCGATAATCCGAAGCCCCTCGGAATAATATTCATTGAGAATTGCCTTCACAGAGGTTGATTTGCCGGTTCCGCTGTCTCCAAACAGGAGAACATTATTGGACTTGCGCCCTTCGATAAATGCCCGGGTATTATCAATCAGCTTCTTCTTCTGAAGCTCATAGCCCACCAGGTCAGATAATCGTACGTCCTGCGTATTCGTAATTGGAATGAGTTCTAGGTTACTACCATTCTTATGAAGTCGAAATGCCTTATTCAATCCGAACATACCTACTCCGTAATCACGGTAGAAGTCCGTAACATAAGTAAAAACCTCATTTTCATCCTTTGCCTTTTCTATCTGGCTGCTTAATAGCTGAACCTTTTCGCTGACGCTTTGGTTATATCTGCTTCCGCTTTTCTCTATTGCAGTATATTGGGATATTACGGAGAAGCAATCAATTCCAAGCTCCTTCTCAAGGGTACTAAAATCATATTCAAACAATGACTTAAAGATCCTAAAATCATTTTTGGCAAACTGATTCACAGTTCCCTCCTTAGCCCCTACTTTTTCACAGGTCATGCTAAATGGATTTTCAGAGGTTACTAAGACGAACGCCAGATAATTATGCCACAGATTCGTATTAAATCCATAATCGGTAGCCAGCTGCAGCAACTGATGAATCAAACGATAGATTCTTGAAGTAATATTCTCCTTTTCGAATACAGAAAGGATGTGACTGCTTACGCTCAAGTCAAATTCCTTAATTAATTCAGAGAGCTGCAATAGCAAACTGTCTTTCTCCAAATTTTTATAGATTACTAATTTTGAAATCAATCGATACATCATATACCTCCTTGGTGGTATAGATTCCTTTCTTACAACAGCCTACAAATCTTCTAAGCCGATTAATAGAAGGTCTTCTCTGCCCTCAGCCATATTTCGCAGTTCATCGGTAAATCCCTTCTTAGAGAACAGATAGCAATAATCAGGTACAACCCTTGCTTCCTCTGCCAGAGACAGTAATCTTCGATACTCTCCCACTCCGGCTGCTCCCTCGTCCCACAGACATTTTCCGATTAATGTCTTCTTATTCTCACTTTGAGACAATACATCTATGGTTCCGCTCTTTCCATACCAGCGATCCCACCATAAGAATGAGGCAGGCAAGCGGTTATGAAGGTTCATTAGCTTTAAAAACTCGGTACATACATCTGCAAAATACTCGCCGATATAATCATCCAGATAAGATTCAATTTTGGCTTCGTACACAGCATCGGCTTTCCCCAGCATCAATTCTGAAAGATTCGGAAATACAAACCGGTACCAGAAACTCAGGAAATTATCTTTAATTCGATAGAGACCTTTTTGCGCATTTTCTCTGCCCTCATCACCGAAGGGAACTAACTTCTCCACAATATCCAGCTGGATCAGGTTCTTAAGATATACACTGATTTTGGCTCTTGAGAAGCCTGTCTTCGCATGAAGATCATTGAGCTTACGGTTTCCCTGTGCCAGATAATAAAGAATGGTATTATAAACAGCCGGCTCTCGAAGCTCCAGCTTTAGAAACTGCTGAGGTGCATGGATAAGCCCGCTGTTTTTATTCAATAATATTGTTTTTATATTGTCTTTCACGGATAAGTCTTCTTGCCAGGTATTCAGATATTCCGGAATTCCTCCCAGAACGGAATTGATATAAATACAGGTCTCGACAGAGGATCTCGGAAAACGGTTCACAAAATCCACAAAGGTAAAATCCTTTAGTTTCATATAGGCTGTAATAAAAGCCGAATAATCCGCAAGGGAGTTCAGCATCTCATTCTCAACCCAGCGAATGGAGGAGCTGCATAAAACAATCATAACAGGATGTTCTTTGTTATTTAGCAGTTGAAGTGCTTCCAGGATTCCGGGTCCGTTCTTGATAATATAGTGGAATTCGTCCAAAACAAGGATTGTCTTTTCATTGGCTTTCGCATTCAGAGCAGAAAACAGGCGAAAATAATCAGGAGGAGAAGCAAGCTGCTCCTCCTTCCATAGCCTATCAGTCAGGAGATGAAGCTGAAGACGATCTTCACACTCCATTCCTTCATAATAAAAAGCAGTTGTTTTTTCAGAAAGAAATTCAGTGATTAAGGAAGTCTTTCCCATCCCTTTTCTTCCATATAGTATTACCAAATTATTTCCGTCAGAAGCATACTGCTCCTCTAAAAGCTTTAGCTCAGCCGCTCGTTTTACAAACATTCTCCCACCTCTGTCTGTTGTAGCTCTTGTACTTTTACATTCGCTCCGGTGCTTCAAAACCGAGTAAATCGATGCAGGTCAACAATATCTCCTGAACTAAGGTAATGAGTGCAATCCAGGAGGATTGTTTTCTCTTATCTTCCTCGACAATGATCTTTGTATCATGGTAAAAGGTATTAAAGGCATTGGCTAAATCATAGATATAGGCACAGATTCGATGCGGTGCTATCTCCTGATATGCATCATAAATCATTTCATTAAATTTTGTGAGCTCCAGCATTAAAGCCTGCTCATTTGCTGAGGTTGCGGGTAAGATATCATTCGCGGTATTCTCACCGAATAGCTCTTTGTATTTTGCTAAGATCGATTTGATACGAACGATCGTGTACAGGACATAAGGGCCGGTATCTCCTTCGAAACTAGTAAAGCGGTCAACATCAAAAACATAATCCTTAGAGATCTGATTAGAGAGATCGCCGTATTTGAGAGCAGCAAGACCTACCTGTGCGGCCACCTTTCTAGCTTCCGCCTCTTCCATACTTCTATTCTCCATGATTTTACGGTAAACCTCATCGGTAACACTGTTGATCAGATATTCCAGGCGCATTACTCCGCCTTCTCTTGTCTTAAAGGGCTTACCATCCTTGCCGTTCATGGTACCAAAGCCAATGAAGTCAAGGTCGGTATCTTCCTTCACCAGTTTCGTCTTCCTTGCACAACGGAACACAATCTCAAAGTTCAGTTCCTGACGTTTATCCACTACATAGATGATACGATCCGGATCAAACAGCTTCATACGCTCCACGATGGTAGCGAGATCCGTCGTATTATACAGTGCGGCACCATCACTCTTTAAGATCATACAAGGGGGAACCTCTTTGGTATCGGTTTCTTCTTTTACTTCAACCACCAATGCTCCTTCGCTGATCTTCGCATAATTATTCTGTTTAAAGTATTCTATCATCTCCGGGATATAAGGCTGAGCATCACTTTCCTTCTTCCAAAGATCAAAGGAAACGTCAAGGTTATCATATATTTTCTTAAGATCACTCACCGACACTTCTAGAATATGGTTCCAAAGTGCCGTGTAGCCTCTGTGTCCGTTCTGGAGCTTGTAGGTAATTGTCTTTGCTTCCTCCAGAAATTCCGGATTTGTCTTGGAAAAAGCACTTGCAGCAGGATAGATTTCCTCCAGCTCAGAGATCGTAAAGGGTGCAACCGAGGGGTATTCTCCTTCGTAGCTCTCATCAAAATATACCAGTTCGGGCTGCCTTCTCATAAGCTCGGCAATGATCAGTCCCATTTGAGTACCCCAATCACCAAGATGAGCATCTCCGATTACCTTATTACCGGTATAACGGAATAATCGCTTAATACTCTCACCGATGATAGCGGAACGCATATGTCCTACATGCAGAGGTTTTGCAATATTCGGACCACCAAAATCAATTACTACGGTCTTAGGGTTCTTCACCTTTTCTACTCCAAATTGATCCTCACTCTTCATTTGGTTCAAATAACCGGCAAGGAACTCGTCACTGAGCGTAATATTGATAAATCCCGGCATAATTGCTGTTATTTCTTTGATTTTATCATTTGACTGTAACACTTCTGTGATCTCTTGTGCTATTTTAATCGGTGCAGTCTTATATTGTTTTGCGGCTGCCAATGCACCATTACATTGATATTGACATAAATCGGGACGGTTTGAGAGAGTAACCGAGCCAAACTTCTCTTCGTACCCCTTCTGAGCAAAGGCTTCCTTCACTTCCATACTTATCAAATCGATGATTGTCTTCATAATTATACACGCCTTTCCTTCACTATTCATCTTAACTCATCAATTACTTTATCATAGATATTCTAGATTGTCATCATATTAGATGAAAATTTTACTCAATTATTCCATTTTATCGGGCAAAGCAATCATTTCCCATTTATTAATAATTATGAATAATTCCTTCCATTTTTTTGAATTTCATTAAAAAAATACATAAAAATGAATTTTCTACTGTTTTTTTTATGAAATGTGTTGTATATTAATTAAGAAAACATTCTTATACGAGAATTCTTGCTATTATGTAATGGGGTTACATGTGACGGATTTTCTCTACATATGAATGCTCGGAGCTTATCTTGGATTATGAAAGGGGAAATATCATGTTCGGGCTTTATTTTGGTCATTACTTGGTGGATAAGAATAAGATATCTCAATCACAATTTTACAACTTAATGCAACAGCATCACAAAACAAGAGCGAAACTCGGGCT
>JAEZUM010000058.1 GCA_023421075.1 Bacillota bacterium
ATAAGGAGGAATAGAACATGGCAAGAATTAAAGGCGGATTAAACGCTAAGAAAAGACATAATAAAGTATTAAAGCTGGCTAAGGGTTACAGAGGTGCCAGATCCAAGCAGTATAGAGTAGCAAAGCAATCAGTTATGAGAGCTTTAACCTCTTCTTTCGCTGGTAGAAAAGAAAGAAAGAGACAGTTTAGACAGTTATGGATCGCTAGAATTAATGCAGCTGCAAGAATGAACGGCTTATCCTACAGCAAATTAATGCATGGTTTAAAAGTAGCTAACGTTGAAATCAACAGAAAAATGCTTGCAGATATGGCAATCAATGATGCAGCAGGCTTCACCGCTTTAGCTGAGGTTGCTAAGTCCAAGTTAGCATAAATCGATAAAGAGATCTATCATATATCAGAGAGCAATTGTAGCTGTTATACTTCTTAGAGAGTATAGCAGTGTACGATTGCTCTTTTTTTGATTCGCGATTTATAAAGTATACGAGGCAAACTATTTTGATTATATGATTTATTATTACATTAATATATTTTCAACTAAGTCTATATACTTATAAAGTGAAAGGTTATATTTTGAACTTGGTTTGTATCCTTCACATGCCGGGAAGGGTGTATTTCTCCGGACTATAATGTTACAAAAATGAGATGAGGTGGAGATATGACTGCAGAGGACCTTGAGAGAATCACCAGTGAAGATTACGCTGATCTTCTGATTACTTATAGCGGTGACCAAAATATACTGAATCAATTCCAGGATGCAACAATACATATCATAAATTTCTTCAATGCAGTGGTGCATGTTCCGATATCACAGATTACTGAGACGACGATTGTACAAAGGGGGTACTCGGTTCTGCCTTCTCTCTTTGGATTGATCAGTGAGGCAAGCCTTGAAGCGTCCGGTATACTGCGATTGCGAAATATTCCTAATTTTAATCTTCGGGGCCAGGGTGTATTGGTCGCTGTAATTGATTCCGGAATTGATTACCGGAATCCGATTTTTCAAAATGCAGACGGGACGACAAGAATAGCCGCAATCTGGGATCAGACCATTACCAGCGGAAATTTTCCGGAAGGGACCTTCTATGGGACGGAGTATACCAGAGAACAGATTAATGAGGCCCTGCAAAGTGAAGACCCTCTCGCTATTGTACCCACGACGGATGAGATTGGACATGGAACGATGGTAGCAGGAATTGCGGCAGGGAATGAGGTGCCGGAAAGCGGGTTCTTCGGGGTTGCACCGGATTCGGAGCTGGTGGTTGTAAAGTTAAAACAAGCCAAACGATATCTTCGTCAATTTTTCATTGTTCCGGAGAATGTCCCCTGCTATCAGGAAAACGATATATTATTTGCAATCGATTATATTATGAGAGTAGCAGTACGTTTGAATCGTCCTATGGCAGTGTGTATTGCCTTAGGAACCTCCCAGGGGGCTCATGATGGACGAGGTACCTTAAGCAGCTATCTGTCACTCCAAGCAGAAAATGTAGGGTTTGGATTTATGGTAGCCGCCGGAAACGAGGGGAATGCGAGGAGGCATTTCTTCGGAACGATTGATGCGAGTACAGGAAAGGATACCATTGAACTATTTATCGGTGAAAATGAACCGGGGTTCTCGATGGAAATCTGGGGTAATTCACCGGGCTTATATTCGGTTGACATTCAGACACCATCCGGGGAATATGTACCACAGATAATCCCCCGATTGGACGAAAACAGGGATATTACATTTATCTTTGAACAAACCGAGATCTCCGTGGATTATCAGATTATAGAATCGCAAAGCGGAGATCAATTAATTTTAGTTCGATTGCGGAATCCAAGTACCGGAATTTGGCGGTTTAATGTCTACGGAAGAGGGACCTTGGCGACCGGATTTCACGCCTGGCTTCCAATGTCGGGCTTTATCTCGGAAAATACATATTTTATCCGCTCTGACCCCTACACGACAATTTTATCACTGGGAAATGCGCGCGTTCCGATCACGGTAACCGCGTATAATATTGAGGATGACAGTCTCTACCTCAACGCCAGCCGTGGTTATACAAGAATTGGAGTGATTAAACCGGAGATCGCAGCACCGGGAGTCAATGTTCTTGCTCCGACTCCGGAACAAGGTTTTGCTTCCGTAACCGGGACCAGTGCCAGTGCAGCCCATGCTACAGGGGTGGCAGCCATGCTGTTGGAATGGGCAATTGTACGTGGGAATCAGCCCAAGCTTAATACTTTGGATATGAAAATATTCATGATCCGCGGAGCGCGCCGAGAGCTGGATATCCAATACCCTAATCGTGATTGGGGCTATGGGATACTCGATGTCTTTAATATCTTTGACACATTACGCACCGGGGAAAGATAAATGAATTTCGAAAATAGATGGTTATTGGCCTTGGAGTTGGTTTGGTATATTCAGTCAGTAGTACTGGGAGGTGGGATATCGGATGACAGAAGAAGAAAGACAGCGAATTGTAAGTAATGATTATACGGACTTCATTGTTGAGTATAACCAGAATCCCGGCGTTTTTGAACGATTTCCGGGTAGTACGTCGCAAATTATGAATCCCCGGTTTGCAATCGTATATGTCCCGGTATCGCAGCTCACAGGACGGACAGTCAGCCAACTCGGTTATTCTACGCTTCCCTCTGCCTATGGTCTGAATAGTGAGATCAGTCTGGAGGCATCAGGAATAGTGCGTTTACGCAGAATACCGGTGTTTAATCTTCGAGGAGCAGGAGTATTGGTTGGCTTAATCGATACCGGAATCGATTATACGAATCCGGTGTTTCAACGAAGCGACGGTACCACGAGGATTGCCGCTATCTGGGATCAGACCATTCAGAGCGACCGTTTCCCGGCTAATTTTAATTACGGAACAGAATATACCTCCGAAGACATCAATCAGGCACTCGCTAGTCCGGATCCCCTCTCAATCGTACCCAGCGTGGATGAGAATGGTCATGGAACAATGCTGGCAGGAATTGCGGCAGGCTCTGAGAGCGTTTCTAATAATTTCAGTGGGGTTGTTCCCGATGCGGAATTAGTTATCGTGAAGTTGAAGCAGATGAAGCAGGCATTGCGGGAATTCTACATCATACCGGAGGGGGCTCCGGCTTATCAGGAAAACGATATCATGTGGGGGTCGCAATATATCATTGAGGTTGCAAGAAGATTGCAGCGTCCGGTTGCGCTCTGTATCGGACTCGGATCCTCACAAGGCTCTCATGATGGCAGAGGGGCTCTAAGCTCTCTTCTATCCGTAGGTGGTGACTTTCCCGGTGTGGCGATAAGTATCGCTGGTGGAAATGAAGGAAATATGCGTCGCCATTTCTTCAGCAGAGTAGATGCCCAGATCGGATACAGTACAGTGGAGCTGAATGTCGGTGAGGATGAGGCCGGATTTACGATGGAATTGTGGGGAACGGCACCCAATACGTATTCACTTGATATTCTTTCACCGGCCGGGGAATATATTCCAAGGATTTCAGAGAGTCTGACAGTAAGCAGAGAGATTAACTTTGTATTTGAGCGAACCAGAATATCCTTAGATTATCAGCTGATTGAATCGCAGACAGGAGATCAGCTGATATTGATGCGTTTTCTTGCACCTACCCCCGGTATCTGGAGGTTTCAGGTTTATACCAGAGGTGATTTGGAGGGAAGCTTTCATATCTGGTTGCCAATGAACGGATTTATTACAGATGGGACGTATTTTATTCAATCGGATCCGTATACCACCATTACTTCGCCGGGGAATGGACTTGTACCAATCACTGTTACTGCATATAATCCGGTCAATAATAATCTGTATCAAAGAGCAAGCAGGGGATACACCAGAATTGATGTAATAAAGCCAGAATTTGCAGCCCCCGGAGTGAATATACAGGCTCCCACACCGGAGCATGGCTTTACCGAGATATCGGGAACAGGTGCTGCTGCAGCTCATACGGCAGGTGTAACGGCAATCTTATTGGAATGGGGGATAGTGCGGAACAATTATCCTGGGATTGATTCGGTTGAGGTGAAAAAATTTCTAATCCGTGGTGCAACACGTAGTCCGACCCAGACCTATCCGAACAGGGATTGGGGCTATGGGATTCTGGATATCTATAATGTATTTGACCTTCTCCGGGCAGACGCACAGAGGTCATAGATGGAAGAAGGTGAATGCCATCCGGTTAGTCAGCTAATAGTCCGATTGCTGAGTTGACAGGCAACGAGATACAGATGCCCTGACTGTTTGTTGAAATACCGGCTGCTCGATTTATGCTTTCCATAACCTGCTGTTTGATCCTGCGAGAAACAATAATCAGGAGCACATCCTTCTCCGGTTGTATGGTGATGCCAAGAAACTTTGCAGTCTCTTCATTGGATACCCCTCGCCCGTGAAGAAGTGTTCCACCCTTAGCACCGGCTGCTCTGACTGCCTCGATAATTTGGTCGTAATATCCATGATTAACGATTGTAAGAATTAAATCGTGTTCCTCTGCCTGAGACATAGATTGATCCTCGCTTTCTATTTGTATATTTCGGTCGGAAGAGATACATATTTGATTCAACATATTACTGATACCATTGATGGGCAGGGTAAATGAAATTCCTCTACCCGGGGTATTCAGATGTAAATCAATAGCCAGCTTCTGAAGAAGCCAAGAGGCCATATTCTCGGTGATAATACTGAGAAATATGGCTTTTTTATGCTCTCCGAAGCCTAACATGTTGTACAGCTCCGGTTTGGCTGCACCGTAGCCATGAGTAACGATGTTGATTGGAAGACCATAATGGCGATAATGTTCTTCCGCTATTTCAATATAGCTATAATCGATGATGGTGATTAATGCAAACATATTACAAATCGTCAACTGAGCATTCATAAGTATCCTCCTGTTGTGTTTGTTTTGATATACCCGGAACACTGCTTGAATTATACTCTATAATATAATCCTCGTCGGGTGCGGTTGCCTCTTCTTTGACAAGATTTCGTGATTTAATACGATATATAAGACCAAGACATTGGATGGTTATAAGCGGAGTCATCGCTACCATGGCAACAATTCCAAAGGCGTCTGTCTGTACATTTCCCCCCACTGCTGTTGTAGCACCCATTGCAAAGGGAAGTAAGAAGGTTGCGGTCATCGGACCTGAGGCGACCCCACCGGAATCGAAGGCAATGGAAGTAAATAATGAGGGTGTGAAAAAGGTCAGGATTAGTGCTGTGGCATAACCGGGAAGAATCAGGTACCAGATGGAGATGCCGGTCAATACGCGCAGCATTGCTAAACCAACCGAGAATGCAACACCAATCGATAGACTGAGACCCATTGCTTTGCCGGAGATATTACCGTCGGTTATGTTCTCTACCTGCTCCTTCAGTACATGTACCGCCGGCTCCGCGGCTACAATAAAGTAGCCAATAATCATACCAAGAGGAATTAGCAAAATATGAAAGGAATGCTCTACCAGCTTTATCCCAAGAAGATAACCGACCGGCATAAATCCAACATTGACCCCTGCCAGGAATAGTACGAGACCAAGGAAGGTATAGACCACACCGGAAGCCAGCCTTAACAGTGTGCGTTTTGTCAGTCGTAGTGCAAACACTTGGAAAAGAAGGAATATTGCTACAATAGGGAGTAATGCTGTGAATACCTCCTTGCTGTATTCCGGAATAGCATGCATCAATGCATAGAGCGCATCGGACAAGCTATTTACCGTGGGAGTTGAGACGGAGGAATAATTACCGGAGGAGGAGTCGAAGAAGGTTCCAAGAATTAGTACGGTCATGATCGGTCCTACCGAACATAAAGCGACCAGTCCAAAGCTGTCTTCATCCGCTGTTTTATCTCCTCGGACAGAAGCGAGACCGATACCGAGGGCCATAATAAAAGGAACAGTGATGGGTCCGGTAGTTACACCCCCGGAATCGAATGCAACGGCCAGAAAGTTCTTGTGGGTAAAGGTTGCCAATACAAAGACGATTGCATAGAGGATAATTAACAGGTGGGAGAATTTAATTTGCAGAAAAATTCTTAGAAAAGAAATCACAAGAAAAACCCCTACCCCAATCGCAACAGCAATAATCAACAGCATATCAGGGACAGCCGGAGTTTGTTTGGCTAAAACCTTCAAGTCCGGCTCAGCAATCGTAATAAATACTCCGATTATAAAGGTAGAAGTAATAATTAGAGTAAGCTTACGCGAGCGGGTCAGATAAGAACCGATCTTCTCACCCAGAACCATCATAGAGATATCAGCTCCAAGAGTAAATAGGGACATTCCAAAGATAAGCAGCAGCGAACCGGCAAGAAACAATGCTATGATATAGAGTGGCAGGGAAGCAATCGTAAAATTCAGGATTAAAACGATTACAGTGATTGGGAGCACCGAAATTATGGCCTCCTTGAGTTTGGATAGTAATGAGTTGTTCAAAATATCACCTCGTAGCTTTCTATGTCAGTGGACAGGAATCAGACGGAGTGGTGTTCCGATAATTAAAGTTTACTAGATTTGGGAAGCAATTACAACCCTTTTTAAATATTTCGTTAAAATGTGCTTAAGTATCAGATAGAAGAATAGGAGGAATCGTGTGATGTTGCATAGAATGAAAGGAATTATATTTCAAATATTTACGAAAGACTTATATGTCATTTGGGTACTCCTTTTCGTTACACTCTGCCTATTGCCGGTAACCGGAAGAACAAGTATGAAGGTAGCGGTAGCCTCGGCAAGTAGTACGGTCTATATTATTAAGACTACCGGTATTCCGGTGAATAAACAGTATGCAGCGCTAAAGACCTATAACAATAAGACGAAGCACTATTATCTGTTGCGATCCTATCTGGAGCTTCTGGAGAAGAAGGGTGGAGGTACACTAATTCTTGAGAAGGGGACCTACACGATCACCAATACGCTTTATATTCCCTCTAAAGTAACCATTATTCTTCAGGATGGTGTAATTCTTAAGAAAGGAAACGATACTGGTACGAAGGCCCTAGCTCCGGCAAACTCTTTGTTCCAACTGATCGCACCGACGAAGTCGGGAAAGGCAGGTGTGGCCGCAAAGTATAATGGAGAGTCGGATATCAAGCTTATGGGGGAAGGGACAGCGACGATTGATCTCAATTATACTGCTGATGTGACAGGGATTATACTTGGACACAATTCGAATATTAAAATAGAAGGAATTACCTTCCGAAGAATGAACGGAGGTAGTTTTATCAAGGTTGGAGCATCAAGGGACGTTACGATTAGAGATAATGTTTTTCAGGATGCGAAGGCATCCTCCTCCGGCAGCAGGGAGGCGATTGCATTGGAGGTCCCCGATACTGTCACACGGGGGTTCATTTACTCCTGGAGTAAAGCGGACAAGACGGTCAATGAGAGAATTATGATTGAGAATAACGAGTTTACTTCTCTGGAGCGAGCCGTCGGAAGCGGCAAATATACAGAAGGCAAATACCAACAAAATATAATACTGAAAAACAATGTCATTACAGGTACAACGTCCTCTGCAATCCGTATACTTAATTGGGAGAAGTGTATCATTGAAGGAAATCAATTCTCTGATATATCAGATAAGCAAGGATCCCTTAAGGTTATTTTAGTGAGTGGTGCAAAGGACCCGACCATAACCGGGAATATATTCTCGAAGTCGGACCGTCCAATTCAGATTATGCCTCATAGAAATACGAATAATGGGAGCGAGTACGCCATAACCTACAATTCCATCAGTGCTTCAAACAAGGCAGCCATGCTTAAAAATACCCTTCTGGAGATGAAGGAATATATCATTCGATACAATAAAACTTATAATGAGTTCAGTCTGAATACGGAGCGATGGGAGATATTTGATACTGCGGTGAATACCTTTACCGTTGACCCGGATACTGAGCCCTTTCAGAATACCTTCAAAAATTATAGTACCTATAACAATCTGACGAAGCAATATTATGTTCTGCGTTCCTATCTGGAACAGCTGGAGAAGGTGGGCGGAGGAACATTAATTCTAAATGCCGGAACCTATGAGATCACGAATACGCTCTATGTTGCCTCGAACATTACGGTATTTCTGAAGGATGGTGTAATCCTTCGCAAATCCGATGAGACCGGAGTAGCGTCAATGAAGAGCTCCTCTTCCATCTTTCAGGCAGCAGCACCATCAAAATCCAGAATAGCAGGTGCTTATTCGGGATATAAGGGTGAGAGTAATATTAAGTTTCTTGGGGAAGGATCTGCAACCATTGATATGAATTTCGTGGAGGGAGCCATCGGTATCATTTTTATACATAACAGAGAATTGACGGTTAGCGGAATTCATTTTACGAATATGCAGAGCGGACATTTCATCGAATTGGATGCCTCGGAGAATGTTATCATCGAGAATAACAGTTTTACCGGACATAAGCCCTCTGAGAGTGGGATAAAGGAAGCAATCAATCTGGACACACCCGATCTCAGCACTGGTGGCATTCATGCCGATTGGAGCAGCTATGATCAGACACCGAACCGGGAGGTAATGATTCGTAATAACCATTTCCGCGATCTGGAACGCGCCATCGGTACTCATAAATACAGCGAAGGGAAGTATCACGAGAATATTCGGATATCAAATAATAGGATTGAGAATACGGACTCCGATGCGATCCGTATACTCAACTGGAAGACACCAATCATCACAGGCAATTCCATTCATAATGTAAATTCCGGGTTAGGTTCAGAACGTGCCATACTTGCCAGTGGTGTAATACATCCGATCATCCGGGATAATACCTTCAAGAATGTGGCGAGACCAATTCAGCTGATGCCCTGGAAGAACACCGGCCCGGGAGAAGAATATAAGATTACGTATAATGAAGTTGCTTCCTCCGAAATTGAACTTATGTTAACGAATACGCTTATTCAGGTTGGGGAAGCATTTATCCGCGTGAATCAAGTATATAATGCATACAGCTCAGATACACAGAAGTATTATTACAGCTCGGATCGTATCCGTTAAAAATAATCGTTAAAATCTGATTAAAATGATTAAAGATTGAAGTTTTTTATTGAAGTTCCTCGTTATATGAAGTATGATGGTTGCGTAAATACAACCAAATATAGTTAAAGTAGTATAAAATAGGATAAGATCGTATTATTGATTGGGAGGAATTGAAAATGAGAAACAAATTATCAAATGTTTTATGGGGATTATTTTTTATCCTGATTGGCGTAGGAATCGCCGGAAATGTAATGAACATCTGGGATTTCCATCTGTTCTTTGACGGATGGTGGACATTATTAATTATCGTGCCCTGCTTCATCAGCATGCTACAGACCGGATTCTCAACGGGCTCAACGGTCGGGTTCATCATTGGCGTATTGTTATTGATGAATTATCAGGTTGATTTTAATTTTAACATCTGGCAGCTGATTATACCCGTAATTCTTGTGTTTATCGGTATTCGTATTATGTTTCAGGGGGCATTTCACAAGAAAATAAATTATGAGCATACCTACAGTGCAAGCGGAAACAGCGGTATGAACGGGGCTTCCAACGGAACAAATTATACCAATGCAAGCAAAGGGGAATACAGTGCAGTATTTTCCAGCAATCACATTCATATCACAGAGCCCTTCTATGGTACCAGCCTAAGCTCAGCGTTTGGTGCAATTGTATTAGACTTAAGAGATGCTCAGATCACAGGTGATGTAGAGATCAATGCCTCTGCAATCTTTGGCGGTATTGATATCTATCTGCCAAATGGTGTGAAGGTAAAGACCAGCAACGTTCCGATCTTCGGCGGTGTAAGTAATAAGCATACACAAGCAGCAGATCCGGCTGCGCCTACGGTGTTTATCAATTCCACCTGTATGTTTGGAGGTATCGATATTAAATGAACAGCTTTCAAAGATTGATTAAGTACCTGGCGATTGCTTTTGCAATCCTGCTTGCGATCGGTATCATTTCCTTTATGGTAAATGTGGTGTATGGAATTGTGACCTTTGCATCAGGACCAAGATTTCGCCAGAACAATAATGATTATAAGACCGTCGATTTTGATGAGACCTTTACCGGTGTTACCGGACTGGATATTGATAACTCCACCGGAACCTTAGGAATTGAGGTAGGAGATACCTTCCGTGTCGAAGGCAGAAATGTATTCGAAGGCTTTAAGGCAGAGGTGGATGGTGACGGTACCCTTAAGGTAAGTGATAATGAATCCGGTTTCCGCTTCTGGGGCTTTCACTTCAATGGTTTTAACAGCCCGAATTCCAAGATTACGGTCTACGTTCCTGCGGATTTTGTTGCCGAGGAAGTAAGAATCGAGACCGGTGCCGGAGCGGTTAATCTCGAGGATTTCTCCACCGAATATCTCTATATTTCTGCCGGAGCCGGGAATATCAATGGCAGAAATCTGATTGCAGATAAGGTGAAGGTAGAAGGCGGCGTTGGCTCTATTAACCTCAGCAATGTTACTTTTGAGAATACGAACTTTAATTGTGGTGTGGGCAATGTGTACCTCAGTGGAGTTCTTCTGGAAGAGAATAGCTTTGACTGTGGTGTAGGTGAAGTTAGATTGGAATTAACCGGAAATGTCAATGACTATGACCTGGATATCGAGTCCGGGGTTGGCCAGATCCGTGTGAACGGAAAGAAGATTGAAGAGATAGAGCATACCAACCGCTTTGCAGATCACTCCATCGAGGTAGACGGCGGTGTGGGCAGCGTTCGTATTGATATTGAATAGGAATTACCAAAAGTAGTTGCAATCTTCGTATACAAATATTAAAATTAAGGAAGAATTATAAGTGGGGACGTTAATAGTGCATATTAATAACGTCCCCCTTTGACTGAATTAATAGGGAATATTTGTACTAAGTATGAAGGAGAAGGCAATGAACAAGAAGAGTTTACTGGGGTTATTATTATTTGCTTGTCTGGTGACTGCAGGCTTGTTTGCAGGCGCTAATTATTTCATTCGTTTGGAAAGCAGTTCTTATACAGGAACGCAGGAGAAAGTAGATACTACGAAGGATATCACGGGGCAGGTTACCTCAGAGACTGGTGCAGGAGAGGGCACTGACGCCGGGGCGGAAGTTAACTCCGAAGCAGAGAAGGAATTGGAAGTAGCGACGGTTCAGGGTCAGGCAGAAGGTGGGAGCACTGCCGCGAATTCTGCGGTGGACATCGGGACGCAGGAACCCTGGCTTAGTACAAATCCCAGCGATACCGGGGAGACCTACGAGCAGACAGCCAAGGCATTGACACCGACCGGAATTGCACAAGGAAGCGATGATGACAAAGAAGCTTCGAAGGATACCTTTAGTACCTCGATCGAGGGAAAGGCTCCGGAACTAATTATAGATTGTAAAAAGGTAGACTATATGTCTTATATTCCGGAGATCGTTACGGATGGTGAGCTGGAGGTGGCTCTTGATATCTCGAATCCGAGCCTTTCGGTAGATGCGGAGGCAGCTATTTTATTTGATGCCGATACAAAAGAGATTCTTTATTATAAAGAAGCATTGAAAGCTGTTTTTCCGGCCAGTACGGCAAAGCTTCTTACTGCGTTGGTGGCGTTAGATTGGTGTACGGAAGACGAAGAGGTTATCATTGGAGATGAGATTACAATGATCGGCTCCGGATCTACCACGGCGTATTTGAAGCAGGGACAGATACTTACGATTCGTAATCTGTTGGCAGGTATGCTGTTGCCTTCAGGAAACGATGCGGCTTATGCAATTGCTGCCTATGTCGGCAGAAAATCCTTGCAGGACGATGCCGCAACGAAGGAGGAAGCAATTGCCGAGTTCACACGTCTTATGAATCTGGAAGCAAAGACTCATGGAGTGAAGAATAGTTGCTTTAAGACACCGGATGGTTATGATGCCATCGGTCAGTATACCACAGCCTATGATATGGGGTTAATCGGTGTAGCGGCAGCAAACAATGATATCATTGTCGAGGTTACAGACCAGGGAAATTCTCGTAATATCTTTCCGAGTGGAGAGGATGTTACCTGGTATAATACGAATAAATTGGTCAAAAAAGGTTATGGGCAGTACTATTCCAAAGCCATCGGCCTAAAGACCGGAACAAGTACTATGGCAGGAAGATGTCTGGTAGCTGCAGCAGAGGAGGACGGACGTAAGGTGGTCTGCGCGATCATGGACTCCAGCTCCTCCGGTCGCTGGGAGGATGCTATCACATTGCTTAAGTATGGATTAAATCATTGATAAGAGGCAGTATATGCCCGGAAATAGGGGGACCCATGGAGCAGCAAGAAAAGAATCAGTATGATAATCAGGAAATGAATCAAAACGTTAATACGAATACTTATCCCGATATGGAGCCGGGGGTTAATCAATACTACCAGAATTCAACGGGACAGAATCAACCACAATACGGATATGGACAGCCGGGGGTTAATCAACAGGGGTTATATCAACAGGGGATGTACCAACAGGGAATGTATCAGCAAGGACCTGTACATCAGAGTATGAATGATCCGAATCGTATTATTAACGTATATCCGCCGGAGTATGGAAATGAAGATAGCCTGTTTGATCAAGAGCCACAGCCACCAACGAAAGATATACTGAGTAAAGTGGCATTTTATCTTTTTGTTATGGGTATAGCGGTATTGATGTCACAGCAGCTCATAAGTATGGCAGTGAGCAGCTTCTGGCCTCATATTGATGAGACGGATTGGTATCTTTGGGCACTTACCGCCTTTTCCATGATCGGTATTGGGCTTCCGGTGTTCTATCTTCTTACCAGGAGATTACCGGAACCGAAGAAGGGTGACGTCGTCAAGCTGAAGCCGTTGCAGTTTATGATTATATTCCTGATCAGTACAGCAGTAATGTACATTACGAATTTCTTCAGTGTTTTTCTGACCTTTATCATTGCTATTTTAAAGGGTGGAAACTATCTGGACCTGAACCCGTTGATGGATATCATGATTGACAGTAATATGCTTCTAAGAGTCTTATATGCTTCAATTGCTGCACCGATTGTTGAGGAGCTGATTTTTCGTAAGCTGCTTCTGAATAAGCTTCGCAGGTATGGTGATATCCCGGCAATCCTGATCTCGGCGATAGCATTTGGATTATTCCATATGAATGTTGCTCAGATGTTCTATGCAACTGCACTGGGAATTATATTTGCTTATGTGGCAATACGCACCAATACCATACGTTATAATATTTTATTGCACATACTGATTAATTCCATGGGAGTTGTAATCGCACCTCTGGCGATGAAGCATTCCATGATCTTCAATTTCCTGATTGTTGGGTGGGTGTTCACCTGTATTATTTGCGGTATTCTTCTCTTTGTCTTGAATGTAAAAAAGATAAGGCTTTATCGTTTGCAACGACCGATGGAGAAGAAATCCGGTTATCTGCTTAATCTGGGGACGATCCTTTATACGATCCTGTGTATGACTATGGTGGTTGCACAGATCATTGCATCATAAGGAAATAGAAACTGTAATATAAAAAACAGGGGCTGTTGCAACAGCCCTTGTTTGTCATATTTGAAGCGTAACCTTATTGCGGTTTAAGCTTATCTAATTCTCACTGCAGTACCGGAGGCAGTAACCATCAGCATGCCGTTATTGGTACCAAGAACTTCGTAATCCACATCAACACCGACGACAGCATCGGCGCCCATCTGATAAGCCCTCTGCGCCATTTCCTGCATTGCCTGTTCTCTGGCACGAATTAACTCCTCTTCATATGTTCCGGAGCGGCCACCAAAGAAATTGGAGAGGCCGGCAGCGAAGTCCTTCACAAAATCGACACCGGAGATAACCTCTCCGAAGACTATTCCGAGATAATCGGTAATCTGTTTTCCTTCTATGGAAGGTGTTGTTGTAATAATCATAATAATTCTCCTTTCAGAATCTTGAATATTGATTTAGCATACATAGGAGAATTTATTCTCCCTTTCAGAATCTTGAATATTGATTTAGTATACACAGGAGAATTAAATCTCCCTTTCGTATTCCTGTTTTATTTATTTTCTATAAAATCTACTACTACATCTCCACTGCTCAGCTCTGTCTTGATTTTTCTGGTTCCATTACCCTGAATATTGACATGATCCTCATAACGATTCTCACCCACACGGATCTTACCATAGGAGGTATCCAAATCCAAGGAATAATCGTCAGAAGCTCCAAGCACCTGAAGTGTTACATCTCCGTAGCTATTGCGGATATCCGTTGTAACAGCATCACACTGCACCAGTTCACAGTTACCGCTGCTTAGATTCAATTCCAGATCATTCGTGGTAAGCGTATTCATTGTGATATCGCCGTATGAATCGGTGATATCAATCGAATTTGTAATTAATCCCTTGATGTTGACATCTCCGCTGGACATCGTTACTTTAAAGTACTTCCATTCCGTCCCTTCCTCAAGTCGTAACAGTTTAGTGTTAATATCGGTAAAGCTGGCATTTCCATAGGAATTTGTGAAATTCAGTTCACTCACCTGAAAATCTGTAATCTTGCTTGAACCGGAGGATAAAGTGATATCAGCCTCTAGAGCTGCTGCTTCCTTCATGGTGAAGTCACCATAGGATACCGTAATATTAAGGTCTTCCGCGATAAATCCATTGATATTCACATCTCCGGAAGCGTCCTCGATATTTATGTTATTCAGATGGCTCTCCTTTGGAAGATATATTCGGATGTGATTATCCAGGTTAAAATTGATTGAGTAGGAATTCGGAAAGCATTCACTGTCATCAAAAATTAATCTTCCATTCTCAAAGGAATATTCCGGCTCCTCCTCCCAATAGAGATATTCGATTTCTACATAGAAATCATCTGCTTCTAAAAGCTCTACTTCTGCGATGCCGGTATGGATCTTAATGTCCGTTATCGGTTCAACCTTGGTCTTATCTATGTTGAATTCTTTCGCATCTTTACGATCAAGGCGGTTCGTGGCATTGATTACATAGGTGAATCCGCATCCGGACATAAGTACAATACTGACTGTTATAAACAGCACTAAGCCAAGTGTCTTGGTTAGCTTCTTTCTCATTAACATAGCCCCTCCTATTAATACTATAATTTACAGTCTCTACCATAATATAGTCTACCAAATAACCACTGTCAAGGGCGCATGAGGCCAAAACCGTAGTTTTAATCGACTTCTAATCTTGCCCTTAGCAGGCTATAATCGAATAGTCTGATGCCGGAAGGTTTATAATATGAATTAAGAAAAAACGATTCAAATTATTGTGAAATACAAAAAGGCAAGAAAAAAATACATGGTAATCTTTACAAAAATCTTATATGATAATAGTAGTCAGACAAATTATCATGTTCGCTTTTACCAACCTTCTTAGATGACTTATTTCTATGAAAGGAAAAGGTGATGAATTCTCCTTTGCCAGGTAATGTAACTGTTTGGTTAATGGATAGGGAGATCAGATATCCTTTTCCAGGTAATGTAACTGTTTTATTAAATGAAAGGAGATAAAACTCCTTTTCCAGGTAACATAACTGTTTTGTGAATTGAAAGGAGATATACTCCTTTTCCAGGTGACTTAAAATTTTTATTATTGAAAGGGAGATTAAAATCTCCTTTTCTAGGTAACATAAACTTTTTTATTGATTGAAAGGGAGATTAAAATCTCCTTTTCTAGGTAACATAAACTTTTTATTGATTGAAAGGAGATTTTTGTATGAACAATTTTACGTTTTACAGCCCGACTTATTTTGTATTTGGTAAGGATACTGAGAATGAGGCCGGTCATTATGTGAATCGCTTTGGTGGGACGAAGGTTCTGATTCATTATGGTGGTGGTTCTGTGGTACGATCCGGATTGTTAGACCGGGTTAAAGCTTCCCTTGATAAAGAGAATATTAAATATGTTGAGTTGGGAGGGGTTCAGCCGAATCCCAGAAGCGGTCTGGTATATACAGGTATCGAATTGTGCAAGAAGGAAGCCGTAGATTTCATCCTTGCTGTAGGTGGCGGAAGTGCCATTGATTCAGCAAAGGCGATTGCAGCCGGAGCGGTATACGACGGAGATTTTTGGGATTTCTATGAGGGAAAGCCTGTCACGAAGGCGTTGAAGGTTGCTACCGTACTTACGATTGCGGCAGCAGGCAGTGAAGGCTCCGGTGATACGGTAATCACAAAGGAGGAGGGTATGCTGAAACGTGGTGCGGGTAGTGAGCATCTTCGTCCGGTATTCTCCATTCTTAATCCTGAATTGACACAGACTCTGCCCGCTTATCAGACAGCAGCCGGTGCAACTGATATCATGGCGCATGTGTTTGAACGCTACTTTACCAATACCAAAGAGGTTGAGATTACCGATCGTCTTTGTGAGGCAGTATTACTTACCATGATCAAAGAGGTTCCGAGAGTAATTGCTGATCCGAACAATTATGAAGCAAGAGCGAATATCATGTGGGCAGGAATGGTGGCTCATAATAATCTGGTGGGTGTAGGTCGCGATCAGGATTGGGCGAGCCATATGATCGAACATGAATTATCAGCACTCTATGATGTGGCACACGGTGCCGGACTGGCTGTTGTATTCCCTGCTTGGATGACTTATGTAATGAAGCAGGATGTAATGCGCTTTGCACAGTTAGCAGAAAGACTCTGGGGCTGTCATATGAACTTTATGAACCCGGAAGAGACAGCAAAGGAAGGTATCGAGCGATTAAAGAAGTTCTTAACCTCGATCGGTATGCCGATCAGCTTTAGAGAACTTGGTGCCAAGGAAGAGGATATTCCTTATATGGTGAAAACCTTGGGAATCGAAGAGGGCGGTACCATTGGTGGCTTCAAGAAATTAAGTGCTAAGGATGTAGAAAACATCTATCGTCTGGCACTATAAAATAGGCTATGCATTAATATAACCGCGGAGAGATGGAGTAACCATTACATCCGCGGTTATTTTGATTCATAATATATAGTTCGAACAATATACTTCTTACACTTCCTTAAGAAAGGTAATATAATCTAATTAAGAGCTTGTGACAGACGGTAGTAGGTACGGTTGCTCACCATCTTTCGAAGCAGTTGTAGGAAGGAGTCGTTGGTATCATCCCGGTAAAGTACCTCTCTTGCCAGTGAGGGGCGGTCTGTTATAATGACGTCTACATTAAGGGATTTCATTCGTTCCATTTCCCTGGCAGAATTTACGGTCCAGACATGAACCTCTTTACCGGCACGGTGGGCACCGGTGATAATCTCCTTGGTTGCGAAATTATAGCGGATGCTGAAGAAGTCCACATACTCCTTTTCAAAGAAATTACCATAGACTGCTGAAAGAATCAGACCGGTATGAATCTCAGGATTGAGTTCCTTGATTTTTCGCAAAGCATTTTGGTTGGTAGAGGACACCACGCACTGATTTTCATAATGGTATTCTTCCAGGAGGGAGACAAGACGTTCCTCCAGGGCCAGTTCATTGCCGGTTATTTTAATTTCAATATTTAATTTAATACGATCTTTGCAATGAATCAGAACCTCTTCGAGGGTCGGTATTCTGGTATCCAGATATTCCAGTGAGAACCAGGACCCGACATCCAGCTTGTTCAGCTGTTCGTCTGTAAGCTCCCATATAAATTCATTGACACCGGCAGTTCTCTTTAAGCTCTTATCGTGGAGCAGAACCAGAGTCTCATCCTTACTTTGTTGAACATCAATTTCAGCATAATCGGATCCAGCCAGAATTGCACTCTCCATGGCGGGGATCGTATTCTCCGGAGCGATATGCGAATTACCGCGATGGGAGGAGATGGCAGTGCCCGTAAGAGCTTGTGTCAGGTAGGAGGAATCATTATAGATAGTGAAATATAGATTGAAGATACCTGCTACCAGTATAGCGATAATAACGCCGTTAATGGTATAACGATGTCGCTTGCTTCGATATACAAAATGGTACTCAAAATCCGGATAATCCGGAAGAATATCCTGTAAGGCCTCCTGCTGGTAAGTATGGAATAACGAGGTGGTCAGGTTGATATGGAAGGCAAAGGTTATCATACTGTAGAGGAGAGTAGCATATAGATTAATTCTCGGGTATGCCGATAGGAATACGGTTATGACATGACTCTTATCCGCGAACAGATAAGCACCCATAGCGGTTAGGAGCAGTAAGCCATAGTAAAAAACAAAAAAACCAAGGGTAAATAGTGTCTGGCTGGCCAAAAGGATTCGAAATGTTCGATTTCCCCTTCCCCATAATAATTCCTTGGAATACTTCATCGCTTTTCGAAAAGAGATGTGCTCGTTCATATAATAATGCAAGGCGAAGATTCCTCGAAAGGTGATAATGCTTAAGAGAATCAAACCAATGAATAGAAAGCCCTTTATTATCAGTTCATCGTCTGTCCCACTGGTGAATTCAATATCTGCCAGAAAGGTGATACCGATCAGAACCGGCAGGTTGACAAAGATATAGAACGGCAGAGTAAAAAGCAAAGGAGCCAATCGTCTCATGCGCAGATCATATAGGGTCTTATACAATCCAAAGTAGATCAGTCTGGAAAAGTGCGGTCGATGTATATGTCCTTCCGTATTGCAATAGAATAAAAGAGAGGAGAGCTTCGTCTGTAGAAACAGTAGTGTTACAATGAGCAGCAATGCAAGGAGTAAGAGAGCATGTGGGGTAGTAAGAAGGGTAAATACATTTTCCTGCGTGATGTAGCTGACCCGGGACAGCTTCATGATCAGCTCTAGGGTATAGCTGGCATATGGAATCAAAAACATCAGAAAAAATATATTATAGAAGGTATCAACGAGGAACAGAGATCGGTTGTGATACCGGAAATATTGATTTTTTAGATGCATGGCTTTCTTCATATTAATTTGTCCTTCCATGATTATAAGTTATGAATATGGACCATCCTATATATGTATTATGCACGAAAGCGCAAGATTAGACAAGAAGATTCCATTGCATAAACTTGACATTCATTTCATATATGATACAATAATCATATTCCTGCATTTTCCATACGAGTAAGATTCTGTGCCGCTTCGATAGGTGGTCTTGCCCGGTGAAGTTGGCAGGGATATTTCATATTATTAAGTATAATCAAAGGGGGTTCTGCTTTGACAGAAATATTGGTAAAATTATTCGTAAAAGACTATGAGAATACAGAGAATGCGAAAGTTCGCACCAGCTACGGTGTTCTATCAAGTCTTGTGGGAATAGTCTGTAATATTCTTCTCTTCTTGACGAAATTGATTATCGGTATGCTGATTAACAGTATTTCGGTTATGGCGGATGCCTTCAATAACCTGTCCGATGCTGCATCCTCTATCATCAGCTTTATCGGTGTGAAGCTGGCTGAACGACCGGCTGATAAGGAGCACCCCTTTGGACATGGACGTTTCGAATATATTTCTGCTCTGGCGGTAGCATTTATCATATTACAGGTAGGCTTTCAATTATTGAAAGGGGCTCTTGATAAGATACTTCATCCGGAGGAGATGACCTTCAATCCAATTCTGGTTGGGATATTGATCTTGTCCGTATTGGTGAAGATCTGGTTGTCTTTCTTCAACCGCAAGCTCGGTAAGAGGATTAATTCGACGGTAATGCTGGCTACTTCAGCTGATTCACGAAATGATGTGCTGGTTACCTCTGCAACAATTATTTCAACACTATTCGTTGCATGGACCGGAATAAATATCGATGGATATATGGGACTCTTGGTATCCATCTTCGTTATGTATGCAGGCTTTAATATCGCAAAGGAGACCCTGGAGCCACTCCTTGGTCAGGCAATTGAGCGTGAGGTCTATCAGAAGATCACTACCATGGTGGAAAGCTACGAAGGAATCTGCGGAACGCATGATCTGATTATTCATAACTATGGGCCAACACATCGAATGGCGACGATCCATGCTGAGGTTCCAAGTGATATCGGCTTTGAGCATGCGCATGAGACGATTGACCAAATTGAGAGAGATGTGCTTCAGAAGCTGGATATTTTTCTGGTAATCCATATGGATCCCATTGAGGTTAATGATACAGAGGTAAAGGAAAAGAAAGAATTGGTCCTTGAGATTGTATCAAGGTTGGAAGAGAAGGCTACCATTCATGATTTTCGAATCGTGAACGGCGAGCATCAGATTAACCTGATCTTTGATTTGGTCTTACCTTACTCCTATTCGAAGGTGGAGGAGCAGAAGCTGTTGTCAAAGATCGTTGAGGAAATCCGATGGAAGGATCCGAGATATCAATGTATTATTACTATGGAGAATAGTTTTATTGCGGAGGACTAGATGAAGAGGATATATAATACTGCTATATGTTTGCTGCTGGCAGCGATCGGACTTGGGAATGCTCTGACAGCATCCGCAGAAGAGATAGGAAGGCTCCCTATACAGCAGCAAAAAATGATTGAGGAATATGTAGAACGTGAGAGAACGGCGAGTAACATTCCCGGAATAGCAATAAGTATCGTACACGGAGATGAAATTGTCTATACCAAAGGGTTTGGAACAACGGATAACAAAGATACGCCGGTTACCCCGGATACACCCTTCTATATCGGTTCGGTTGGAAAGACCTTTACCGCTCTGGCGATTCGGCAGCTGGAGGGAGAGGGAAAGCTTGACAGTAAAGCATTTGTTACAGAGTATATCCCCTGGTTTACTCTGGCAGACGGAAAAGGAAATCAGATTACGGTGGAAGATCTTCTTGGTCATACCAGTGGTCTGTCTACTCCGGCGGGGAATGAAGCCTACTCCTATAATAGTAAGTATTCCATCGAGGAGGCGGTCAGGCAGATTAACAAACGAGCAAAGACCAATCGACCGGTTGGAGAAAGCTATGAATACTCCAATCTGAACTATGTTATACTTGGGCTAATCGTTGAAGCCGTATCCGGTATGAATTATGAAGATTATTTGCAGCAGAAAATCTTTACACCGATGCAGATGGAGAATAGCTATTCCTCGAAGGAGAAGGCTTTAAAGAACGGTCTGTCGGAAGGCTTCCATGAGCTTTATGGAATCAATGTACCGATTGATTGTCCTTATCCGACCGGACAGGTACCGGCAGGATACCAGCTGAGTAGTGCCAACGATATGGCGAGGTATGTGGTATATTTCCTGAATAATGGTTATGCTGACGGTAAGTCGATCCTGCAAAATAACCAACTGGCCGCTGTGCGAGATCCGCTCAAACCCTTCGGAGGCAGGGATTACTATTACAGCCTTGACTGGGGTATAACAATCGATCCGGCGATTCACGATTATAATCGTTTCTATGGATTCCTAGGGGCCACCTCAAACTTCAATTCTGCAATGCTGTTGTCACAGGTTCATCGCTACGGTATTGTTGTTCTGGTTAATCAGAGGGGAAGCTACCGCAAACCGGAGTTGATGGCCCAAGTCATCGGGAACGGAATATCCGATATATTACTTCACGATACCATTCCGGCGCCATTTGAGCGGACCTATGACAGGAAGGTGCTTGTGATACCGATCCTCGTACTGATCATAACGATTTTAAGCATCTTATCTTGTATCCGGTTCTATAGAAAGCCATCAGTTCCAAAGGGATGGATAGCGAATGTTTATCTGGTTATAATACATATTATAGTGCCGGCCATACTATTGATTGGCATGCCTATTCTATATGATGCCGACTGGAGATATTTTCTGAATAACGGAATCGAAATCGGTCTGCCGGCGTTCCTACTCTCTCTGGTGCTGTTGACAACCGGAGTCGTAAAGATGATATTGCTGCGGATTAAGACCCGCCAAGCCTCGTAAATTACCAATTTAAGGTTGTTCGAAAAAAATAAAAATAGGGCTTGCAAAATAGAATGTCATAAGTTATAATATCATTCGTGGCGGTTATCACTGCCGCGAATGAATCACCTTTGGGGTATCGCCAAACGGTAAGGCACTGGACTCTGACTCCAGCATTTTAAGGTTCAAATCCTTATACCCCAGTTCTTGAATGAGCTTCCGATGGAGCTCATTTTTTTGTTGTCCCGGACTAGGGCATGAATTATCGATTATATTCGTAATAAGGACTCATATGAAAAAGGATTCCATACAGAGATTTATTTGGGATCCTTTTTTGCTATCTAGAGTGATAAAATCACATATCATTTATAATCCTATAGTAAAATAGAAATAAAGGATGCAATGATAGGATGCTGTTTACAAATGGTAAGATGTGGTATAATGTAATATTATGTAGAAATATAGCATATGAAAGAGGTGATGGAATGTATATCGCTCGTCAAGCCATTTTTGATCGTACACTGAATGTCTATGGATATGAATTGCTATTCCGGGGAGGAGAGCATTCCTATCAGTTTGATGCTGTTACGTCGATTAGTGCATCCGCTTCCGTAATCGGTGGCATGTTTGAGACGGGAATTAACCAGATCGTTGATGACAAGATAGCCTTTATTAACTTTAATAAAGAATTACTATATACCGATGTAGTGGAATTGATTGAAGCGGATCGATTAGTGATTGAGGTATTGGAGGATGTGGTTGCTGATGATTCCTTAATCAGCAGGATAAAAGAATTAAGGGAGAAAGGCTATAAGATAGCATTGGATGATTACATGGAATCCTGTAGTACAACCAGTCTGCTGCCCTATGCGGATATTATTAAATATGATCTAATACAGACGCCCCTTGACCGTATTAAGGTGGAGGTACAGAGGGCACTTTCCTTAAAAAAGATTATTCTTGCGGAAAAGGTGGAAACGGAAGAAGAGTTCATAAAAGCGAAAAGCATGGGATTTCATTTATTTCAGGGCTTTTTCTTCAGTAAGCCTCACCTGGTAGCTGAGTCTAATTCCCACACGACGGTGAAGGCTCAGTATATGAGGGTCATCAATGAATTAAAGAAGGAAGAACCTTCCTATCAGGCATTAGCAGAGATCGTCGAGAAGGATGCCAGTCTCTCTTATCGTCTAGTGAAGCTGTCAAGTATAAGAGCCGGAAAGGATCCGATCTATTCCATCAGAAATGCGTTGCAATATATGGGCTTAAGGGAAATTGAACGGTGGGTCAGTGTGCTTATGCTAAGGGAGCTCAATGATTCTAAACCGGATGAACTGATGAGAATCTCCCTGATCAGAACCAAATTCTGCGAGTTGGTTGCATCCCGCAGTAACCTAAAGCAAATGAAGTATGAAGCTTCCATTATGGGATTGTTTTCTACCATAGATGCCATGATTGATAAACCGATGTATGAAGCCTTACAGAATATAGCGTTGGCTGATTCTATTACGAATGCTCTCATCTGGAAGAAGGGAATACTATCTCCAATCTATCAATTAGTTATGGCTTATGAGGCAGGGGATTGGACAGAAGCAGAGAAGGCTTCCAAGGATATCAAGGTGAATGAAAACGATCTGTTGAAGGATTACATCAGTGCGGTAAAATGGGCAAAGGAGACGATCGATAAGATAAATTTATAAAAGAATATAACGTTCATATCTATTTTTCGTTTATGAATTTCCCTCCGACAGAAAAATATTAATAAATTCACAAGAATTCATAATAAATACGCAGTTTATGATAATTGACAGTCAATATCGGTTATGATAGTATGTCAAATAAGCACAAAAAATAGAAAATAATCACAAATAGGTTTTCCAACTATTTGTATATGGGGGACAGAGACAGACTATTACATCGAACATTTTTGTGCGGAAGAAAAATCATATGCTGGAGGGGAACAGAAATATGTACAAAAGTGATATGCTGATTCAATTGAATGAGGAAAAGTGCGTAGGATGTAACAAGTGTATCGTTAACTGCCCTATTTTAGGAGCAAATGTCGGATACATGGTCGAGGGAAAGAATAAGGTAAGCATCAATGAAGAGAAATGTATTCACTGTGGGGAATGTATTAAGGTTTGCGACCACGAAGCAAGGGAGTTTTTTGATGATACCGAGGAATTTATTCGTGATTTATTAACCGGTAAAAAAATATCTTTGATCGTAGCACCTTCCATTCGGGTCAATGTACCGAACTATAAGAAGCTTTACGGTTACCTAAAGACAATCGGTATCCAATTGATTTATGATGTATCCTTTGGAGCGGATATCACAGTTTGGGCTTATCTGAAGGCAATGAAGGAGAAGCAATTATCTTCTGTGATTGCTCAGCCCTGCCCGGCCATCGTAAATTACATTGAGAAATATGAGCCGGAGCTGATCGAACAGCTGGCTCCGATCCATAGTCCGATGCTATGTACCGCGATCTATATGAAGAAATACAAGAATGTTAAGGATAATATCGCTTTTTTATCTCCCTGTGTTGCGAAATCGGATGAAATTCATAACAGGAATACCCATGGGTTCGTGAATTATAATGTGACCTTCAAAAGACTATTGGAGTACATAGACAATAAGAATGTGAATATTGATAAATTTGAAGAGTATGATTATGATGATGTTCAATGTGGCTTGGGATTGTTATTCAGCAGACCCGGCGGATTACGAGAAAACATTGAATTAAAGGCTCCAAATACCTGGGTGCGTCAGATCGAGGGACAGCACCATGCCTATGAGTATCTGCAGCAATATCGAACTCGTATGGAATTAGGGAAAGAAGTTCCAAAGGTAGTAGATATACTGAACTGCTCCCATGGATGCAATGTCGGTAGTGCGATATGCCATAATAACAATCTGTTGATGGATGATTATGATTCCGAATTCAATCATCTAAAGAGCAGTAAGCTGGAGGAACAGAAGGGTTCCCTCCTGCGCAAGAAAAAAGACTCACTATATGCTATGTTTGATAAGACCTTACAATTAGAGGATTTTATTCGTGAGTATCACCGTTATGAGGTATCCTTCAAGCTATTGGAGCCGAGCGAGGAAGAGTATGATATAATATATAGAAGCATGGATAAGGTTCAGGATTGGCAGAAGAATATTAATTGCTCTGCCTGTGGCTACGGTACTTGTAAGAACATGGCGAGAGCCATTCACAATGATCTTAATGTATCGCATAATTGTATCAACTTCAATCGCCAGGAGGTTCTGAACGAACAACAGCAGCTGAAAAATCAGAATGAGCAGATGAAGGTGCTGGAGGAATTGAATCAATTATCCGAAGAGAAGGTTAAGAATGCTGAGCTGTTAAAAATCAGAGTATCGGAAATTATTAATTCCGTTAGTCAGGTTTCTAAGGGGAACGAAGATGCTGCGATTGCAATCGATAAGATCTCTAAGGATATCTCGGATGTATTTCATACGACTCAGATACTGAAGGAAAGTGTCAGTGAAATGCAGGATAAGCTGGATAAATTCTCAAATGCGGCGGGGCAGATCGTATCCATCGCGGATCAGACGAATCTACTGGCTTTGAATGCAGCCATTGAAGCTGCGAGAGCCGGGGAATCCGGAAGAGGCTTTTCTGTGGTCGCAGATCAGGTTAAGAAGCTCTCTGTTCAATCAAAGGCTGCGGCTGCTTCCACCCAGAGCGACCAGGGCTCTATGCTGGCATTAATTGCTCAGATATTTGAGGTATCAAAGGCATTAACCGACAAGATGGAAAGTGTAAAGGATTCCATCAATGATATAACCGCTGTTACAGAAGAAGTATCTGCCAATAGTGAAGAAATATGTGCAGTAGCATCCAGCTTACTGGATAAAGAATAAATGCTAGATATCTTATACAGTGAAGTCGTAATATTAAAGCGTTAATCGGGAGGATCTATGCCATTTCAGAAAGTACATAACGACATAACAAAAATGAACACGGATGCAATCGGTCACTGTGTAACGAACGAACTTTTTCAAAAGCTCATTTCTGAAATTGATCACTATATCGATATTTATTATGAGGACAGCGAACAGTTTCGAACAAGCAATCTGAGTGGTCTTTGCGAAAGTACGAGTGAAACAATCGAGATAAATGACGAATGCCGAAGCGATTTTCCGCAGGTACTTTCTGATGAAGCAATACAACTGTCAGTTCCTAAAGGTATGTCGGCACCTTCCTATCGCAACCTGGAGGATGTTGTGAATCATATGGAGGAGACATTCTCCGAGAGGTTGCTTCGCTTAATTTCCGAAAAGGGAAAGAGTGATGTAGAGGTATATAAGAAGGCTAATATCGATCGTAAACTATTCTCAAAAATCAGAAGTAGCAAAGAGTACCAGCCGAAGAAAGGCACTGCTTTCGCTCTGGCCATTGCTCTGGAATTATCCTTGGATGAGACGAAGGACCTGTTAATGAAGGCAGGGTATACCTTCTCGATGAGTAATCGATTCGATGTGATTATTCGTTATTTTATCGAGCATCAGACCTATGACATTCATCTGATTAATGAAGCCTTGTATGCATATGGCCAACCATTATTAAGCTTATAAATGTCGCTTGCAAAGCGACCACAAACCTCCCGAAATAGTTTATTCTTAGATCATGACAGATGCAGAGCATCTTGATGGTAAGAATAATTAGTCGGGAGGTTTTTATATGAAAAAGAATTTAACGGAATTGGTCTTTATCCTAGACAGAAGCGGTTCCATGTCAGGCCTGGAGCAAGACACGATAGGCGGCTATAATGCCATCCTCCAGAAGCAGAAGAAAGAAGAGGGTGCAGTGAATGTCACCACCGTACTCTTCGATGATAAACTGGAACAGCTCCATCAGCGAGTTTCTCTACAGGAGATAAGACCGCTGACCGATTCGGAATACTATGTCCGCGGCTGTACAGCTTTGTTGGATGCGATAGGGCATACGATAGCGTACATGGATAATGTCCAGAAGTATGCAAAGGATGAGGATCGGGCCTCGAAGGTTCTATTCATCATTACAACGGATGGTCAGGAGAATTCAAGTAAAGAATATAATTATAAAACAATCAAACATATGATAGAACGACAAAAGGAGCGTTATCAATGGGAATTCCTCTTCTTAGGAGCGAACATCGATGCAATTGCGACAGCAAGGCAGTTCGGTATCTCAGAAGATTATGCTACCAATTATGTAGCGGACTCAGTTGGTACCGAGCTGAATTATAAAGCGATGAACGCAGCAATCTCCAGCTGTAGGGAGGAAGGAACGGTAAATTTATGCTGGAAGGAAGAGGTGGAGAGAGATTATAAGAGGAGAAGCTAAATGGGTAGATTTTCGTTGACAATGGAAAATCATGTGCTATACTGAAAAATATTAAATCAACAAGAGGGTTGTATGCTTATTTGCATGCAGCTCTTTTTTTGATATGGAGAAGATTATTTGCTGAGAAAGGATGCGGGATGGATGCCGGTTATTGAAGAGTTTATGAATCAATATGCAAAGAAAATTGACTTTTACAGAGAAGCAGGCAGAATCTGTGCCCATCTATGTGAAACCAATATGGAACAGATGGGTATTCGAACAATCGTTACCAGTCGTGCGAAGAGAGCAGATCGTTTGAGAGATAAGCTGGAGAAGCGCTGTATAACCAAGAATTATACTTCCTTTGAGGAGATAGAGGAAGATATTGCTGATCTGGCAGGGGTACGAATCGCGTTGTATTTCCCCGGAGACCTGGTTAAGGTACAGAAGTTCATCGAAACTAACTTTCAGGTTAAGGAATGCAGGGTATTTCCCGGAAACGAAGGTTCCGAGGAGTCAATCAATAGTCCATATCAGAAGCGCTTCTCCGGTTACTGGGCAACTCACTGCAGAGTGTATCTGAAGGAAAAGGATCTCTCCGAGGATAATACGAAATATGCAAACACAATAATCGAGATACAGATCGCTTCTGCCTTGATGCATGCCTGGGCTGAGGTTGAGCATGACCTGATCTATAAGCCCTACAGCGGTGATCTATCCTATGAAGAGCATCAGATACTGGATGAACTCAACGGGCTGGTGCTGGCAGGAGAGATCGCTCTTCAGAGATTACAAAAAGCAGTGAAGAACAGAGTCAGTCAGACAGCGATGGTGTTCAATAATCATTATGAAGTTGCAATGTTCCTGAATACGAATCTGGGTTCTGTATCGGAGGGGATACCGTCAGAGATTGTGTTAGGACGTGTGGATCTTATGTTCCAATGCATCAAATCGTCGATCTATCAGAAGCCGGAACAATTGAAGGAGCTTCTGCAAAATGTAGATACTTCTGACCGGGAGAGGCCTGTTGTTGAACAGCTAATGGAGCAGCTTCGTATTCGGCAACCGGAGATCTATGAAAGTTATATGAATGAGAAGCAGAACGAAGAGCTAAAGTATCAATTGGAAACCTTACAGATTAATCGCGAAAACGGAAATCGCCAGGGAGAGGCCAATACTTTGGCGAATATTGGATATCTCTATAGTTCTAAAGAGAAGTACGACGAAGCGATTCGATATTTTACGAAGGCATTACAGATTAATATAGAAATCGGTGGACGGCAGGGAGAGGCCAATCAGTTGTTGAATCTGGGATCGACCTATCGGCTTTTGGGAGACAGGGCAAAGGCACTGGAATACTGTAATCAAGCCTTAAAGCTGCATACAAAGATCTTCTATAAGCAGGGTCAGGCAAATACATTAAGTATGATTGGTAATATCTATGCGGATGATGGAGATTATGAGGAAGCGGCTCGTTTTCATCAGGATGCACTTAAGATATATCGGTCCACCAACTATAAGCTGGGTGAGATATTACAGACGAATCAACTTGGGATTTTATGCGCGAAGCAAAAGGATACCGAGCAGGCAATGATATATTTCAATCAAACCCTGAAGTTATGCGGGAGCTATGAATACAAGCAGGGTGAGGGCGATGCCTTGTATCAGCTGGGCAATCTGATGCTTATAGAGGGAAAATCAGAAGAGGCGGTTTCCTATTATAACAGAGCCTTATTGCTTCAGGAGGAGAGCGGTAATAAAAAGATGAAGAAAAATCTTCTCATCGGCCTAGGAAAGGCATTTACGCTCATGGGTGCTGTTGAACAGGCGAAGAATTGCTTTTCGGAAGCAAAAAGTACAGAAGCAGATATGATAGAATACTTTCAAATGATGAAGTAAAATATCCCTCGCTAGGATGATGCAAACAAAGGACGAGAGGAATTCTCTGATCTATGATAAGGGGATGCGGTAAGTTGTTTCACGACTGTGATTTGTCGTAGATTAATTTACAGCAGCCCCTTTTTTATAGAGGTACTACCTTATTCTTAATTGCATATATTACAAGCTGCGTTCGATCCTTCACTCTGAATTTGGATATTATTTCTGTTATATTATTCTTAACAGTACCCTCTGCAATATAGAGAGCCTGGCTAATCTGCTTGTTATCAAACCCCTTTACAATCGTTTGAAGAATCTCATGCTGCCTCTTTGCTTTCAGCTTTAAATTTTATGACAATTGGTACTGTTTAAATTGGTAAAATATAGTATAATTATATTGGAAGAGTTTTTGTCGGTAGATAAAGAGAACAAAATATACTTGCAAGGAGAGGGAGTTATGAATAAGAAAAGAAGCTTATCCATTCAACAATTAATAATAATTACCTTTATTTTTATATTTGTTATCAGTGCAGGTGTTCTAACTTTCTTGAACTTTTACTCCTGGAAGAGATCGATCGACAAGACAATAACAGAGGTTGAGAATAATGCGATTGCGGATATCCTCAAAGAAATCGATGAAATCGCTCAAATGCCTATGGACATCAATATGACAAATTATAATCTGCTTCAAAATAATATCATTGATATACAGAATCCGGAGGAGAGAGACCCGTTTTTTGCAGGGATCGTGAAAACGAGCGGTGAGGAAATCTATAGCGTTAGCTATGGTTTAGAGAACGGGGAATATTACGGAGCGCGTCGAAACGGAAATAATGAAATCGAGGTTTATCATAGCAATGCAGAGACACAGGGACACTCCTTCTATTATTCCGTAACAGAGGCTTTGACACAGAAAGAATTTATTAATGATTATGGCGCTTTCGATCCAAGAACAAGAGAGTGGTACAAAACAGCAAAAACAGTCGGAGTACCGACCTTTGCTCCCTTGTACAAGCATTTTGTTAAGGAGGATTTGGTACTTTCAGCTGCATATCCCATATATGAAGATGGTGCATTGAAGGGAGTGTTGGGAACACATATTATTTTGTCAGGACTCAACACGTATCTAAGGGATATGGCACTAAGGAGGAAGGGCGAAGCCTTTATCATCGAAGCAGATAGCGGGGCAGTAGTTGCTAATTCGTTAAACAAATCGAATTTTCAGAAGACTTTAGAAGGAGCATTTGAGCGAATCACAATAGTGAACATTTCAGAAGGATCGATTCAAGAGGCGTATCAAAGGTATCAAACAGAAAACCAAAAGAACCAAGTCCTTCGTACTGAGAATGAGAAGCTGCATATTAAGATCTCTGAATATAATGAATACGGCTTACGGTGGTTGGTTATGACTGTACTGCCGGAGGGTGCATATATGACAGAGATGAACCAGCAGCTTGCAACGTCAGTGACTTTACTGATATTCGCCTTCCTATTCTCTATTCTTATATACATAAAAATTACATCTCATCTATTAAAACCGGTTCATCAGCTGGTCCTCACCACGAATAAATTCTCCAAGGGAGATCTTGATGAGCGTGCGAACATTGACCGTAATGATGAGGTCGGTAATCTGGCCATTGCATTTAATCAGATGGCGGATGAATTGCAATCCTATATCGCGCATCTGGAAGAAAAGGTAGCTGAGAGAACGGAAGAGCTGGAAAACGCAGTAAATGAGCTGAGAGACCGTAACGAGGAATTATTCAAAGCAAAGGAAACGGCCGAAGCTGCCAATGTTGCAAAGAGCCAATTTTTGGCCAACATGAGTCATGAAATCCGTACACCGATGAATGGAATATTGGGATATGTTCAACTCCTGGAGGAGTCTAGCCTTACTGTCGAGGAACGTGAGTATTTGGAGATGATAAAAAGCTCATCGGATTCCTTAGTCTCAATTATAAATGATATTCTGGATACCTCCAAGATGGAAGCAGGAATGATGAGGATAGAGAAGATACCCTTCGATCTGAAGACCATTGTTGAGAATTCGGTCGAGCTTTTCCGTGTAAAAGCCAACGAAAAGGAATTGAAGCTTAAATTGCATTATAGCTCTGATATCCCGGAATATGTGGTAGGGGACCCTTCAAGAATTCGTCAGATCATCAGCAACTTAATTAGTAATGCAGTTAAATTTACCACGCAAGGCCAGATTTCGGTCGATGTTTCTGTGATAAAAGAGGAGGAAAGTGAAATTACGGTATCGTTCAAAATACAAGACACCGGTATCGGCATCGGTGAGGAGGATTTGAAGAAGTTGTTTCTCCCCTTTAGTCAGGTGGATTCCTCAACGACTAGAAAATACGGAGGAACCGGACTGGGATTGTCAATCTGCAAGAGAATGGTAGAGCTGATGGGTGGAGAAATCGGCGTAACCAGTAAAAGGGGGAAAGGAAGCACCTTTTTCTTTCATATTCCTTTGTACAAGCAGGAAGGAACCATTGAACCATTCATACCGGATATCACTTCAATAACCGGCAGTCAGAACCGGGATGAATTCAGATACGATTCAAACCTTCGGATTTTATTAGCGGAAGATAATGAAATTAACATGAGATTCTTCGTGAAATTACTAAAATTACGTAACCTAAGCTGCGATGTGGTTAGTAATGGGGAAGAAGCTGTCATAGCCTGTGCATCGAAGGATTATGATCTGGTGTTCATGGATTGCCAGATGCCTATTATGGACGGATATGAAGCAACAAGACGGATCCGTCGACAAGAGGGAGAAGAGAAGCATACGGTTATTGTTGCAATGACTGCTTTTGCCATGGAGGGAGATGCTGAGAAATGTTATGAGGCCGGGATGGATGATTACATCAGCAAGCCCATCAGGACTAACATGGTTCTGGAGGTTTTACAACGGTATTCGCACGAGAACATTAATCAGCAGGATCAGAATAGCAGGGAAGATTATTATGAGAAGGTCGTTCGTACCTTGATGGAAGAAATAGAGTTTAGCCAAGAGGATTCCAGGGAGATCGTTTCTGACTTTGGTGGACAAGCTCTTAAACTCATCAATCAGATTCACCAGCTTTTAAAGGATGGAAAGCTCGAAGAAACGAAGATATATCTTCATCAGTTGAAGGGCTCAGCAGGGAATATAAGAGCGAAAGAAATTGTTGCCTTAGTGACAGAAGCCGGAGAGGAATTGAAGGAAGAGAGAATCGATCAACTGTATATAACGATTGAGAAAATCAGAGTATTCGCTAAGAAATTAGCTGATTACAGGAAAGGAGTGGCGATATGACAAATATTCTAATTATTGATGACTCACCGGTAGACCGTAAAATTATTAAAATGGCGTTGACAAGTAAATTAGAGGATATCAATCTGATCGAGAGGGATCAAGTCAATAATATTCAAGAGGTACTGGATTTGGGGCAAATTGATGTTTGTATCCTTGATATTATGATGCCGAATAAAAACGGTCTAGACATATTAAATGACTTGAGAAGCAATGAAAACTGTAAGGACTTACCGGTTATCGTCTGTACCGGTCTGAACGATGTAGAGATCATCGAAAAGTCCTTAATGCTTGGTGCATATGATTGCTTTTTTAAACCGCTGGGTAAGAAAGAAATCGCGATAACACTTCCTCTGAAGGTGAAGAATGCAAAGGAACTAATGAGACGTAATGAAGAAATATTGTATCTAAGCTATCATGATTACCTGACCGGTCTGTATAACAGAAGATTCATTGATGAAGAGGTTAAAAAGCTGCTTTCCGATACGCATCTGCCGATCTCTGTTATTATCGGAGATGTGAATGGATTGAAGGCTACCAATGATGTCTATGGACATGAAGAAGGGGATCGCTTGCTTCAGACAATAGCGCGAATTTTAGAAGAGGAATGTAAAAACGGGTTAATTGCGCGAAAAGGTGGAGATGAGTTCCTTGTTATTTTCCCTGAAACGGATATTTCATATGCGGAGAGTATAGTGGAAGCGATCAAAGAGAAATGCAGCAGGTATAGCGAATTTCCGTTCAAGCCGAGCATATCTCTTGGCTGTGCGATGATGCATTCAAACAGCCAGAATATATATCAGGTGTTTAAAGAAGCAGAGGACTTGATGTATAAAGACAAATTAGGTGCCGAACGCACCAGAATGTAATGAAACTGTTACAAAATATTATATCTAAAAGTAAGAATAACATGCATCCCGAACTGGATAATCTGACTAATTGAGATTATCCAGTATGGGATACATGTTATTCTTACTTTGTTTACATTATGTTTTGCAACATCGCCTTATGTTTAAACGGTTTTAGCTATTTTTTGTTTCTCGTCCTTCATCAGCTTGATTGCACATACGATAGCAACGAGGATAAAGCCGATTCCGCCGATGATTCCGGTCGGGGAAGGTCCGATGAAGGGATTTCCGCCATCGATAGAGTAATAGATTCCTACTGCAGCGATGGAGTTTAACCCTCCGTGTGCAAAGATCGCAGGAACACAGCTATTCGTTTTGATCGTTACATAGGAAAAGATCGTACCCATCACAATACAGAAGAAGACCATTGCAAGTATTCCGGTAAAAGGAAAACCAAGGTACCCGGTACCATAATTATGACCGAGTGCCGTCAAAGGCGCATGCCATACTCCCCAGATCGCTCCATTGATGAGAAGCATCGGAAGCATCTTGAACTTACCCTTCATCTTCGGAAGAAGATATCCTCGCCAGCCCCATTCCTCACCGAAACAGTTCACGGCATTAATTAAGGGACCAAGAAGAAAGGCTGTGGCAATCTGAACTAACATTGTGGTCTGCAATTTGGAAGAGGTCATCTCAAGGCCTGAGCCTTCATAAGCCTTAGCCAGATTCGACAGCTCGGGATCAAACTGTCCCGGATTGAGTGCAAAGTAGATCAGCGCACCGATAACAGTTAAGACAGCAGGTCCAAACCAGGAGAACAAATAATAGCCCAGATTGCTTTTAAACTGCGGTAATCGAAGAAGGGTGTTACGTAAGCCTTCTTTGGTAATCAATCTTGTCAGTAAGACACTGATTGCCGGAATGAACATCATCATACCGACTAAGGACTGACCAACCATTGCAAGCTGCTGGTCATCGCCGGTAATTAAAGGTCTTACCAGACCGATCTCCAGAGCATAGGTCACAATAAAGGTAATCGCCAGATATAATAGAATTCTTTTCGTCTCCAGCTTGGGATCCGCCCCTTGAATACCGGGTTCGTGTTGTTTATTCTCTTGTTGTATTGTATTCGTATCCATAATAACCTCCCACATTTTTGATATTATTATAACATAATCTTCTAGTAAAGGATATCATTGCTTACGGTGGTATAGAACATGCCCTTAATCAGCTCAGGATCCTTGGTTTGACCGAGAATCCACATCAGCTTACTTACGACTGCTTCGGTAATCATGTCATAGGCTTCGATAATACTCACCTTATTTTTCAGCTCATGTCCGACCTGATAGATGTTCATATCACTTCCCTCATTAGGAACCTGAGTGGTCATGACGACGGTTTTACCCTTGTCCGTCCATTTCTGTATAATGTTCAGATATTGATAATTGGATAAGGAGGGTATGCCGCCGACGCCATAGCTTTCGATAATGACAGCATCATATTTCGTGAACATATAATCAAGAATATCGGAGTCTGCTCCGGGAGTCAGCTTGAATAAGCCTACCTTAGGATTTAATTTGTCATAGAAGGTCGGCGCATCCAGCTTGGGTTCACGGATATACTGGATAAGGTGACTATCCTGAATCACGGCAAGATAGGGATAATTGATGCTGGAGAAAGCCTGAAAACTCTTGGAATGTGTCTTTCTGGCTCTGGTTCCGAGTATGACCTTGCCATTAAATACAATCTGAACTCCACTGGCCTCTTCAGAGGAAGCATATAGAAAGCTATCAAAAAGATTGGTCTTTGAATCGGTTATCTCCATATTGATCGGTCGCTGTGCGCCGGTCAATACAATGGGCTTGGGTGAGTTCTGAATCAGGTAGGACAAGGCAGCAGCGGTAAAGGCCATCGTATCTGTTCCATGACAGATCACGAAGCCATCATAAATATCATAATTATTTCGAATGGTTTCAACTAAGAGCACCCAGATATCCGGAGAGATATTTGTGCTATCCATATTGCATACCTGAACGGTATCCACTCCACAAACCCTGGAAATATCCGGTATATACATCAGTATTTCTTCGGATGTTAATTGCGGATGCAGACCTCCATTGGTTGCCTTGGTAGAGGCGATGGTGCCACCTGTACCGATCATAAGAATTTTTTTCATTTTTTTTCCTTCTTTGTTGATTAGAATAAGTATTTTTTTGTAGTTATCATTTATATGTATGATAATACAGACGCATCCGATTATCAACTGATTCTTATCGCTCGATGAATGGCTGCTACTTGTTTATGATATGTGGAGCATAAATGATTATGGAATGTTAACTTTATAGATTACAGATCGATAACTTTATCGATTATAGCTGGATAATTTAATATGTAGATTATAGATAGAGAATTTTATAAGGATTGACACAAATTCTGTACAAAGTATAATGGTGATAAGCCCTCGCTTCGAGCGAGGGGAAAGACGAGGTGAATATGATAAAGACATCAAAACTTACAATTAAATTAGCAATTCTGTTCTATAGCCTTGTACAGATCGGCGCGATCTGTATCATCTCTATATTGGCGAAAATAAAGGAACTCTTTCCCGAATATAGTATTACAGTCATACAATTTCTGGCGACCTGTCCGTCGGTAGTCATTATTTTTGTGTCACTTTTGACCGGGAAGCTGGTGGAGCATATCTCGAAAAAGTACCTGGCAGTGTTCTCAGCCTCGTTATTTATGGTTGCTGCCTTGGGCGGATTTTTCTTTCATGGTTCCTTGATCCTATTGTTTGTATGGCAGATTATATTAGGTGTGGGTATCGGAATTCTGGTACCTTTGGGCTCCTCTCTCATAACGGACTATTTTGCAGGCGAGGAGCGCAGTAGTCTGATGGGTCTGCAGAGCGCAATCATTAGTGTCGGAGGAGTATTGTTATCCCTTTTGGCCGGATTGCTTGCAACGATTGACTGGTATTTCAGTTATCTGGCGCTACTTCTGGTGATACCGGGCTTTCTGTTGTTACTGTTTGGTCTTCCCTTTGATCGGCCGGTTCATGGAGCTAAGACGAACGGCAAACGAGCCCGTGTTACTCCCAAGGTGGTAATATTCTATGGTCTGACCGCTTTCCTTTTTATGATGTTCTATAATATTATATCAACGAATCTGTCCCTGCATCTGATAGAAAACGGGATTAGCGGATCCGTGAATTCAGGGATTGCAACCGCTGTCTTTATGCTGAGCGGAGCGGTAGCCGGGGTTATGTTCAAGTTCTTTAAGCGCTATCTTGGAGAGCGGGTGATTGCCTTAGGTTTCTTCAATCTGGCAGCAGGTGCTCTGATTACAGGAGCAGCGAAGAGTTATATATTCGTTCTGATTGGTGTATTTATCGCGGGCTTCAGTCTTAGTATTGTAATGGCCCAGGTGGTAATCAGCATTGCAGAACGGGAGAAGCCGGAGGTGGTGACGATGAGCATCGCTCTTAATATGGCGATCAATAATCTTGGTGCCTTTCTGTCTCCGAATTTTACAAAGCTGACCAGGCTGATACTAAATAGCGAGAGAGCATCCAGCAGATATTTTCTGGTAGGTATTCTGGCTACAGTGGTAACCATTGTATTATTTCTCCTTCTGGGGAGACAGAAGACAGGAACAAATGAATGATAGCCTTTCATATAAGATGATAAAATATGTCAAAATATCCTTATATTTTACTTTACAAAGAATGTAAGATAAGTTACAGTAGAGCAGTAATGTCTGTAATAACGCATCAATAAATCTGCAGGACGCGTTATTAAACTGCTATAACGTCCCAATGGGGGCGGAGCAGTAGATTGACATACTTAATCATAAGGTAAAGGAGAATTTTATTTTGGGTGAGGATCAGGATAAAGTGGATTATGTGTCGGAAGAGTCATCAGGAATGTATGGGCAAACAGGGCCGGACTCACAGCAGGGTGCAGATCCGGAAATGGATCATGAAACAGAACAGAACTTTGATCAGGAGCCGGTGCCGATAAAGCTTCGCATACCGACCTGGGTGATTGCTCTATTCATAGGAGTTGTAATTCTGGAAATCATTAGTTTGATACAATTTCCTAAAGTATTGAAGGATTATAAGGTATTCAAGCTGGCGGAAAGCCGGATTAGTCAAGGGGAGACGTCCGCTGCGATTAACGATCTATACATGGTGGCCGAGGCACATCCGAATTCCATTCCGGTTATGGTGAAGCTGGTAGAGTTGTCCATGGAGAACGGTTATTATGACATAGCAGGCTATATTATCGATACTTATATCTCCGGTAAAAGTATATCCGATGACGATTATAATACCGTTGACCAATATTATACGAAGCTGGAGAACTATTATAATACCTTGTCTTCTATTGATACCATTATGACGGAGGCTCCGAATCAGGATACCTTGGATGAGGAATATTATAATTATATCAGATCCCATATCGAGAGTTTACTCTATACCGAGGGTCAGGATGATGCATACCTAAGTTATACTCTGGCAATGATTGCAGGGAATTCAACGAGTACCCTGGATTATCTACAGCAATGCTATGAAATCGACCCGGAATGCTTCGATGTACGGTCACAGCTCGGCATTGTCTTACGAAGAATGGGGCGTCTTTCCGAAGCAAGAAGTGTCATAGAGGAAGCGTTAGCTAAGGATAAAGCGGATACCACTGCACTTCGTGCTCTGGCAACCCTTGCTATGGTTGAGAATGATCTGCAGGGTGGACTTGAAGCTGCAGAAGCAGCTTATACCATCTATCCCGATGGGCTATATGTCAGAGAGACCTATCTGATTGCACTGACGATAAACCAGCTGTCCGATCAGGCAGAGGTCATCAGGGCTGAGATGGAGGAGGCAGATGGCATACTGGATCAGGATACTCTGCAGCTGTTGAATGGGGAGATTACCTTGCAAGATTATTATATAGGAGAATAGGAGATTATTATGATTATACCCGGAATACTGATTTCAATCATAACCTTCCCCGGTGTCATCGTACATGAGCTGGCACATCAATTGTTTTGTTATTTATGTGGTCTGAAGGTATATGAGGTAAAATATTTTCAGTTTAAGAATCCCAATGGATATGTAATCCATGAGTCCTCGGATCAACCCGGTAAGGTATTCCTGACTTCTATGGGACCCTTCATCGTCAACACGATCATCGGAATCTTGATTATACTGCCTGCATCGATTCAGGTAATTGCATTTGAGGAATATAGCAATGTCTTCAATCTGGTACTTGCATGGTTAGGCTTTTCCGTGCTGATGCATGCCTTTCCAAGCACCGGTGACGCCAAGGTCATGGTAGAACGCATTCTAAAAAACCCGGAAGTAGGTGTACTGGCTAAGATACTTGCAGCACCGTTCATTGGTCTGGTATATGTAGGTGCAATTGGCTCCATCTTCTGGCTGGATGCAATCTATGCGGCAGCAGTAGCATTGTTGATACCGAACCTGATCATCCGTCTATTATAAAAAAATGAGGCCGAACCAAGGAGACATAACCATGCTGATGCAGCTTGGTATGTACCATGGTTCGGCCCTTTCTATCTCAACTTCTACGAGGAGCTGTAATTTTGGAGCAGTGGTACAGGGAAGAATTAATTACTTGCTAAGTAGTTGTCTGAGACCGCTTAGCACCTTGCCATTTGCTAAAGCTACAATACCGTCCAGCTTCTTATTGTTAATACCTCCTGCCATCTTCATGGAACGAAGGGGCATCTCCATGGTGGATTTCTCAATCATCAGAGCCATGGTAGGATCCTCGTTGGTCTTTAGCATTTTATTCATTGCGCTCTTCACAACCTTAAGAAGGATCTTACCGATGAAGGTATCTTTAATATCGCCAAGAGTGGAATCCTTCGTATAAGGCTTCCCGTTCCGGTCAGGCTGCGGTACATAGCCGAGGAGCCTGTGGAATTGATCATCGCTGACACGAAGGGGTGTACTGGGAGTATGATACTGTGTTAAGGATCGGTACTCATCAGCGAGCAGACTTTCCTTTCCGTCACCGGCTAGTGTGATTTCTGTATGTAATCGTATATCGGTACCGGAAGCCGCAACCAGAAGCTCATAGCTTCCACCCTCCACACACCAGTCCTTGGCCTTCGTGTTATAGTAGGAGAAGCTTCTCTTATCAAGCAGGATTTCCACCTTCTTCGTCTCGCCGGCGGCAAGGAATACTTTGGAGAAGCCCTTCAGCTCCTTCTCAGCGCGGAAGATAGAAGAGGCTTTGCAATGAACATAGAGCTGAACAATCTCAGCACCGTCCTCTTTGCCGGTATTGGTAATATCTACGGTTACTTTGTACCGGTAGGGGGATAGCTCCATGGCGGCAAGATTACTATATTCGAAGGTAGTATAGGACAAGCCGTAGCCGAAGGGGAAGGTTACCGGCTTCTTAATCTTATCGTAATAACGATATCCTACATAGATGCTCTCACGGTATTGAACGGACTTACTGGTTCCGGGGAAATAACCGGAGCTGGAATTGTCCTCGAGGGCTACGGGGAAGGTCTCGGCAAGCTTTCCGCTGGGGTTCACCTTACCAAGCAGCAAGTCTGCAGTGGCGGCTCCTCCTGCCTGACCGGCCAGATACATTAAAAGGATTCCTTTCACCTGATTCATCCAGGGCATCGACACGGGAGCACCCAGTTGGAGTACTACGATTGTGTTGGGATTCGCCTTAGCAACCGCTTCGATGAGCTTGTTATGGCTCTCCGGCATGGACAGAGTGGTGCGATCAAAGCCCTCGCTTTCGTATTCATCCGGAAGACCGGCAAATACAAGAGCAATATCACTTTCCTTTGCTGTCTTGCAGGCAGCCTCCAGCAGATTTGCATCCACCTGCTTCGAGCCAAGATTGTAGCCCTGCGAATAGGTAACATTTACTCCTGTATCAGAGAGTGCACTGTAAGCATTATCCAGATAAGCCGGATTGATACGGCTGCTTCCCGCACCCTGATATCTAGGCTTCTTCGCCATCTCACCGATGACGGCTACTTTAGCAGTAGGACAGATCGGAAGGATAGCGTTGTCATTTTTCAGTAATACAGCTGACTTCGTTGCTATTTCACGGGCAAGAGTATTATGCTCCTTATTTGTATTCTTGGGGACAGACTTTTCGGACTGTCCTTTTAAGATAAATTCAATAACACGTTCTGCGCAAAGGTCAACTTCAGCCATAGATAGGGTACCGTTCTTAACCGCAGCAACCACTTCCTGATCGCTATCGCCATTGGTACCCGGCATCTCCAGATCCATACCTGCCCGAACATTGTCCACGCGGTCATTTACGGCACCCCAGTCACTTACGACAATTCCGTCAAAACCCCATTCCTTGCGCAGGATATCCGTTAATAAGTACTGATTGGAGCAAGCATAGGTTCCGTTGACTTTATTGTAGCTGGCCATCACAGTCCAGGGCTGGGCCTTCTTCACCGCTGTCTCAAAACCGGCAAGATAGATCTCGCGAAGGGCTCTTTCATCCACCTGAGCATCGACAGTCATACGGGAGGACTCCTGGTTGTTGACTGCATAGTGTTTCAAGGAGGTTCCCACATTCATACTCTGTATGCCTTGAATGAGTGCGGCCGCCATCTCACCGGCAAGGTAAGGGTCCTCGCTGAAGTATTCAAAATTTCGACCGCATAAAGGGTTACGCTTGATGTTAGTTCCGGGGCCAAGAATGGTTGCTACATCCTCCGTTACACATTTTTCACCAAGAGCCTGACCCATACGCTTGAGCAGCTCAGGATCAAAGCTGCAGGCGGTGGCACTGGCAGTCGGAAAGCTGGTGGATGGAACGCTGTCATTGAGGCCGAGATGGTCAGAGCTGCCCGCCTGTTTTCTGAGTCCATGAGGACCGTCTGTAATCATGATGGATTTCAGGCCTAATCGGTCGATTCCCTTCAGATGCCAGAAATTCTTACCGCTCAAGAGGCTTGCTTTTTCCTCCAACGACATTTCTTTCACAAGTTCTTTTGCTTTTGTTTTATAGTCCATAAATACCCTCCATATATAATAGGAATATCGCTTATAAATACCTCGATTCTATAATAACAAATACATAGGAGTTGACTATCTTAATATTAAGATTTGTGTTATAATTTTAATGATTGTTTCAGAAAAATCAGCTAGTCTGATATTTTTGAATACACGATACATAAGAAGATTGCTAAGCACACTTACTAGGATATGTTTTTCAAGCTGGTAAGAAAGGAGTCGGAGTCGATGAAGGTAAAATTTGATACAAAAATCATAAAAGAGATTCAATACAAAGAGACGCCCAAAGATATTGTATTAGCATACCGCCAGGCAATGTTTGATCAGCGAGAGATGCCGGATAGTACGATTATGTACCGTATGGAGGAGAAGCTCCTCAATTGTATCCGGCAGGGAGAACCGGACCGGGTAGAGGAAAGTCTTAAGGAAATCTCAGAGGAGGATCGAATGATGGGATGTATGTCGAAGGATCCACTGCGGCAGGCACAGTATGCTTTTATCTCCGGCTTGACCTTGGCTACACGCGCTGCTATCGAGGGTGGGATACCTGAGATTGAGGCCTATAACCTGAGTGATGTCTATGCGCAGAAGGCTGATGTTAGTAAGAAGATCGAAGAAGTCCTGCATTTGTTTGCGGTTGTCTATTATGATTTTGCAAAACGAGTCCAATTGGTTCGTAAAAGAAAAGCTTACTCTTATCCGATCACCATATGCATCTCTTATATCCTGGATCATTTGCACTATCAGATTACCTTGACGGAGCTTGCTAAGGTGTGCAGTCTGACCCCGCAGTATCTGTCAACTCTCTTTCGTAAGGAGACCGGGCTGACGATTACCCAATATATCATGAAGGAAAAACTTGAGACGGCTAAGCAGATGCTGACTTATTCGGAACATACCCTTCAGGAAATAGCAAGCTTCCTTGGTTTCTGTTCTCATTCAAGCTTTACAGCGCATTTTCGAAATAGCTATAATATAACTCCAAGAGAATATAGAAACAGCTCCAGAACGTATCCTCTGGAGCTGCACTAAACGCTTTCACATTATGTTGCCAGTGAAAATGGCATCGGGACCACGGAGGCAAGGGTTCGGGTCACCGAGATATAATCGAAACAAAAGTAATACTTCCCGATAAAAACAATTGATTAAGGAGGTTTTGACGACGTCGGGAAGGACACCGGGGTGTCTGTAGCTAATGTTCGCTCTTAATACTATGTATTGAAATTGATTATCAATATCTACTACCATACAATACCATATGGGTGGAACTGTTGTCAAGAATAAAATCAGGAAGATTTTAAAATAATTATGAATAAGTCATATTTTGATGTGTTTTAACGAAAAGTCATTCTTTTCTCACAATTCTTTCACAACTTCGGGGAATACTAACTTAAGAAAGTTAGTTCCCTGCCTGTTGTTTATAGAGAAAGTGAGGGAGCTGAATGTTAAAAGCGCGATTATTTGGATTGGCTATTGCAACAGCAGTAGCAATCACAGGAATTAGTCCAGTTACTGCCTCAGCGGCTGCAGCGGAGTCACAGACAGTAGTGCTGTCAGAGAAGGATAAAGATCATAAGGGCAACAGAGCACTCATCGAAGAGAAGATGAACAAAGCCATTAAGAAATGGAACACTTTGACGACAAAACAAAAAAAGGATGTTTATGCCCTGCTTGAGAATGAGATGAAAGCACAAAACAAATTATTGGATAAACTGGTTGACCTTGGAGTTATGGCAAAGGAAGACGCAGTGATGTTAAAGCTGGAACGTATGGACCACTTCAACAAGCTGAAAGAGAGTGGGGAATTTCCGTTAATGAAGCCTAAGGGCAATAAGAGGGACAAATAATAGTTGTGAGTCAGAAAAGGAACGATTGATATAGCAATAGACAGGAATTAACTTTCATTTTATATGGATCATCTATGAATACAAAATAAAAGCAACTTAAGGAGTACTGTTCATGAAAAAGTATCCTCATAAGTTGCTTTTCTGAATAAAAAGGTATGAAATTGTTTACCTCGTCACATTATTCACCCATTTCATCGACTTATATCTCCATATGGTAAGAGGGATTTTAATCATCTCATCGCTCATTAAGATCACATATACCACGGGTACCGGTAGGTGGAAGACAAAGGCTGCCAGAGCACCAAGTAAGATGGAGCCACACCACATGGTTGTGCTGTCCAGGAGTAAGCCGAAGTTCGTATCACCGCCAGCCCGGAATACACCGACTATTAGTGTAGTATTAAAGGCCTGTGCGATGGCAAAGTAGGTCATAACGAACATCATGATGCCCAGGTAATCTCTTGCTTCATCACTTAAGGACAGGGTCTGTCTTGCGATCTGGGAAGCAATCAGGATGATTCCGGCTCCGATTACGCCCAGTATAATCGTAATACGGATGAAACGCTTGGCATACAGCTTGGCCAGCTCCTCCTTACCTTCTCCGAGCACTTTTCCGAGAATGATAGCGGTGGCATTGGCTACGCCAAAGGTAACGATCATTGCCAGTTGTCTGGTAACCTGAGTAACCGAATTGGCAGCTACAACGGATTTACCTAGATGACCGATAATCGCTGCATTCACACTGGTTCCGGTACCCCAGATCAGCTCATTTAGCATAACCGGAATGGAGTATTTCAGAAAGTCACGGAACAATAGCTTGTCATGAACAAATAGATCTCTGATACGAAAGTGGATCAATTTATTCTTAAATTTCGCATAGCATAATACGATTACAAGCTCAAGGATACGAGCAATTAAGGTAGCCAGTGCCGCACCGCGAATCCCCATGGGTTCGATACCAAACAATCCGAAGATGAAGATCGCATTCAGAATTACATTGGTAATCAAGGACACCAGGTATACGACAGTTGCAATGATGACTCGTTCCACGCTACGCATAATGTTCAGGTAGATCATGGTCATTGCCATAAATAGATAAGAAAAGGCGATGATTCGAAGATAATCGGCACCCTGTGCTATGACATCAGCTTCATTTGAGAAGATATGCATCACAGGAACGGGGAAGAGCAGGACGGCAATGGTAAATAAAACAGCCACAGCCAGTGCAATTCGCATCGTTATGCCTAGAATCTTCTCGATGGTCCGGATATCCTTCTTGCCCCAATACTGTGCAGTCAGTACGGCTGCTCCGGAGGTAAGTCCGAAGAGAATGAGGGTCATGATGAATTGTACCTGTCCGGCAAGGGAGGAAGCAGAAAGCGCAGTCTCACCCACTTTACCTAACATCACTACATCGGCAGTGGATACTCCGACATTGATCAGATTCTGCAAGGCCATTGGCAGCACCAAAGAGAAAACCATTTTATAAAAGTTTTGTTTTTCATTCTGTTCGATCTTATGTGTCATTGAATTATCCCCAATCTCTTGAACCGGCAGCACGAGCTGTTAGCCCTTACTATAATATAAATTTATTTAAAATCATTTCTGTAAATCATGCTTCTAGGACAAAGTAGCATTAATAATCTTAAAAGTCAATGTAGAATCCAATCGCTGATCCTGTTTCCTCATTTATTTATTTTATAGTAATTTGCATAAAATTTGATATACTGAACTTGATTTAGATAAAATTAGACTAAATTCGACTGTTTTGCTTGACAATATGCAGCTTTCCATATCTAATTAATAATAGAATGATTATATTGTAACTTGCACATTCGTTGACCTGGTCTCTCGGGAGGTGTCTATCCATATGGATGAAACATTAGAAAATAGATTGGCCTTTGAAAAGCTTGTATCCAGAATCTCGAGTCGTTTCATTAGCTTTGATGATCTTGATTTAGCAATCAATAATTCACTGGAGGAAATGGGCAGCTTTCGTAATGCCAGCCGGGCATATATATTCCTTTTTTCAGATGATAATACGATCATGGATAATACGCATGAGTGGTGCGCCGAGGGGGTTACTCCGGAGATTAACAACTTGAAGGGGTTGCCTATCGATACCTTCCCTTGGTGGATGAAAAAATTGAATAACGGTGAAATTATCTTGATAACAGATGTATCAGCGATGCCTCCCGAAGCTGTCACAGAGAAGGAAATATTGGAGCAGCAGGATATAAAATCGGTACTTGTATTACCGATCTATATTCAAAAGAAGTTATCTGGCTTCTTGGGCTTTGATAATATAACAACCAGAGAAAGCTGGAGCAGTGAGGATCAGGCCTTATTGCAGATTACCGCTGAAATTTTCAGTAATGCATTTAGCAGAAAGTATTCGGAACAAGCTTTACGATCTACAGAACGACAAAGAATGGAAATAGAATTAAAGAACAATGCAGAGCTTCAGGAGACGATCAAACGATTAAAGGAAACTCAAAGTCAGCTGATTCAACAGGAACAGCTGGCAGGGATCGGTCAGCTGGCAGCAGGGGTTGCGCATGAGATTAATAATCCGCTTGCCATAGCCATGAGTAATTGCAACCTGCTATTGGACGAATTAAATAGTGTTAAGGAGCTAAACCCGGCTTATAACATGGAGGAACTGGAGGATATTGCGAAGGATATAGAGGAAGGACTGCGAAGAGTGGATACCATCGTGAAGAGCCTAAGTGCTTTCTCGAGAGTAGATAATCAGGCTGAATTCAAGGAATATGATCTGCAGGAAGGAATTCGAAATACCTTGGTAGTCGCAAATAATGCGTATAAGTATTATGCAGAGATAGAATGTGATTTTACACCGGTTCCGCCAATCGAAGTGAATCCCGGTCAGATCAATCAGGTTCTTCTCAATCTATTATTGAATGCAGCTCATTCTCTCAAGACAAAGCATACTGTGGATAAGCAGAGAGGCCTTATTCGCTTTTCCATCAGCTCGGATACGAGCTATCTTTATTGTAGCATTGAGGATAATGGAATCGGGATTTCGAAGGAAAATCTGAGTAAGATTTTTAATCCTTTCTTTACTACCAAGCCGGTCGGAGAAGGAACCGGCCTGGGGTTAAGTATTGTATATGACATCATCGTGAATAAGCATCGCGGTGAGGTCGAGGTAGCGAGTGAACTCGGCGAGGGAGCTGTATTTACGCTGAAGCTTCCCTTGAAAAAACGATAAATCATTGTTGTCACAAGGAGGTGTGGTATGTCAAGAAAAATACTGATTGTAGATGATGAAGTCCAATTGTTGAAGGTGTTAAAGAAAGTATTCATGAAGTCGGACTATCACATCTTTGTGGCGGAAAGTGGGAATGAGGCATTGGAGCTTTTGGCTGTGGAGCCAATCGATATGATAATTACGGATCTACGAATGCCTGGTATGGATGGATATGAACTCTTATCCGTGGTAAAGAGAAGGTATCCGGATGTGATACGTATCGTATTGAGTGGTTATGCGGACGAGAAAATGATCTATCAGCTCTTTAAAAACAACCTGACAAAAATGTGTATCTACAAACCATGGGATAATGCTTCCTTAATACAGAATATCAATCAGATTTTCGAATTGAATCATATTCTGACCGGCAATCGTATCCTACAGGTTATCAAGAATCTGGAGCAGCTTCCGGTTATGAATAATATGTATGGAGAGCTCTGTGAACTCATGGATTCGAATGCGGGAATCGACGAGATAGAACGCTTACTGATGAAGGATCAATCGATTGTGGCATCAATCTTACATATAGCCAATTCCGCATTCTTTCATATCAATACAGGCTCCTTAAAGAAAGCGATCGCTTACCTTGGTTTAAATCAGACTAAAAATATTGTATTGGTTGCAAGCATTACCAATTCGAATGCGAAAAGCGGTAAACTTAAGTCCATGTATGAGCTGTTTTCAACACATTCGGTTATTACAAATAAAATATGTAATATGATTTATAAGGACCTGCTGTTAAAGGAGATTCCCCCGGATAATTCCTGTATTGGCTTACTTCATGGAATTGGAAGGATGGTCTTAATGGACAACTTTGCTTCTCAATACGAGAAAATCATACATCAATGGAGAGCGGGCGAAGGGCAATTATATCAGATCGAAATGGATGCACTTGGGGTGTGTCATCAGGAATTAAGCGGATATCTTCTTGATTGGTGGGGTCTGCCCTATAGCTTAGTGGAGCCGATTCTTTATCACCACGCCCCCTGGGAGGAAGGCGTCATCAACAAAGAATTAACCTTTGTCCTGTATGTCGCAGATTATTATGCTATGAAGTTTATGAAAGAACCGTGGCCGGAGATATTGGATGAGAAGGCGTTTGAATACCTGGGCTTCAAGAAAGAGCTATTGGAAAGCAAGCTGAATAAGAAATTAAGTATATCATAATCAACAAATATACTGAGAAGGGGATTGTTATGAAAAATCAGCCTCAGATACTCATCGTGGATGATGAGCCTATTATTCGGAAGACGATTAAGAAATTACTCTCAAAATATAATCTGGAGGTTTACCTGACCGGTTCTCCTATGGAGGCTCTTGATCTGATAAAACGAGAGCCGATTGATTTGGTCTTGAGTGATCAAAGAATGCCGGAAATGGACGGACTTTCTCTTATTGCACAAGTAAAGGAGCTTTCGCCGAACACGATATGTATCTTGATGAGTGGACACTCGGATGTTGATCTATTGGTTACCGCCATTAACAGTGGGAGCATTTATCAGTATATTCCTAAGCCCTGGGAGAATGAGAAGTTCCTGAAAACAATCTTTAAGGCTCTGGAGGTACAGATTGAAGAGATCGAACAAAATACAATCGTTCAGAAGCTATTCGCGAACAAAAAATGGATTGAAACGCTGAGTCAGACCAGATTGACAAGGAGAAGTGATTTCTTAAATAATATCATTAAACATGACACAGCGATATCAGAGGAGCTGAAGAGGGAAGCCAAGAACTTTGATGTGGAATTGGAAGGTACATACCAGCTTTGCCTGTTGTCCACCGTGAATTCGGCATTGATCAAGAATAACTCTCAAATAGCCGATTTGGGTTCAAAAAATGAATTGGTATTTGTGATTAATATGATCCCGAACTGTATCGCCTGGAGCTGTGATGAATTTATCTGTATTCTTTTATCGGGTGAAGTAGCTATGGAAGGCACAAGGATTAAGAACTGGATCAGTAATATTACGGATATCGTTGCGGAGTATTGTACGAATCGATTTACAATGGGAATCAGTAACAGGCATTGTGGGCTTGAGGAGTTAAAGAGCAGTTATCATCAGGCATACCATGCATATCTGACGGTTCGTGGAGCAGATCAGGGACAATCCGGAATAGCTTATTATGAAGAGCTTGGGTCATTACAGCTTTTGACCAGCCTGAACGGTAGTGCCGAGGCAGATGAATTTATCGAGCATACGCTCGGAAGCCTAATCAAATATGATAAAGAAAAAGGCAGTAATTTGCTCCAGACTTTAGATGTGTATCTGAGAACCGCAAGTATGAAGGAAGCGGCTGAGAAGCTCTATATCCATACGAAGACAATGATATTTCGCAAAAACCGTATTGAGAAAATTCTAGAACGATCACTGGAGGATTATGAAACCAGATTAAGCCTGGGAATTGCCTTAAAGCTTTATTCCTTACGATGATATATCCAATCAAGCAGAGTAAATTGCCCTCTATTATCCCTTAGGGATAACGGAGGGTCTTTTTTGATGCATATTATTAGCCTGTATCGAGAATTGCCAGAAGAGACAATTGCATTATAATAAAAATATAGTTATTCATACAAAATTAGTAGGAAATAAAATCCTAACAAATAAAGCGAGGAGGAATGACGATGACGGAATACACTGAGAATGACTCTCTCACCATGATATATATTTATAAAACCTCTGATTTATTGGAGCAATTGGAGCAGTTGATACTGTCAGGCGAAGGTGTAGACAGCTTCAGTCCTTCTTCGATTAATGAAGTTTTCAGAATAATGCATACATTGAAAGGCTCCTCTTCAATGATGATGTATCAGAGTATAACAAAGCTGGCTCATACCTTAGAGGATATATTTTATTATCTTCGGGAAGAGGATCCAAAGCAGGTGGATTACTCTTTACTATCCGATTTGGTATTAGAAGGGATTGATTTCATAAAATTTACCATTGAGAAGATCAGCGTAGGAGAGAGTGCCGAAGTAGAGGATGAAGGATTATTCAAGAAAATGCAGGAATTTTTAATTGATACAAAGAGGAAGAATGCATACTAATATGGAGATAAAATGCTTCATCCGGATTGCTTCACCTTAACAAGGAGTGCAATATTAGTTCAATATTGGATGCAAGGACATGATTGGTAACAGAAAGGAGCAACCGATGACAGATAGGATGGAATATGAATTAGATTTAACGGAGGATACACAGAGAGACAGGTATCTGACCTTTTCCTTAGGGAAAGAAAGCTACGGAATTGAGATCAGGTATGTCACAGAAATTGTCGGGATGCAGGCAATAACGAGCTTACCGGAGTTGATAGAGTATTTGAAGGGAGTAATTAATCTCAGAGGGAAGATTGTTCCTGTTATGGATATGAGGCTTCGCTTTCATAAGGAGGCTATTACATATAACGAACGAACCTGTATAATAATTGTTGAGATCGGGGATATAACCGTTGGATTAATTGTCGACGGGGTGTCAGAGGTTGTAACAATACCGGACAACGATATTGAAGATAAGCCGTATATGAAGTAGATGAGGCACTGAATGCTTTAATCGAGCTGAGGATGAAGGAAATAAATAATACCTTGAACTATAATGAAGAAAGCTATACAAGAGAAACAACAATTATGATCATAATTGTGGCAATCGGTGTCCTTGCAGCCATACTACTTGGAGTTTATCTATCCGGAATGATCAGCAGACCGGTTAATAAAATGGTAAAGGCGGCACAGCTGCTCGCGGTAGGGGATGTCAATGCACAAGTCGATGCAACCACAAAGGATGAGGTTGGTAAGCTGGCAGAAGCCTTTGGTAACATGATACATAGTATACGTAAGCAAGCCCAGGCAGTGGAGCAGCTTGCGGGCGGGGATCTGACAGTAGAGGTGGAAGTACGTTCGGAAAATGACCTTTTGGGAAGAAAGCTCTCGGAGCTGATCCATAAAAATAACGAGATACTTTCCAATATCGCAATCGCTTCCGATCAGGTAGCGGATGGATCAAAACAGATCTCTGATGCAAGCATTGCGCTTTCTTCCGGAGCGACGGAGCAGGCAAGTGCCATAGAAGAGCTGACCGCTTCTCTGGAGGAAATATCCTCACAAACAAAACAAAATGCATTAAATGCAGATCAGGCGAATGAGCTCACCGGTGAAGCAAAAACGAATGCGGTTAAAGGCAATAATCAAATGAAAGAAATGCTGAAGGCAATGGTAGAAATAAACGAGTCTTCAGAGAATATCTCCAAAATAATTAAGGTAATCGATGATATCGCCTTTCAGACGAATATTCTTGCACTAAATGCTGCAGTTGAGGCTGCAAGAGCCGGACAGCATGGAAAAGGGTTTGCGGTTGTAGCCGAAGAGGTCAGAAATCTTGCCGCACGATCCGCTAATGCTGCAAAGGAAACCACAGATATGATTGAGTCCTCGATTAAAAAAGCGGATGGAGGTACTAAGATTGCAAAGGAAACAGCGGATGCCTTTCAGACCATCGTTAACCGGATCGAAGATATTGCTGGCATAGTTGATAAGATTGCAGTGGCTTCCAATGAGCAGTCCATAGGAATAGAGCAGATCAATCAGGGTATTATGCAGGTTGCTCAGGTGGTACAGACGAATTCTGCGACATCCCAGGAGGAGGCAGCAGCCAGTGAAGAATTGTATAGTCAGGCAACTGTTTTGAAGGAGATGGTGGGTCAATTCAAACTGAGAGATAATCATAAAGGGCTTTCTTATAGAGAAGAATTAACTCCTGAGATAATTGCCCTGATTGAGAATCTGAAGCATAAGAATGAAAAAAATACCATTGAGAAGAGCAGCTTTAATAAAGGCTATAAGGCAGAATATAATAAAGATAAGCCTAAGATACGATTGAACGACTTGGAGTTCGGGAAATATTAAAGCATTGATGGTATCACATTGTATCAACTACTGATGAGAATATAAGTTTAAAATCATAAGATAAAAGGGATTAGAAGAGAGAAAGGCTTCTGATCTCTTTTTGATTGACGAAATTCGGAAACAAGCGTAAAATGTTTTAACACAATATTACAATACAAATTATAAAGAGAGAAAAGGGTAGTCATTATGTATGAACAGAAGAATCTGGTGAAGGGCAACGTAGCAAAGCAACTGATTATATTCGCCATTCCATTCATTATTTCTAACATTATTCAGACGCTTTATAGCGTCGCTGACATGGTAATCGTCGGTCAATTCAACGGAACAGCCAGCATGTCCGGAGTCAATATCGGTGGACAGGTCACCATGATCATCCTGAATGTAGCGGTAGGGATCAGTACAGGAGGAACCATCATGATTGCTCAGTCCGTCGGAGCAGAGAAGACGGGAAAGCTTCAGAAAATCATCGGTACTCTATTATCGACCTTGATTGTCTCGGCGGTTGTTTTGACTTTATTCATGCTGTTATTCAAGGACCCAATTCTTCGAATGATACATACACCACAGGAATCCTTTGGTGAAGCAAGTATTTATCTCATGGTGACGGCTCTTGGAACCGTGTTTATCTTCGGATATAATGCGCTCAGTGCAATCATGCGTGGTATGGGAGACAGTAAAAGCCCTCTTTATTTTGTGGCCATTGCCTGTGTGACCAATATTGCGCTTGACCTGGTCTTGGTGGGTGGATTAAAGCAGGGAGCCTTTGGCGCGGCGATCGCGACGATAGTATCGCAAGCCATCAGTATGATATTATGTGTTATCTATCTTCGAAGGAAGAAATTTGTATTTGACTTTCAGCTTAAATCCTTCCGGATCGATCTGGTACAGCTAAGGAACATCCTTAAGCTGGGTATCCCGCTTACGATTCAGAACCTGATTAGTAATTTATCCTTCCTGTTCATGACTGCACTGGTTAACAACATGGGAGTTACCGCTTCTGCAGCAGTTGGTGCAGTGGGTAAATACAATGGATTTGCAATCCTGCCGGCGATCGCCATGAATGCGGCAGTATCCGCAATGGTAGCCCAGAATATCGGAGCAGAGAGAGAAGACAGAGCGATTAAGACGATGCTTACGGGAATGGGATTGGCTTATGCGATCTCCATTCCGATCTTCATCCTTACAACACTCTTTCCACAGGAGGTTCTACGTATGTTCTCAGCCGATCCGGAGTTGATTGCGGTAGGGGTGCCTTATCTGCGCGTGTTCTCCATTGATTATCTGCTGGTGCCGGTTGCCTTCTGTCTGATCGGCTTCTGCATCGGTACGGGGCATACCACCTTTTCCTTATTCAGTAATATCATGTCAGCGATTGTAATCCGCATTCCGATGGCCTATCTCTTGAGTGAAGTGGCAGGGCTTGGACTGCCTGGAGTAGGGCTTGCAGTTCCTCTCGCCTCTGCTACAGCAGTTATCCTTGGCTTATGGTTTTTCTTCTCAGGACGCTGGAAACGAAGGACGGTAAAATTATAGCAACGATAAAACAAAACTAATAGGACCGGGGATTTTCCTATATCAGTAACGAATATTGCCATCGCCGAAGGGAGGAAGGATATGCTAAAGCTTCGATTAAAGTTCATCAGGGTAGACTATGATCAGATTGCACAAGTGCTGCTTCCGGAAGCATTGGAGGGTGCTGAGGAGAGTACAAGCTTATCGATGCGTTTGGCTGGAAGGCTTCTGGTGAAGGATGGAGAGGCCAGCAGCCTTGCAAAGGGCGTACTAAAGCTGATACCGCAGCAGGCAAAGGATTCCTTCGCTTATCATCTGGTTCAACGTAATCAGGAGAAGATCAGGGAAAAACTCAATCAATTTCTGGTGCGGGAGCTTAAGGGACTTTTTATAGAGAAGTTACAAATTCTAGATACGGATAAGGTGGTGTATGATGTGATTAAGCTGGAGGCTACACTTAATGAGATTGATTATGAATCGGTGTTAGGACAATTAGTTATGAAGCTTCTTACAAATCTGTCGCAGAAGTCCGATCAATCCGGGCGATTAGCCAAGACGTTTCTATCCTTGGGCAATGCTCCGGGAGAGATGGTGTCTGCGGCATTGTCGGTATTATCTCAGGAAGCGAAGGATCAGCTTTTGATTGACCTATTCTCAAACTGTCAGGAGGATGTTCTGGCCAATCTGAACCGTGTACTTGATGAGCAGGGTATTTCTGCTCGGGTAGCGAAGTTGAAGGTTATTAAGGAGTAATCCTGGGATGAAAGGTAATAGTGGGTTATGTTACCCGCTATCAGGCAATGCATCATTATATTATTGTTAAAAATGCCCCACGTTCTCTGTGGAATGCTTGTCGGTACATCAGCCGATCAGGATTTCCTTTGAGAACGTGGGGCATTTGCCTTCCTATAACACGGAAATGGGATAATACAGATCGCATTCCGAGTAGTTCTTGTTGCACCTGGAATAGTGGATCAGCTCAAAATGAAAGCTCTCCTCCAAATGAAAGTCGATGGTCGGCATCCAGGTCTCAAATACATATTTCCAGATAGACTCAAGCGTCTTCGACGAGATATCCTCCGGGCGATGGGGTCCCATATAGGTAAATACACCGTATTTGTGTGCTTTGATATGCTTCACCTTCATGTCGGAGGGGATGATACTGTTTTCATTTATCTCAATGGAGGGCTGATAGAGTGTATAACCGGTGTGATTCCTTGGAACGGTGGTGAAGCCGATATAGGAATCCTTCTCGACAGGATTAATGACTCTGTGACGATGGTTATAGAAGAAGTCATTCCCATGACGATTGGCAATCTGATTACGGAGATTCTCTTCGATGCCTACCTGATACTCAATACCGGCAATGGAGAAGGCAGGTAATACCGTAATGGAGCGAAAGAAAATAAGACCCTCACCGGCACAGTTCATAAAATCAGCATTAAAGCGGTCCAGAATCTTGATTGGAGTAGGGTTACGTCTCCACTTAGCAGGTGTTGTGCTATAGGCTTCTTTAAATACCCGGTTATAAGTACGCTCGCTGCCAAAGGAATACTTGGAGGATATGTAATCGATGCTATAACGGTCATTCAGAAGATCACTGAGCGATAAGGCAATTCTTCGAAGTCTTACATACTCCATCAGACCAGTGTCCGTCGCACCCTTCCAGATCCGGAGCAAGTGAAACTTTGAGATATTAACGTTCTCTGAAATGGTATCCAAATTGATCGGTTCGAGTAGGTTATCTTCAATGTATGCTGTTGTGTTTTTGATTATCTCTAATAGGTAATTATCCATTTCAACCATCCATATCGGTTATTGTATCGATTTATGAGACTTAATAAAGTTGTTGCTAAATTATAACATAGACCTTTGCTCTTAGCAATTTTTGTCCTGTTTCAGCCTTGATCACAGCAATTTTTGTCCGCAATTATCGGAATGCTGATGTATAATAGAAATCACGAAAACAGAACATATGTTTTAATATAATAATGCACCAGATTACAAGAAAAATCAATAGTTATTATGCAGAATTTAATAATTTCAGACAAGAAATATATTATCTCTATGGTGGAAGGGTGAGTTACATTGTCAAACGAACAGGATTTAATGAAGCAACGATATCTGGAGGCAACGCAGAGCTTCATCGATAAGGTGAAGGAGGATCCGAATGTAATCGCAGTCATTGTTGCGGGGAGTCTTGCTTATGATCAGGTATGGGAGAAGAGTGATATTGATATGACGCTGGTGGTCAGAGACCAGGCACTGAAGAATGAATCCTACTGCATCGTGGAGGATGACATAACGATCAATGTGTACCTGATCGTGCGCAGTGGCTTCAAGCGTTATCTCGATAGTCTGCAGGGAGGATCCTTCGGTCATTCTTATTTCTCAAGAGGTAAGATCATGTATTGTACCGATGACAGTCTCATTGAATACTTTGAGGATTTTAAGCACATGGGAAGCGATGATCAGGCACACTCGGTATTCATGATTGCCTGTGAGCTGGTACATCTATGTGATAAATGCCGTAAATGGCTCACCGTGAAGCGGGATCCGTTGTATGCACAGTTCTATCTGCTTAAGGCAGCAGATAATATTGCCCGGATGGAGGTGTGTCTGCATGGAGAATCACCTTCCAGAGAGGCCATTCTGAAGGCCTATGCGCTCAATCCCGAGATGATCACACCCTACTATCAGGGAGCGATGTCACATCATTATAGCGAAGAAGAGATTGAAGCTGCCATTGCAAAGCTCGAGGGGTATCTGGAGCAGCATCTGGAGGTCATTAAAAAACCGGTCCTTGCGTACATGTCCGATGGTGAGATGAAGACAGTTACGATGATCACAAAGTACTTCCGGAGTGACAGTCACTTTATCACAGGTATCTTTGACTTCCTGTGTGAAAAGGGTGTAATTGTTAAGGTGTCTCAGACCATACGGATTACTCCTAAGAGTCGTAAGGCAGTAGAGGAGATGGCATATCAATATTATCAATAAGCGGAAGTGAGGTAGATAATATGGCTGTTCGTACCAGCATTGAAATAGCAGGAGCAAAGCAGAACAATCTGAAGAATATTTCCTTAGAGATTCCGAGGGATAAGCTTACCGTCATTACCGGAGTATCCGGTTCCGGCAAGTCCTCTCTGGCCTTTGATGTGCTTTACGGAGAAGGGCAGAGACGCTTCCTTGACTCGATATCGAATTTTGCCAAGAGCCGTATCAGTCAATTGAAGAAGGCTAAGGTTGACTATATTAAAGGACTTTCACCGGTAATCGCTATCGAGCAGAAGAAGGGGAATAACAATCCCAGGTCTACGGTCGGAACGGTTACGGACATCAATGATTACCTAAGACTTCTATATGCCACCGCCGGAGTCGGACGTTGCCCGGAATGTGGTAAGGAGCTGGAGCAATTGACTGCTGCCCAGATCGCGGAGCATATCTCGACACTACCTGTTGGTACGGTGATTGAGCTTAGGGCTCCGGTTTATAAGATCTATGGCGAGGATTATAATTTTACCTTTCAGAACCTTCGTGAGAAGGGTTATAAGAAGCTCTTGGTGGATGGAGAACCCTTCTCCCTGGCTGAGAAGAAAGAATTGGATGAGACGAAGGATTATTATATTGAGCTCATCATTGACCGCTTTACACTGAAGAAGGATGCATATATTCAGATAACCAAATCCATTGAGGCAGCGATGCTGGCTCTGGAGGAGGATATTATGATTAAGGTGGAAGTGATCGGGGAGGTAGATCGATCCTTTTATGAGGGCTATGCCTGTCCGGAGCACCATATGTTCCTTTGCGATATGCAGCCCTTTCATTTCTCCTTTAACACCGGAGCCAGCGCCTGTCACACCTGTCTGGGAGTCGGGATGTCCTATGTAGTAGAGCCCAGATTCTTAATCGTAGCTCCGGAGAAGAGCATCAATAAAGGGGCACTGAAGAATACCGTATATAATGTGAACGGTAAGGACAGCTATCGTACCGTTATGATGTATAGTCTATCGGAACAGTATAACTTCAGCCTAGATATTCCCTTCCGTGATCTGCCGAAGGAGATTCATGATATTATCTTCTTTGGTACCAAGGGTGAGCTTGTGAAGATGCAGCAGCCGCCCAACTCCGGCAAACGGAACTGGATTGTCGGCAGGGAGATACCCTTCTGGGGATATGTGCATGAGCTGGAGCACTGGTATCGTCAATACATCCGTCGTACCTCAACGACGGAGGCGTTTGAACCAACCTTTATTAAGGAATGCATGATTGAGAAGATCTGTCCGGAGTGCAATGGAGCAAGACTTAAGAGACAGAGGCTTCAGGTCACCATAGGAGATAAGAATATCGATGAGTTGTGCAAGATGCAGCTGCCGCAGCTGCTGGAATTCTTGCAGAGGTTAAGCTTCAACGAGGATATCACAGATGTGGCGAGCTCCATCATCTATGAGATTAAGACAAGAATTCAGCTGTTAATCGACATCGGTCTTCATTATATTAATCTTAGCCGAAGGAGTGATAGTATCTCCGGAGGTGAGATGCAGCGAATTAAGATGTCTACACAGATCAGCAGTGAGCTTATGGGTATGCTCTATGTAATGGATGAACCCAGCATTGGTCTACATCCCAGAGATTCTGACCGAGTGATCGAGACAATGAAGAAGCTGAGAGACATCGGTAATACAGTGATTGTCGTGGAGCATGATATCGATACCATCAAGAATGCCGATCATATTGTAGAGATCGGACCCGGTCCCGGTATCCACGGAGGTAATATCGTAGCCAGTGGTACACTGGTTGATATTATGAGGGAGAAGACATCCGTCACAGGACAGTATCTTTCCGGTACATTACAGATAGCGGTTCCGAAGAATAGAAGAAATCTTGGAGATAATTTCTTATCCATTCAGGGTGCAAGAGAAAATAACTTAAAGAATGTGGACCTGGATATTCCGCTTGGGGTGTTTCTTTGTGTTACCGGTGTATCCGGATCCGGTAAGAGCTCCTTGATTAATGAAATATTATATAAGCAATTGAAGATCGATAAGACCTGTGCCAGGATCGTCCCGGGGGAACACGACTTTCTCTTCGGCTCCGAGCAGATTAATAATGTAATTAATATTGATCAAACGCCCATCGGCAGGAACAGTAAGTCTAATCCGGCGACCTATATCGGAATATTTGATAAGATCCGCGATATCTTTGCAGCTCAGCCCGAGGCCATGGATAAGGGTTATACCGCACTGGATTTTAGTCTGACCCATGCCAATGGGACCAGGTGCGAGCACTGTGCCGGGGATGGAATTATTGTGACAAACCTTCAGTTCATGGCAGACATCGAGACGATCTGTCCGATGTGTAAGGGAATGCGCTACAGTGAGGAAGGTCTGGAGATCAAATACCGTGGTAAGAATATTGCTGAAGTACTGGAGATGACGGTAGAAGAGGCACTTGCCTTCTTTAAGGAGGATCATTATCTACGACATAAGTTAAGCATTATCAATGAACTTGGTCTTGGGTATCTCTGTCTTGGTCAGAGCTCCACCACCCTGTCCGGCGGGGAAGCGCAGAGAGTGAAGCTGGCTTATGAGCTGGCGAAGATTAAACGGGGAGCTCATAATCTGTATATTCTGGATGAGCCGACAACCGGTTTACATCTGTCCGATATTGCAAAGCTTTTAGAGTGTTTGAACAAGCTGGTGGATCAGGGACACTCCGTTATTGTAATTGAGCATCATCTGGATGTGATCAAATCGGCAGACTATATTATCGACTTAGGTCCTGAAGGAGGAAGCAAGGGTGGTTATATCGTTGCCGAAGGTACACCCGAGCAGGTAGCCAGAGTATCAGAATCATATACCGGCAGGTATTTGAAGGAACTTCTATTGGTATAGTGTCCCTATGGGATATCTAATATAGTGGGTAGTAGGAATAAAATAGAGAAAAAGAGAAGCTGCATCTGGGGAGATGCAGCTTTTCGCGTTAGGGGGATCCGGTTCCCACTTCGACGGTATACGACAAATATTTTATGTATGGTAATGCGCCAATTCTAATTCCTATCAGATTTATAGGATATGCACAAAAGAGTGGGTATAGACACAAAAAGAGTAGCCATTTTCACTATTTTTTCAAAAAATGTTTTCAAATCGTACTTTCTGTGTTATACTAATGACAACAATGTAACTTGGAATATTGGGGTTACTTATAAGTTATGTAAAAGATTGTTACAAACTTAACAATGGCAAATACGAAATTTTTCGTAAATATTTGCATGAAAAAACAGTAAGGAGCAAACATGGAGAAGAAGATAGTTATTGTCGGCGCCGGATATGCCGGTATTCTGACAGCAAAAAAATTGGCAAAGCAATTCAAAAAACGGAAGGATGTCAGTATCACCATTATTGACAAGAATCCATTCCACACTATGCTTACTGAGCTTCATGAAGTTGCAGCGAATCGTGTGGACGAAGAAAGTATTAAGATCAGTCTTAAGAAGGTATTTGCCGGTCGCCGTGTTAATGTTAAGATGGATACGGTTACCACAATTGATTTCGAGAAGAAAGCAGTTGTGGCAGAGAACGAGACTTATTCCTATGATTACTTAGTATTGGCAGCTGGTTCAAAGCCTACCTTCTATGGAGTTCCGGGAGCTGAGGAATTTACCTTCAAGCTATGGTCCTATGAGGATGCAGTTGTACTTAGAGATCATATTCATAATACCTTCCGTATTGCTTCCTGCGAGACAAATCAGGAAGAGAGAAGAAGATTACTTACCTTCTATGTAGTAGGTGCCGGCTTCACCGGTGTTGAGATGATCGGTGAATTAGCGGAGTATGTTCCGTTTTTATGTGAAAAATTTGACGTTGATCGTAAGGAAGTAACACTGGTTAACGTGGATGGTTTAAGCAGACCGATACCCAACCTGACAGAGAAGCTTTCGGCGAAGGTTGCCAGACGTCTTGAAAAGATGGGCGTTAAGCTCGTCATGAATGCCTTTGTTTCTAATATCGGACCTGATTTTATTGAATTGAAGCAGGGTGAGAAGGTTAATCATTACAAATCCGGAACAATTATCTGGGCTGCCGGTATCCAAAGTAATGATGTAATCCAGAAAACTGCAGATACTTTAGAGGTAACTCGCGGTGGTCGCGTGCAGGTTGACGGTTATCTTCGTTCAACAAAGAACGACAATGTATATGTAATCGGCGATAACATGAATTATATCGCAGCAGGAGAAGAACGCCCGGTTCCTCAGATGGTTGAGAACTGTGAACAGAGTTCTCACACAGCGGCTCATAATATTGCGGTAGCAATTAAGGGTGAAGGCAAGTTAGAAGAGTACAAGCCGAAATTCCATGGTGTTATGGTTAGCATCGGTGGACGTTATGCAGTATGTCATGTAGGTCTTCCCGGTCATTTCTTCAGTATGCCGTCCTTCCTTGCGATGTTTGCAAAGCATTTTATTAATATTATATATTTTATTCAGGTATTAGGCTGGAACAAGGTTTTCCATTACTTGAAGATGGAAATCTTCACAGTTCGTAACTGCAGAAGCTTTGTTGGCGGACATTTCTCCAATCGTACCCCCAGCTTCTTGTTAATGCCTCTTCGTGTTTGGCTTGGCGCTGTATGGTTATTCGAAGGCATCATGAAGATCGTGGAAGGTTGGTTAACCGGTCCTAAGCTTACCGGTTTCTTTGGGGGAGCGAATGCTTGGTACAACAGTATTCTTTATCCTGCACCTGCCGGTGAGACCGATGCGGTATCTTCAGCAACGACCGCAGCAGCCGATGGTGTTGTTAAGGTAGCACAGATGGTTGCAACCAAAGCTTCTCATGTAATACAGTTAACCGCTGACGCAACCTCCGGCGCTACAGGAACCACCGAAGGCGCAGTGGAAGGCGCAGCTGAAGCTGTGAAGCAGGCTGGACAGGTATTCATTAATTTTGATTTCATTGGTTTATTTAAGGTTATCTTTTTAAGTGGTAAGCAGCTCTCCGAATCAAAAATCGGTGATTTTGCGTTCAAGCTCGATGTACCGCTCATGAATTGGTTTGTAGATAAGTTGATTTTACCTTACGATAATGTTCAGATTGCAATGCAGATCTTTATCGTAGTTGCAGAAATTATAATTGGTTTAGCACTAATGGGAGGATTATTCACAACTCCTGCAGCAGCTGTTTCTTTAGTTCTACAGTTCATGTTTGTATGTACCACCGGCTTATATCTGGGAACCTTCTGGATGATCTTCGCCGGAATCGCTGTTCTGATCGGAGCAGGTAGAACCTTAGGACTTGATTATTATGCAATGCCCGGGCTGAAGAAGCTGTGGAAGAAACTACCATTCGTCAGAAAGTGGTATATTTATAATGACTAATGTGACAAAACAAGAAGTTAATATCGAACTGATCCGCTCAGAGGAAGCTCTGGAGTTGGTGAAGCAGGAAGTAGACAGAACGCTTTCCAAATCACCGCTGATAATTAGAGAATATACCAAGCATCTAATGTCCTCCAGAGGCAAGTTCATCCGCGCAGTCTCAGTACTGATTTGTGCTGAGGATGCAGAGGGAATGATCCATAAGAACGCAGTGAAGATTGCAGCAGCAATCGAGATACTGCATCTGGCGACTCTCGTTCATGATGATGTTATCGATAACGCTGAGCTTCGCCGGGGAGATGTAACCCTGCAGAAGAAGTATGGTAAGAAAACAGCAGTTATCTGTGGCGATTATCTGTTGAGTGTAGCACTTCGTATGGCTGCTTCCATTGAGAACAAGAAGGATTATCTGGATATGGCTTTGCCTGATTACGTCGGAAGGGTATGTTTAGGTGAATTGAACCAGCATGTTAATAATGGCAATATTGATCTATCCATTTTCCGTTATCTTAAGATTATTTCCGGTAAGACCGCTGCGCTCTTTGAAGCCTCGTTCTTCGCAGGTGCGATCTTTTCAAATTGCACCGAGGAGCAAGCGAAACGATATCGCCGTCTTGGGTTCTATATCGGTATGATATTCCAGTTATCCGATGATTGTATTGATTTTGAAGAGACAGTAGAGGGTGCTAATAAACCGGTACAATCGGATTATGAGCAGGGAGTCATCACACTACCTCTGATTCATGCACTGTCCCAGCTCGGTGATTTTAAAGAAAAGGCAATGGCCCATGCAATCACCAGAGAAGAGATCAATGCAGCAGTAATTAAGACCGGAGGACTTCGGTTCACCAGACTTATGATTGATAAGTTTTATAACAAATCAATGAGGATTATCGAGGAGCTGGCATTGCCTTCTCATAAGAAGGAACAGTTAATTAATGTATTAAGAAAAGCTTCCCGTTTATCCTAAGAATTTTATGACAACGTCAATACTAAAATAAATTATAAAGTCATACTGTTTCCTGACTCTTATATGCCCTGCATAGTGGGGCATATAGGATGCGGAAAGCGGATGCCCGAAACGGCATCGAGGGAGAAAGCTATGATAAAGCGTTTTTTAGATTATGTTGAGATAAGGACGAAAATAACCAGTACCTTTGCATTTTTGATTACGATTGCTCTGTTGGTATATATGGGGCAGCCAATCAAATGGGGTCTTACGTTATTATTCTTTGCTTCTATGTTTCTGTTTGATTTGACGACGACAGCCATCAATAATTATATTGATACGAAGAATAATCATCAGATCCTTCCGTTCCGACGTAGAACAGCACTCATAATTATCTATGTATTGTTCACGGTCAGTGCAGTTTTAGGATTATTGCTTGCAGCTCGGACAGATATTGTTATCTTTCTGGTTGGCGGTTTATGCTTTTTATGCGGTGTGTTTTATACCTACGGACCGGTGCCGATTTCCAGACAGCCTTTGGGAGAAGTACTATCAGGAGCCTTTTATGGTTTGTTAATACCGTTTATTATCCTGTACATTAATCTTCCGGCCGGTACTTTTTTAGACTTGAATGTTAATTTAAAAACAATATCCCTGGATTTGCAAGTAGTACCAATATTATCATTGCTGCTATTTGCCGTAGCACCCTTTGGTACGACTGCGAATATTATGCTTGCCAATAACATCTGTGATTTGGAGAAGGATATCGCGGTGAAGCGTCATACCTTACCGTATTATATAGGGAAAAAAGCACTATATCTTTTTGCTGCGCTTTATTATATAACCTACTTTGCAACGATTGTTATGGTGATTGTGGGAATTCTTTCCCCGATCTGTCTGTTATCATTGATTACAATTATTCCGGTACAGAAAAATATTAATGTTTTCTTCAGGAAGCAGGATAAGGCAACCACCTTCCTGATGGCAATTAAGAATTATATCCTGATCATGGGTGTTAATTCTCTTATGATTTTTATCAGTGCCTTCGTGGCATTGTAATTCGATATTCATTCCATTACTCATGGAATTAATATAAATGTTACTCATTATAATTTAACTCATTATGGAGGAAAGAACTATGAAGAAGATTTTAGCGATGTTACTTACATTAGTAATGGTAATGTCACTGTTCGTTGCATGTGGTTCCAAGACAGAAGAAGCAACAACAGAGCCTACAGCAGCACCCGCAGCAACCGAAGCACCTGCAGCAACCGAGGCACCCGCAGCAACCGAAGCACCTGCAGCAACCGCAGCTGCTGCTAAGACAGGTCTTGCAGTTACTACATCTATTGCAAAGAGCAAGGATGCTGGTGAAGAGGATGGTTTAGCACAGGTTGATTCCGTTGTTGTAGCAGTTTTAGTTGGCGCAGATGGCAAGATCTTAGATTGCAAGCTTGATACAGCTCAGACTAAGATGAACTTCTCCAAGGAAGGTAAGCTTGTAACTGATATCGCAACTACTTTCAAATCTAAGCAGGAGCTTGGTGCTGATTACGGTATGGCTAAGGCTTCCAGCATCGGCAAAGAGTGGTTCGAGCAGGCAGATGCTTTTGCAGCTTATGTAGTTGGCAAGACGATTGATGAAGTTAAGGGTATGGCTTTAACAGAAGGCGTTCCTGCTGATGCTGATTTAGCAGCTTCCGTAACAGTACATGTTACTGACTATATCGCAACTCTTGAGAAGGCTGTTGCGAATGCTCAGGAATTAGGCGCAGTAGAAGGCGATCAGTTAGGCCTTGGCGTATCTACTGATATGGCTAAGTCCAAAGATGCTAGTGCAGAAGGCGACGGCTTAGCACAGGCTTATTCTTACTACATAGCTACAACCTTCAATGCAGAAGGCAAGATCTCCAGCTGTGTAATCGATGCTTCCCAGGGTAATGTTAACTTCACTACCGCTGGTGTTATCACTTCTGATTTAGCAGCAGCTCCTCAGACCAAGCAGGAATTAAAAGAGGCTTATGGTATGAAGAAGGCTTCCGCTATCGGTAAAGAGTGGTATGAGCAGGCTAACGCATTTGCAACTTATGTTGTTGGCAAGACTGTAGATGAAGTTAAGGGTATCGCTTTAACAGAGGGCAAGCCTGCAGATGCAGATTTAGCAGCTTCTGTAACAGTTCATGTTAATGCTTTCGTAGCTGATATCGAGAAGGCAGCAGCTAGCGCAGCGAAATAATTGCTAGAAAGATTGACTGACAGACAACAGATTTCTTACTAGGTGAGAAGTTAGTTGTTATATAATAAGGCTGTTGCAAAACATTGAACAGTAATGTTTCGCAGCAGCCTTATTGATTAAATGTTTGACCTTTTAGAATGATATGAGGTGACGCTTTGAAACGCAAAATATTGGTTTTATTAATAATATCGGTATTATTGATTAATTCGACAGCCTGTAAGAAGGAGCCTGAAGTCAATCGTTATCAGGCACAATTTTTAGAACTCTTCGATACGGTCACTACCATCGTTGGGTATGCTGAGAATAAAGAAGTATTTTCTGAATTTGCACAATCTGTTTATGATGACCTAAAGGTGTATCATGAGCTTTATGATAAATATCACGATTATGAAGGTATTAATAATATAAAGACGATCAACGACAAGGCGGGGATTGCCCCGGTAGTGGTTGATCAGAAAATTATCGATATGCTACTATTTAGTCAAGAAGCCTACGAGCTATCGGATGGTATGGTGAATGTAGCCTTTGGTGCAGTTCTAGAGGTCTGGCATGATTACCGGGAGGCCGGAACCGATGACCCGGATAATGCCGAGTTTCCACCGATGGAGCTGCTGCAGGATCGGGCGAAGCATACGGACATGAGTAAGGTAATCATCGATGAAGCAGCATCTACTGTGTATCTAATGGATCCGGAGATGAGTCTGGATGTCGGAGCGATTGCAAAGGGCTATGCAACAGAGCAGGTAGTCAGACTGGCTGCGGAGAGAGGTTATACCAATGGACTCCTTAGTGTTGGAGGAAATGTTCGCGCAATCGGAAGGAAAGGTTATAACATCTTAGCCGATCAGGACGAAGGAAAAGGAATCGGAGTAGAGGATTCCTGGAATGTCGGTATTCAGAACCCGGAGAAGGAAAGTGAGGATAATTATCTCTATATCTTGAATTTAGAAGACTTATCTCTTGTTTCCAGCGGTGATTATGAAAGATATTATACTGTGGATGGAGTGGAGTACCACCACATTATTGATCCGTCCACCCTGATGCCGGCAGAGTATTTTACAGCAGTATCAATCGTAACGGAGAGTTCAGGTCTTGCAGATGCACTATCCACTGCGATATTTAATCTGCCATATGAAAAAGGTCTCCAATTGATTGAAGACCTTGAGGGTACGGAAGCCTTATGGGTTATGAGTGATGGTAGTAAACGCTTTAGCAGTGGCTTTGAGGCAATGATAAAGCAAAAGGACGATGCTGACAAGGAATAAATTAGGATGTCGTTAACTGCGGAATAATCGGAGGATCAGATAACTGAGGAATGCGGTTGCACCACTGACAGTACTACCCCAGACCAAATCAATCAGTGTGATCGTAACCGGCCAGTCCTTTACGGTTGCTAAGTTCGTTAGATCATAAGTAGCATAGGTAATCAGTCCGAAGAACATTCCCATCCAAAGCGCATATTGCCAGCTTTCTTTCCTTAATGCCGGATGGATCACAAAGACCAAAAGTCCTATGATAAATAGCACGTAGAAGAGGAAGGCTGCCAGAAGGTTTACCTTTGGAGCCATCAGATATCCCAGGTACTTGCTATATAGTGACTTCGCAATCAATGTTAGCCAAACCATGTCAATGATCAGAAAAACGCCGAGGGATATAAAATAATTACGAATATTGTGGAGCGTAAAAACAGTATTCATTGCGATTCCTCCTTAGTAATAAATATCACTTATATTATCTTTTTGGGAAACCAGGGAAAGAATTTGTTGGTCCGGCCGGCATATTCGTGAAACCCTGGTTTCTTTTGCATTGATTTTTCGAGTAGAGGTACCCCGGACACATATAACAGTAATAAGGTGATGACAATCGGACTCAGTATGGTCCAGACCGGAGCACCGGAGACCAAGGCAATGAAGAAGATACCCCACCACATCACTGCTTCACCGAAATAGTTGGGATGGCGGGTAAGACTCCATAGCCCTGTTGTCATGAGCTTGCCCTTATTGTTATTATCCCTTAAGAACAACCGAAGCTGATAATCACCGACAGCTTCGAAGAAGAAGCCAATTATCCATATTAGTACACCGGGTATCAGTAGTATGGGTTCTGCCTCTTCACCCTGATAAGCGGTATAGATCACGCTAAGTGAGATCAGATACAGGAAGAAGCCTTGCAGCATATATACCTGTAGAAATGCTCTGGGGATCACCCATTTACCCCAGGCTCTACGGAAGGCAACGTATCGGAAGTCTTCGCCTTTGCCCAGATTGCGCTTTGCAATATGGTAGAATAGGCGAAGTCCCCAGATGGAGATGAGCAGGGTCATAATGATTTGGCCGACTACTACGGAGGAGTCCCACCAGTAGGTGAACCATGCAACGACAACAAAACCAATTCCCCATCCGATATCGACGATGGAATTATTCTTCATAATGGTTCCGACGAGAAAAAACAAACTAAAATAGATAAAAATCAGTAATATAATGTCCATTCTTAATCCTCCATTCTACCGCAGAGCTGTATTTGTCTGCAGTACAAATTCTCTATTCCTTCGTAAAGCAGACAGCAACACAGCCGGGTCCGGAATGAATTGCAACAATAGAGGAGATCTCAGCGATAAACTCCGGCTTCTTGCCAATCAGTCTCGTCAATTCGTTGTTGTATTCCATTGCTAACGAAAGATTATCGGCATGTACAATGCTATAATCCTTAATGCCCCCATCTCGTAGCGCTTTTTCTATCAGCTGGTAGATCTTTTTCGTAATACCCCGTTTGCTGAAAGCCGCACCAAACGCAGCTCCCTTTCCATCCGTATCCAGAGTCATGATGGGTCTCAGACCCAGCTTCATTCCTAGCTTTCCAACGGTATTCGGAACACGACCGCTGCGAATTGCGTATTCCAAGGTGTTCAGACAGACGTAGATTTTCGTGTCAGGGATTCGTTTCTCAAGTTCCTCTACAATTTCAGAATGAGTGTGCCCTGCCATCAACAATTCTGCAGCCGCCTTAACCAATAGACCCTGTGCTCCCGAATTTAACTTACTGTCGAGGACGGTGATTGACTTTCCATCTGACTCAAGCTCCTTTGCTGCAGTAAGAACCGTTTGATAAGTTCCGCTGAGTTTAGCGGATACGGAGATAAAGATTAAGGATTCGTAGGAATCCAACAGATTCTCAAGGAAGGCCTTCGTTCTGCCCGGTTGGGGTTGCGAACTGGTCGGATAGGAAGACAACTTCCCGATTGCCGGAAATAGCTGCTTTAACTGAATGGTTCGCTTATCCAAATAGATCGAGTCTTCCATCAGCAGGCCGAGGGGAAGGGTATGAATCTGATGCTCCAGCTTATATTCCTCGGGAAGGTCTGCTATAGAATCGGTTACAATGGCAATCTTACTTTGTTGATGGGACTTCACGCTGTTTTGAAGATTCATATCATCTACCTTCTGTTCGATAAAGGTACCATAGAGCTTCATCGTATCTGCAACCTGCTCCGGATAATCGGTATGAATATGTATTCGAAGCTTATTACCCTGAGAAGATACAATCAAGGAATCACCGAATTTATGCAGGAGGGATTTGATGTGATGATCAAGCTTATCGTTTGACTCCTTCTCGTACTTATTCGATAATTCCATAAATAATTCAGTGCAGTATCGGTAATGATCAACAGGCTCCTCGGAAATGGCAAGCTCTGCTTCCGCCCAAGGAGTAATGATCTCCGGTTCGGCTCCGGTGAAATAACGATTGATACCGTTTAGAAAACGAACAAAGCCTTCCGCTCCGGAATCAACTACATTATGCTTCTTCAAGATGTCCAATTGAGTTGCAGTTCTTTGTAAGGATACTCCTGCGGTTTGATAGGCATCCTTCAAAAGTTCGGAGAAATTGTCATATTGCTCGTGATTATGATACAGGAAAGCAGCCCAATCCTTGATTACACTTATCATGGTTCCTTCTACCGGATTATCGATTGCTTGATAGAGGTACTTGACTGCCCGATGAGCGATGTTGGAAAAGTCCTTTATGGTTACCACATCAAATACATTGCTTTCTTGTGCAAGACCTTTGATATAGGAGGCAAATAAGATACCGGAATTGCCTCTGGCATGAGCTAGTCCGGATTCTGACATATTGCGGATGACGGAATGGAAGGCCTGCTCCTGTTGCGTGTTTTCAACCATGGCCTTCATAGTAGTAGAAAGATTTGTACCGGTATCACCGTCTGCGACCGGAAAAAGATTGATTGAATTAAGGTGCTTTTTATTTGACTGAACTTCCTGTGCCCCCAGATAAAACCATTTTAAAATATCGTTTCCATCAATAACACGTTGTGCCAGGGAATCTACCATAAGCATTTTCTCCTTCATGTAAATAGTAATAGTTACTGTTATTAAATAGAATAACATACAATTAAATTATTTACAAGTATTTTGATATGAATATGAATTAATCTTATTCTTGCAATTAATTGGTTGAAGGGTTAGAATTAGGTATTAATATACATTTTAGATGGTAGTATACGATTGAAAAATCATTTATTTACAATCGGTTATTATGCTCTGCCGCTCAGGTTTGTAGGATTGCGGCAAATTGGAGGTATAGTGTGGATCATATTGATAAGCAACTATTGATTATGCTGCAGGAGAACGCCAGGGTGCCGCTAAAGCAGTTAGCAGAGAAGGTTTATTTATCCTCGCCGGCGGTTGCGGCAAGAATTTCGCGTTTAGAAAAGCAGGGAATTATTAAAGGATATCATACGGATATTGATTGGTTAAAGCTGGGACATCATATAACCGCCTTTATTAATCTAGAGGTTGCTCCCAACCAAAAGTCGGAATTCTATCCGTTTATCAAGGCTTGCCCTAATGTAATGGAGTGCAATTGTGTTACCGGTAACTTTTCCATGCTGATTAAGGTGTGCTTCAAAAGTACAATGGATCTGGATGCTTTTATCGGAGAGGTTCAAAAGTTTGGAAAGACAAGCACTCAGATTGTTTTCTCCACAGCCGTTGAACATCGAGGTATTCAGGTTTTAGCGAATCAGGAGAATGATAATATAGACATATTATAACAGAATTCGAGGAAATAATCCATGATACAAACTATCAAGATGAATTTAGATGATGTGGAGCACTTGGCGTCCGTGTCGAAAGCATTGTCTTCTGAGACACGGATTGAAATACTTCGTCAACTCCGGCACAAGGATTTGAATGTGAACGAGATTGCAGAGCTGTTAGATATTCCGGCATCCTCGTCTGCAGCACATGTCAAAGTATTGGAAGAAGCCGGTATGATTAAGACCTCGCTGCAGCCCGGAATACGAGGATCGATGAAGCTGTGTCACATCATACTTGATCATATCTATGTAGAGATGAATACAACTAAGAACCTGGAGCAGGAGGAGGAGGTCATCAAAATGCCCATAGGCAGTTTTGTTGACTACAAAATTGAGCCTACCTGTGGTATTGCAAGTATAAAAGGACCGATCGGAACGGAGGATGATCCTAGATGCTTCTACCTTCCGGAACGAATCGAGGCTCAGCTAATCTGGTTGGGGCATGGATATTTGGAGTATCGTTTTCCGACAAATTCAATGACAGATAAGCAGGTTCAGAGACTGGAGCTTTCGATGGAATTATGTTCGGAGGATCATGAGTTTAATATGAATTATCCTTCGGATATAACCTTGTGGGTGAATGATTTGGAGGTGGGAACCTGGAGCTGTCAGAGTGATTACGGTGGTAGAAGGGGGAAGCTTAACCCGGACTGGTGGCCGGATAAGAATACTCAGTATGGGATCCTCAAAACCTGGAGTATCACAGAGCAGGACTGCTTTTTGGATGAAGAGAAGACCTTTGAACGTGGCTTAAAGGAATTTAATCTCGCAAAGAAGGATTATATTGCGGTTCGCATCGGAGTAAAAGGGGATGCCAGGAACAAAGGCGGTATGAATTTGTTTGGGGAAAGCTTTGGTGATTATCCACAAAATATTATTATGAAAATCGTGTTTAAATAAGCTCGTAATTGATAAGAATCCTCTTTACAAACCTTGTGGAGAGGAGTATTATATAATCAAACAAACAAAAATCGTGTTATATAACAGGATTCATGTAACTAATTAACGGATGATAATTGGTACTAAGTAAAGGTGTAGCAATTATAAGGGAGAAGATGAATTAGACACTGCAGTTATTCTGGTGTAGTGGTTTGTAACAAATTATGAAACATAGTTACCTATATAATAAGTGATAAAGGAGAATGGAAGATGAAGAAGGAGCTGCTTCAGAAATTTGAAGAGATTTTTGGGAAGGAAGGAGAGTATCAGGTATATTTTGCACCGGGTAGAGTGAACCTGATCGGTGAACATACGGATTACAATGGAGGTCATGTTTTTCCCTGTGCATTAACCATCGGAACCTATGCGGTTGCAAGAAAGAGAACCGATGATAAACTACGTTTTTACTCCCTGAACTTCAAAGGACTTGGTGTAATCGAAAGCTCGATCAATGACCTTACGTTAAAGAAGGAAGACGACTGGGCGAATTATCCGAAGGGTGTTATTTGGGCACTGATGAAGAAGGGATATGCAATTACCGGAGGTATGGATGTATTATACTTCGGTAATATACCAAATGCTTCAGGTCTTTCCTCCTCTGCATCCTTGGAGGTTCTGACAGGATTTATACTTAAGAATTTATTGGGGTTGGAGATAAATAATACAGAGCTTGCTCTGATCAGTCAGTATTCGGAGAATAATTTTAATGGTGTGAACTGTGGTATTATGGATCAGTTCGCCGTTGCGATGGGTAAGAAAAATCATGCCATCTTCTTAGATACCGCGGATCTGTCCTTTGAGTATGCTCCCCTTGAACTGGGTGATGCCAAGATTGTAATTATGAATACCAATAAAAAGCGTGGTCTCGGTGATTCAAAGTACAATGAGAGAAGGAGTGAATGTGAGGCCGCCCTTCGTGAGCTTCAGAAGGTGCTGCCGGTTACTGCACTCGGCGAATTGACAGAGGAACAATTTGAAGAGTATAGCTCCGTAATCAAGGATCCGATTAAGAGAAAGCGCGCAAAGCATGCAGTATATGAGAATCAGAGAACAATCAAGGCAGTGGAGGCATTAAAGAAGAATGATCTGACGCTCTTTGGTCAATTAATGATCGCATCCCACGTATCTCTTCAGTATGACTATGAGGTTACGGGAATTGAGTTGGACACCATTGTAGAAGCAGCCTTAAAGCAGGAGGGTGTCATTGGAGCCAGAATGACCGGAGCCGGTTTTGGCGGATGTGCGGTCAGCATCGTAAAGGAAGCAGCGATCGATGCCTTCATCGAAAACGTTGGTAAGGAATATCAAGAGAAGATTGGTTATCTTGCCGCCTTTTATGTAGTTGAGGTAGGAGACGGTCCGATTATTTTATAAGGAGGATATATTATGACTATTTTAGTACTTGGCGGTGCGGGATACATTGGCTCTCATACGGCATATGAATTGATTGACCGTGGGGAGGATGTTGTAATTGTAGACAATCTGGAGACCGGATATGTCGGAGCATTACATCCGAAGGCGCGTTTTTATCAGGGCGATATTCGTAACCGTGCGTTTATCGATGGTGTTTTTGATAAAGAGAAAATAGATGCGGTAATTCATTTTGCAGCGAATTCCCTGGTGGGTGAGAGCATGGTGAATCCTCTGAAGTATTATGATAATAATTTATGTGGTACCAAGGTGTTATTGGAATCCATGGTAGCTCACAAGCTTGATAAAATTGTATTCTCCTCTACCGCTGCAACCTACGGCGAGCCGGAGAGAGTGCCAATCCTTGAGACTGACCGTACGATGCCGACCAATACCTATGGAGAGACGAAGCTTTCCATGGAGAAAATGTTCCACTGGACTGCAGCAGCGCATGGACTAAGATATGTATCACTCCGATATTTTAATGCCTGTGGAGCACATAAGAGTGGTACCATCGGCGAAGCACATAATCCGGAATCACATCTGATCCCGTTGATCCTTCAGGTTGCCAACGGTCAACGTGAAGCAATCAGTATCTTCGGAGAGGATTATGATACCAAGGATGGAACCTGTGTGAGAGATTATATTCATGTCACCGATCTGGCACAGGCACATATTCTGGCGGTGGATTATCTGATGAACGGAAACGACAGCAGTATCTTTAATCTAGGAAACGGAGTAGGATTTACGGTTAAGGAAGTGATCGATACCGCACGGAAGGTAACCGGACATCCGATTAAAGCAGAGGTTGTTCCCAGACGTGCCGGTGATCCGGCGAAGCTGATTGCTTCCAGCGAGAAGGCAAGATCGATCCTGGGGTGGGACCCTCAGCATGCCGATCTGGAGGAGATTATCACCTCAGCCTGGAACTGGCATCAGAGCCATCCGGAGGGATATAAGTAGGTATTTGATTGAATGAAGAAGTAATTCTTCCGGGCATTGGTGATTCTGTAGAACAAAGAGGATCAGTGCATCAAGCAAGGTACGAAAGGTAAATAATATGATATACGAACAGATTACAAAACTGGTCCTGTACGCAGAAAAGACGGGGCTGATCGAGAAAGAAGATAAGCAATATGCAATCAATCGCCTCCTGGAGCTATTTGAGCTGGAGGATTATCAGGAGGTCATAATAGATCCGGAGCAGATAGAGCTTGAGCAGGTTCTGAACTCGATGCTGGAATATGCATCCTTACAGGGAATGCTTAAGGAGGAAGGGACTGTATACCGTGATTTGTTTGATACAAAGATCATGGGGACTCTGACTCCACCGCCCAGTACGGTTTCCAGGCGATTTGCAGAGCTATATCGGCAATCCCCGAAGCTGGCGACGGATTATTATTATCGCTTCAGTCAGGATACCGATTATATCCGCCGATACCGTATCAGTAAGGATATAAAATGGATTGCAACGTCACCCTACGGTGATATGGATATCACGATTAATCTGTCGAAGCCGGAGAAGGATCCGAAGGCAATCGCGGCAGCAAAGCATGCCAAGCATAGCGGTTATCCTAAATGTCTTCTGTGTGCTGAGAATGTAGGTTATGCCGGAAGAGTTGATCATCCGCCGAGACAGAATCATCGCGTAATACCGATTACGATCAATCAACAGGATTGGGGATTTCAGTACTCGCCCTATGTATACTATAACGAGCATTGTATCATATTCAATATGGAACATACTCCGATGCAGATTGATAGAGCCGCCTTTCGTAAGCTATTGGACTTTGTGAAGCAATTTCCTCATTATTTTGTCGGATCGAATGCTGACCTGCCGATTGTCGGAGGATCAATACTTAGCCATGATCATTTTCAGGGAGGCAATTATGAATTCACGATGGCGAAGGCCAAGGTGGAAAGAACCTTTAGGGTAGAGGGCTTTGATGAGGTTGAGGCAGGCGTAGTCTGCTGGCCGATGTCAACCATTCGACTTCGCAGTAAAGAGGATAATCGACTGGTCGAGCTGTCGGATCGGATCCTTAAGAAATGGCGGGGATACTCGGATGAGACAGTCCAAATTCACGCATTTACAGGCTCTGAACCACACAATACTATAACTCCCATCGCACGGAAGCGTGGTGAATTCTATGAGATGGATCTGGTGCTTCGTAATAACCTAACGACAGAGGAGCATCCTCTTGGCTTATATCATGCACATGAAGAGCTGCATCATATCAAAAAGGAGAACATCGGTCTGATTGAGGTTATGGGTCTGGCGATTCTTCCGGCACGACTGAAGGAGGAGATGAGCCTGCTTAGCGAATATATTCTGGCCGGTAAGGATATCAGGTCCAATGAACTGTTAGAAAAGCATGCGGACTGGGCTGAAGAATTTCTCCCTCATTATCATGAGATCACCGAGGAGAATATCGAAGGGATTCTAAGGGAGGAAATCGGAAAAGTGTTCTGTAACGTACTCGAGCATGCCGGAGTATATAAGAGAACACCGGAAGGACAGGAAGCCTTTGACCGTTTCCTGGCAACCTTATCGGAGTAGAAGTAAGCTTTATTAACCATCAATACATACATTGCTATTGCAATACAGAAAAAATCAAAAAGAAGAGGGTAACTGGCTTCCCTTAATGCACTGTTTGACGAACAGATTGCTAATTTGTATGACAGAAGCGAACATTCATGTTCGATAATGACATACTAATTAGTAAGATGTACGTCAACCTGTGTGTGAGGGAAGCCAGTTATCATCTTCTTTTTTCACTGACTGCAGTTTGCAATAGCCTGTATATGAGGCTATTTCTTGCTTATGGATACTCTCCACACCTCGGGACCTTCCTCGAGGTATTCCCATTCAAAGGTATCGGGTCTTTCCATGATAAACTGGTAGTGAAGAGGTCTGGGGTCATGATCATTGATCAGTTCCATGCTCTCTCCCGGCTGAAGGGCTTCAAATGTATTGAAAATTGTGGTATGTTTATCCTTTGGTTCATATAGGCGGGCATCCACCTGTGCTGCAAAATTCTTCATCGTAATGACTCCTCTCTGCTTAACAAAAGATTTTTAAATTAAAATGATGTTTACAGACAGTATCTTACCGGAGAAGAGTCGGAGTTCCTATGATTTAAATCACATATGTAGAAGAAACATGTACAGACTATCATACAGATAAGAATTGTTTGGATGAAGGAGAAGAAACTATATTTATGCTGGATTATTAACCAAGCTTGTAATATACTATTTGGAATAGACGTTGTATCAGACAGCAGAGTATAACGGAGTGATGGAGCAAAGGAAGGATTATCATGAATAATATAATACTAATTGGAATGCCCGGTGCGGGAAAGAGTACGGTTGGAGTAATACTGGCGAAAGTTATGGGATATCATTTCATAGACTCAGATCTGTTAATTCAGGAACAGGAGAAATGCTTATTAAAGGATATTATTGAGCGTGACGGTCTGGAGGGCTTGATAGCAATAGAGGAGCAGGTGAATTGTGATATCGAAACTGAAAATGCGGTTATTGCAACCGGAGGTAGTGTAATCTATGGAGATAAAGCAATGGAGCATCTTAGAAGCATCGGTACCGTTGTATATATCAAATTAAGCTATCGAACCATAAGCAAACGTCTGGGTAACATAAAACAACGAGGCGTAGTATTTCGTGAGGGGCAGACACTACAGTCCTTATATGAAGAGCGCTGCCCACTTTATGAAAAATATGCTCATATAACTATCGATGCCGAAGAGCTTGATATGGAGGATCTGATGTCGAAGATCAGAGATACCATCCTGGATCACCAATGACAACCGTCCTGAAGGATGGTCGCGAAGGTCTCCAGTCCTTGTCTGTCTTCTTCGTCAAAACGTGCCGGTATGGGACTGTCAATATCTAGCACACCGACAATTCTATCACCGGATCTTAGCGGTATCACTATCTCTGAATTAGAGGCACTGTCACAGGCGATGTGACCGGGAAAGGAATGAACATCCTCAACCAGTTGTGTCTTGTTCTGAGCTGCAGCACTGCCGCATACTCCTTTTCCGAGGGGTATGTGGATGCAGGCAGGCTTTCCCTGAAAAGGTCCCAGAAGCAGTTCGTTCTCATTCATCAGATAGAAACCAACCCAGTTTATATTCTTTAAAGCACCGTTCAGTAATGCGGATGCATTACTGAGATTAGGTATGACATGAGGCTCACCCTCCAGCAGAGCTTTCAATTGTTCTGCTAAAAGCTTATATAATTCACTCTTGCTCTCCGGGTACATAGAGTTCAATTCTTGCATTATCTTGCTCCTTATCACTGGTTATTCGAATAGTCGATTCATTTTATCGCGTATCTTTTTATCTATCGTGTTCTTGGCTTCGATATCCTTTCGATACATTCCGTCTGCATCCTGAATAAGGCAGTCTCCTTCCTTACAATCCAAAGGCAGCTTGTACTTTGGAATTGAGACAAAGGATTTGTCTTCCGTCTCGCAGATTGCATAATTACCTTCAAAACGGTCGATGATAAATTTTTTCATAAGGACACCTCCAATCAATTATTGTTCTAAGTCACTTTCGGTAATCTTGTAATCCTGCGTATTTACTGAGATGGTCTGTCCATTCGAGGTAAATACGATAGTCCCTTGCTTATCGGTCCGATACAGCTTAATATCCGCGTCAAGAAGAGTTTGCAGGGTAGTCGCATGCGGGTGCCCATATTCGTTATTCTCGCCGACACTTGCAACCGAATAAGAAGGATCAACTGCCTCAACAAATTCCTTGCTGCTGCTGTAGGAGGAGCCATGATGGCTTAGCTTAAGAACATCCGACTTTATATTGATCCCAGTTTTCAGCATTTCGTGTTCGGACAGATTCTCGGCATCACCCGCCAACAGAAAAGCGGTATCCCCAAAGGCTAGACGGATGGCAATGCTATAATTATTAATCTCTTCATAGGTCTCATTACCGGGCGCAAGTATGGTAAAGCTGGAAGAGCCCAGATAGTACTTCGCTCCAACCTCCGGCAAAGTAATGCTTAAATTATGCCTTTCCAGTGCATCCAGAACATCTTCGAAGGTCTTGGTCGTGTGTGTGGTATTTGGCAGCAGAACCTTTCCTACCTCAAAAGAATCAAGAATGGTATCCAATCCACCGATGTGATCGCTATGTGGATGGGTACCGATTACATAATCCAGCTTTGTAATTTGCTGATTATTAAGATATTCCTTGACGATGGTGCCTTTGTTATTCTCTCCTGCATCAATCAGCATTGCAGAAGACCCTGTTTCCACTAAAATAGCATCACCCTGACCGACATCAATAAAGTGTACCTCCATAATATCAGTTGGTTTTACTGCATCCTTGGAAGCATTTTTCTCAGATTCAGCTATGAATTGATTAATTAATATTGAGAGCACGGCCAGAAGCACAATACCGCCGATGCGGGTTATAAATTGCTTCGTTTTTCTTCTCATATTTGTTAATCTCCTTACTAATATTATAGCGGGATAAGAGATATATTACAACGTATATATCATAAATTAAAGACATAATCATGATCTTTGTTACTGTTCACACCCCGATTCGAAATTTACGTCTCCGATTTCGGAAACATTGATCAGACTCATATCATTGACTTAAGTTGAGTGTGAACAGTTAATGATCTTTTACTCCACTCGGAAGTCACAAGCCTGCTTGCACTTCCTCATTACGCTTTATTATATCATGAATAAAGGACATATTCATGATCTTTAGCTCCACTCGGAAGTCACAAGCAAGCTTGCACTTCCTCATTACGCTTTATTATATTACTATTACTATGAGAAAAGTACTTTATCTCCTTTTAAAACACATTGGAATGGGATATAATCGAGGAAAGTAAAGCATAAGAATGATATAGGTATAATCCCAGGCACAGAGCTTGATGAGAATAATATCGCTGGAAGAAGGAGTACCCATGAGATTATTTATAGCAATTTTATTTGATGAAGAAATAAAAGATTCGTTACACGATACCGTAATACGATTGAAGCAGGCCGCGAAAGGGGGAACCTTTACAGAGAAGGAGAACCTTCATCTCACGGTCAATTTTATCGGTGAGACAGGGCGTTTTGAAGAGGTGAAGGGGGCAATGAGCCGTGCTCTTTTGCGAGTGGAGGCGGAACGCTTTACCTTAGCAATCCACGGGTTTGGCCGCTTTAAGAGAGAGGATGGAGACATCTACTGGGTAGGTGTGATGAAGGATAATATGTTATGGCGAATTCAGAAGGAACTTGTGAAGGAGCTGAAGGAAGCCGGTTTTTTTGACATCGATGATCGGGAGTATAAACCTCATCTGACCCTGGGAAGAAGGATTAAGGTTGATAAAACATTTGACAGCAATGCTTTTGAAGCAGAGATTAAGCCGTTACAAATGAAGGTAGGAAAAATCAGCTTAATGAAATCAGAACGGGTGGAAGGGAAGTTGACCTATACAGAGATTTTCAAGGTTGATCTAAAATAATCAGAAAATGGAGACAGTCGAATGAAAATATTGGTTGATGCGGATGCATGTCCTGTAAAGGATATTATTGAAGAGATTGCGGCAGAGTATGGCCTTCCGGTCATGATGCTGACGGATACGAGTCATATTCTTACTTCTAATTACAGTGAGATCATTCTTGTGAGTAAGGCTCCGGATGCAGTAGACTTTGCTCTGATTAACAGAACCTTCCGAGGTGATATCGTGGTGACGCAGGATTATGGAGTGGCTGCCATGGCATTGGGAAAGAGAGCATATGCAATTCATCCCAGTGGCAGAGTTTATTCGGACAGTAATATCGACGTACTTTTGATGGAACGGGATATTGCGAAGAAATGCCGAAGGGACGGAGATCGTATTAAAGGGCATGCAAAGAAACGTACCAATCATGATAATGAACGTTTTGCTGCATCTTTTGTTCAATTATGCGAAAAAGCAATGAAAGACTTTCCGGACAGCTTATTGGACAGTAAAGAGGGATGATGGTTGATACAAATATAGAACAAACATTCGAAAATGTATTGATTTTACATCCCTGCTATGATAAAATAAGCTAGCATAAACGATTCGATAAAAGTGCAGTGATATTAATCAGGTATGGAGGTAAGCGAGGTATGGAGTTTAAATTAGCATCGGAATATACACCTACCGGTGATCAGCCGGAAGCAATCAAAGCCCTGGTCGAAGGATTTCGAAGCGGTAATCAGTGTCAGACCCTTCTTGGTGTAACAGGCTCAGGTAAGACGTTTACGATGGCGAATGTCATACAGCAGATCCAGAAGCCTACCTTGGTTATTGCACATAATAAGACTTTGGCCGCCCAGCTGTATGGTGAATTCAAGGAATTCTTTCCCGAGAATGCGGTCGAGTATTTTGTAAGTTATTATGATTATTATCAGCCGGAGGCATATGTACCCTCCACTGATACCTATATAGAGAAGGATTCCTCCATTAATGAGGAGATCGATAAGCTTCGCCATTCCGCTACGGCATCTCTGACTGAGCGTAAGGATGTTATTGTAATAGCCAGTGTATCTTGTATCTACGGCTTAGGTAGTCCGATTGATTATCAGAACATGGTGCTGTCCCTGCGTCCCGGTATGACGAAGGATCGGGATGAGGTTCTCAAGAAGCTGATCGAGATTCAATACGATCGTAACGATATGGATTTCAAACGAGGAACCTTCCGGGTTCGCGGAGATGTTGTCGAAGTATTCCCCGCATCCTCTGCGGAGGTTGCGATCAGACTGGAATTCTTTGGTGATGAGGTGGAGAGAATTCTTGAGATTGACACCCTGACCGGTGAGATTAAGGGTAGTCTCGAGCATATGGTTATCTTCCCCGCTTCTCATTATGTTGTCGAGAAGGACAAGTTAGAGAAGGCGATTGTTAACATAGAGGAAGAACTGGAAGATCGAATTCGATATTTTAAGAGTGAGGACAAGCTGCTGGAGGCACAGAGAATCTCTGAACGTACGAACTTTGATATTGAGATGCTTCGCGAGACCGGCTTTTGTTCCGGTGTCGAGAATTATTCGAGGCACCTGACCGGTTTGGAGCCGGGGTGCCCGCCGCATACCTTAATGGATTATTTTCCGGAGGATTTCATGATTATCGTAGATGAATCTCATATCACACTTCCCCAGATCAGGGGTATGTATGCCGGTGATCGTTCCCGCAAGACCACATTGGTGGAATATGGCTTTCGTCTTCCCTCCGCTCTGGATAATCGACCACTTAATTTTGAGGAGTTCGAGAGTAAAATCAGCCAGATCATGTTCGTATCCGCTACTCCCTCCGTATATGAAGCGGAGCATGAGCTACTGCGTACCGAGCAGGTAATCCGACCGACCGGACTCTTGGATCCGGAGATTTCGGTGCGACCGGTTACTGGACAGATCGATGATCTCCTTGGTGAGATTAATAAAGAGGTAGCAAAGAAGAATAAAGTTCTGGTGACTACCTTGACGAAACGGATGGCAGAGGATCTTACGACCTACCTACGCGAGGTAGGGGTACGCGTGAAATATCTGCATTCCGATATTGATACCCTTGAGCGCTCTGAGATTATACGAGATATGCGTATGGACGTATTCGATGTATTGGTTGGTATTAACCTTCTCCGTGAAGGACTCGATATTCCTGAGGTTGGTTTGGTAGCTATTCTGGATGCGGATAAGGAAGGGTTCCTACGATCCGAGACCTCTTTGATACAGACCATCGGACGTGCTGCACGTAATGCAGAGGGACATGTTATCATGTATGCGGAACATGAGACAGATTCTATGAAACGGGCGATATCTGAAACGAATCGAAGACGACAGATACAACAGGCATACAATGAAGCGCATGGAATTACACCGACGACCATTGTGAAGAAGGTACGTGATCTGATCAGTATCTCCAAGAAGGCCGAGAAGAACATGAAGGAAATGGAGAAGGACATCGAATCCATGACACGTCTGGAGCTGGAAGAGCTGGTGAAGACAGTGACCAGACAGATGCATACGGCTGCAGCAGAGCTCAACTTCGAATTGGCTGCTCAGCTGAGAGATAAGATGGTGGAGCTCAAGAAACAGCTGTTAGAATTATAATAGTAGGCAGAAGTGAAATTTGATATATATGAGCAATAAGAAATTTAGGAATATAAGAAATATAGAGCTATGAGAATTATATAGCTATAAGATATGAGAAATATAGAGTTATAAGAAAAATAAGAGCTATCAGAAATACAAGAGCTATCAGAAATACAAGAGCCTACGTTATCAATATACTTAGAAAGAGTCGCATTATAGGTGATATTATGTCAGATAAGAAGAATTATATAAGAATCAGAGGAGCTAAGGAGAATAATCTGAAGAACATTGACCTGGAGATACCCAGAGATCAATTTGTGGTATTAACCGGTCTAAGTGGTTCCGGTAAGTCCTCCCTGGCCTTTGATACGATCTATGCGGAAGGACAGAGAAGATATATGGAATCCCTGTCTTCCTATGCTAGACAATTCCTTGGGCAGATGGAGAAGCCGAATGTAGAGAGCATTGAAGGCTTGCCTCCGGCCATCTCCATTGATCAGAAGTCAACGAATCGTAATCCCAGATCCACGGTAGGAACCGTTACGGAGATCTATGATTACTTTCGTCTGCTCTATGCAAGAATCGGAATACCTCATTGTCCTGAGTGTGGCAAGGAGATCCGGAAGCAGACTGTAGATCAGATGGTAGACGAGATTATGAGTCTGCCTCAGGGGACGAAGATTCAGCTCCTTGCACCGGTTGTCCGTGGACGTAAGGGTGAACATGTTAAGTTATTTGAGCAGGCGAAGCGCAGCGGTTATGTCAGAGTAAGAGTAGATGGAAATCTTTATGAGCTTACCGAAGAGATTAAGCTGGAGAAGAATAATAAGCACAATATTGAGATTATCGTAGATCGTCTTGTAGTGAAGGAAGGAATCGAGAAGAGATTAACGGATTCCATCGAGAATGTTTTAAAGCTGGCAGAGGGCTTATTGTATGTTGATGTCATTGACGGAGAGCAGTATACCTTCAGTCAGAACTTTGCCTGTCCGGATTGCGGTATTAGTATAGAAGAGATTGAACCAAGAAATTTCTCCTTCAATAATCCGTTTGGAGCTTGTCCGGAGTGCCATGGTATTGGAATCAAGATGGAATTTGCCGAGGAGCTGATGATCAGTGATCCCTCCAAGAGTATTATTGACGGCGCAATCGCAGTACCCGGATGGCAGTCCGTATGTGATAAAGGAAGCTATTCCAGATGCATGATGGAAGCACTGGCGAAGGAATATAACTTTGATTTAAGCACTCCTTATGAGAAGCTGTCCGATGAAGTACGCCATATGTTTATCTATGGAACGGATGGCAAGTCGGTGAAGGTGCATTATCGTGGCCAACGTGGGGTCGGAGTATATGATGTGGTCTTTGAGGGCTTGATTCGTAATGTAGAGCGCCGTTATCGAGAGACCGGATCAGAAGCTGCCAAGCAGGATTATGAGAGCTTTATGCTGACGACACCCTGTAACGTATGTCATGGTAAGCGTCTGAAGAAGGAAGCTCTGGCGGTTACTGTAGGTGATAAGAATATTGCTGATGTAACGGAGTATGCAATTCATCAATTGGCACATTTCATGGAGAATCTTAAACTTAGCTCCATGCAGCTTAAGATTGGTGAGATAGTACTCAAGGAGATCAAGGCACGTATTAATTTCTTATTGGATGTGGGTCTCGATTATCTGACCTTATCCAGAGCAACCGGAACCTTGTCCGGTGGTGAGGCACAGAGAATTCGTCTTGCAACCCAGATTGGATCCGGACTGGTAGGGGTAGCCTATATCCTGGACGAGCCTAGTATCGGTCTGCATCAGCGAGATAATGATAAACTACTTAAGACCTTGAAGAACCTGATGGATCTTGGAAATACACTGATTGTAGTGGAACATGATGAAGATACGATGTTCGCGGCGGATTATATCGTCGACATTGGACCGGGGGCCGGAGAACATGGCGGAGAGGTTGTTGCCGTGGGTAAGGCGGAGGATATCATGAAGGCCGAGAATTCCATCACCGGTGCTTACCTAAGCGGGCGATTGAAGATACCGGTACCGAAGAAGAGAAGAAAGCCCACAGGCTACCTGTCCATTAAGGGTGCCACTGAGAATAATCTGAAGAACATTAATGTCGATATTCCTTTGGGGGTTATGACCTGTGTGACCGGTGTATCCGGTTCCGGTAAGAGCTCCCTGGTTACCGAGATTTTATATAAGAGATTAGCCAGAGATCTGAATCGTGCACGCTGCATTCCCGGCAAGCATGCTCAGATGATAGGTATCGAGAATCTGGATAAAGTCATTGATATAGACCAGTCGCCGATCGGCAGAACACCGCGATCCAATCCGGCTACTTATACCGGAGTATTTGACCAGATCAGAGACCTTTTTGCTTCAACACAGGATGCTAAGATGAGGGGATATTCCAAGGGACGCTTCAGCTTTAATGTGAAGGGCGGTCGTTGTGAAGCCTGCAGCGGAGACGGTATCCTGAAGATTGAGATGAACTTCCTGCCGGATATCTATGTACCCTGTGAGGTTTGTGGCGGTAAGAGATATAACAGAGAGACTCTGGATGTTCATTATAAGGGCAAGAACATTCACGATGTATTAAATATGACCATTGAAGAGGCAGTTCATTTCTTTGAGAATGTTCCTTCCATCCGCAGAAAGATTGAGACCCTGAATGATGTAGGCTTATCTTATCTGCGTCTGGGACATCCTTCCACCTCTTTATCCGGTGGTGAAGCACAGAGAATTAAGCTGGCTACCGAATTAAGCAAGCGTAGTACCGGCAAGACCATTTATATCCTTGACGAGCCTACCACCGGTTTGCATTTTGCGGATGTTCATAAGCTGATCGATATCCTGAAGCGCTTCTCTGATTCAGGCAATACTGTAGTTGTTATTGAACATAATCTTGATGTGATTAAGACAGCAGATTATATCATTGATATCGGTCCGGAGGGTGGCGACAAGGGTGGAACTGTAATAGCCAAAGGTACACCGGAGGAGATTGCAAAGAATAAGAATTCTTATACCGGTATTTATGTTAAGAAATCTCTGGAGAACAGATAAGATACGATGCCGCCCGGATTGATAAACATTGTTTTCAATCATGAATCACAAGAGATGGCAGAATGGAGTATTAATATGGAGAACAGTTTCTACGCGATGATATCCAGAATGAAGTATATAGAACGTTGGGCATTGATGCGTAATTCTATAACAGAGAATATCAGCGAGCATTCGCTGGAGGTCAGTATCCTGGCCCATGCTCTGGCAATTATCAGCAATGAGCGTCTGGGTAAACAGCTGAATGCCGAGAAGGCAGCCTTGATCGGTATTTACCATGATGCAACCGAGATTATCACCGGAGATATGCCAACTCCGATTAAATATTTTAATGAGAGTATCCAGGGAGCCTTCAAGGCGGTGGAACACGCTGCGGCGGAGCGTCTTCTTAGTATGCTTCCGGAGGATATTCGAAAAAGCTACGATTCGATATTTTTTCCCAAGGAGGAGGAAGCTTACCTGTGGAAGCTGGTCAAGGCGGCGGATAAGCTTTCCGCCTTGATCAAATGCATTGAGGAAAGAAAGGCAGGTAACACCGAATTCATCAGTGCAGAGAAATCGTTGCGTGAAATATTAGAATCTATGATGTTAGAGGAAGTTAATATTTTTATGAAGGAATTCTTACCGGCATACGATAAGACCTTAGATGAACTTAATTAGCAACCATTGGTTGACAAAATGTCATTCTTAGTTGGTGGAAATAGTCATTGATTTTCGATATGCTGATTCATGAAGTATTCATCATGATGAAAGGCGAGGATTCGATATGAAGTTTCAGGAAAAAATAAGTCAGATCAGAAAAGAGAAGGGATTATCGCAGGAGGAGCTGGCGGAGAAGGTTGGAGTATCCAGACAGGCGGTTGCGAAATGGGAGGCCGGCTTAAGCTATCCGGATGTAGAGAATCTAATTGCACTAAGCTCCTTATTCCAGGTTAGTATTGATAGTATGCTCAGGGCGGACGAAGAAGGTTGTAGTAGCTACGAACCGACGAAGAAGCGAATATTGAGCGATGAGATGGTTGCCTTTCTATGCAAAGCGAAGAAGGAATGCTATGCAGGTCAAGATAATCAGGTGGCATCCACCAGGCCCTGTTCTTATGACTATCGATATGCAGAAGGGGATTATACCTATTTGGATACATACTTTGGCGGTGAGAAGTTCATCGGGGAAGAAGTGTTATATGCAAAGGAAACTCCGATTTATTCGATGAATTATGTAGGCAGGGTGCTTGGTGACGGTTTTTCCGGTGCTTTTCTGAAGGAAGCATTATTATTGGTACCGGAGGAATATCCTTACCGTGGCCCCTATATCTACAAGAACGGAGATTATTCCTACCATTGTATCGTGAATGGGGACATTGAGTGGTTTCAAGGTTATGAGGAGATTTTTTTGCATAATAATCGAATTTATGAATGTCATTTTCATGGGGGAATCATTAAGTAACTGAACAAGGATATGCTAGGATAGCTTCCTTGAAGAAATCTAACGTAGGTTGAGTTTCTGAAATGGGATCTATATTTAAAAAGAGTGGGGGAGCAGAAGATGATTGAAATTGATGGAAAATGGATTATGGAAGGACTAGATCGAAATGATGACAGAAGAATCAAAACCAGTACAGAACTAACGGATTTCATCAATGATTTTGGCTTCCTACCACTTTTTAAGAATACGGTGCCCGGCTTTTCGGTCGAAGAGATGTCAGCAGCCCAGGGCTGGTTTGGCGGTATTGCAGGAGAAGACCCCTGGGAGTGGCGTGAAGTGATTGCAGAAGAGGGTAAGCTTGCCTATGGGAAGCTCTTTGCGAACAGAGCAGGCTTTATATCCAGAGAATGGTATCCGGTATTTGCAGCTTATCGAAGAAATGGTTACGATTTTGACAGCAGATATGAGGATGGCTTGGCGAGCTACCGAGCAAAGAAGATCATGGATGTTCTCGACCAGGTCGACGTGATCCCCTCCAACGAGCTTAAGGCGGCCGCAGGCTTTGGAAAGGGCGGAGAGAAGGGCTTTGAAGGCGTTATGACCCAGCTTCAGATGCAGACCTATATTACGGTGCAAAGCTTTCGCCGCAGAGTGAATAAGAAGAATGAGGAATATGGTTGGTCCGTAGCTAATTTTACCTTAAGCGAGAAGCTATTTGGTGCGGAACATGTTCGATCTCAATATCATCTATCTCAAACAGAGGCAAAACAGAGAATTATGGACCGAGTTATTGCAAAGCTTCCGGCTGCAGATGCTTCCGAGATTGAGAAGATTATTCGTTAGGTTAGAAACAACTCTATATGAAAGACCTTGTGTACATGCGATAATAGATATCGCTTAAACAAATAGGAATTAGGATCAAGTGGTCACCAGCAAATTTTACTCTATTTGCCGGTGATTTTTTTAATCGTTCATGATATGTATATTAAGTCTGCAAACTGACATTTTTGATTCGTTTATCATGAATTCTGAGGTTGCATCACACATTTCAGAAATTCTGAATTATTTCTTAAGATTATGGGAAATAGTCCTAGAGGGTTGCAGAAATCTCATTAAAAATGTATAATAAGGGTAATTAATGAGATAAAAACCATTTAGAATGTAAAAAGATGGAATGAAAATTGTGATAACAACGTTGATGAAAGCTGAGACTTTATAGTGGAAAGGAGTACATAACATGATTACTGACAATGCACATAAGGAGGCACGAAGTAACTTCGAACCTTTCAAGTATATAATATCGTTATTCTTATTCGCCGTACTTCTGCTGGTTTGGGATAAACCCACCACTGCATTGGCTACTTCTGCGACCGGAACTTCGGTTAATGTTTTTGTAGACTATGCGGAAGAGACTGCAAGAGTGACAGCCGGTACCGGAGGTAGTACCAGATACTATATCAGTACCGATAACAAGAAGACTTGGGAAGATGTGAAATACCCGGACGGAGTAGTGGATATCTCAGGATTGTTATCTGCGAAAGCGGTGGACATACATTTCAAAGGGAATAAAGATACTGCAGTAAAAACAGTTACCTTAATGGCAGAACCCAATAATGTAACAGCAGTTTATGGAATTAAGGATGGAGTTGGTTCGATTACCACTTCTGTCTCCGGAGCAGCAATCGAATATCGCAAAGGACCGAATGGGAACTGGAAGACTACCACGGGTGCTATTCCAACATACCTATATGAAGTGAAGGGTGCAACCCTACAGTTTCGTTCTACTGCAAATACGGGTATGCGTGCCGGTAAGATTATTACTATAAAGATACCGAAGAGACCGGCTCCTCCGTCATTGAAGGTGGATGGAAGCAAGCTCTTGCTTACCGGTGTAAAGGCCAATGAAACTCAGTATTTTAACCCGGACAGCAGCAAATGGGAATATGTCACCACAGATCCGAAAGTGAAGACAGTCACCTTAAATACCCTGTCCAAAATTAGCCCGAGTGCAAATATAGCTATGCCGGCAGGTGCTTATGAGTTTCGAAATTATTATGGAGATAAGAAAGTAGTGTCCGGTGTTCGGTTAATTGAGGTTCCTGTACAGCCTACCTGTCCCGAGACCATCAAGCTGGAAGGTAATACACTTACCATCACGGATGCAGCAAATCGTGCATTTGAATATAGTATATTAACGAGTACCGATATCTTCAATGCAGCGACAATGAAGTGGACCTCTGCTCCTGCCAATAAAGCAATCCTAATATCGAAAGCATATTCGACCAATCGTATCTTTGTACGATTAAAGAGTACAACGGATAAAAGTAAGATTGTAACTCCGGCATCTACTTATATTGTATTGACGGTGAAATAGTAGGTTGGGGAAGAGAAGAGATAAGATAAGAAAGATAAAAAGAGAAAGATAAAAAAGAAAGATAAAAAAGAAGGCCGTACAGAAGAAATTCTGTACGGCTTGTTTTATAAGCGGGAAGATGAAGTGCAAAGCTACAAGCCTGCTTTAGTTGCCAGCCGCTACGCGACTGTCAACACGCGGGCTGGCGCCCGCTTGTCACAAATAAAAGCTTCCTTACAAGAGCAAGCTCTTGCAGGAAGCTTTGTATTTATGACGAGCAGGCTTGTAGCTTTCGCGATCATTCCCACTCGATGGTTGCCGGGGGTTTGCCCGTTATGTCGTAGCAGATACGATTTACATGCTTTACTTCGTTTACAATTCTATTCGATATCTTGCCTAACAGATCCCAAGGAAGCTCAGCGAATTCGGCAGTCATGAAGTCAGTTGTTGTAACTGCTCTGAGTGCAACGGTATAATCATAGGTTCTCTCGTCGCCCATAACACCGACACTACGAAGATTCGTGAGTACGGCAAAGTATTGTCCGATGCTTCTGTCTAAGCCAGCTTTTGCGATTTCTTCTCGATAGATATAGTCAGCATCCTGAAGGATTGCGATTTTCTCGGGGGTGATATCTCCGATGATACGGATCGCAAGGCCGGGACCGGGGAAGGGCTGTCTGAATACAAGCTTTTCCGGAATTCCAAGCTCGAGACCGGCTTTTCTTACTTCATCCTTGAAGAGGTTACGAAGAGGCTCGATAATCTCCTTGAAATCTACATAATCGGGAAGTCCGCCTACATTGTGATGGCTCTTGATTACAGCGGATTGGCCAAGACCACTCTCGATTACATCGGGATAGATGGTGCCTTGTACCAGGAAATCTACGGTACCGATCTTCTTGGCTTCTTCCTCAAATACGCGAATGAACTCCTCACCGATGATTTTTCTCTTTTGCTCCGGTTCGGATACTCCTGCTAATTTATCATAGAAGCGCTGCTGTGCATTGACACGGATGAAGTTAACATCAAATTGAGTGGTGAAGATTTGCTCTACCTCATCCCCCTCGTTCTTACGAAGCAGACCGTGATCGACGAAGATACAGGTAAGCTGCTTGCCAACTGCCTTGCTGATCATAACAGCGGCAACAGAGGAGTCAACGCCGCCAGACAGAGCACAAAGTACTTTCTTGTCACCGATCTTTTCCTTCAGGCTCTTAACCATCTCTTCAGCAAAGGAGGACATTACCCAATCTCCGGAGCAATGACATACATTATATAGGAAGTTGTGGAGCATGTTTGTTCCTTCCGGTGTGTGTACTACCTCAGGATGGAACTGAACTCCATATAGGTTACGCTCGGTATCTTCAATTGCCGCGATCGGGCAGGAATCGGAATGGGCAATTACGTGGAAGCCTTTGGCAGGCTGTTCAACATAATCGGTATGACTCATCCAACAGATGGTGTTAGCGGAAATATTCTGAAATAATTGTGAGGTAGTTGTAACATTGATCTCTGTTCTTCCGTATTCACGAACCGGAGCCTTCGATACTTTACCACCGAGCAGATGGGTCATTAGCTGACAACCATAGCAGATTCCCATTACAGGAATACCTAAGGAAAAGATACCCGGGTCGCAGGAAGGAGCATCCGGTTCATATACACTGGCAGGTCCTCCGGTAAAAATAATGCCCTTCGGTGCAATCTCCTTGATTCGTTCAAGGCTGGTTGTATAAGGAAGGACCTCACAATATACATTACATTCTCTGACTCTTCTGGCTATTAGCTGATTGTATTGGCCGCCGAAGTCAAGTACAATAACTATTTCTTTATCCACTTCTTTACCTCCTATAGATCCATTTCATTCGCTTCTTATCGTTACTTATTAAAAATGTAGCTTCATAATACAACATTTTTTATAAATATGCTAGTCCAAATAATTTTTTTGTCCGATATATATAGCATAGGTCAAATTATGTCGTATTATTAATCGCTTATGCCCAACTTTTACGCTGATTTTGTTGAGAATGGATGTAATTCTACGAATAAACAGAAATTTAGGCATAAAGACCTAGTCTATAAAGCAATTAACTATTTACAAAAATACTACATAATGGTATTATTTAACTATTGTTACAATATATGGTATATTATTCCAAAATGTAATGATTATGGGGGGGTAACCAGATGAAAGGAAATAAGGCACATGAAATGTTCGAGTGTGTTCCTGAGATTGATTTTGAAACAGGATATCGATATTTTCTGGGTAATATCCAAAATTATTCCCGTGCTCTCTTATCCATCCTGAAAAGTATAAAATCTAAGATGCCTATTATGCGTCTAATGCTTCAGAGCAGAGAATTTGAAGGACTCCGATCCATTACACAGACATTGCAGAAGATGCTTGGTAATATCGGTGCTACGAACCTGGCAGAGATATCTTATCAGCTCGAGAAAGCATTATTAAATGGGGAAGGCAATACTATCTCTGAACTACTGACTGATTATATCAATCGAATGGAGCTGTTTTCAGAACATCTGGAATTATTATTTCAGAACATGGATTTCAAGAATCCGGCTGATTTGGCAGAGGATGCCGCCTCATACTTCCATTACGACTTTACGAAGACGAAGGAAAGTATTAAGCGTACCTCGGATCTTCTGGGTCGAAGGATTATATAGTGTAAATCATTAATCGAACCGTAAGGTTTGTATTTGAAAATATTATCTATGAATAAATGTAAATTAATCGAAAGATGTTGATATCTTTTAATTTACATTACTCCTACATGGCCTTATCTTCGCTGACAAAGATAAGGCCTTTTTGTTCGTATACTTTTATTGTTATCTGGCTTCACCATGCAGCACATCCAGAATTGTCTGCAGATCCTGTGCTTCGTTATTGCCGCTGCATTCAATTGTAATGGTATCCCCATAGGTTATTCCGGCACTCATTAGATTTACAATACTCTTGGGATTCACACGTTTCTCATCCTTGATAATTGTAATGTTGGATTTGCATTTGGCTGCTATCTTCGCTATTTCACTAGCAGGCCGTAAATGAAGTCCGGCTTTGTTTGTAACGATAATTGTTTGATTTACCATACTTATCTCTCCTATTACGAAGGTTGTTATAGTTATCATTAGTTACGTTGCAAATGGAACTCATTTAACTTTTAGTAATCCTATTCATGGTATAAACTACTTGCTTAATGGCTGTCCTTATAATTAATATTATAGGAATAAACTGATCTATAGTCAATGAAATCTATCATAGATTAGATTGCTGCACCACTTTTATTGCTAAGGATACATGAAATTGTGTATTGCAAAACTTAATTGTTTCGATTATATTGAAAAGGTATTGATAAAGGTGTGCAAAAAGAAGCAGAATATACGGAGGCTTTTGGCTGGTAATCTGGTTCGTAGCATATTAATTCACAGAATAATGGAGGCGAGTACCGTGCTGGAGAAATTAAAAAAGGAAGTATACGATGCGAATATGGAATTGCAGCAAAAGGGTATGGTGATCTATACCTGGGGCAATGTGAGCGGAATCGATAGAGAGAAGCAACTTGTAGTAATTAAGCCCAGCGGAGTTGACTATGATACCATGAAACCGGAGGATATGGTTGTTGTTGATATGGAAGGAAATGTAGTGGAAGGACATTATAAGCCCTCCTCCGATACGGCTACTCATCTGGTGCTGTACAAGAATTATCCTTCGATCGGAGGCGTAGTTCATACGCATTCTACTTGGGCTGTGACCTTTGCTCAGGCGGGAATGGCTATCCCTGCTTTTGGAACGACGCATGCGGATTATTTCTACGGCGACATACCTTGCACCCGTGAGCTTACGCGGAAGGAAATCGAAGAGGCTTATGAGCTTAATACCGGTAAGGTTATCGTAGAGACGATTGGTGATACTGATCCGATGGCGATACCAGGAATTATTGTGAAGAATCATGGACCCTTTGCATGGGGTAAGACTCCGGCCGGTTCTGTCTATAACACGGTGGTTATGGATAAGGTGGCAGAGATGGCCTACAAGACAATGACTCTGAATCCTCGCGTTCCGAGAGTATCTCAGTACCTGCTAGACAAGCATTATAACCGTAAGCACGGTGCCAATGCTTATTACGGACAAGGCTCCCAGGATCATTAAATAGGCCTAAGCTTATAATACATCCCTGACAGAGGAAGCAACTTGGACATGAAGCCATGATTAATAGAGTATAGATAAAAGAAGGAACCAGATATCCCATATACGCTGTTGGAAAGATGAACTGCTATATTGTATGTACGGGCGGACTTTTGCCCGTTTAATACATGCAATGCGGTAAATCATCTTTTACCTGCGTATGAAGGGTACCAGGTTCCTTCTTTTATATATTTGAATCGTTGCAATAGCTTCTTGTATTAAGGGTTAGCTTAAGGCCGCCTTCTGTCCTTTGTCACCGCGTTTTCTCATGCGAACCTTCTTTGCACTAAGAACCTTGTCATTGTATTGGAAGGTTTCTTCATTCTGGTTAAGAGCAGTGGCATAGCAGATAGTATCATTTTTCTCGAGAGTAATTGCCTTGACACCACGGCTGGTTTTCTTTAATTCACTGACTTCCGAGAGAGGGAAGCCTAAGGATAGCCCCTTGTCCGTCAGTATAATTACCTTGAGATTGCCGGCCAGAACCTCGTGTCCTGACATAAGGTTAATTGCAATAACCTCATCCTTCTCCTCCAGCTTGGTGGATGCGATCTGTGAGCGGTTTGTCTCGAATTCAACACCGGATACCTGTTTGATGTATCCGTATTTCGTGGTAAAGAGAAGCTGAGACTCAAAGAGCTGTTCGAAGGAGGTATAGAGGATGGGATTCTCCTTATCCAACTTGCAAAGGGTATGAATGAGCGCTCCCTTATCCTTCATCTTACACCTGGGGATTGCTTCGGCTTTCACCTGATACATATTGCCCTCGGCGGTGAATACACAGAGACGATCGGTATTCTTCATCATTATGATATAGTTGAATTCCTTCAGATTATCCTCAGAAGCCCTTGTATAGCTGCTGGCATCAATGGACTTGGTATACCCAAAGCGGTCAATCAACACATAGATGTCCTCTATCTTTACTTCCTCTACATAATCAACGGTAGATGCATTCGCAAGCAACGTCTTTCTGGGGCGATGGAAGAGCTTCTTATATTCTCTCAGACGACCCTTGATCACCTTATATAATTCCTTGGTGTCGCCGAGAATCTTACGATATTCCTCAATATTATTGGCCAAGGTGTCATTCTCTTCGTGCAGCTTTAAGATTTCCAGTCCAATCAATTTACTTAATTGCATCGCGAGAATTGCATCTGCCTGACGTTCGGTAAAATTAAGGGTAGCTGCTTCCTTCTCGGATTTGGCAGACTTGAATTTGATCCCCTCGGTGTTGCCTTCGATCAGACATGCCTTAGCCTGCTTGATCGAGGAGCTGCCACGAAGGATTTCAATGATCAGATCTATCACGTCGGTTGCCTTAATAAGGCCGCCTACAATCTCCAGTCGCTTTATTGCTTTGTCTAAGAGATAATTATACTCCTTGGTATAGAGCTCTACCTGGAAGTCAACGAATTCACCGATAATGCTCTTTAGATTGAAGACGACAGGTTGTTGATCCTTAATCGCCAGAAGATTCGCTGTATAGGTGTCCTCCATGGAGGTTTTCTTATAAAGACCGTTTAAGAGGTTGTCCAAATCGCGGTCCTTTTTCACTTCGATTACGATCCGGATTCCTTCCTTGGAGGATTCGTCGCGTACATCATAGATTTCATCAAATACCTTATCCTTAATCAGAGTGGCGAGACCTTCCACCAGCTTCGTCTTATTACCGGTAATCGTATAAGGAATTTCTGTGACAACGATATTTTTACGTCCGTTGTCCCCATTTTCGATCTCGACCTTGGAGCGTATACGGATTCTTCCTTCGCCGGTTTCGTAAAGGGTAGCCAGATCATTCTGATTAATTATGAGACCGCCGGTCGGGAAATCAGGTGCCGGAATGTATTCCATTAATTTTTGGATCGTAATACCTGGGTTATCCATGTATGCAATAACGCCATCGATTACTTCATCCGGATTATGTGGAGGGATGTTGGTTGCCATACCTACTGCGATACCAGTGGTACCGTTAATCAGCAGATTGGGAATCATAGCGGGTAATACCGTAGGCTCCTTCTCGCTGTCATCAAAGTTAGGAACAAAATCAATCAGACCCTTCTCCAGGTGATCTAAGAGTGCCATGGAGCTAAGGGATAATCTTGCTTCGGTATAACGCATTGCCGCTGCACTATCACCATCGATGGAGCCGAAATTACCATGGCCATCCACCAAGGGTAGCATCATGGAGAAGTCTTCCGACATATGGACTAAGGCATCATAGATGGAGGAGTCGCCGTGGGGGTGATATTTACCCATGGTATCGCCGACGATACGAGCGCTTTTTCTATGGGGCTTGGCAGGATCCAGGCCAAGCTCGATCATGGAATAGAGGATTCTTCTTTGTACCGGCTTTAAACCATCTCGCACATCCGGTAAGGCACGGGCTATAATAACACTCAGGGCATAATCCCGGAAGCTGGTTTTCATCTCCTCGGAGAAATCCATCTGAATTATTTGGTCAACATTTTTCTTCATTGTAGCTTACTCCTCCTTAAATATCTAGCTTCGCATATTTTGCTTCATCCATGATAAAGGTACGCCTGGGAGGAACGTTGCTGCTCATCAGCATGGTCGTTATCTCGTCTGCTTCTACGGTATCACTGATTGTTATCTGCGCCAGAATTCTGGTCTCGGGATCCAGAGTGGTCTCCCATAACTGATGGGCATCCATCTCACCCAGACCTTTATATCTTTGTAAGCTAAGGATCTTGTTGCCTTCAATCTTACGGAATTTCTCAAGTTCAAAATCATTGAAAAGATATTCGGATTGTTTTGTCTTCTTCCCTTTGGTTGTCGTTTCGTAGTCTACCTTATAAAGCGGTGGAAGTCCGCGGTAAACCTTGCCCTCCAGGATCAGCTCCGGCATGAAGCGATAGAAGAAGGTTAGGAGCAGGGTACTGATATGAGCGCCATCGACATCGGCATCCGTTAAGATGATGATTTTATCATAACGAAGCTTTGAAAGGTCGAATTCATCACCGATTCCGCATCCAAAGGTAGCGATCATGGATTTGATCTCGTTATTTACAAGAATTTTCTCCAGGGTTGCTTTCTCAACATTGAGGATTTTGCCTCGGAGGGGCAGAACTGCCTGCGTTCTTCTGTTTCTAGCGGTCTTTACCGTACCGCCGGCAGAATCACCCTCTACAATATATAGCTCACATTCCTCCGGTTTTTTGGAGGAGCAGGAGGCAAGCTTGCTTCGGGTATCCACATCGCTCAGCTGCTTCATGACAGCGACTCTTGCTTTATCGCTGGCTCGTCTTGCATTGAAGGATTTTAAGGAATTATCAAGAATCGCCTTCAGAACCTCGACATTTTTGTCAAACCAACGCTGAGACTCAGAGGAGAATACATCCTCAACGGCACTTTTAGCATCCGTGTTACCAAGCTTTGTCTTCGTTTGGCCTTCAAACTGAGGATCCGGATGCTTGATCGAGATTATGGCAACCAGTCCGTTTCGGATATCCTTACCATCGAAGTTCTCATCCTTCTCCTTCAGAATATTAAGCTCTCTGGCATATTGATTCATAACACGAGTCAATCCGGTCTTAAAACCGGTTACCAGGGTTCCGCCATCTACGACATTGATGCGGTTGCAGTAAGCATTGATTTGCTCGGTATAGCTGTCGGTATATTGAAGTGCTACCTCTACTTCGATATCTCCGCTTCTTCCCTCTATGTAGACGGGCTCCTCGTGTAGTGGTGTCATTTCTCGGGTCAGATAGGATACAAAGCTTTTAATACCGAACTCTTCATGATAGGATTTGGTGACACCGGTATTCAGATCAGTGAAGTTAATCAACAGATTTTTATTAAGAAATGCAATTTCCTTCAGCTTCTTCTGAATGATTTCTGATTTGAACTCCACTGTCTCAAAGATAGTATCATCCGGATAGAAGATTACCTTGGTCCCGGTATCGGATTTGTTGCACTTGCCAATTACGGGAAGAAGGCCATCCTCCAGCTGGGTAATAGGATGACCGCCGTCTTTATATTCATCACGATAGATCTTCCCATCGCGTTTTACCTCGATGATCATTCTTTTTGAGAGTGCATTTACTACGGAGGCACCAACACCGTGCAGACCGCCGGATACCTTGTATACAGAATTACCGAATTTACCTCCGGCGTGAAGAATCGTATAGACTACGCGAACGGTAGGGATTTTCTTGGTTGGATGAATATCCACCGGTACTCCGCGGCCGTTGTCGCATATTTCAATACCGCCGTCCTTTAATAATGTAATATCAATCCTCGTACAAAATCCCGCCAGATGTTCATCAATTCCATTGTCTAGGATTTCCCATATCAGATGATGCAACCCCCTGGGACCGGTACTTCCGATGTACATACCGGGCCGTTTTCTGACTGCTTCCAAACCTTCTAAAACAACGATTTGACTACCGCTATATTGTTCCATGGTGTAATACCCCTTCTGTTTATTTTTCTTTCCTCTTAATACAAATGCCCTGTTCCATAGAAGAGTATGTGATTCTTGCATAAGCGAATAATCATTTATATTTCTGTGGAATCAGCATTCAGCAGATAAATCAAAATCTGCTTAATCGTGAACAGTATAACATATTTATATTAAGTTTTCCAGAAGTATTACAATCATACGTTCGTACCAAAAGGGTGATTTTTGAAATTAGTTAAAATAATGATTGAAAAAAACGTAGAATGATGTATAATAGGAACAATTATTAGATACGAAATACAACCCCCTCGAAGCTGAGCGACAGGGGGAATTTTCAACGACACACGGGAAAGTATACAAAATTGTAAAAATTTTCAGTGATTTATGGGCAGTATATTTATACATCAAGAGTAAATCTTTAATCAAAAGCGATCTGTAATATGCGTTAAGAAAGGCAATGAGAATTATGGGCCTATTTTTATATGAGACACATCTGCATACAAGACAAGCGAGCGCCTGTGGTATTTTTACCGGTGCACAGCATGTAAGGTTTTATAAAGAAGCAGGCTATAGCGGAATTGTAGTCACAGATCATTTCTTTAATGGCAATAGCACCGTCCCGAGGAATCTTCCCTGGGAGGAGCGGGTTGATATGTTCTGTAAAGGCTATGAGGAAGCGAAGGAAGAAGGAGACAAGCTCGGTCTATCGGTTTTCTTTGGATGGGAGGCGAATTACCAGGCCACAGAGTTCTTGATTTATGGACTGGATAAGGAATGGCTTAAGAACCATCCACAGATTATGAACTGGACCGTGGAAGAGCAGTATAAACAGATCCATGCAGCCGGTGGATATATCGTTCATGCACACCCATTTCGAAAGCGTGCTTATATTGAAGAAATACGTTTATTTCCCTCCTGTGTGGATGCAGTGGAAGGAATTAATGTTGGTAACCGTAATGATGCATTTGACAGACAGGCATGTGTATATGCCAAAAAGCACAAGCTTCCGATTGTTGCAGGTAGCGATGCGCATGGCATAGAGAATTATCGTAGCGGGATCGCTTTTAAGAGGAAAGCGGAGAATATCAGCGATTTTCTGGATATGATAAAAGCCGGTAAATACGAGCTGATCAAGCCAAAGGAAATCATGAAATAACACATAAATAGGAGGTTCAAGATGAAAAAACCATTTGTTACTTTAGAACAGCTTCAGGAAATAACAAAGACATACCCAACCCCCTTTCATATCTATGATGAAAAAGGCATTCGTGAAAATGCAAGAAAGCTGAATAAGGCTTTTGCATGGAACAAAGGCTTTAAAGAATATTTTGCAGTAAAAGCAACACCAAATCCTTATATCATCAATATACTAAAAGAGGAAGGCTGCGGTTTGGATTGTTCCTCTATGACAGAGCTTATGATGGCAGAAGCATTGCATTGTCAGGGAGAGGATATCATGTTTTCTTCCAATGCTACTCCCGCAGAGGAATTTGTAAAAGCGGCTGAGCTGAATGCAGTCATTAACCTGGATGATTATACCCATATTGATTATCTGGAGAAAATCGTTGGAATTCCGGAGACAATCTGTTGTCGTTATAATCCCGGTGGTGTGTTTAAGACGGCGAACGGAATTATGGACAATCCGGGCGATGCGAAATATGGCTTCACAAAGGAGCAGCTGATTGACGGCTTTAAGCGATTGAAGGAAAAAGGCGCGAAGCAATTTGGTATTCATTCCTTCCTTGCAAGTAATACAGCCAGCAATGAATATTATCCTACCCTGGCGGGTATTTTATTTGAACTGGCAGTGGAGCTTCGTGATAAGACCGGAGTACAAATTAAATTCATCAATCTCTCCGGCGGTGTAGGCATTCCATATAAACCGCATGCGAAGGCAAATGATATTATGGAAATCGGTGAAGGCGTTCGTAAGGCATTTGAGGAGATTCTGGTTCCCGCCGGAATGGGCGATGTAGCAATCTATACCGAGCTTGGACGTTACATGCTGGCACCCTATGGACATCTTGTCGCTAAGGCAATTCACGAGAAGCATATTTATAAGGAATACATCGGTCTGGATGCTTGTGCTGTGAATCTGATGAGACCTGCTATGTATGGAGCTTATCACCACATCACTGTCATGGGCAAAGAAAATGAGCCCTGCGACCATAAGTATGATGTCACCGGTTCTCTTTGTGAAAACAATGATAAATTTGCAATTGACCGTATGTTACCTAAGATTGATATCGGAGACTTCCTTGTAATACACGACACAGGTGCTCATGGATTTGCGATGGGTTATAACTATAACGGTAAATTGAAGTCTGCGGAGCTACTTCTGAAAGAAGATAATACGGTTCAGCTGATCCGCAGAGCGGAGACGCCGAAGGATTATTTTGCAACCTTTGATTTTACAGATATCTTTGAGGGTGTTGAATAATTCTTAAATAGCCGATATAAAATATGTTATTCCTATATACTTGATAAATTAGGAAAAGATCGATTTTGTTATTAAAATGCTTGCGGTTATTATTCGTAAAACAATAGAATATTTTCGATGAATAGAAGATAAGATATATAAAACGTAGAGAGCATTTATAATAAAAACAATCAAACAACCAGGATCAAATTTGAGTGAGAATTATGATAATTCTCACTCAGATATTTATGCTTGCCGGATAAGGTCACAGACGCGCACCTTCGGCAGGTATATTGGTTGGTGAATAAGGTTGACAATGTACAGTTGATACGATATAATACTTTGAATGTATTGTATATTGTATAAAAAGCAATATGGAGGAAGGGTGTTTTATGGTAGAAAAAAAGAACATATTGACTTATGAGGGATTAC
>JAEZUM010000092.1 GCA_023421075.1 Bacillota bacterium
CCGTGTTAGAATACAACCTGTGAGTAGCACAGATGGTCGCGCCTAACAAAGGTGAGGAAAGTCCGGGCTTCATAGGGCAGAGTGCCGGATAACGTCCGGTGGAGGTGACTCCAAGGCTAGTGCAACAGAAATATACCGCCCGAGAAAATGGTTGCTTGCAATCATTTCTCTCTGGTAAGGATGGAAAGGTGGCTTAAGAGACCACCGCCTTACTGGTAACAGTAGGGGCTATGTAAACCCCACTCGAAGCAAGACCGAACATAAAGCCATACGGTTGCCCGCCGTGCTTTAGGGTAGGTCGCGTAGTACCCGCGGAAGTGGTACTGGAGCCACATGGCAACATGTGGTCAAGATAGATGATCATCCAAGACATAACCCGGCTTATCGTGCTGCTCATACCTTAAAACAGCTACCACCTACAAATTCTTTTAATATGGAATTCTTCGGCACTGTCTCACTCGGTGCACCGATGAAATAATCTAAAAACTTCAGAAGCCTTTTCGCCTCTACATATTCCGCACAATTACGATCAATTCCAAATAAAATCGGCTCTGCATACTGTTTTAATACAGCCAGCTCATAAATGAGTGCCGAGTTGAACATTACATCCGCATCCTCCTGGAAGGGGAAAATATTCTCATCCTCACCACGTCTGACGGATGGCCACATAGAGATCGTTTTCTGCGCGGAGGCTCCTCTTGTTCTTGCATCTCTGACCATTCTTCGAAGCAAGCGTCCATCCGTTGTCGGGATGCGATTATGCTCATCAATATTGAGCTGCGTTAAAGCACTGATATAAATCTTAAATTTGCTTTCTCTCGGAAGGGAATATGACAACGCATCATTTAGACCGTGAATTCCCTCGATTACCAGGATATCATCGGTACCGAGTGTAAGAAAATCTCCTTTGTACTCTCTTTTACCGCTAACAAAGTTAAATACCGGCATCTCAACCGTCTTTCCATTCATCAGATCAGTCATATCCTTATTAAACTGTTCAATATCAATTGCCCCTAATATCTCAAAGTTAAAATTACCATCTTCATCTCTCGGCGTCTTTTCACGATCAACGAAATAATTATCTACTGCAATCGGATGTGGTTTGAGCCCATGTGCTTTCAATTGTATACTGAGGCGATGCGAAAAGGTTGTCTTCCCCGAGGAGGATGGACCTGCTATCATAATAAATTTCTTACCGCCGGCCTTCTTGATACTCTCTGCGATATCACTGATCTTCTTCTCTTGAAGAGCTTCCTGAACTAAGATTAACTCATTCAGATTTCCTTTCGAAATCACATCATTGAGCGCTCCAACATTAGGAATTTCCATCATTTGTGCCCATTGATTGGCTTCCTTTAAGGTTCCATACAGCTTTGGCTGATTAACGAATGGTTCTACAATGGTAGAATTTTTCTTATTGGGTAATAAGAGAAGTAATCCTCCATCATACGCCTGGATATCAAAATATTGCAGCATCCCCGAGCTGGGAGGCATATAACCATAAAAATAATCCTCAAACCCATCCAGGTTATATATATTTGCCTTCGACACTCTACGGTAGCGGAATAATTTTTCCTTATCAAACATGCGGTATCTTCGAAAAAGTTCAATTGCATCATCCGTTCCGATGCTTCGTTTCATAAAGGGAATATCTCTCTGGACGATGTCTATCATTCGCTTTTTAATCGCCAGTATACGATCCTCTGTCATGGGATGCCTTCCCTCATAATCACAATATAATCCATTGCTGATCGCATATTCCACCGATACTTTTTTTACATTCTCATTCCCAAATTCAGAATAGATCGCTTTCAGCATAATTAAAACCATACCACGCTGGTAGGTTTTATGCCCTGCGTCCTCACCGACAGTGACAAATCGTACGGAGCAGTTTTCATTTACTTTCTTAAACAGCTCTCGCAATTTGTTATTGACAAAAGCCAGAATAATTCGATTACTATAATCCTTTTGAAAATCCCTGCTTATATCTAAAAGTGAAGTTCCGCCGGGATATTCATATTCCTTACCATTAATTTCGACTCTAATATTCACTTGTCTCGCCTCCATACCTTTCCCTCTTCTCATTATTATAGTATTCCAGACCACAATAAATCATATCAATCTTCTCTTTCATTTCCTTCTCACGGGTCCTTGCATTCTCAGACTGCTCTGCTCCTAGACCACTAAGGATATTCTCGCACAATCCCAGATCCCAGTGCAAAAACTCTTCCAGTATCGGGTTCCTTTCCTCCAGCAATAGCCTTCCGTAATAATAGTGCTCCTTTTTTGTAAGTTCATATTTATCCGGAAATGGCACGGTTGACTTGGGGATTGCTTTCATCATCATATAAAATTTTCCGTCATCCTTGACCATATTTTCCACGATAATCAGAAATCCACGGTCCTGCAGCATTTGTCTTACCTTATTGATTTCGGATTGGGGCTGTAGAATCAGCTCCTTCACCTGCTCCACTACCACAGGCTTTTCCTCTAATATTTGTATCATTAGGGCTCCTCCCATTCCCGCAATTAAAATGGAATCCGCCTCATTTTCCTGCAATTTCTCCAGACCGTTGGATCTGCGCGTCTCTATCTGATTAGAGTAACCAAATTTCTCTATATTATCTTTCGCTCGGTCGATGGGACCCTGGTTCACATCCATAGCGATCACATGATTCGATAACGCCTTCTCAATCAGATAAATCGAGATATACGCATGATCACACCCAACATCAGCCACTCTGTTCCCCGGAGTAACCAAGCTGGCTACCGCATGTAAACGTTTTGAAAGCTGCATACATTTCTCCGTTTCTTATTATTTTGATTGTTTTCTTTTAAATTATAGACCATTAAGGTAATCTAGCCTTGCTTGCTTTAATCATATATTCAGAACAGGCTCGTAAATCCTTTGAATTTTCTTACTGTTTTTAGTTCGTTTCTATAAAAATATTTATATAATCCTTTGATGTACACATTCAAGTCCTATTTGTAATATTTCTGCTGTTCTGAATAGTTACATAATATCATTATTTCCGACTGATTTCCACATAAGATTTTCCAATAAACAGAAAACAGCTTCCCAGTACAAAGGGAATTCTTCGCAACTTATAGAAGTATAGATAAAAAGATGGGGCAGTCATATACATTCCTGCGAACCGGTTTATTCCTCCGATGAACAAGAGCATGCATGACTGCCCTTTCCTATTTAAACATGTAAGAAGTAATCAAGTGTATCATCCGATAATGACCTACTAATCAATACTTATTCCAAATAATCCTTTAATTTACGGCTTCTACTCGGATGTCTCAGTTTTCGAAGTGCCTTTGCTTCGATCTGACGGATACGCTCTCTGGTTACATTAAATTCCTTGCCTACCTCTTCCAGCGTACGGGCACGACCGTCGTCTAAGCCAAAACGAAGTCTCAGAACCTTCTGTTCCCTCTCGGTTAAGGTGCCGAGTACCTCCACCAACTGCTCCTTCAGTAACGTAAAAGCTGCCGCGTCTGCCGGAACAGGAACATTATCATCCTGAATAAAGTCGCCTAAATGACTATCCTCCTCTTCGCCGATGGGTGTCTCAAGGGAAACCGGTTCCTGAGATATCTTCTGTATCTCACGGACTCTGTCTACCGGCATATTCATAACCTCACTAATCTCCTCCGGAGAGGGCTCTCGTCCCAATTCCTGCAGAAGCTGACGTTGAACACGGGTTAACTTATTGATGGTCTCCACCATATGAACCGGAATACGAATTGTTCTAGCCTGGTCTGCGATTGCTCTCGTAATAGCTTGTCTGATCCACCAGGTAGCATAAGTACTAAACTTGTAACCCTTGCGATAATCAAACTTCTCGACTGCCTTGATAAGGCCAAGATTTCCCTCCTGAATTAAATCCAGGAACAGCATTCCTCTTCCGACATAGCGCTTTGCAATACTGACAACCAAACGAAGGTTGGCTTCTGCAAGACGTTTCTTCGCATAATCATCCCCATCCTCCATCTTTCTCGCAAGCTCAATCTCCTCATCGGCATTCAATAAGGGAACCTTACCGATCTCCTTCAGATACATACGGACAGGATCTTCTATGCTGATTCCCTCAGGTATGGTTAAATCCAGGGGTTCAATATCTTCATCATCCTCTAAGATGATGTCTTCTTCGTCCTCTTCGGATATTCTCAGCACATCGACATTATGCTTGTCCAGGAAATCATAAATCTTTTCTATCCGCTGCGGATCGAGCTCCATATCCGCGAAGAAATCATTTACTTCCTGAAACTCCAGGACATTTTTCTTCTTTTCGGCGAAAACCAATAATTCCTTTAGTCTTTCCGTAAACTTAACAATACTTTCGTCCATAGATAATCCTTCCTTCTTCGACTCTTTTTATATTTTAACCATCATTTGATGAAATATGCAATTCCTGCATATACCCGGGTATCCCCGCATGCCCATCTCCGGCTAACGATAGAAAGTGCGCGTAGAACTTTCTAAAATCATGAATTGGTAAAGGTAATGCTACGTTTCTTTAGTTCTGTCTTCTCTGCGATGATCTTCATCAGCAGTGCTGTATCGTTTACCTCGATCGCTTTCTGGCTCTGCATATCCAGGCTGTTCTCCTTCAACCTCATCACGGTATCGGTTAACGCCTTATGCCATCCGGCTTCGTCCATATCACCGTGAATCCCTGCTGAGAATAGAGCTGCAACCTCTGATTGTTCTTCTTTACTCTCAAAGCAGTTAATGATCTTCGCCGGGTTTACCGATTGTTCCTTCTCGTATTGTTCAAAGACGAGTCTGGCAACCTCTTTGTAAATCCCTTCGGTAAAATCCTCCGGTCCCAATATACCTTTAATTTTATCAAACAGAGTCGGATCCTCAATGAGCCAGGTTAACATCAGCTTCTGGGATTTACTCATTCCATTTTCGGGTCCTCTCCGGTTCCTGGCTGTTTCTCCTCTGGACTCCTTTGGTTCATTCACCCCAATGACAATCTGGGACCCAATCTTATTGACCAATCTGCGAAGCTGCTCCACATCGATCTGATATGATTTTGCTACCGCATCAATATAGAAGTTACGTTCCAGTTCCTCACTAAAACCGGTTAATCTTCTTGCAGTCTCATGGAAAAACTTCGTCTTTTGCTCCGGATCCGCCAAATCAAATTCCTTCTGAAGTACATCAATCTCGAAGAAAAAGCTGCTTCTTGCCTCAGCGATCCTCTTCTGGAACTCTTCTGCCCCAAGTGCTTTGATAAACTCATCCGGATCCTTATAGGGCTTCATATTGATTACCTTGATCGACAACCCGGCTTCCTTTAGAATCGGAATTGCACGTAGTGCAGCCTGAGTACCTGCCTGGTCACTATCAAAGGTTAATAACACTTCATTGGTATAGCGTTTTAATAGATTGGCATGAAAGCCGGTAAATGCAGTTCCCAAAGCGGCTACTGCATTGGTAAAGCCTGCCTGATGCAATGCTATAACATCCATATAGCCCTCACAGATCAGAAAATAAGTCTTCCTGGAGGCTTTTGCAAAATTTAATCCATACAGATTACGGCTTTTTTCAAACACTCTGGTCTCAGGCGTATTAAGATATTTGGGAACCTCAGGACCGGCATTTGCCATAACTCGTCCACCAAAACCAATCACCCGGTGATTCGCATCCATAATCGGGAACATGACGCGGTCACGGAATTTATCCCTTCCTCCTAACCGTTCGTCGATTGTCACCAGACCTGTCTGGGACAAAAAATCATCCTCATAGCCCATCTTCTTCAGATACCGATATAGATCATCACTGTATCGATTGGAATAGCCCAATCCAAAATGCTTGATCGTATCTTCAGACAAGCCTCTCTTCACCAGATAATCATAGGCATCCTGCCCTTCCGGATTCTTAAATTGGTAATAGTAATACATTGCTGCCTGTTTATTAATTTCCAAAAGCCGACTCTTTAAATCGGATTGACGCTTCTGCTCTTCGCTGAGTTCGTGTTCCGGAAGTGCAATTCCGGCTCGTTCCGCCAGGAAACGCAACGCTTCTATAAAGGTATAGTTCTCATACTCCATAATAAAGGTAAATACATTGCCACCTACTCCGCAACCGAAGCAGTGATACATCTGTTTCGATGCACTAACCGAGAAGGAAGGTGTCTTCTCATTATGAAACGGACAAAGTCCCATATGGTTACTGCCCTTTTTCTGTAATCTTATGTAGGAGCCGATTATACTTACGATATCGTTTCTGCTTCTTATCTCTTCTACTAACTCGTCAGAATATAACATAGTGCGCTCCTTCCACTCAAAAAATTCATGTCACAATCAAATTGTCCCATCCATATAGTAATGTATTGATTTCCTGTAGAATATACGTAACAATTCAGTCATAAGCTCGATTTCGCTTCGCTACATCTCGCTTAGGCAGAGCGTCTTACAAATTTTAGTATGATGCTCATTCGAAAGCAAGCTTTCGCTTTTACATCCTACTATAAATTTGCATGGCTAAACTGTTACTAATATACACTCCATGCTGAAGGAATCATCAAATCTTTAAATTTTGTAACCGCATAACGATCCGTCATTCCGGCAACATAGTCACAAACGACACGATGGGGCGGTTCATCCAAGGTCTTCATCCTCATTTGGTATTCCTCCGGAAGCTTCTCCAGATGCTCCAGATAGTAAACAAAGAGGGTCTCCAGAAGACGTTCCGCCTGCTCCTCCTGACTCTTTGCCTTCTTGTTCATGTAAACACTTTCAAACATAAACTCCCTTAATCTCTTCATTGCAATAAGAATATTCGGCGACATGATAATGTCGTTCTTATTCTCACTATTTGTTATTATATCGTGAACCAGGGTATCCAGACGCTTCCCCAGGCTATGCCCAAGAACATCTGTAAATTCCTTTGGTATCTCCTCTTCTCTGATAATTTGACCACGAATTGCATCATCAATGTCGTGATTGATATAGGCGATTTTATCGCACAATCTGACAATCTTGCCTTCCAGGGTAGCAGGATTTCCTTCGGTCTGATGATGCCTTATTCCATCCCTGACCTCTTTCGTAAGATTGAGCCCTTGTCCGTGATTTTCTAATATTTCCACCACCCGGATACTCTGCAAATGATGCTGAAAGCCTCCCGGGCAAACTCTGCTGAGTGCTCTCTCACCGGCATGTCCAAAAGGAGTATGTCCCAAATCATGGCTTAATGCAATTGCCTCGGTTAGATCCTCATTCAAAAGCAAAGCCTTCGCAATCGTCCTTGCTATCTGTGATACCTCTAGGGTATGTGTCAATCTGGTTCGGTAATGATCTCCCTCCGGAGCCAAAAAAACCTGTGTTTTATGTTTTAATCTGCGAAATGCCTTAGAATGCAGAATGCGATCCCGATCTCTTTGGTATATGGGACGAAGATCACAGGGCTCCTCATATCGGTCTCTACCGAGAGATTGGTCGGAAAATGCCGCATAGGGCGAGAGTATCTCATGTTCCCTAGTCTCCAGCTTCTGTCTGATATTGTTTCTTTGTTCCATATCAATTCCTCCCTTACGGCTATCATTTCATGATACTTGGACAGACGAATATGAACCCATATTACTAATATTCTACACGTTACTTCCATTTCCTTTTTTATTTTTATACAAAAATATAGCTACGAAGGCTACTATTTTAGTCGAAATGTATCTATCCGATCACTTTGCTCTTCAAGGATAAAAAAGAACGGACGAGAAAACCTCTCATCCATCCTTCTTCTTATCGCGCTTCATAATTATTATGAACGTGCTGATACGATATAAAATTAATATTATGGCATAATATCACTCTATGCATGACAATTCCTCATTTAAACAAATACTACATGCATTCCTGACATTATCTATTAAGGGAATTACAATAAATATCATGACTCTTGAAATACTATTTACCGCATTTATCCTTAATCCCACAGGAGGAACATCCTCCGCAACAGGATTTTCCCTCTTTTACATCCTTTGTCTTTTTATAAATAACAAATCCTGTATAACCAACAATAAGGATTCCCAGAATAATACCTGCCATATGACATTCTCCTTTCAAGAAAAGGTAGCTGAGGCTTCTTGTCAGAAGCCATAATTAAAGGAACAAGCTTCCGATTTGATAAATCAATGTTGAAACTAATAAAGCAACAAATAACTGGAAGAAAATCGTGAATATCGTCCATCTTGCAGAACGCATCTCCCTCTGAATAACACCGATGGTTGCTGCACAAGGAATATACAGCAGACTAAATACCATTAATGCATACGCATTTAGGGCACCGAAGCCATAGTCAGCCAGAATGACGGTTAAACTGGACATTCCTTCCGGAGAGGTGATGTTACCAATCTGAAACAACACACTAAAGCTCGACACTACAACCTCTTTGGCTGCGATACCGGAAATCAACGCTACAACAACCTGCCACATACCAAGACCTGCCGGCTTTAAAACTGGCGCAATCGCCATACCAATCATAGCACCGAAGCTATCCGACATATCACTGACCATACCGTTTGGTCCAAAGTTTAAGATAAACCAAATCACAACGGAGGCTGCAAATATCGTAGTTCCTGCTTTTGTCAGGTATTCCTTTACCTTTTCCCAGACGTAGATAAATATCGTCCGAATGTTTGGTGTCTTATACTCCGGTAATTCAATCAGCAAGGTGTTTCCGACACTGTGATCTGACTTGTTACTCATTGCAAATGCAACTAAGATCGCAACCACAATACCGATCAAGTACATGGAATATGCGACCAGCATCGCATTTTGTCCGAAAAACATCTGAGAAAATAACACATAGATCGGTAGTCTGGCACTACAGGACATAAACGGTGTGATGAGGATCGTCTTTCTTCGGTCTCTCATGTTCTCTAATGATCTTGATGCCATAATTGCCGGAACGGTACATCCGAAGCCGAGTAGCATCGGAATGAACGCTCTGCCGGATAAACCAAGCTTACCCATAATCCCATCCATTACATAGGCAACTCTTGCCATATAACCACTATCCTCTAGATAGGCTAATGCCAGGAACAAGATAAAAATGTTCGGGAGAAAGGTTAGTATGCCTCCTACACCGGCGATAATTCCATCCACAATCAGAGAAGTCATAAATACTCCGGCATTCATGTAGTTCAGCAAATTTAGTGCTCCATCCGAGAATGCCCCTAAACCAATCTCAAATACGCCCTTAATCAAATCACCAATTTGAAAGGTGAAGAAAAATACCAGGGCCATAATTCCCAGAAAAATAGGAAGTCCCAGAAAACGGTGGGTCAGAATTCGATCTATCTTATCGGTAGATGCAGCTTTTTTATGCTTATTAACAAGTACCTCTTCAATGATTTCCTCAATAAAATCATATTTTTGATTGATGATTTCTCCCTCATAGCTGTGTTTTATCACGGAGGAGAGCTCCAGAGGATATTTCGCCATTATTGCTTCATCCATTTCCATCAGCTTGATGGCATGCCAACGAGAATTCTCAATCTCACCAAACTTGCTTCTTAACAGCTCGCTTACCTCGTCGATCTTATCCTCAATATCATCGCTGTAAACAATCGTATATTCATTATGATGTTCGTGTTTATGCTTAAAACTATCCTTATGCTTCTGATCGTGTTCGTGCTTTGAATGGGGCTTTTTATGATGATGCTCAAGGTTATAATCCAATTTCTTGTCTCTGTGATGGGACACTGTATGCATTAGGATATCCAGGCCTGTTTTCTTTCGGGCCGAAACCGGTATAACCGGAATTCCAAGCATCTCCGGGAGACGATGGAGATCGATCTCCATACCTCTCTCCTCCACAATATCCATCATATTCAATGCTAAGACAACCGGTTTGCCAAGCTCGATCAGCTGTAAGGTAAGATAAAGATTACGTTCCAGGCTTGAGGCATCCACGATATTAACAATAACATCCATATTGGAATCCAGGATATATTCTCTGGTCAGTCTTTCCTCCATGGTGTAGGAAGTGAGACTATAAATTCCGGGAAGATCCACCAGCTTAAAACGATGGTCATGATATTTGAAGGCGCCTTCCTTCTTCTCAACGGTAACACCCGGCCAGTTGGCTACCTTTAAATTGGCGCCGGTATAAGCATTAAATAATGTTGTCTTACCACAATTCGGATTGCCGACAAAACCTACTTGTATTTCGCTTTTCATTAGGATGCCTCCTTCATGTGTATTGTTTCGGCTATTCTACCGCCAAGTGCCAGTCTGCTTCCTCTTACCATCAATATTACCGCGCCACTTCGACTCCGATTCAGAATATTAACATCGGTTCCTCTGGTTAATCCCAAGGCTTCCAGTCTTCTTCGCGTAACAATGTCCAAGTTCAATGAACTCACAGTATAAGTAGCACCAATTTTTGCATCCCGTAATGTCATATTGTACATCCTCTCTATCCTAAAAGTACCCAGCCCAATATGTAAATAATTCACTCTAAATGATAATAATTATCATTTGCTATTACATTATAAGATGGTCATTCTCATTTGTCAACACAAGAATAAAAGAGGACAGTTACAATTCATGTCCATCTTTTAAATACATTCTTCATTTTTCACTATATTATAACATTTTTCAACATTTCGAATATGATATATCAGGAGATGATAAGAATCAAATCCTATAATAATATATGATAAGGAGACGAAAATATATGGAGATTAATCCAATTAATCCAGCTATGGTTACAAGTTCCGATATTAACGCCAATGCTAACTGCATTATGGATTGCCAGGCTAGCGTTGTAAGTTCCGAAACCCTTCCTCCGGCTGAAAACTATCGCTGGTGGGGAGGAGATTTTAAGATACCAAGAGTTCTTTCTGAATTTATTGTTCAAATCGATTCCGAATCAAAAATCAGATTAAATGAGCCTGCATATGAGATAAAAAGAATTGAAAAAGAGGTATTCTTAACACAATGCAGATACATTCCTCCCACAAGCAAAGTCTTTCTTGAGGGATATATCCGTAAAAATATTGAATATGCAGCAAAAAGCTGTACAAAAGGTCATTCCATTGCCGGTACCATTAAGGATACTACGGTACATGTACCGTTTAAGGCTTATACGAAAGTAGATTTCTGCGGTAACAAGCCTAAAATTATACCCAATCCTCCATCTATGATTGCTCGTTACTATGATGAGAAGCATATGGGCAAGAATATTAGAGAAGCAGACAGATCGAATGTTGAAATATTTAACGAACCAGTTTATTGCGAACTGGAATGGTCCGCGATATACGATGCAGATATCAATGATAAAGGCGCTCCGATTGGTTGCCTTATTAACGAAGAGGAATTCCGTGAATTTACAGATAAATCCGTTTTATACCTTTGCATAAAGCTTCTTCAAAAACAACAGATCTGTCTCCCGGATCATCCTAAGCTTCACTTAAAGGATGATGAACAAAAGCCACCCTATCCGATGGATACCAAGTGGAGCATGCCTCCTACCGATTCTTATGAAATCTAGTAGACCATGGACATTGTTCCTTACCGATTAACATTTCTTCCTCAGTAGTAATACAGATTAATAAGTAGAACCGATCAAAGGCTTAATTCTGATTAATATCAGAATTAAGCCTTTGTACCAATGTAACTTATGATTATTACTATAAGCCGTAATTGTATTGACATCAATCCATAGCCACCGGCAACCCCGGTAATAAATCTTCGAGTATTCGTGGATTCTTTTAGCTTTAGAGCCTGCACCCCCCAATCAACCAGTATTATGCTACAACCTGCCATAGATATGATCCAAGAAAATCCACACAGAAAGAACATCGGAAGCGCAAATAGATATCCAATCAGTGCACCGGTGCACCTTGCGCAAATAGGCATTTGATATCCCTTAACAAAAAAGCTTCGGTCCGGTCTCTGATGACATCCAAGCTTCTCACCAAAAAGCATTAATTTCATCCATAGAATATCGCTATGCATATGAACCCTACACTCTAAACTTTCTGCCACAGTGGTTACAGATCCAGAAGGCTTTTCTCGAGGTATGTCCTTCTCCCATTCCACATAAACCGCATAGCCATCCGATTGGTCCAAAAATCAGATAACCACAGCAACCCTTAAAAATACCGAACCCCTTCGTTTTGGTCTCAGTCTCCTCTACGATGTGACAAAACTCACTCCCACAGGATGGACATCTCATCGCAATACCTCCTTCGTTAAATGCTTATATCATAATTTTAATCATTTCCGGAACCTTCATTCCTTCTCTTGCTCGGGCTGTTCCCTCAGGGAAAATACGCATCCGCAGTAATCCTGACGATATAAATCGTATTCCTTTGATAACTCAATGGAGCGCTTATAACCATTCTTTTTCTTGAAATCCGAAGGAAGATACGACACTCCGAATTCGGTTGCCAGCTTGTTTCCGATCTCATTCAGCTTCTCTGCATTCTTATGCGGACTAATGGATAATGTGGTTGTAAAATAATCAAAGCCACCTTCCTTCGCGAACCCAGCCGCCTCCCGAAGTCGTAACTCGTAGCATACAAAGCAGCGATCGCCACCTTCCGGTTCTCCCTCTAAGCCCTTGATTGCCTGATAATATTGCTGGGGCAGATAATCCCCCTGTTGGAAATGCACCTGAGAGAAAAGGGGCATCGCCTGAATTAATTGCTTCTGCTCCTCTACTCTCCTAATATATTCCTGCTCAGGATAGATATTCGGGTTATAGTAAAAGATAGTAATCTCGAAATACTTCGACAGATATTCCAAAACATAGCTGCTACAGGGAGCGCAACAGCTATGAATTAACAGTTTCGGTCTTCTGCTCTCTTCTGCCAGCTTCTCAATGATATAATCCAATTCTTTTTGATAATTCATTCTATTATTGCCTTCCTAAATCAACTCGAACTTCCTTAACACATTTTCAAACTTCTCCTGATCGATCGGTTTTCCGGCATATGCAGTGCAACCCAGCTCAAAGGCTTTTGTCACATTCTTGCCCTCGTTAAGAGCTGTTGTCATAATAATTTTAACTGCTTTGTCTTCCGGAACAAGCTTTTCCTTTTCAATTTCACGTATTTTCTTTAATGCTTGATAACCATCCAAGCCTGGCATCATGATATCCAGACAGACCAGATCATATCCCTCATTCTCTTCTAAGGCCATTGTAAAGGCTTCAACTGCCTCCAACCCGTCCACTGTGATATCACACTCACCATACTTAGATAAAAATCGCAGCATAAATTTTCTGCTGGCAAAATCATCTTCTGCTATTAGTACTCTCATACACTGGCTCCTCCCGATCAGGTTCTTTTCATTTATCTCATCGTAGCATCGATAAAATCCTTCAAAAAAGCAAATAAACGTTTCATTTCTTCCTCTGTACCTATGGTAATACGCAGATAATTATCAATGCGAGGAGAACTAAAGTATCGAACATAAATATTGTTACTGCGTAATGCTTCAAAAATATCCCTTGCCGGAATTCTATCATGAGACGCAAATATAAAGTTCGCACCGGATTTCGGGAAGTGAAAGCCCAGCTTCTTAAGCTCCTGTTCAGACCACTCTCTGGTTACGAGAATTTTCTCTATTCCTTCTTTATAATAAGGAACATCCTTTACTGCTGCCACACCCGCATAAATAGCAGTATGGTTCATGGTATAAGAGTTTATGGAATACTTAACATCATTCAGAGCCTTAATTAATGCAGTATTACCCATTGCATAGCCGATACGCATACCTGCCATGGATCTTGCTTTTGAAAACGTCTGTACCACTAACAGATTTTCGTATTTACGAATTAAATCGATCGCAGAAGCTCCTGCAAAATCAACATAGGCTTCATCCACTATGACAATGGATTCCTGATTATGACGTAGGATATCTTCGATCACGGTAAGCTCCTCATAGATTGAGGTAGGTGCGTTGGGATTCGCCAGAACAATTCCACCATTGTCCCTATAATAATCTTCCTTCCGGATTCTAAAATTATCATCTAGGGCCGGTTTCTCATAAGGTATCCGATAAAGCTCGCACCAAACCGGATAAAAGGAATAGGTGATATCGGGAAACAATACCGGCTTCTCGGAATTGAAAAAGGTCAAAAAGGCCGTGGCCAGAACATCATCCGAACCTACACCGACAAATACCTGGTCCTCTCCAAGCTGATAATAGTGAGCCAGCTCCTCTACCAGTAATTTAACCGTCGGATCGGGGTACAATCTTAAAAGATCGGCATCCATACTCTCCAGAACATTTTTTACCCCGGGTGCCGGTGGGTATGGATTCTCATTCGTGTTCAACTTCACCATATCCTTACGGTTCGGCTGTTCGCCGGGTATGTAAGGGATCACGGTCCGAATATTCTTTTCCCATGGTCTCATAGGCTGTCTCTGCAGCAGCAAATATCTCTCTGCTGCTTTCCTTTCTATATTTTTATAAAACGTTCTAATTATTATTTTATCTTCAATTATTTGCCATATTCTTCTGCCAGCTTCTTAAATTCAGGCAGAGCACGCTGTATCATTGCATAATCCACACAATATGCTATTCTGCAATACCCCGGGCAACCGAAAGCAGAGCCGGGCACGATCAGTAGATTATGCTTCTTCGCTGCTTCGGCAAATAATTTATCATCCTCCTCCAGTGCTTTGATAAACAAATAGAAAGCACCCTGCGGCTTCACGCACTCATATCCGAAGGAAACCAGGTTATTATATAAGAGCTCCCTGTTACGATTATAGATCTCAACATCCACTTTGGCATCAAGGCATCTTGCTACCGCTCTCTGGATCAGGGAAGGTGCATTTACATAACCCAGAATTCGATTTGCGACATTCGCACCTGCTACTACATCTTCATAATCATCCACTTCCTTCGGAATAACCAGATATCCAATTCTCTCGCCGGGAAGTGAGAGTGATTTACTATAGGAATATCCTACGATTGTGTTCCTATAATACTTGGTAAGGTAAGGAACCTCGATACCGTCGTATGCAAGCTCACGGTAAGGTTCATCCGAAATAAGATAAATGGAGGTCCCATACTCCTTTTGCTTTCTGTCTAATATATCAGCCAGTTCCTGTATGGTCTTCTCGGAATATACAACACCGGTCGGATTATTGGGAGTATTGATAATTACCGCTTTCGTCTTAGCAGTAAGCTTCTCCTCGAATTCCTTCAGATTAGGTTGAAAATCAATGGTATTAGGGCTTACAATGACAATCTGTCCATCAAAATTACTGACATAATTACGATATTCACCGAAGAAAGGAGCGAACACAACAACCTCATCCGCCGGATTTAATAATGTCTTTAATATTACATTAAGTCCACCGGCCGCACCTACGGTCATGCTTAAATTATCGAGATGGAAATCGGTACCAAAGCATTGATTGATGGATGCAGCGATCTTCTCTCTGACATCCTCGTATCCGGAATTATTCATATACCCATGGACCAGATTCGGAGTTTCTTCATTGATTACATGCAATAGAGCCTCTTTGATCTCGACCGGAGGTTCTACACTGGGATTACCCAGACTAAAATCGTATACATTTTCTGCACCATAGATTCCCGCCAGTCTCTTCCCCTCTTCAAACATTGCTCTGATTACGGAGCTGTTTTTCACTAATCCTACCATCTTTTCTGAAATCATTGCGTACCTCTTTTCCGGCAAAGCCATTTCAAATTTTGCCCTAAAGTATAGCATACTCTTGTATGGTTATCAATACCCTTGTTATAATTATACAACCATGATTTGAACCTATCCAACCCCAATAAAACAAAAAGCTGTCTTAAGCAAGACAGCCTTTCTATTTTAATGATACGATTATCAATTCATCATGTTAGCAAGTAACATGACCGACGCATTCAACGAATACCGATTATTCTAAGAATTATCGGAACCTGATATCAAGATAGGATTTTACAATCTCAACACATTTGCCAAATCCAAGCTTACTGCTGTTCAGACACAGATCATAATGCTTTGCATTCTCCCACTCTCTGCCGGTGTAATATTTATAATAGTCCGCTCTATGCTTATCAATATCCAGAATCTGTTTCTCAACTTCCTTTTCGGATTTACCGGTCATCTCAACCAGGGTATTGATACAATCCGGTAAGGGTGCATGTACAAATAAGCGAACTACATTGGGGTAATCCTTCAGGATAAAATCAGCGCAACGGCCAATAATGATACAGGACTCGGTCTCTGCAAGCTCTTTAATAATCTTCGCCTGATAATTAAATAAGTTATCATTGGATACAAAATCGTCGCTGTCCGGAGGAATTAATTCTCCCTTGTATACATTCCTTGCTATTTTGAAAAGCAAGCTTTTCTTCAGCTTTTCGTCTGCCTTGGCAAAGAGCTGTTCATTGATACCACTGTCATCGGATGCAAAACGCAATAGATCCCTGTCATAATAAGGTATCCCCAACTCCTCTGACAGCATCTTGCCAATGGTACGACCGCCGCTGCCATATCCTCTGGCAATTGTAATTACATACTTATCCATATGCAATACCTCCTAAGCCTTTTCATTTTATTATTCAGTACCCCGGAAGAATAAGGTGTGAGTACAATTACACGAACCAAGCAGGAATTTGTAAGGCAACTTCCTGCCGAAATTCTTCCCATGTGAATTATTAATAATTCACATTATTCGCCCAGATACGCCTTCTTGACCTGCTCATTATCCATAAGCTTTTTCGCATCATCGGTCAGAACGATCTTACCGGTCTCAAGAACATATGCGCGATCAGCAATTGATAAAGCCTTCTTTGCATTTTGTTCAACGAGAAGTACTGTGGTTCCGCTTTTACTGATGCTTTTAATGATATCAAATATCTCAGCTACCAGGATCGGGGACAGACCCATAGAAGGTTCATCCATAAGTATTATTTTCGGCTTTGACATCAGCGCACGACCCATTGCGAGCATCTGCTGTTCACCACCGCTTAACGTTCCTGCCAATTGATGCTTTCTTTCCTGTAAACGTGGAAAACGTTTATACACGCTTTCGATGGACTCTTCTATCTCTGTCTTATCCTTGCGTGTAAATGCTCCCATTAATAAATTCTCATATACGGAAAGCTGGGCAAATACATGTCTACCCTCCGGAACATGAGCAATACCCAGGGATACTATTTTATGTGCGGGTATCTTCTGCAGATCAACCCCTTCATATAACACCTCGCCGTCCTTCGCACTGATCAAGCCGGTTATCGTATGCAAAATAGTAGTTTTACCGGCGCCATTAGCACCGATCAGAGCAATTACTTCTCCTTCATTAACAGTAAAGGATACGTCCCTGATTGCCTGAATTACACCATAATATACTTGTAGATTTTTAACTTCCAGCATCGTTTTATCCTTCCTTAATTCACACTAACTAACATGCTTACAAGTTGAATTAGTTTGTGCCAAGTGTGTTATTTACACTTTGGGATTTTCGCAGGCACAAACTTGAAAGTGTGAAAATCGCTTTTTATTTTCACATTATTCGCCCAGATATGCTTTAATTACTTCCGGATTGTTCAGAACCTCCTGAGGCAGTCCATTCGCCAACTCCATTCCGAAGTTCAGAACAAAGATCTTCTCACAAATTCCTGCAACAAGCTTCATATCATGTTCAATCAATAGAATCGTAACATCATATTTCTTACGAATCAAGGTTATTGTTTTCATTAACTCTTCCGTCTCGGAAGGGTTCATGCCGGCTGCCGGTTCATCCAGTAAGAGCATCTTTGGATTAGTAGCCAGAGCCCTTGCAATCTCTAATTTTCTTTGTTTGCCGTACGGAAGGTTCGCTGAGAGAAGATGCGCCTCCTGGTCAAGATCAAACACCTTAAGAATATCAAAGGCTTTCTCATTCATCTGCTTCTCCGTCTTAAAATAGGAAGGAAGACGAAAAATTCCTGCTGCAGTAGAGTATTTGTAATTATTGTGTAAGCCGATTTTTACATTGTCCAGTACGGACATATTTTTAAATAAGCGGATATTCTGAAAGGTTCTCGCCATACCTGCTTTATTGATTTCAATCGTGCTTAAGCCGGTGATATTCACGCCGTCTAGGGTAATTACTCCTGAATCCGGTTTATAAACACCGGTCAGAAGATTGAAGGCTGTCGTCTTACCTGCACCGTTTGGTCCGATCAGTCCATACAACTCACCCTTTTCAATCGTGATGTTTAAGGAATCAACTGCACGTAACCCACCAAAGGAGATGCCCAAGTTTTTCACTGATAACATTGCCATACCTTATGCCTCCTTCCTGTTCTTCCTCACAAGGGACAATAAGGTCTCCTTGATCGAATGGTTCTTGCGCCAAGCAATACATGCCGGATTCCAGTTGAAAATCATCATTACGATTAATACAATCGCATAGATCAACATACGATAATCCTGCAGGAAGCGCAAATATTCCGGAAGAAGGGTTAAGATTACAGCCGCCAGTATAGAACCGCGGATATTGCCAATACCACCAAGTACAACGAATACCAGGATCATGATAGACATATTGTATCCAAAGTTCTTCGGTGTCGCTACCAGCGTAGATATATTATGAGAATACAATACACCGGCTACACCTGCCATAGCAGCAGACAACGTAAACGCCAATATTCTAAATTTCGTTATATCGATACCAACCGATTCCGCTGCAATACGATTATCTCGAATTGCCTGTATCGCACGCCCGGACCGGGAATGAACAAGGTTTGAAATAATAAGATATACAAGGATTAAGAATAATGCTGCAATCGTAAAGGTAGTATCATTCGGAGTTCCGGTAATTCCCTTTGCACCGTTCAGAATGATGTCTCCACCCTTGGCAAGGCCTAAGGAAACAGAGTCCTTCATAGAAAAATGAAAGCCGCTGTCATCAATTCCGATATACAATACATTAATTATATTCTTAATGATTTCACCAAATGCAAGTGTAACGATCGCAAGATAATCACCACGAAGACGCAGTACGACGACACCGATCAAAATACCGAATACGGCTGCGAATAAGGCACCGATAATGATCGCGAGAGGAAAACGAATTAAAGGACTCGTGATTGTAGTCTCGGTAAGTCGGGAGAAAAACGCTCCTGTGAAGGCTCCGATACACATGAATCCCGCGTGGCCTAAGCTTAGCTCACCCAGTATACCGACGGTCAGGTTGAGTGATACAGCCAAGATCGAATAGTAGCATAGCGGAACTAATAACCCCTGCATCAGATTAGACAAAGCACCTACAGCCATTAAGATCTGACACAAGGCATATACGAGGACTATAACTCCAATCGTTATTACATTGGAGCGTGTAGATTTATTCATTTGATTAAAAGCTTTCCATTTGCTCATATGTCCCACCTACACTTTCTCTTGCATCTTCTTGCCAAGGATACCGGTAGGTTTCACAAGAAGGACTAAGATCAGAATCATAAATACGATGGCATCCGCAAGCTGCGAGGAGATATAAGCGCGACTCAAAATTTCGATCACACCCAATAAAATACCACCGATCATTGCTCCCGGAATGGACCCAATTCCACCAAAAACAGCCGCAACAAAGGCTTTAATACCGGGCATGGAGCCGGAGGTAGAGGTTAAGCTGGGATAGGCTGAGAACATCAAAGCGCTTGCAATTGCAGCGAGTGAAGAACCGATTGCAAAGGTAATCGCTATGGTCTTGTTCACATTTACACCCATAAGAACTGCAGCGGCTTTGTCTTCTGACACCGCAAGCATACTGCGTCCGGTCTTTGATTTCTTAACAAATATCGTTAAGAGAACCATTATAATAATACACAAAGGAATGGTTACCAACGTCTCACCTGAGATTGTTAATTCACCACCGGCCAGCTTTAAAGCCGGTAACTTAATAACAGAAGAAAAGGATTTAGTATCCGCTCCAAAGATAAGCAATGCCAGATTCTGAAGCAGATAACTCACACCGATGGCGGTAATCAATACGGCCAGGGAGGAGGCGCTTCGAAGCGGTTTATATGCAACGCGCTCTATCGTAATACCTAATAGAGTACAAAATATGATCGAAATCAAAACAGCGATTACGGGATTAAGCCCCATCATACTCATCACTGTAAAAATAACATAGCCACCAACCATAATAACATCGCCGTGTGCAAAGTTAAGCATCTTAGCAATTCCATACACCATGGTATATCCAAGTGCTATGATTGAGTATACACTTCCCAGGCTGACGCCTTTTATTAAATAAGAAATAAAGCTCATAACAACCCCCGTCTGCATGCCTTCATGCAATAATTTCTTTCTCTGATTCAAAGCCTGCAAGCTTGTACAAGACTAACGCATACCGCAAGCTAGCATGCCGCACAAGTGGTTCTCTTGTGCTGTGCTCACTACGCCCTATTGTACCATGAACGTGTAGCTTGTTCATGGTCTTTCACTCCGATCGCATACTGCAAGCAAGCTTGCGTATGCTCACTACGCCCTATTGTATCATAGGAATGGTGTGGTTACAACCGAAAAACATACTTGATTATGCATTTTTATACTAGTATCTAAGCTGCCCTTTCATAACTGTTCTAATCACCGTCATGAATAAAATATACAGAGGGACGCAACTCCTGGTCCCTCTGTATCAATTCTTGATCAATGATACACATTATGTGCATTCATATTAATACGCTAGAATATACAAAGTGTTCTTTTTATAATATTGTAAATGTACTTTCATAATATCTGTAAAACAAATTCTATTTATTCAGCAGATGCATAAGCTCCATCTTTAACAACTACCGCTCTGGGCGCTTTATTTACTTCACCGGTTGCTGCCCATGTCATGCCTGCGCCGGTAAGACCGTCAACAGAAATCTGAGTCATAACACCCTTTAATGCTGTTCCAAGTTCATCAACGCTCATAGAAGGCTTCGCACCGCTCTTCTCAATTGCAGCTTTGATGATGTAGATTGCATCATAAGCATCTGCTGCGAACTGATTAGGAACTTCGCCGTACTTTGTCTTATAAGTGTTTACGAAATTGGTTGTCTTCGCATCCGTAGCATCCGCTGCGAAGGGAGTCAGAAGCATTAAGCCCTCAGCTAAAGCAGTATCAAAGTTCTCAACGGTAAGAATACCATCAAGACCATCACAACCAAAGAAAATAGGATTATACTCAAGTGCAGCAGCCTGTGTTAAAATCAAGGATGCTTCTGAATAGTAAATCGGTAAGAATACAAGCTGAGCACCGGCATCCTTTGCCTTCTGAAGCTGTACAGAGAAGTCAGTCTTGCTGTCTGCTGTAAATGCTTCTGCAGCAACGATCTCAAAATTCTGTCCTGCTGCTTCCTCAGCAAACTTCTCATAAATACCGGAGGAATAGATATCGGAGCTATCATAGATTACTGCAACCTTAGTAGCAAGGCCCTTGGAACCTATGTACTGAGCAGATGCAATACCCTGGTTAGGATCTGTAAAACATACCTGATATACATTACCATATTTAAGAACATCGGTAGAGGATGCGGAAGGAGTTAACTGGAACATATTATCCGCGTTAGTCTTCTCAATAACAGATGCACAAGCACCGGAGGTTACTGTACCCATAAGCAACTTCATACCACCGTCTTTTAAGGTGTTATATGCATTAACAGCCTTCTCGCCGTCAGCTTCATCATCTTCGAATTTGAAATCCAGCTTAACGCCATTAACGCCGCCTGCTTCATTAATCTCATTCACTGCTAATTCAGCACCGTTCTTTACGCTCTGTCCATAAACTGCTGCGCCACCGGTTACAGGACCGATACCGCCAATATAGAATTTGTCATCCTTGGATGCGCCACCGCAAGCAACAAGGCTTGCTACTGCCATACTCATAACTACAAGCAGGCTCAAAACTCTCTTCATTCTTCTCATAATTGACCTCCTGTTTCGTATCTCTAAGATTATGCTTTAAAAGAATAATAAGGCGTTCGTGCGTAGCTAAGACAAATGTCTTTCATATGCGAACGTCTTTATCTTAGGTTATATAATAACCTCGAAAAAACGATTTGTCAATATAATCTTTTAATGCGCTAAAGTATATTTTTCGAGCGTTGCGTGATAGAAAAAAAAGACAAATTCATAAGATACCGTAATAATCGCAAAAAAAATGTTGACATAACTTATCTCTAAGTCATATCAACATTGATATCATTAACTATTTAATTAAGCTCGCCTCCGCACTTGTCGCAAAAATCCAAGCCTTCTAAGGTGATTCCCCCGCAATCAGGGCATATGATTTTAGCAGGAAGAATCTCTCTTTCTACAACCTCGTATTCGACATTCGGATCCTCCGGTTCATCATCATCTGATTCCGTCTCTTTCTCCCGGACAAGCTCTTCTTCCATCGAAGCATCCTCCAGAAGTTCCTCTTCTTCTTGTTCAAATATCTCTTTTACTGTTTTTTCTATCTCATGCTCCTTACCCTGTTTCTTCCTATTAATAAAGCCACCAAATAATGACATAAACTATCCCCTATCTATGTTCATTGTCTCACTTATATTTATTATATCATATGCCGAAGTTAGAACCTTGCTATTTAATTCCCTGTTGCAATCAGTTTTTGTTTACTTATACCTCTCATTTCAATCAGAGGTACGCCTTTCCCTTCAATATAATCTCTTGTAATAATCACTCTTCCGATATTATCATCCTTCGGGATCTCATACATGATATCCAACATAAGGTCCTCCAGAATTGCTCGGAGTGCTCTCGCTCCGGTCTTCTTCTCCAAAGCTTTCTCCGCAATTGCTTCCAGTGCGTCCGGTGCAAACTGCAGATCCACCTCATCCATCGCCAAAAGCTTCTGATACTGCTTAAGAATTGCATTCTTTGGCTCCTTTAATACCTGAACCAGCATTTCCTTCGTCAATCCCTCCAAGGAGAACATGATCGGAAGTCTTCCAAGAAATTCCGGTATCATACCGTATTCTCTGAGATCATCGAGATTAGCCTTTTGCAATATATTCGGTTCTTCATCATATTTATCCTTCAGATCTGCATGGAAGCCGATGGAGGATTGCTTATTCAGTCTTGCTTTCACGATCTTATCTAGATCCGGGAAGGCTCCTCCGCAGATAAATAAAATATGTTGTGTATTAACGGTAGTCAAGGGTACCATTGCATTTTTTGAGGAAGCGCCAACCGGTACCTCAACATTGCTTCCCTCAAGCAGCTTCAGCAAGCCCTGCTGTACTGACTCACCACTTACATCACGGCTGTTTGTATTTCGTTTCTTCGCTATTTTATCTATCTCGTCGATAAATACGATACCTCGTTCTGCCTTCTCCACGTCATTGCCTGCTGCCTGTAAAAGCTTCGAGATAACACTTTCCACATCGTCACCGATGTAACCGGCTTCCGTCAGAGAAGTAGCGTCGGTAATCGCTAACGGTACATTCAAAAGCTTTGCTAAGGTCTTTACCAGATAGGTCTTGCCACTTCCGGTCGGTCCGATCATCAGCATATTGGATTTCTCAATCTCAACCTCCGGATCGGTTCCGTTGCCAATTCGTTTATAATGATTATAAACTCCCACGGATATCACTTTCTTTGCGCGCTCCTGGCCGATTATAAAATCATCCAGGCTCGCTTTGATCACATGTGGAGAGGGAATGCTTCTACGATCAAAAACCTGTGGTTCCTTTTCTTCCTCCGGTTTTTTCTTCTTAAGCTTCTGCGCATTAGGTATATCATTTTGTAATCCCGAAAGGTTCAGCATACTCGGATTTATACCCATCATCTGCATATAGGGATTGTCGGTTTTATTAATGGTATCAAACGTCTTTTGCATACAATCGGAGCAAATACTGATTTGGTTGGGAATATGAATCATCTTACCAACCTTACTCTCCGGTCTTCTGCATAGATAGCAGATCTCTTCATAATCATTATGATCTTTATGCTCCTTATGATCATCCTTATTCTCATTATTAAGGGTATCGTCTATATTAAAATCATCAAAATTGTTGCTCATCTTATCCTCCATAGCGCCATAAGGCAAACATCCTATCAAAAGAACACTTATGTGCTCTTTCATTTACTTATCATTACAATATTATAGCTCATAAGCACCTATCACACAATAGCGTAAACTTAAAGCTTTCATTAATATTTGCTAAAGAAACAGAAAATGACAGCAGAAATCCGGCTCACAAATTATACGGTAAATATTCACAAAATATCAGCTATGCAAATATTTTGTGAATCATGTAATCAAAAATATCAGCTATACAGTTGTTTTGTGAAGCATGTATTAAAAAGGGAATGCACAGAGTAATGGCATTCCCTTCATTCCTTTCATTAGATCAAATTATTCTTCCGAACGATCGAGATTTGGATTCTTACCCAGAGTTACCTTGATCGTTCCCTCCTGATACTCACTGGAGGATTTACGCATATAGGTTATTGTAACATCTGTGCCAATTCTCTTACTGGTTACATAATCACGCAACTGTGTGATCGAGGTAATCTCGATCTCATCTGCTTTAATAATAATATCTCCGGGTAATAAACCAGCCTTGTCGGCAGATCCTCCCTCGGCTAATTCATTTATGAATACTCCGATTGGCATATTATAATAAGAAGCAACATCCTCCGTAACATCATTGCCTATAATCCCCAGGTATCCTTGCTCGTTCTCCGAAAGGATTTCACGGCTCATCAGCTCATTAATGATTGGCAAGGCTCTCGAGATAGGGATCGCGTAGCCCATACCTTCCACCTCATTGGAAGCATATTTGACCGTATTAATTGCGATAACCTCACCATTTACGTTGAGCAGTGCTCCACCGCTGTTACCGGGATTAATCGCTGCATCGGTTTGTAATAAGATCATTTTATTTGAGGTATAGCCATCCGAGATCTCTACCTCACGATCCTTTGCACTGATATAGCCAACGGTTACTGATTGTCCATATCCCAATGCATTGCCGATCGCGATCGACATCTGTCCTACCTTCACCTCGTCGGAATTGCCTAGCTTTGCAACTTCGATTGCATCCAATGTAGCTTTTTCCATCGTTGCAATATCTACACTTACTACAGCAAGATCCGCTTTTACATCCGTTCCCTTAATCACTGCATCTGCCTGTGATCCATCTATGAAGGTTACTTTGATTTTATCCGTTCCCTCAACCACATGATTATTGGTTGCGACCAACAGCTCTGTTTCATTCTTACCGACGATAAATCCGGAGCCGCTTCCCTCAACCTCCTGACTGTAGGGACGGCCGAGCCAATCTGACGTCTGGGTTGCGGTGCTGTTGATGGATACAATTGCGGGCATGGTCTGGTCTACAATTCCACTGACTGTAGCTTTATCCTCCCTTTGAATATCACCGCCGGAGGTATAACTTATCTCATATTTCGCATCGTCACTGGCATCCGTACTTAAATTATCAATCAGCTTGCTGGAAGCTGCTCCGGGATTAATCACGTAATAAAGCTGTCCAAATCCAAAAAAGCTTAATACCGCAATCGTTCCAAAGCAAACCGCCTTTAAGACGAACCTCATTGCTTTATTGATTGGTCCCCGTTCTTTCTTTGGCTTATTATCTGACGTAGTGCTCGTATTATTCCCATAGCTCCAGTTATTTGCATTCGGATTGTAATTCGCATATGCATTAGAATAGTTTGTATAGGGGTTATTCACCTGCTGATGATTACTGTAAGGATTATTTGTATACGAACTATTTGTATAAGCATAACCAGAGTTCGTATTCGCTCCGGTTTGGTGCTCCCCTGAATACGAATTCGATGTATTTTGATATGTTGAACTCTGATTCGTCTGGTATTGATTTGTTGTTCCTGTTTGCGATCCGCCCGGTGCATTCTCTGCCCAAAAGCTGTATTCCGGAATCTTATTGTTTGGAGACGGATTGCCATTTATATTGTTGTTACCTTCCATGTTTTGATTGTTATTTTCATATTCTGCCATTCGAAATTCTCCTTTCTGTTCAAAAAGATATCTTGTACCCGGTATTGCCGATACTAAAATAAGTTTATATTCACAGTGTAGCATCAGATTGTGTTTAGATTGTGAAAAATAACGGAATATTAAAACAATCTTAAGAAAAAATTTGTTGTTGAAATCGGTACAATCATGTATTATATTAGAGAAGTTAATCAAAAGTAAAATTATACAAAGTAGGTGCCTGGATGATTAAAGATAATCAAAAGATGTTCAACAGAGTCCATGTTCTCATGGATGCCTGCATTATTGTTATTGCCTACCTGCTCACTTATTATCTTCGTTTTTATAGTCCCCTGACTAAGTTATTTCGATTTCTGCGCGTTGAGCGGGGTACTTTCTTCTATAACATTGATGTATATGCCGAGCGGCTGATCTTTATTGTTCCGTTATACTTATTTATATATTACTTCGCCCATTTATATACACCCAAGAGAGGCAAACGCCGATGGATCGAGATCTTTAATATCATCGCTGCGAACACCTTTGGCATTGCGTTCTTCTTCTCTTTCCTGTATATCACGAAGGAATTTAACCTTTCCCGTTACTTTTTGGGAATCTTTTATTGCTTAAATATCATATTAAGCATCGTTGCACGAATGATACTGGCTCAGGCCTTACGAGTAGCAAGGCGTAAGGGCTATAACCTGAAGCATGTTATTTTGGTAGGGTATGGACATGCTGCCGAGGCTTATATTGACCGTATTTTTGCCAATCCCCAGTGGGGCTATTATATCCATGGGATTCTGGATGATAACATCGAGGTTGGAACGATGTACAAGAAGGTTCCTGTCATCGGTAGCATCACCCACTTAGAATCGTTTCTTGCTAAGATGACTTTGGATGAAATTGCAATCACCTTAAGCGTTAACGAATATGAGAAGCTGGAAAACATTGTAGCTATTTGCGAGAAATCCGGTGTCCATACGAAGTTTGTTCCCGACTATTACAGCTTCATCCCTACGACGCCCTACACAGAGGATCTGTATGGTCTGCCTGTAATCAATATCCGAAATGTACCTCTCAGTAATACTTATAATCGTATCGTCAAACGAATTGTAGATATCATTGGCTCAGCCTTCGCGTTGATCCTATTCTCCATCCCGATGATCATCGTCTCTCTGATTATAAAGATTACCTCCCCCGGACCTGTGATCTTCTCACAAGTGCGGATTGGAAAACACAATAAGGAATTTAAGATGTATAAATTCCGCTCCATGGCTCTTCAATCCGAAAAGGATGAGAAGAAAGCCTGGACCACCAAAAGTGATCCCAGAGTAACCGGAATCGGTAAGTTCATCCGTAAGACTAGCATTGATGAGTTCCCTCAGTTTTGGAATGTCTTAAAGGGGGATATGAGTCTGGTTGGTCCCAGACCGGAGCGACCCTTCTTCGTGGACAAGTTCAAGGAAGAAATACCCAGATATATGATCAAGCATCAGGTATCTCCGGGACTCACCGGTTGGGCACAGATCAACGGATATCGTGGTGATACCTCGATTCGCAAACGTATTGATCATGATCTATACTATATTGAAAATTGGACCTTAGGTCTTGATTTTAAAATTATGTTTTTAACCATATTTAAAGGCTTTATCAATAAGAATGCTTACTAAAGCCGGTTAACCAGAAAGGCAAGGATTAAAAGTAATAATGGCTAAGGAAATGAAACCCAAGAAGAACAAAAGCAAACTACTGGCAATTCTATTCGTTGAAATCTTTATCATTCTCCTGATTTTTGCAGGGATCTATGTATATGACAAGATGAATAAAATTCAATTTGATGACAGTGAGAACAGCAGCATTAGGCAGAATGAAGAGGTTGAGATAGAGGGTTATCGAAATATCGCTTTGTTTGGTGTAGACTCCAGAGACAATGCTCTTAAGAAAAGTACCCATAGCGATACCATTGTAATCGCAAGCATTAACAACAAGACCAAAGACGTGAAGCTGATATCCATTTACCGAGATACTTACGTCAACATTCCCGGTGAGGGTTATAACAAAATCAATGCGGCTTATTTTAAAGGGGGTTACTCCTTAGCACTCAGTACCATTAACACCAATTTCGATCTTGATGTGAAGGAATTCGTCACTGTGAACTTCTCCGCTATCGTCAATGTCATTGATAAGCTTGGCGGTATTGAACTGGATATCACAAACAGCGAGTTGAAATATCTGAATGGATACGTGCGAGAATTAAACCGGATTAATAAAACCGATGTTCCGGGGCTCAAAAGTGCCGGTACTCAGATTGTAAATGGTACACAGGCTACTGCTTATGCCCGTATCCGATATACAAAGGGTGGCGATTTTAAACGTGCAGAGCGACAACGAATCGTAATTCAAAAAATATTTGAGAAAGCAAAAGGCTCCGATCTTTCTATAATCAATTCCATAATTGATGAGATGTTCCCTCAGGTCTATACCAATTTATCAACTGCATCCATCTTAGCTCTGGCGACCGATTTATTCTCTTATAATATCGTAGATAATATTGGTTTTCCTTATGAAAAGGATGCGCATACCTATAACAAGGTATCCTATGTATTCCCGATTAATCTTCAGGATAACGTGACACGACTTCATGAATTTATGTTTGACGAGCTTGGATATGTGCCCAGTGCTACCGTACAGGAATATTCCTCCTACGTCGAAGGAATACGGGAACAATAAGAATACATACTACCTATTCCATATTCATATAAGCGCTTATGCAATGGTGGGTTTATCACTATCCATCACTGATCAATAGAATAGCGTGTGATTATTAACCGTTCAAGAGAACCTGTCTCTGTTCGATAATAGTCACACGCTATTTCTGTAATTCGATATATCTATTTCAGCAGACCCAGTAGTCGCTCTGTCGCATTGCCGTCGGTGTAGATATAATGATTATGGATAAAACTCTCGATACGACTTTGTTCATAGGCTTGTCCCTGAATGATACGAACAACCTCTTCACAGTGATAAGCAACGGGTCCCGGAACAAAGCTTTGGTATTCATAATAGAAGCCCCTTCCCTGATCCGAGAATTCGTCATAATCATAAGCATAAAAGATCATCGGGCGTTTGGTCAGACAGTATTCGAAGATGATGGAGGAGTAATCCGTAATCAAAATATCTGCTGCCAGCAGGACCGTATTAACATCTCTTTCAAAGGATAGCTGACCGATATTCTCTCCCAGCTCTTCCGCACGAAAGGAATTCGCAATAAAGGGATGAAGCCGCAACCCGAAGTAATATTCCTCGGATAACTGCCGGCTCATTTCCTTGATCAGTTCTATCAGTCTCGGATTCTGTGATTGAATGTCACGAAATGTCGGGGCATATAGTATCAACTTTTTGTCAGACGGTATCTTATATTTTTGATAAATATAATCCTTCTCCTGACTTCTTCCTGCCGCTTCAGTCTTCTTTAATCGTCGAAGAAGCTCATCTGTCTTAGGAAGGCCGATTGGATAGATAACGTCTTCCTGCACTCCAAAAGCACCGGAATATAGCTTCTTCATACTCGGAGAATTCACGATAAGGTGCGTTATATTCGCATTTGCTCTTCCCTCTAAATCCTTCAATTGACCGGTATTGACATCCTGCCCGAATTTCTTAATGGTTCCGGTACCATGCCAGAGCTGGACTACCTTCGTCCCTCTCCTTCTTCCCAGATATGCATAGGGAAGAAACACATTATCCAGTAATACAATTTCTGCCCGCGCAAGCTCATAAGGCTTACGTAAGAAAAAGGAAATCATCGTCCGAATGCCGGACAGACTTTTTACTGCTTTCGTATCCTTCTTGGTTAGATAGGAAAAGGTATAACCCTGCCCAACCTCTTTTAAGGCTCTGGCGACTATGGCAACATTGCTGCCTTCCCCTTCATCATGAGTCATGATACAGAATACTCTCTTCTTTTTTATCGGAACGATTCTGCACAAGGTATACACCAGTGCAAACAGACAATACCCGAATGTCTTCTTCATCTATGATACTCCTAGGTTCTTATACGAATTCAGTATCTATGTATTGACCGCCTCCAAGAATGTCGCTACCTTGATACCTTCTGAATCAATTCAACCACTCTTTCCGAAGCCCTACCATCATCAGCATGATTAAATTTACGATAAAAAGCGTTCTGTTTCTCCTGATATTGCATAGGGTCATACTCTTTAATCGCCGTAATCAGCTCTTCTGTCGTAAGTGTTACCGGTCCGGGCGCTTCTGCCAGAAAATCGAAATAAAAGCCTCTTAAGGTATCCTTATATTGTTCCAGGTCATAGCAAAAGAACAACATTGGTCTCTTCAGCAAGCTATAATCAAACATTACGGATGAATAGTCAGTGATCATCATATCGGATACCAAATACAGATCCGCTATATCAAAGCTTAGATCACAGGAATAGACAAAGCCCTTATAAGGAGTCCAGTCCACCTGATCCATCACGAGATAATGATATTTAACAATCATCACAAACTCATCACTCAACTTATTCTGAAGTTCCTGAAAATCCAGCGGAGGATTGAATTTATAATTCCCCTTACCATAATACTCATTATCGCGCCAGGTAGGCGCATAAAGGATAATCTTCTTATCCAAAGGTAGTCCAAGCTGCTTCTTCAGCTGAGTTATATCTGCACTATTATTCTTAGCAAAGAGTACGTCGTTTCTTGGGTAGCCGATCTCCAGCATCTCTTTGTCAAAAGCAAAGGCTCTGCGGAAAATCTCTGTTGAAAAACGATTCTGGGAAACCAGATAATCCCAGGTCTTTGCATTATCATAAAAGTTCTTCTTATAATTATCGATCCCTTTTTCACCCGCCATAAATACCGTATCCATATCTAGAGCAAGCTTTTTCAGCGGTGTTCCGTGCCAGGTCTGGATATAGGTGCAGCCCGGTCTCTTAATGATATACTTTGGCAGACGTGTATCACACACCCAGATTCCGGCGATTGCAAACAGGTAAAAATAGAATAATCTTGTTCTTTTAACCGCCTTTGCCGATCCCGGAAGAGGAGTATCAGGTTTTTCCAGGATAAAATAGCATCGATACTTCGTATCTAAGCCCTGGCGAACCATCTCCTCGTAGATTGCGCGTGGACTGCCAGTATAATTTCGACCCAGGTTACTTTCAAAAAGAATTATATTTTTGTTCAACGGAAGAACTCTGCAGGCTAATTTGTAAACCTTAATTACAATCGCCTTTAGTTTCTTCTTAACCTTCTTAATTCCTTTTTTTACAAACGTCATAGGGGATAAGTTCATAAATTTCTCCATTCTACCGCAACTCCGCACGTTCATAATTGAAATCTTCATTTTTCAATATAACTACGGAACAACTCTGACCAGTGATATTAGTTTTTCTTAGCACCAAGATTTAAGTCCTGCTTAATCTTTGTCGTTGAGATTCCATCGGTGCGAGGAAGATAAACCACCTCACAATAATCCTTTAAGAAATCAAATTGTCCCTTCCAATCATCGCCCATAACAAAAACATCAATTTGATTATCCACGACATCCTGTATCTTCTGCTCCCAGGTATACTCCGGAATAACCTCATCTACATATTTGATTGCCTCAAGAATAATCTTACGATCCTCGTAGCAGTGATATGCTGTCTTATGCTTGATTGCATTGAATTCATCCGAGGAGAGAACTACCAGAAGGTAATCACCATACTCCTTCGCTCTTCGCAGTAGATTAATATGTCCTACATGAAGCAGGTCATAAGTTCCATAGGTAATAACTTTTTTCATCGTTGATTATGCTCTGTTCGAAATCTTCGTTCCGCTCGAGCATTTCCTCCTTTCAAATTTACACCGAAGTGCATTTTAAACAAACCCATCTATATACCTTGTTCCCATATCAAACCAACAACAGCATGGTTGGCAGAAATCTATACTTCGTTAATCTTGGCTTCGTAGATCATACTGACATCACTAACCTTTCCCTTGGCAATGAGTCTCCCCTTCTCAAGGAGAATTGCACAGTTGCAGAGTCTGTTTACCTGCTCCAGAGAGTGAGATACAAACAATACGGTTACTCCGCTATCAAACATATCCTTTATCTTCTTCTCGCTCTTCTTACGAAACTTTGCATCACCAACCGCCAGAACCTCGTCCAGGATTAATATCTCCGGCTTGACGATGGTAGCAATGGAAAATCCAAGTCTTGCTTTCATACCCGAGGAATAATTCTTCACCGGGACATTGATAAAATCACCCAGTTCGGAAAACTCAACGATCTCATTGTATTTTTCCTTGATAAAATCCCTGGGATAGCCGAGAACCGCACCATAGAGATAGATATTCTCCGCTCCGGTGTACTGTGGATCAAAGCCGGCTCCTAACTCAAGCAGAGGAACAATTTTCCCTTTAATGGACACGCTGCCCTCTGTGGCCTTTAATACTCCGGCAATAATCTTAAGCAGAGTACTTTTTCCGGCGCCGTTTAAACCCAAGATACCGAGCCTGTCTCCTTTATTTAACTTGAAGGATACATTATGCAACGCCCAGAATTCCTGATATCTCAGTTCGTTCTTAAGCATTTTTATAAAATATTCCTTTAGATTATCAACTTTATTCTCCATCAGGTTGAATTTCATACTGACGTTATCAACCACTAATACTTCTTCTTTCACGAAATCCTCCGTTCTATGATGCGCCCCTGCTCCATCCGGACTAAATATTTAGAATAAACTTATCCTGCTTTTTATAGAACATGAATATACCGATCAATAATGTTCCAAAGCTATATACTACCGAAAGAACCAATGATAAATGATCAAACGGAGCACCAAAAACCGCATTTCTGAAGTTATTGATAATTACATATAATGGGTTTAGTTTAAATAGCCACACCTTTTCACCTAACTCCAAATTATCTACCTTATAGAAGATTGCACTCAGATACATGATTATCATCAGAACTACGCTCCACAGATATTCAAGATCCCGGAAGAATACCGCCATGGTTGCCAGAATCATCCCTGCTCCTAAGGCCAACACCAAAAGGAAAAACATCGGAAGAACAATTTGTAAAAGGTATATTGTAGGCATTACTTTAAAAATAAATGCAGCGAAAAATAATACGATCAGCGAGATCAAGAAAATAACGTAATTTGACAATACTGCCGCAAAGGGATAGATATACTTAGGTACATATACCTTCTTGATCATAGCACTGTTGCTGCGGATGGATTTCATCGCAGCCTTGGTAGAATTCGCAAAGAAGGTATATAGCAATCGACCGGTCAATATGTATACCGGAAATTGCGGATCCGATTTACCCAGTACAAAGCCAAAGACAAAAGCCAATACTGCTGTGGTCAGAATAGGTTCTAACAAGGTCCAAAATATACCCAGATAGGATCTGCGATATTTCAGCTTTATTTCCTTCTTTACCAGCTCCCCTAATAGAAAGCGGTATTTATTAAAATTCAACCATGCGCTCTTCACTCGTAACCTCCCGTGCTACCTTTTTATCGTAGCTTGAATAACATCATTACTAGTGCGAAAATATTCTTTAGAATACTGTCGCACTAATTTCGATACCATTTATTTATTATTACCGTTCATAAAGACTGATTTTACCACGTTTTCTGCTGCATGTCCATCTTCCCAGCCACAAAATCTTTGATAAAATTCATCATATCTTTGTTTATATTCACGAGATATCTCATCAATGTTCAAAATCGCATCAATAACCGACTCTGTTGTATATAGCAGAGGTCCCGGTACCAGCTCCTCAATATCGAAGTAAAATCCTCGCAGGATATCTCTATACTTCTCTAAATCATAGGTATAGAACAGCATAGGTCGCTTCAGATTGGCATAATCAAAGAACACGGAGGAATAGTCCGTAATCAAAATATCCGAGATCAAATACAATTCTGATATATCATCATATTTACTTAAATTATAGGCAAACCCGTTAAAAGAGCTAACATCGATGGAATCTGCGATAAAATAATGGGTACGAAGTAATACGACGTACTCCTCTCCAAGACGCTCCTGCATCCTCTTTAGATCTAAATGCAGTTCAAACTTATATTGTCCTTTTCCGTAGAACTCATCATCTCTCCAGGTCGGTGCATAGAGTATTGTCTTCTTATCGGCAGGAATCCCAAGTTGTCTGCGAATTCTTTCCGCGATACGATCCTTATCCGGAGAATGCATGATGTCATTTCTGGGATAACCAACCTCCAGAAGCTCGTTATCATACATAAAGCAACGTCGGAAGGTCTCACTGCAGAAGGCGTTGGGAGCAATCAGATAGTCCCAGGCGCGGCTCTGTTTATACATCTGCTGCTTATACTTGGGGGATGCAGAGGTTATTTCCTCCAGATCGAACACCAGCTTCTTCAGAGGAGTACCATGCCAGGTCTGTAAGAAGTAGCTTCCTTCTCTTTTCTCTGCCCACTCCGGTTGTCTTACATTAAAGACAAAGTATTGGCATCTTGCAAGATAATAATAGTATTTCAGGGAGAACCTCTTGATTTTCTTATGCTTATAAGGAATCTTCGTATTTGGCTTATCTATGACCCAAATGAATCTATAATTATCACCATAGTTCTTAGCCAAGTATTCATAAATATATTTCGAATTACCGGAATAACTCTTACCAAAAAAGCTTTCAAAGAGAACAGAATTCTTTATTAACGGGCGCTTCAAAAATACCTTTAAATAGAGTGTCTTATATAATGTTCGTTTGTCATGAAGAATCCTTTTGATCTTCTTGTAGGCAAGGTTTACCTTAACAATTCTCTGTGACCGCTTTACATTCTTATCAAGGAGTGCTTTAATAATCTGCCTTTTGTAGCCCTTCAAAGGCCTAAAAATCCGTGGATTCATCTGTCCGATAATTTCACTCATACGGAGGAAGTATTCCTTACGCCATGCAGGATTCTTGCTTCGCTTTAGCTTTGGTGCAAACACCTTGGTATAATAGGTGATATATTTATTATCAAATTGATCTCTTATCTCAGAATTTTTGGAAATTCTTCGTGTCGTCTCATAATAGGTCTCCACAAATTCCTGGAACCGATTAGGATCTTTTATCTGTGAAAGAGATGGAAAGTTAATCGCATCATTATGTTTTCTCTTAATGTACTTCGCTGAAAAACATTTATATAATTTGTTCGTCTTCGATAAAGCTTCCACAAGAAATGGTACATCTGACATATAAACCAAATTCTCCGGAAAACGAATTCTATTCTCTTCAAGAAAGCTTCTCTTAAATAAAATACCAAGAACCGAGATGTTACGCACACCCTTACGCTTGGCAATTAAGATTCGATATGCCTGGATTTTATTCTCGTCGTACCGATCTAATTGTTCCTCTGACCTTCTGTTGCCGAATTTTGTATATTTCAGAGCCTGTCTTCGACGATACGCTTCCTCTAAGACATCGTGAGAATCATGCTCCTCCGATGTATCCTCCGTATTCTCTCCATCATCAGATTCCCCGTGATGATCCTTGGAACCATGACGGTCGACATCATTTTCCGCCCGTGACTCAGCGGAATTAAAAGAACCCGCTTCACTATCTTCTTCCTCATCATCGGTATCCTGCTCCTCATTACGTAACAGAAATACACTTCTGCCAAACCAGGTAGACTCCTTCTTACCGTAGACAATATCATCACCCTGTTCGCTTGCAGCAAGCACCAGATTCTCTATAGTATTGCCATACAGATAATCATCACTGTCCAGAAAATACACATAATCTCCGGTAGCCTGATCGAGGCCCAGATTTCTGGCAGCAGCCACACCGGTTTTACTCTGAAGGTGGTGAACTTGAATGGATAACTCATTATAATCCGAAAGGCATTCCAGTTCATTCATATCCACATGATCACAGATCAAAAGTATTTCCATGTCACAACCGGCTTGCTCCTTAAGACTGTCCAGACAATCTCTTAAATAAGCTTCACCTCTTTGAAAGGGAACTATAATACTTGTTTTCATGTTTTTTTGTCCTCCATGTGTTTTGGAATCGTGTCATCCTCCAGTAACCATAGCATAGGAATTATAGCATTTTAAGGAAAGATAGTCAAGTTTCGCACCCTTTTCACGTTTCCAGAACTTTCTAATTAATTAGATTCTTGCCCAAGAAATTACTTTTTAACAAAAATCTTCCAATCACATGTTAGACGAGAAAAGTGCCATTATTGTGGCAAAATAGCATCAAAAAGTTCTAAAATGTATTTATCGATGCCTAGCAATGTTTCCTTCCCAACAAAATAGGGGGTGTATACAACACCCCCAAAAGCTCTACTACAAATCTTCTTATATTAACCTTAATTCAATCCCAAACGATTCAGTGCACTGAAGATTGCCCGGATGGAAGCACGTGTGATATTGGAGCTAACACCAACACCAAAGGTTGTTCTTCCGGTTCTCATATCCACCATTTGGATATAGGCAGCCGCTTGTGCATTTGCGCCACCACCAAGCGCATGCTCGGTATAGTCAAGAACCTTGATTTCAATCCCAAGCTCCATCATCAAGCCTCGCTGAACCGCATCAATCGGTCCGTTACCGGAGGCAACAAAGGTCTTCTCGACCCCGTTATTGGTGTAAACAACCTCAGCCTTGGTACAGGATTCGTCACGATCGGTAAGATCTTCGATTCTACATTTATTAAAGTGTAACGGCTCCTTCTTCTCCAGATAGCAAGCCCTAAATTCATTCATAATCTGATCCGGTGTAATCTCACCCTTTGTCTCGGATAATTTCTGAATCACATCAGCAAATTCTTTATGCATACCCTTAGGCAGCTTGAAACCGAAGTAATTCTCCATAATAAAAGCAACACCACCCTTACCGGATTGGCTGTTAATTCGAACAATCGGCTCATACTGCCTTCCGATGTCCGAAGGATCGATGGGAAGATAGGGAACAGCCCATAAAGCGCTGTTACGCTCTTTCATCGCCTGAATACCTTTATTAATAGCATCCTGATGAGAACCTGAGAATGCGGTAAATACCAGTTTACCCGCATATGGATGTCTTTCATGTACTCTCATTTTACAAAGACGTTCATATGCTTCAATAATTTCATTAATATTATCAATAACCAGCTCGGGATTAATTCCCTGTGAAAACATGTTGTAAGCCAAGGTTAAGATATCAACATTACCCGTCCGTTCCCCATTGCCAAATAAGGTTCCCTCCACACGGTCAGCGCCTGCCAAAATCGCCAGCTCAGCGATCGCTACCCCTGTACCACGGTCATTATGGGGATGAACACTTAAGATAATAGAATCACGGTTCTTAAAATGACGACTCATCCACTCAATCTGATCAGCATACACATTTGGCGTATTCATCTCAACGGTAGCAGGAAGATTAAAGATAATCTTCTTCTCCGGCGTAGGCTCCCAGATATCCTGTACTGCAGTACATACCTCTAAGGCGTAATCCACTTCGGTTCCGCTAAAGCTCTCCGGTGAATACTCCAGGATAATCTCTCCGGGAAAATGCTTTGCATATTCCTTTACAAGCTTTGTTCCCTCGATTGCGATCTGTTTGATTTCTTCCCTGGACATATGGAAGACAACATCTCTTTGTAATGTGGACGTAGAGTTATAAATATGCACAATCGCTCGCTTTACTCCTTCCAAGGACTCAAAGGTTCTTTTCAGCAGATGCTCTCTACACTGTACCAGAACCTGCACCGTAACATCGTCCGGAATTAATTTGCGATCGACCAGCTGTCTCAAAAAATCGAATTCAATCTGTGATGCAGAAGGAAAACCTACCTCAATCTCTTTAAAGCCCAGCTTTACTAACAATTGAAAGAATTCTACCTTCTCTTCCACCACCATAGGTTCGATTAATGCCTGATTACCATCTCTTAAATCCACACTACACCAGATCGGTGCTTTCTCAATCTGCTTACCCGGCCATTGTCTTTCGGATAAATTCACAATAGGGTTTCTTTGATATCTTTTAAAATTCAACATAATAACATCCTCCAATAATATGATTAATTTCGCAACTTAATTACATCATATTAACGACGGAGTCGATAAATCACGCTGTATAACTTGATAATAAATAACTTGGTATTATCTACTCGAGTCCCAACTACATCAGATCCTTTCCTTTTTATATTCATAAAAGTAATGATAAATACTTTTTATGTTCCTTTATTTACAGAAAAGCATCCGCTTCGCGGACGCTTTTTTATCACAGTTTAACAGCCCAATCCGTTGCACGGACAGCAGATTAACGCTTTAATCCATTAAAGCTGACGGTTAGGAGTACACCACAAGATAGCTGATAAGCCCCTACTTGGTAATATCGCTGTCTACATGGTGTTTAGAATATATTCAAATATTAGTAAATGTCATTGTTAGATAAGGTCACTATCCATTAACCTTTGATAGTGACCTTCATTATAGCATTAGGAAAATTCTTTTACAACTACTTTTTAATAAATTCATCCCCCAGACCGCACTTTATCATATTACTTAGCACATTCAGAGCTTCTGTCTCGTCCGGACCTTCACAGATTAAATCAATTTCATCACCATGTTTTACACAAGCGGATAAGACTCCTAATACACTCTTTGCATTCACGGATTTATCGCCAAGTCGGATCGTCACGCTCGCTTTAAAATCAATTGCTCTATTACATAATACACTGATTGGTCTTAAATGTAATCCAGCGGGTATATCAATCAATATTTTCGTACTAACCATGTGATACCTCCTATCATTGGTCAATGCTGTTACTCGCTTGATAAAAATACACTTATATTAGGACTATCGGCTAAGGAGGAGTATGTTCCTACATCCGTTTGGACTTTGACTGCGTACGTACCAACGGTATAATCCTGCAAATCAATATAAGGCTTTAGAGAATTTCTGTTTATTCCCTTCAATTCATTGGCCGGGCCTACCATCCTTAGACTAATCGGACCCACAGTAATAAAGGACAACTGAAGGTTCGCAGGTAAGTTCTTTACTTCTATATCACCGGGCCAAACTGTAATCTCTTTGCTTTCCGCTTTTTCAATAGTAATGTTAATTACCGCCATATTATCATCGCCGACCAGCAACAAACCTTCTCCCAATTGCTCCTGAAGGTTGATTTCTTTCGGGGTGCTTTCTTGTACACCGCTAACATCTTCTTCAATGATCAGTTCAGAAATACTGTTCAGGACATCATCTGCACCAGCAATCTCAATGCTTTTGGGCTCGTAATCGACTGCTGCCACGGTGTAGCCCTGTGCTGCATTGCCAATTGCTTTCACCTTGATATCAATCTCTTTCGTTTTATAGATATTAATCTTGATGGATGCATAACTCTGGCTGAAGGAAAGATTGGAAGTAATCTCTTTCCCTTCTTCATCAAAGGCTCTTAATTTTTCATAACTACTATAGGATTCGGAAGCGCCTGCTACATTTACCTCCGCTACAACCTCCTTGATACGCTCAATCTTGCTCTTGGGGCCGGATACGGTTATAATCGTGCTTGCTGATTTTTCCCCGACAAAATACCCTTCTGCCGGTTCGCCCTTTGAGACTACAGTAACCTTAAAGTTCTTATTGACTAGCTCCTCCAGATTAATCTTCATTACCTGGTATAAGCCCTCTGTTATCTTAACACTATCTGCGTATCTGGGACATTTGATATCGATTGTAACTGCATGCACATCGGATAATTTTGCAAAATCAGCCGTTACCTCAAAATCCGAGATAGAAAGATTATCCGCGATCGATCGTCTTGCAGCAAAAGTAAAATCGACTGTGGCACCTTCCACAATCTCATAAACCATATCACTTTCACTGATCGCATCAATCGCATCCGCATTTAATATCCTGACCGGGACATTCTTGAAATCCTTCGGTGTAATGGGATCATCCACATTCGTTATAATAAGCCATAAAATGGCGGCAAGAATAATGGACAGAATTTTTAAGCCGATGTTTCTAGTCAACTTCTCTTTCATTCTTTATTCTTCCCTTCCACAATTTTAATTTCTTAGGTTCTGATGACTTATGCTGTATATCTAAAAGCTTCGCTCTCAGATAATCACCATCGACATTACGGATCAACTTTCCTCCTTTGGCTATGGATACCTTCCCCGTCTCTTCCGAAACAATGATGGTTAGACTATCCGAAACCTCGCTGATACCAATACCTGCTCTGTGTCTTGTACCTAAGTCCTTACTGAGCTGCATATTATCCGACAGCGGAAGATAGCAGGTTGCTGCTGCTATTCGATTACCTCGGAGAATCACTGCACCATCATGTAGAGGTGTATTATGTTCGAATATATTAATCAGTAGTTCACTACTGATCAAGCTATCGATATAGATTCCTGTACTTTCAAAATCATTTAATGGAGACTCTTCCTCCAGAACAATTAAAGCACCTGTTTTCGTTCTTGCCAACTCGAAGGTTGCTCGAACAATTTCATTCAAAGTATGATCCGAAAACCGCTCGTTCTTATCCTTATTATCGTCAAAGGTAATAAAGGATTTGACCAGATTTCTTTGTCCCAGCTGTTCCAGTGCTTTACGAAACTCCGGTTGAAAAATGATGACAATCGCTATAATTCCCACATTAATTGTGTTCTTAATGATCCACATTACAACGTTCAGATCCAGGATAACGGCTACAAACCAAAAGACCATGATTACAACCAGACCTTTTACTAACGTCCAGGCTCTTGTATTCTTGACCCACTTTATGACATTATAAATTAAGAATGCAAGAATAAAAATTTCAATAATATCTGTCGGATAGATTTTCGGAATTGAAATCCATACAGAATATTCTCTGATTAAGCTTCTGATTGTCTCCATTTACCTTCTCTCCTACCGCAATACTTTTCTACCATGGGAAGCATGCATTCAATAATTTTATTCATCCATCCTATTCTTCTGATTCGCTTTTGTAGTATTGTTATAATTGAAATCCTCTAAACTATCATTATCAGAGTAAGCATCCTCATCCTCATCGTATTCCTCTTCATCCACATCACGGTTAGAATAACCTTTCATTACCGCCTCCTGGGAAGCACTCTTTACATTGATATGCTTTACCTTCCTCTGCGGTGTTGTTATCGTCACCTTAGGGACAGCCTTAACATAGTAGTAATAGACATCATCTTCAAACTGGGCATGCTCGACGCCGGAATAATCCAGTGTCAGCTTAAAGAAATGTACAAGATAGACGATTGCACCGGATACAATGGTTCCAAGTATCATCGCCAGGATCTGCTCTGATTTGTCCAGTATAATATCGCTGACCAAAAATCCTAGTACGCTGGTTAGCGCTCCTGCTGCTATGGATATTTCAAACGCATAATCGAACTTCATTCTTCTGACATAATATACAACCAATAAAATGATCGTAAAAATTACTATGGTCATAATCATCTGCTTGTTATTCATCAACCCGTCAATGACATCGGTATATAATTTTAATACATCATCCACGGATGGATTAACCTGAACATTCACTGCAGTCTTAACAAGCTGTACAATATTGTAGACCAAAACACCGCATACTGTTGATACAACCGCAACCGGAGTTCCAACAATTCCGAGTAGGATCGGCATCACATAAGGTATCTTAAGAAAATACAAAATCGGGATTGCCAGTACCACATAGCCATATCTGGGTGTAAATCTGGCAAAAAGGAAATAGATAATCATTAACAGGATAATTACTAAAATTGATAAGATCGGCGATGCATAATATACATGTAAAGCGGCCATTGCCGTAGCGATTAATACCATGATTGCCGAAGGTGTGAAGGCACTAAGCAACGCCAATGCCAAAACCACCGGTAATGACTTCAATCGAGAATCAAATCCTATCTCCTGATTGATTGCAATAAAGGATATCAAAGCAAAAACAAATTTTACTGCCGGATTAATATATATATCATGTCTCTGATAAAAATTCTTAACACGTTCTCTAAATACCAATAAAGGCATCATTATCGTTTCCTCCAAACTTTAAGACTCAGGTGTCTCCTCATTATAGATCTTATTTAAGCGCTTAAGAAGCTTATAGTAACGGGATAATTTCTTACGGGACAGGTCATATTTGATGGAATATCCAACCATTGCACCCAGCCCGTAGATTGAAATTATAATGATATAGATGCCCAGTATATAGGTTCCTATTGTCTTATAATCCAGGGTTACCGCATCTCTGATAATACTTTCCGATTTGTATATAAAAATCAGAAGCAAAATCAAAGCATATCCAACAGTCGCACAAATGATCGATTTTATAACCTGATATCTGACAAAATCCGTTTTATAATATTTACTTAGACGGATGTCTTCTTTGCCCTCCTTGGTTTCATAGAGAGCAAGCTTTGTCATCAGTCTTACTTTATTCGTATTTAACATAGAATAATCTCCATTTAGTTTGATTTCGCATAAAAGTTATAGATTAGGATCTAATCCTACTTAAGCAGATTAGGAACTCAAGGGCATAGCCCTTGAGTTCACGTTGCACTTATCCATAAAATTCAAGACATTTATTCAAGCAAGCTTGATAAATGCCCTGAATTTTATGGACTAATCTGCTTCTCGTGTATATTATAGCATAGAAAAAAGTGAATTTCGAGGATTTTTTTCTCTTTTGGAAAATTTAGATATTTGCTTAATCATAGAAATAGGAGGTGTTTTTCAACACCTCCTATTTCTATGATATGTGCTAAGTATTATTCCATGCCCATGCCGAAATCATTCTACTCGTACTGGTAGGAATTGTATGAACAAGAGTTACATAGGGAATATGATGATAGCGCCTAAGCACAGTGCCAGGATGCGTATAAAGTACATAGGTACTGTGAACAACCAAAACTGGGGAAGCTTGTATTTACCCATGCCAAAGATAATCGCAGGCATACCGTCGATCGGCATGTATCCGCCATTCCAACCGGATACGGTTACTGCAACTGCCGCAGCAATCGGATTGAGGCCAAGTGCCATACAAGCCGCAATGGCAATCGGAGCAAAGATGAATACAGATCCCATGTTAGAGCCGGTGAAGGTAGCACAGGTACTGGTCAGCAGTGCAAAGATAAAGATAATGATGAAGGGATTAATGTTGCTACCCAGGACACCAGCCACATTCTCACCAACCATTGCGGTGAAACCGGAGTTCGCAAGAGCATCTGCTACACCGATAACGCCGGCCATCATAAGGATTACAGGAGCACCCATATTATCACGTACTTCCTTGAAGTTAAGACCATTGATAAAGAGCACGAAAGCAGCGGCAAGGCCCGGGATTACAAAAGCGATATTACCCAACTGGTTCATAAGCATCATGCCGACTACGCTGACTGCAAATGCACCTACAATACAGTATTCCTTCCATGCAGGCATCTTGTTCACCTCAGCTTCATTCATAGCCTTGGCTTGTTCGGATGCTTCCGCAACAGAATGATCCGGTAAGAAACGATAAGAGATAAGACACCATGCCAGGAATGCTAAGGACATGAATACATTTACTACACTGAACTTCGCCATGGAAATCTTCTCAGTGAAGCCTGCCGTTTCAAGAACGGTCATCGCAACACCAAAGTGGAGCGCAACATTGATCGGAATCAATGGATGGTTCGTTGCAAATCCCAAGGGCATCATGAGCTTAGAGGTGGGAAGCTTTTTGCTGTAAGGAATGGTAGAGACCAGGGACAGGATCAGTACATAGTAACCTGTTGCTCCACTTCCTACCAGACTGGCGCCAAGCATAACAACTACAAGCAGTAGCGCGTAACTCTTATATCCACCCTTATTTACAAGGGAGATCATTGAGGATTTTACTCTATCTATAAGACTGGTTTTCTGAAGAGCTGCCATGACTACCATGAAGCCGGCAATCATAATAACGCTTGGATTCACGAAGCCCGCGAAGGCCTCCTGAACGGTGGATAAGCCGGTGACTACCAAAAGTAGACAGGCGAGTAGCGGGGGTGCACCAAAGGGAAGTTTGTCCGACATGATCAGGGCGATCATCAGGATCAATATACCAAGGGCAAGAATCATTTCTGTTGTCATTTTGTATTTCTCCTCTCTTTTATTTACATCGTAATAGAACTCCCATATTTATCTCAAAGCGGCAGCTTGATGACCGCTTTACGAAAATGTACCGGCTGCCCGGTGTGGCGGCAAGCCTTATGGCCGTCCTCCGGCCAGCAGACATAACAGGTTCCGGGTCGAAGCGTCATGCAGCAGCCTTCGCCGTCATACATGGCCTTATCCTTCTCCGGGTCATAGGGGGTACTGAGTCGTAGGGCGGAAATATTGCTCCACACGATCGTCTCCTCCCCTTCCAGAAGAACCTGTACGTCCAGGTAGCGACGGTGGGCTTCATAATCTCCCTCGTCAATTCCCTTCGTGACTCCCTCTTGCAGCATCAAGTAGCCACCGGGAAATTCAAACCTTGCAGGAGCCGGAGCATTCTTATGCTCAGCCAGGCAGGTTAATGCATCCTCAAGATGGGGTAACCAGGTTGAATCAGCCTTCAATCGTTCCAGGCTTTGTATCACCATCGTTGTTACCTCCTTTCGCCTGACCCTGTGTCATGCGGATAGCGTAATCGATTGCATTTACAAGACTCATCTCGTTGCTGCTGCCTTTACCGGCCAGGGCAAAGCCCGTGCCGTGGTCTACGCTGGTACGGATGATCGGCAGACCCAGAGTTACATTCACTCCTTCCACTGCCTTCCAGGCTTGTTTCTCACGGTCATACACAAACCCAACTGTCTTAAGCGGAATATGTCCCTGGTCATGGTACATACAGACAACGATATCGTACCAGCCGCCCAGTGCCTCCGAATATACACTATCCGGCGGGATGGGACCGATGGCATTGATCCCAGCAGCCTTCGCAGCTTCAATGGCGGGCTTAATCTCCTGGATCTCCTCCATGCCAAACAATCCGTTCTCTCCGCAGTGAGGGTTCAGTCCGGCCACAGCCACTCTAGGGTTCTCAATTCCCAATTCCAAGCAGGCCTTATGAGCGATTTCGATAACTTCCAGTACACGTGCCTTCTTGACTCGGTCGCAGGCCTCACGTAGTGAGACATGAGTCGATATATGGACCACTCTTAAGTCATGATGTGCAAGCATCATGGTATATTTTTTTGTTCCTGTATAAGTTGCATAGATCTCTGTGTGCCCATCAAAATGAGTGTGCCCATCGGAACTCTCTCCTTGGTAGTACTCCAATGCCATATTCAAGGCTTCTTTATTTAAAGCGTTGGTACAGGTTGCATCCACCTCACCGGCTAACGCTAACTCGATGACTTTTTTGACTGACTGGAAGGCTGCATTGCCACCCTCTATGCTGACCCTTCCGATCTCAAAGCGCTCAACATCCTCAATCAGAGACAAGTGCAGCACATCCACTGTACCGGGAGTGAACAGTGCATCTGCCACCTTCTCACAGCGATGAATCTTGATCTCCGGTAGCCCAACAAAGCGGGTTGCCTGCTCCAGTATGTTGGCATCACCCACTACAAGAGGGCGACAGCGGTCATAAAGGTCTGAATGAGACAGTGCCTTGATGGTAATCTCCGGGCCGTTGCCAGCCGGGTCACCCATGGTGATTCCCACAATCGGTTTCCTATTCATACTTGGTAACCCTCCTTCTTAGCGCATACCTTTGGCTTCATTATCAGCCAAGACTTTTCTCAACGCCTCGATGCCTTCCTCCGGGACCTGGTTGAAAGGCGCACGGCACTTGCCTACATTGTAGCCCAGCAATGCAACTGCTGTTTTTACAATGGTGTTGGGATTACCGTATTGAAATACTGCCCGTAAGGTTGCGATAGAATCCTGAGCGGCCTGAGCCTCCGTAAGCCTTCCGGCCTGAAACAGGTCGTAGATGGAAGACATCACCCGGGGATATACATTGGCACATCCGGTGATACCACCCGCTCCACCTTCCTTCAAGCAAGGCAGGATCAGCGAGTCATTGCCGGAGAGAACACGGAAGTCTTTGTCCAGATCCCGTGTCATAGTTATATAAGCCAGAAGGTTATCCCAGTCTCCGCTGGAGTCCTTGACTCCCATAATAACATCTACGTCCTTAGCCAGCTTGGCTACCGTCTCGGGTAACAGCTTGTTACCGGTACGAGCCGGAATGTTATACAGTACGATGGGGATATCCACGTGCTTCGCTACTGCAACATAGTGATCATATAGCTCCTTCTGTGATGCAAGTGCAAAGCTGGGTGTAATGATAGACAGGATGTCGGCTCCCAATTCACTTGCCTTCTTGCTCATTCGTATGGTGTCGGCGGTTGAGATACAGCCGGTTCCTGCATATACAGGAACACGTCCCTTTACCTGGTCTATGGTAGCCTCCAGAATCTCTATTTTCTCATTTTCGCTGAGGATATATCCCTCACCGTTGGTTCCGAAGGGGAACAGGCCGTGAACACCGCCTTCGATCAAACGCTCGATCTGTTGGCGCAGCATTTCAATATTAATGCTCTCGTCATCCTTCATAGGCGTCAGAATCGCAGGGATGATACCCTTCACTTCTGCTTGTTTCATCTGTCTGTCTCCTTAACAAATATATTTAGGTTGATAAAGGTAACCTATAATCCTAAGACCGATTTCATTTATCATTTCATTTTGCCTAATTACCGGTTACATAATCTCCTGATATATCGCTCTGGCATCGGCGGGGGTAACTTCCCGCATATTATTCACTAACAGTCGCTGTACCTGCATTCCGGCTTCCACTAATCCGTCCAAGTCCTCGGCAGAGACTCCAAACTCCTTTAGGTTTGTAGGAATGTCCAGCTCCTTAACAAGCTTCTCCATCCAGGCCAGTATATAAGCACTCTTTTGTTCCGCCGTAGTGCATTTCTGTTCTGTGTGGACGCATCGGTCATAGACGGCAGCGAATTTCTCTCGGCACACGGACTCATTAAACCGCATGACCGGAGCAAGCAGGATCGCGTTGGATATCCCGTGCGCAATGTGATACTTGCCACCGAGGGGATAACTCAGAGCATGAACGGCAGTTGTGCCGGAGGCAGTTATCGCAAGTCCACCGTAGTATGCAGCAATTTGCATCCGATTCTTGGCATCCATTGCTTCTGGATCATTACAGGCATCCATGATGTTGTTCAAGATGAGATCCAGCCCTTCCAGTGCGTACAGATCACTAAAGGGGTTCGCCTTCTTGCTGGTGAAGCACTCGATACAATGAGCCAATGCATCGATACCGGTGGCTGCTGCAATTTTACGTGGTAGGTTCTTAATCATTCTTGCATCCAGAATTACATAATCAGCAATCATATTTTCGTTAACGATTCCCACCTTCAGCTCCTTTTCAGGAACTGCCACGATGGCGTTGGGGGTTACCTCAGCTCCGGTGCCTGCAGTAGTTGGTACGAGGATGATAGGTACGCACTTGTGTGCGCGACCGGGATCGTCCAATAACTCCTTGACACCGTATTCCTCAGTGACCAGAACGCTGGCCAGCTTAGCTGCGTCCAGTACACTACCGCCGCCGCAGGCCACAATCATATCCGCACCACTGGCTTTAAACTGATCTACCAGCTTCTGCACGTCGATGTAGGAGGGCTCCGGAGGCAGGTCGTCCAGCACATAATAGTCGGCACCTGCTGCCTTCACCGCCTCCTCTGTGAGAGTTAACAACCCGCAAGCTTTAATTCCCTTGTCGGTAAACACCGCCACCCGTTTGACCTGTCTGGTCGTCAGGATCGTGGTGATGTTCTCTATGGCATTATCGCCACCGTAAACAGCATGAGGCATTTTTATATTATAGGTTTTTAACATGATCGATTCCTCTCTATGAGCTTAACGAAGCTGAGCAGCTGTGGGGTTATAGAGTCCAACGCGCTCTCTCTTTTGTCCCAGTACATCCTGCTCGGTAAAACGAACATATTTTACTCCATGACGTGTGTGCGAGGCATATGCAAGATGCAGAGCTCCGTCAGCGGATTGCATCAGATAAGGATACTCGTATTGACGATTATTCGTCTTATTCTCATCACCTACGAAGCCTTCACCGCGTTCCATCCATCTTATAATAGGGAAGGTCAGACCGCCGTCTTCCGACAGAGCCACTGCTACCGGACAACGAAGACCCGGCCATGCAGCCTTACCGGGTGTGGGATCCGGTGTACAAGTAGGGTTATAGGCAACCGCAATACGGCCACTCTGCAGTCTTAAAGCGCTGATACTGGAGTTGTTGTTAGGCAGCGGGGTGGGTGCGGGTACGCTCCAGGTCTCGCCCCAGTCAAAGGACTCACTGCGATGGATGCGATATGCTTCTCGGTTACGCATGAAAGCAACCAGATGTCCGTCTTCCAGCTCTACCACGTTGGCGTGAACATGTCCATTACTCTTTGGCATCATGACCATCCTCCAGGTCTTGCCCTCATCATCCGAGATACGGAAGGCAGTAGGATCACCGGAAAGTCCGTCTACGGAATCAGTGCACAGCCAATTGGAGAAGATCCAACGTCCATTGGAAAGAACCTGAATTGGTTGGCGGCAGAAGGTGCCCTCCTCCGGGAATACCGTCTCATAAGGACCCCAGGTCTTGCCTCCGTCCGTGCTCTTCTGGCATCGAACAACAGCGGTGTATTGCATGTTGTCCTTACCCTCCTGACGATCCAGCTGTGCAGTGTACATAGCCCAGACAGCATGATCGGGACCATAGAACAGGGAAGGGTTCTGCTCACTGCGGGTCGGGTCATTCGAGATATCGACCGGCGGCAACCATGCCAGTCCATCCTTAGGAAGAACCGAACAGATAATGTGGATATCCGCACTGCCTTCGTAGGTACCGGCGAACCAGCAGCATATCATGTCGCCGTTCGGCAGCTCCAAAAGTGCGGGGGAATGAGCGGTGGGAAATCCACCTGTGGGTAGAAGTGCTTCCAGTATTCCCATATCACCGTTTTGATAGATGGTACCGTCCCAGGTCAGTTCCTGTAGCTTTGCATATTGCATGTTGTTGTCCTCCTAATTTTTTATTTTTAAATGATTTAAGTTCCTAGGTTATTATTCCTATTTTATTGTTCCGGCTATTTTATCTGCCAGATCAACGAGCATTGACTCTTGTCCAAATCCGCCGGATTTGGATATTACCTGATTCTTCTTCTCTCCGAGGGCAAACCAGGATAATACGGTACCCGGTTCCAGTTCACAGACCGGTTCCATTTCTCTTACTCTTAACTGCTCCATACAGCCAAGCAGCGTGTCGCCTCCAGTTATCATAAGAGTACTTTCCAGACCGCCTTCCAGCAGGACTTTCAAGATATATCCGTAGGATGCCGCAATCCGGAGCCGTATCTCGTCAAGACTCAATCCATGGGCATTCGCATATTCTCTAGTATCGTCCTGCCCGGGGAGATCGTTGCTGTCTAGTATCATGAAGGAATTTTGATCTAATAGCTCTTTCCACTGGCTTATTTTCTTCTGTCCCCTGGAGCTAACCCAGAACTCCTCGTCCAGACGTTCCTCCGGTTTCAGTCGAATTCTTAAGAAGCCATGCTTCTCTGCATAATCTAATTGAGCCGTAGTAATCGGATTCACACTACCACAGATCACCAGTAGTTTGGAATTAAATGTTATGTTCGGTTTAAACTCACCCTTCAAGCCCAGCAGTTCCGGCAGCACAGTGGCAAATCCGGCGCAGCCTGCAGTCAGATTCATCTGCTCGCTTTCATAGAGATATTGTCCTAAAACCTCGAGCTCTTCATCCGTTTCGGCATCCCATACCAGGAGCTCCGGTTGGTTCAGATCCCCGCTATCACTCACTGTCTCGGAGACATTCCGATTCCTAACATCTTTGACGCGAACCTTAATCTGACTCTGGTCTCCGATCATTTGCGGAATATAGGAACAGGTCACCGGCTCAAAAGGGTCCTTTCCAAATACACTTTCCTGCACCGGAACATCATCGATGTAATGAATTCCTTCTTTGGTCCAACGTCTCATCTTAGGAAAGGCCGGAAGAAAGGAAAGTGTTTTCCCACCTGCCGCATCCAGCATGGCCGTCAACTCACTGCCGATATTTCCTCTTAAGGCAGAATCTGTTTTCTTATATAGATAGGGAATTCTCTGAGCAACGGCTCTCTTGGTAATATTGTATACAATATCGTAAGCCTCTCTGGCGCTCAGGTGTCTTGTTTCCGCATCCATTACCAGAACCTGAACCTCCGGATCCACCTGGCGGAAGTCATAATCCACACTGGTCACCACTCTGGTATTTGCTCCGCTTGCAGCAAATTGTACCCCTGTATCCAGGGCTCCTGTGAAGTCGTCGGCAATAATCAACAGAGTTACCAAATACTCACCGCCTTATTTTCATTTTCTGAACAATCATATGTTTTTATATTATTTCTCTTATTACAAATATTATTTTATCGACATTTTTATTAAAAAACAATAAAGTTATTCCTTATAAATGTTTCATTTTGCAACATCTTTTATTTATTTATTGCGAATTATGTTCATATATAGTACACTGTTTATTATTGAAACATATGCATCTCTGTGTTAGTTAAGTATTTGTCTTGAGAAGTTTGTGCCGTCACCCTATTTCGCTTGTTGCGGCAGAATGGAGTATATTATGGATAATAAGAAAATAAAAGTACTGGGCGTAGCGCCCTATGAAGCTATGAAAACCGCTATAGAACGTCTGGCGAAGAATAGAACCGATCTTGAACTTGATGTTTATGTAGGAGATTTAAATTACGGTAAGGAGCTGGTGCTCCGACATATGGACGAGAATTACGACGCTATTATATCACGGGGCGGAACCGCGCAGTTAATTGAGGAGGTAACCGAAATTCCTGTCGTAGAGATCTCCCTGTCGGTCTACGACATTCTTCGAGCCATCAAGCTTGCTGAGAATTACAAGGAGCGCTATGCTATTATCGGATTTCCGAATATCACCGGCAGTGCTCATATGCTCTGCAACCTGCTGCAATATCAGCTTGATATCTTCACCGTTCATTCTGCCGAGGAGGTACGACCTCTTCTGACTAAGCTTAAGCTCCAGGGTTATAATATGGTGGTCTGTGATATGATCTCCCATACAGAAGCCAAGCTGCTTGGACTGAATGCTATTCTTATCACCTCAGGAGCCGAGAGCATTGAGGATGCTTTCAATCAAGCAATCAAGGTAAGCACCCGTCATAATAAAGCACGTCGTGACAATCTGTTTTTAAAGGAAGTGTTAAAGTACTCCGGCGATTATACTGTTATTTTTGATTCAGAAGAGAAGGTATACCTCTCCACCTGGGATAAGAAAAACGAAATGCAGATTTATGATTTACTCCGTCAGGAACTCCCCAGTGTGCGTTCCTCCGACAGTCATAAAATCTTCCGAAATATCGAAGGAACCCTTTTCTCCATCATCGGCCGCATGATACCTTACGAAGGACGGCAGTACGGGGTATTCTATTTTACCGATTCCAAAATACCTATAACCCCGGGCAAATACGGAATACGATTCTCCAATAAAAAAGAAGCCGAGGAAAACTTCTTCAACAGCTTCTACCGAATCACCGGAGCCATGGGAGACCTTGCCGATTCCATTGACCAGATTAGCCAGAGCTCCTTTCCCGTTATGATCACGGGTGAGAATGGTACCGGCAAGGAACAGATTGCTCTGGTGCTCTATACTCAGAGCCCGCTTCAGACGAATCCTCTGGTGACAATAGACTGTAGTCAGTTAACAGAAAAGGGATGGACCTACCTGACTAACCATTATAATTCGCCTCTTAACGACAGTAACAATACGATTTATTTCAAAAGCCTAGATGCTTTGGATCCGGAACGAAACCACGAGTTGCTTTCCTCCATCATCGATACCAACCTTCACCGCCGGAACCGGTTGATCTTCTCCTGCATCAGTCAGAAGGATTCCCAGCTTCCGCCGGAAGGGCAGGACTTTGTTAAGCGCTTATCCTGCCTGACAATTTGTCTACCGCCTCTACGGGACCGAATCCAGGAGCTTCCTACCCTGTCAAGCATCTATCTGTCCACACTGAACGTAGCCCTGGGCAAGCAGCTAACCGGCTTCGAACCCAAAGCCATGGAAATGCTGATGCATTATGATTGGCCTCAGAATTACACCCAATTTAAGCGTCTGACCAAAGAGCTGGCGGTTCTTACCGTTACACCTTACATTACCAGCAACTCTGTGGCCACTCTGCTGGACAAAGAACGTTCCTCCATCAATAGCTCTCATGAATCTCTGACCGATGTTAGCATGGATCTGGAGCGATCTCTGGAAGAAATCACACGGGATATTATAAAGAAGGCTCTGGCTGCCAATCAGGGCAACCAAAGCCTCACCGCCAAGCAGCTGCAGATCAGCCGAACTACGTTGTGGCGTTATCTGAGATCTTAATCGAGACCTATAATCAGAGGATATTAAATGACCCTTTTCAAAAATTACTTTTTGAAAAGGGTCTACTAATTTTAGTGTTATAATATTTATTTATCCAGACTCTTCGCTGTCAGGAATTCATTATTGATATTATAGATCCTTTTATAAGTCCTCAGAAATAATATCACGAATCTCCTCTGCAATAATCCTTGCCTTGTTCCGGTCTAATTTTATGTTCTTAGCAACCGCAAGCAATTCTTTCATTCCCGGGTTCTTGCCATTTCCATCAACCGTAGTTGCATGCTCGCCACCAATAGAATAACTGAACGTCAGATCATATGCCGGAGATAGGATCCACCGACTTTTATTCACATCATATAAGAACGAAAAGTTCTTTGCATGATCATCTCTGTTATGAGCAAATACATTAAAACACATAAGACGGAACATCTGCCATATCTGCTCGTAATCATTGGTAAGCCGCAAAGTCAGTTGCATCAATATGTTATAATCCAGATTAGGGATCCGATGAGTAGTCTCAAGCAATGCACCTACCGATACCATATGAATTTTCTTGTCATTATCTCTATCAAATCTCTTTGTTGCAAAAAAACCTTCATAATTCTTTGATTCCAATAATCTTGTTTCTGTCATAGGAATTCCGCATCTGCGTGCACATAAAGAATACTTATACTCTTGTACGCCAATATCATCTCTATCCTGAGAAGATGGGAATTTAACAATCCATTCCTGTCCATCAATTTTATAATAAACCTTTGGTCTTGCACCACCCGAGGATCCGCCCATTTGGAAAAGCTCATCCAAATTATCACTATCCTTGCTTTCAAAAATCTTCTGACATTCCACTGCAATCTCATCCAGAGTAAGATCTGACCGTGTAAGTGATAAACTACTTTCCGGTTGGTAGGTCAATGCACCGATACATGACGATCCAACCATAGCTAATCGATTAATCGCATCAAACTCTGCCGGATTAATTTTTTCTTTCAGGAGAAGTCTGTCAACCAGTAGTCGTCCCCAACCGTCAGGCAGGCTGTCCGAAAACACTCCAAATAAGCCATCAAAAGGATCATAGCTCTTCGGCAGGAATACCCCCTTTTGCAATGGTAAAGAAAATGGGCTAATGGAAAATCCATTACGGATCCATTCCTCCTCGTATTCAAATGCAACCAAATGATTAACCGTTATGGCAAGGGTTCCAACCCTTTTGTCTCCGAACATTACACTGAGCGATTTATTTATGTTCATCAATTACCTCCTGAATGGATGAATACCCCTTCTTAGAAAACAATTTATCAAAATCACTTTCACATCCCAGAGCAAATGCAATCTTAATAAGTGAGGATAATGATATCTCTCCGGTACGCTCAAATCTCTTAATGGAGCCCAGACTCACATCGGAAGAAGCAGCAAGCTGTACCTGTGTTATCTTTTTCTCCTTTCTCCTAACACTCACTCTTATCGCAATTTCCATATTCATTTCATTCGGTGACCTTAAAAAATCAAAGTTATTCATAGATATTATTTTATCCTTTTTTGATCTATAAGTCAAGTTTGGGTTAATATATTAGCAATACCAGTTTTATCAATCTGGCTCGAATCGCACCGCTGGTTCTTCCATGTATTTCTGCTATCAACACATTCGATATCCTAGTACACTTTTTCGTATGCGAAGTGTATCATAAAAAGCTCCCTCCCGGGCAGATAAGCAAAAGCTTTTCTACCCAGAAGGGAGCGTATCTTTTTCTTCAGTTCCTCATTACATCTTTCTTCTTTTTACATAATGGGTGTGTAGCAAGCTGTGTGCCTTCTCTCCATACGGTTCCCCAAGGAATTCCTCATATAATTTGATAATATACGGATTTTCATGGGATTTACGTATTGTCTTACTTTCATCCTCCTGATAGATACCTGCCATTCTCTTTTTGAGAATATCAATATCTCCATGATGGTAAGGCTGTCCGCCGCCACCGATGCAACCTCCCGGACATGCCATGATTTCGATTGCATGATAGTCTGCCTTTCCCGCCCGGATGCTTTCCAACAGCTCTCTTGCGTTACCAAGGCCATGTGCCACCGCTATCTTAACATCCAGTCCATTGATATTGACGACAGCCTCTTTGATTCCGGTAAAGCCACGGAGATCATGAAAATCCACTTTTTCAAGCTTCTCCTTCGTTAACCATTCATAAGCTGTTCGTAGGGCAGCTTCAATAACACCACCTGTAGCTCCGAATATAACACCTGCGCCTGAAGATTCACCCAAAGGCTGATCAAATTCATCCTCCTCAAGAGTCATCAGGTCGATATTGGCTTCCTTCATCATCTGAGCTAATTCTCTTGTAGTAATAACAGCATCGACATCCTGAAATCCTTCATATGATAACTCCGGTCTTGCCGCCTCGTATTTCTTAGCCAGACAGGGCATTACCGATACTACATAGATGTCCTTCGGATCAATACCGGCCTTTTTGGCAAAGTAGGTTTTCGCAATAACACCAAACATCTCATGAGGAGATTTACTGGTGGAAGGTATATCCAGCATATCAGAAAACTGATGCTCGAAAAACTTAACCCATCCCGGACAGCAGCTGGTAAGTATCGGCAATTTACCACCATGCTGAAGACGATGGACAAATTCAGATGCCTCTTCCATAATGGTAAGATCTGCCGCAAAATCTGTGTCAAATACTTTGTTAAATCCAAGCTGGCGAAGTGCTTTAATCATCTTTCCCGTAACTCTTGTTCCCGGTTCAGCCCCAAACTCCTCTCCGAGTGCCACCCTGACAGCCGGAGCCGTCTGAACGATAACGTATTTTTTAGTGTCATTAATAGCATCCCATACCTTGGATATGTTATTTACCTCAGTCAAGGCGCCGGTCGGACATACCGCTACACATTGTCCGCAGAAGGTACAGGTAGTTTCATGCATCGGAAGATTCATCGATGGCGCGATAAAGGTATCGAAGCCACGATTGACCGCAGATAGCACATGTACCGTCTGTACCTCATTACACATCGTCTCACATCTTCTGCAAAGAATACACTTATCCATATTTCTGACGATTGATTTGCTGGACTCATCCTTCGGATGCTTTGCCCTCTCTCCTTTATAGCGGATCTCTCGTATGTTTAATTCTGCTGCCAATGCTTGTAACTCGCATTCCAGGTTCTTTTCGCAGATCAGGCAGTCCTTCGGATGATTCGAAAGCAGGAGCTCAACTATCGTTCTTCTTGCCTTGATGCATCGTATGGTATTGGTGGTTATCACCATCCCCTCCGTTACCGGGGTTGCACAGGCAGGCGCAAGATTTCTCCTTCCTTCCACTTCAACCACACAGACGCGACAAGAAGCGGCCTTATTCACCATTTTCAGATTATGCAAATCAAGATGGCAAAGCGTAGGAATCTTAATATTTAATTTTCTTGCAGCTTCAAGAATGGTACTTCCTTCTTCCACTGCAACCGGTTGATTATTAATTGACAGATTAATCATAGCATTCGTCCCCCTCTCTCTAGCGTTTCTCAATTGCACTAAATTTGCACTTATTATAGCACGCACCACATTTAATGCACTTTGACTGATCAATTTCATGAACCTTCTTCACTTCACCTGAGATGCAGGAGACAGGACATACTCTCGCGCATAGTGTACATCCGACGCATTTATCGGGTAGGATATAATAGGATAAAAGTGATTGACATACTCCGGCGGGACACTTTTTGTCCTTCACATGTGCCAGGTATTCATCATGAAAATATTTCAATGTACTCAGAACCGGATTAGGTGCAGTCTGCCCCAAGCCACAGAGAGAAGTATCTTTAATAATCTCCCCTAACTCCTGTAGATCGACAAGATCCTGTTCGGTACCATTCCCTGATGTAATTTTCTCCAGTATCTCAAGAAGTCTCTTATTGCCCACGCGACATGGAGTACATTTTCCACAGGATTCATCTACCGTGAATTCAAGATAGAATTTGGCAATATCCACCATACAGTTATCTTCATCCATTACAATCATTCCGCCAGAGCCCATCATGGAGCCAATCTTGCCAAGGGATTCGTAGTCGATCGCTATATCAAGATTCTCTTCTGTAATGCAGCCACCCGAGGGTCCTCCGGTCTGCACTGCTTTGAATTTCTTGTTATCCTTGATGCCGCCTCCGATATCAAAAATAACGTCTCGAAGAGTATTTCCCATCGGAACCTCAACCAAACCGACATTATTTACCTTGCCTGCAAGCGCAAATACCTTTGTTCCGGACGATTTTTCTGTACCAATCTGGCGGAACCAATCAGCTCCATTTAAGAAAATAGGTGCTATGTTCGCTAGAGTCTCAACATTGTTAACACAGGTAGGCTTATCCCACACTCCGCTTTCTGCCGGAAAGGGAGGCTTTGTTGTAGGTTCCCCACGTTCTCCCTCGATGGAATGGATCAATGCCGTTTCTTCTCCACATACGAAGGCACCTGCACCATAGCGCAGTTCCACATTGAAGTGAAAGCCGGTGCCAAGGATATCTTTTCCAAGAAGCCCATACTCTCTTGCCTGTGCAATTGCGGTTTCCAATCTGCTGATCGCAAGCGGGTATTCTGCTCTGATATAGATATACCCGTGCTCCGCCCCAATTGCATAACCTGCGATAGCCATAGCTTCCAGCACGGAATGAGGATCACCTTCCAGGATGGATCGATCCATAAATGCTCCCGGATCACCTTCATCCGCATTACAGATAATGTATTTGTTATCACCCACACTTTTACTGGCATACTTCCATTTTAGACCGGTAGGAAAGCCACCGCCCCCTCTTCCTCTGAGGCCGGACTCAATTACTGTAGTAATCACTTCTTCCCGGCTCATCTTGGTCAAGCATTTGGCAAGAGCCTGATATCCATCCGCAGCGATATATTCATTGATATCCTCCGGATTAATAAAACCACAGTTTCTCAGAGCAATACGAATCTGCTTCTTATAAAAGGGCAGATCCTTCTGGCCCTCCAGTTTCACCTTCATATTCGGTTCTATGTATAAAAGCCTTTCCACCTGGCGTCCCTTGATGACATGCTCTGTAACAATTTCTTCCGCATCATCGGGCATAACAGTTACATAAAATACATTATCCGGATAGACCTTTACTATTGGTCCTTTTTCACAAAAACCGAAGCATCCGGTGATTACTACCTCAACCTCATCGGCAAGTCCATGCCTGCCTATACTTTCATTTAATTTATCTACCAACTTTAAGCTGTCGGAGGATGTACAACCAGTTCCACCGCACACCAGCAGATGCATTCTGAATTTACTCATTCCTCAACCTCCTACCTCTATTTGCTAAATGTTTTTGTAATAATCGCATTTTGAAGAAGCCGTCCATTCTTAATATGTTCATTCACAATTTCTCTGGCTCTTAATGCATCTACATGTCCATATATTATAGAAGGCATATCTTTACTAATCACTTCTACAATCGGTTCCTGTGCACAATACCCCATACAACCGGTTTGTGTTACCGAAACATTACTAATATTTTGTTTGTGTAGCTCATCAATGATTGCCTGCATCGTAACTCTCGCCCCACTTGCAATTCCGCAGGTTGCCATACCTACTCTGACAATAATTCGATCCTCCGATTCGGCGGTAGCTCTTAAGTCCAGCTTATTCTTTGCAGTCTGCCTGATTTGCTCAAGTTCTTCCAATGATTTCAACTTGCTCATAGCGTATCCTCCAATTCACATTCTGCTAATATTTTTTTAACCTGATCCACCTCTACCCTGCCGTAAACCTTATCATTAATCATTACAACAGGTGCAAGTCCACAGGCACCGATGCAGCGCAACCCGGATAACGTATATTTCATATCCTGTGAGGTTTCTCCTGACTTCAAATTCAACTCTTTCTCAAATTCCTTCATGATGGCATCTGCTCCTCGAACAAAGCATGCAGTACCAAGACAAACATTGACTACATATTGACCTCTTGGCTTGGTGGTAAAATAAGAGTAGAAACTTATCACCCCATAAATCTTAGAGCTTGGAATATCGAGCGTCTCTGAAATGAATAGAATAACTTCATCCGAAAGATAACTGTAAAGATGCTGCGCTTTGTGGAGAACTGATATCAAAGCACCCCTCTTGTCTTCGATTCCATCAATGAAACTTTTTAGTTCATAAAAACTATCCTGCACTTGTACACTCATAGAAGGACCTCCATGCTTCTTGTTAATTCAATCAATTTTAAAGACTACCATTATTTACTATAACAAGTAAATTATAACACGAATTATGTCATTTATTAAATTATTTTTACAAATAATTTATATGTGAGAATTTTATTTTTAGTAGAAATTTATATAAAAAGACACCTCGCTCCGATATTTCTACCAGCAACGAAGTGTCTATCACTTCAATCCACATAATTCCCGTCAATAAATGAGATCAAATATTCAGTTATTTCACTGTAATTGTAATATTTACTGTCTTTGTCTTTCCGCTGTAAAGAGTCAGTACCGTCTTGATTACTGTCGTACCTTTCCCTACCGCTTTGATGCTTCCATTCCTATTCACCGTTGCAACCTTCTTATTACTTGATGAATAGGATGCCTTCACCCACCCGAGCGCATTTTGAGAAGCCTGCTTCTCTTGGGAAGCAATTAATTCTAAGGTAAAAGGAAGTTTTATCTGCAGCTGTGTTGATGCCTTCGCTTTATTATCTATATATAATGTATTACGAGGTGCTGTTACCATAATCTGTTGACGAAGACTTGTGATATTGTCTGAATCTGCCTTCTTAAGTAGTGCAACATAATCAGAGCAATGCACTAGTTGAAACGTTACATAGCCGTCTGCATCCACCACATAATTTGAGCTGTAAGGAAGCGTCTCTAATTTTCCGGTCTCTCGGTTATAGTGATACAGGAACACTTTAGACCCCGATACGAAATCCTTATGATCACCGACGTATATCCTAACACCAGCCTGTACCGGGAGTTTTCCATCATGAGCAAAGCTACATATCAACCCCTGCGCTGAAGCATCTCCTAGTTGATCCCTAAGCTCCGTATCCTCCGTTGCCGACGACATCCTTACGAACAGTTCAAGATCCGCAAAATCCTGACGATAGGAAGTCAAGCTGTCTGCATCAAAGCCCCAGGTATAACGTGCTCTGCCATCCATATCACAGACTGTGATTGACAGGCTTCTACCAGATTGTTTCACTAATTCTAATGTCTCTGCACGAAGAGTCATTCCCGTTATTCTGTTATAATCAGTATTGCTTCCTGTTAATGTAATATTGATTGCCGCTTCTGTCTGTTTGGGGTCAGACAATAGCTGATTTAATTCCTCAGTCGATACCGGTATGACCAGCTTACCATCTGCCATAATATGCTCCTGTATATTTACGGGAAATGTAAGGGAGTCCGCAGGTAACACTTGTGTTGGTGTAGGTGTTGGTGTATTTGCAGATACAGGCATCGGTTCAGGTTGTGGCGGTGTTACTGGCGGTATTACTGGTGGTGTTACCGGCGGCGTTGGTGATGTTGCTGCCGCTCGTTTCACCAGGATAGTGTAATTACGAACCGATTCATAATCTTTTGATCGAACCCTGACCTGGATGCTTGTATCTCCAACCGGAATATCAATTTGTTCTGAAGAGCTTCCGGCTGCTACAGTAACACCATTGACACGCACAACTGTATTTGCCGTATCATTTGCAGTAGGGGTAATGCTTATGGAGCTGACACTGTTTGCAACCTGTAGAGTATAGCTGGTAACCCCCGGCTGGAAGGCAGGAGTTAGATTGCCTGCGCTAAAGGATAGATTACTCAATTCCGCTCCAATGATAAAATCTATGTATTTGTATATGTTCGTGTTTATAAGGCTTGCTATAATAAAGGTATGATAACCCACATTTGAATAATCATCCAGAAAATCACCCCCGGGAACATCAAAATACTCAATCTTATAGTCAGTTCCTTCGACCAACGTATTGGTTCCATCGGTTACCACGATCGCAGGTTTGATTGGATTGCCGGTATACTTCTGCTCCGGAATAGCTGATACAACAAAATAAGGGGAAACCGTAATGATAACATCAGCCGTCACCGTACTATAGATTCCATCCCCCTCCTTCGATGCCTGAAGGGTGACCGTGCCCGGACTAAGGATTTCAATATCAGCTGTTCCGTCTTGATGATCCACTAATTCTACGGTCGATTGATATGCTTCCAATATCCGGAAGCTAACGGGATTGCTGAGTGTGCCACCGGTAGCGGTAACGGTAAAGGGACCTTCTACCTCATTGCAACTGATGCTCGTAGGTGTTAGGAGCAAGGGTGCCTGATTAAGATACAGTGCATTGATACCGGTAGTACCAACAATGCCCTGATAGCCGGGGTACTCCTCTGTGCCCGCGGTTATGGTAGCCTGGGTATCCTGTGCGTATGCCGGAAGGAATAAGTAAAGCTTATCCTGACTATTGAGCATCATATCCTGATATCCATAGGTGATCGGGCTACCCTGCGATATCATAAGACCATTAATACCATCCGCAGCTGTAACAGGGAGCTTTATCTGAACCGGATACACCGGCTGGGTACCATTCGTAGGCAATGGACTGCAGTATGGTAAGCCGCTATCCAGTACATTTACAGAACCACCTGTAATTGTTATCCTTCCGTCTCCTCTTGCAATTCCGGTACTCAGGCTTTTCGCATAGATCGTTCCGCCACTGATGTTAATGGAAGCTTCACTGCCATTCCACCCACCGATTGCAGGCCCATATACGCTGGTTGCAGTGATATTGCCGCCACTGATATTCACTTGCGTGTCCAAGGTTCCTGTACCATTACCATCTCCGATTGCTGCTCCGGATCCAAGGGCATTCGCCTTCACAACTCCACCGGTAATACTTATCATTCCACTCGGAGTATCCTGTCCTCCACCAATGGCTGCCCCCGGCCCATTGACTTCAGCATCAATCTCACCTCCGCTTATATTGATGGTTGCAGGAGAACCCTGATAGCTGTTTCCGATTGCCGCACCACCTCCGGACATCCTTGCCGTAACCTTACCTCCGGTGATCTGGATCAGACCGGCAGGGCTATTATCTCCACCACCGATTCCACTTCCAAATGAAAAATTTGTAGCTTCCGCTGTCACATCCCCACCACCGATATAAATATCGCAGTAATGACCATATCCTCCACCGATTCCCGTACCGCCTTGACAACTGGCTATGATGATTCCACCATTGATGGTAATATCTCCGCCCTTCCTATCGTGAAGCGGATTGCTATCTTGCATGTACCCTCCTCCACTTCCGATTCCGGATGCTCCATAATCACCGGAAGCAGTGATAGTACCTCCCAATAGGGTGATGGTACCATTTGCTTCAAAATCTCCACCGCCGATACCACTTGCATTACTGGAACCAGTATATGTCGACTTAGCAACCAAGCTGTCCAGGTTGTCATGGGGACCTGCTTTATTGATTGTTAAGGAAGCTCCCTTTGGAACTCTGAGCCCCGGCTGTCTGTCCGCGCTAAGAAGCTCATTCGTACCCTCAAGACGAAGATTCACACTGGCACCCGGGTGGATATCAAATGCACAGGCATCGGTTATTGCCTGCACATCAATCTTCACATTAGACAATATTATACTGATCGCTCCTCCTGTGATCATAATGGTATTCTCAAATGTCGTACCTGTATGTTCGATTATATAACAATTCTCAGAATCTGGTGTTTTTGATAACCCATCTTGTGATAATACTCCGTCACCGATAACAATACTGCCCTCGCTCAAGTCTAACAAAGTCCCCATTTGAATAGCATATGCTGTTCCTTGATTGGTGGGAATTACAATGAGTGCTGTCAATATCAGTGTGAGCAGCATTGATATGCTTCGTTTCCATATAATTGTTTTCTTCTTCATGAGTATCCTATTTCCTTTCTTCTCATTATTGCATTGCTGATCGTGTATCGTATCGTGTTATTCCTTTTGTTTTTGAGCTTCGCTTAGGCAAATGCTTCTGTTCAATCACGGATGGTAAACAAGATGTGATCCACCGTAAGCCGAAGCGGAATTACGGTATTGGGGTTATTTGTATCCCAGCTAATCGCTTTTTCTTCGATTCTTACCCTCTTAAAGCATTCCAGATTATTCAGAGCATTGTAAGGAATCGAGTTAATCATTTGCTTCATGTTAAACAACACCTTATTCCCATGCTCGAATTCGATGAGTAGTGTGAAATCATCATTCGGTATTACACTTATAATGTTACTGATCCAAATCCCTCCCTTTTATTCGTCCTTTGCGAAAAGCGATCATTGACATTATAGCGAGGGTTTTTCCTCATCGGTATCTACCATATGGTGTATTTTTAGTATATTATGGAATATATTGATGTTATAAGGGCATTATTTGTTGTCACAATAAGCGTTTTATCATATAATACTTCTATCCTGTAAGTTATTACCACTCACAATAAACTCATTCTAGGCTCAGTACAAATTGCCATCCATACCATCATACAAAAGGGAAAACTCATGAAAAAAAGAGAGCTTTTAAAAAGAAAACAACTGGCTGGAATTATGTCTATGATATATCACTATCCCCTTACGATTGTTGAGGCTCCCATCGGCTTCGGCAAAACAACTGCCGTCCGCTCCTTTTTGAAGGAGGATAAGAACGATCCGCTCTGGATTACTATACTGAATTCTAAGGAAGCTACGGCTCTCTTCTGGGATACCTTCACATCACAATTGAGCCGGCTGGAGGTGAATACCTCCCACCGATTGAAGACACTTGGCTTTCCGTCTGATATCGCACAAATCGAGAAGGTATTATCCTTATTAATCAATATCAACTATCCGCCAAAAACCGTGCTAGTGATCGATGATTTTCATCTCATTCCGGATATTAATATTAGCCGACTTCTCCTGAGAATTGCACAGGAGCAGCTGGACAATCTGCACCTGGTGATCATAACCCGGGATACCACGCAGCTGGAATTCTCCGAGCTTCTTTCCAAAGGATTATGTCATATCATATCTCATTCGAAGCTTAAATTCAGTGAGGCTGAGATTACTGCCTATTGTCGTATGATGCAAGGTGGCATTTCCGACACTGACATTAGACGAATCTGTGATTATTCGGATGGATGGGTCTCCTTAATCTATCTCATTCTGTTAGCACTTGAGAACGGTGTGGAGGTCGGTATGAACGCTTTCATCGATGATCTGGTGGAAAGGGTTCTCTATCATCCGTATGAGGAAGCCATCCGGCGCTTCTTACTGAAGCTGTCCTTTATGGATGTTTTTTCGAATAAGCAGGCACTTTATGTGACCGGCGAGGAGCGGACTCCGGATATCCTAAAGCAGCTTCGCAGAGAAAACGCCTTTGTATACTATGATCTTGCTTCCCACACCTACAAAATCCATAATGTCCTGCTTGATTTTCTCCGACTCAAGCGTGAGTTGATCTTAACGGAGGACGAGCTTCGCGATATATATATCCGTCTGGGTGAATGGGAGCTTGCCAACAACAATTTTACTGCCGCCTATCGTTATTTTTATAAAGCCGGAGAAGTAGTTAGAATCCTTACCCATCTGAATGAACCTGCAAATATCAGCAATGAGCTTACCTCCTTTGAAGGCTCCAAAGAGCTGTTTGGCAGAGCCGATAAAAAGCTGCTATACCAATACCCGCTTGCCTATCTGCAGCATATTCTTCTTTCCATTGTAAGAGGTGATCAAAAGGATATTGCAGACTGTGCTGCCCTGTTAGATGATTTAAGAAAAGCATACGAAGAAATGGATGCAGTTGATGAAGATTTTAGAAATCATATTATCGCGGAGGCATTGATTTTCAAACGCTTTACCTCCTTTAATGTGATCAATCCGTCCGAGGAGACCAATACGCAAATCCTCCGATTGCTGAATGGAAAGCAGTCGTATATCATGACCAGAAATAACGAGTTTACGATGGGCTCACCTCACCTGCTCTATGTATATTTCAGAGATCAGGGTACCTTTCGCCAACTTACACAGCTTGCCATCGAGCGTTTTACCTCCTATGCCAGCTTTGCAAATGGTTGCGGAACAGGCTCCGAGTACGTAATCAAAGCCGAGTTTGCACTAGAGACCGGTGACTGGGCGACCGCCGAGCTGAGTAGCTTTAAAGCTATCTATAAAGCAAGCGCTAAGGATCAAATCAGTATCATCCTCTGTGCTAACTTCACCTTAATCAGACTGTACCTATTACAGGGCAAGCTATCCGAAGCCGTTGAGATGCTGAAGCAGCTGGAAGATAGCATCTCCTCCCATGACAGTCCACTGCTAAATACCACAGTTGATATGTGTAAGGGATATGTCTATGCCTGCCTGGAGCAGCATGAGAAAATACCCCTCTGGCTTCAAATCGGAGATATGACCTCAGCCAGCTTTCTATATCAGGGAATTGCCTTCAACTATATTGTCTACGGTAAGGCCATTTTACTCAGTAAGAATTATAAAGCACTCGATGCTCTTACCGAGGTATTTCACGAGCAGTTCTGTATATTTCATAATCAGCTGGGCTTCCTCCATAACCAAATCTTCAAGGCGATTGCGAGCTATCACCTATATGGAATGGAGGAAGGAGTTCACGAGCTGGAACAGGCTCTGACAATGGCCCGTTCGGATAATATCCTCTTACCCCTGATCGAATATGCTCCTCAAATAATCGGTATGCTGAGAATATTGGTAAATCGAGCTTCCCAGGATGAATATCTCAAAACGGTAGTAATCTATTGCGAACAGTATATCGATAACCTTAGAAGAAACAGTCCGAGTAAGATCAGTCTAACCGACCGGGAGGCCGAGGTGCTTTCCCTTACCGCAGAGGGCTTCAATCGAGAGGAAATTGCAGAACGTTTAACACTATCCCAGGGTACGGTGAAAACCCACCTTCACAATATATACCTTAAACTGGATGCAAGCGGAAAGGTCTCCGCCATAAAAATCGCCCAGATGAATGGTTTGATCTAGTCAAACCATTCATCTGGGCGTTCCTCTTGCATGAACTACCTGGTAAACTGCGATATAAACTTCCATGCATTCTCACAAGTATGATGTCTGCACTCATGTACCTGTCCACTGACACTTGCAAATGCGGTTCGACAAACACCATCTTCGCTGTCAAAGAAATGAATCGTCAGATCGCTTCCTCTGGACTCATCGTAAAGCTTCTCAACACGATCACCGGAAACACCCCATATCGGATCCGCCCAATGGTCCTTATCGTCGTAGCTTAGGTCGAATCTCGTCTTACACTTATTTACCTCAGCAGCATACTGTATCCTTTCAAGACCGGAAGCAGCCTGGAAAGGTAATTCAGGCAGATGTGAATCTTCGCCACCCGAATAGAATATCGGAACAGGAACCGTCATATTCAGTCTGTCACCGAGTGGTTGACTAAATGGATTATTCTTCACCGGGAACAGTGCACTCGCAGGAGCAAGACCTGCGAACAGGTGAGGATACTCCTGATACATATCCCATGTCTTGCCACTGCCCATGGAGAAGCCGGTTGCATAGATGCGATGCTCATCTATCTTGTAGCGTTTCTTAAGCTTCTCAATTACTTCTACAACTTCTGTGGCTCTTACATTCTGATGATTCTCAAGTGAAACATACAAGAAACCATATCTGTGTGCGATTTCATACCATCCCGAAACAAATGTCAGGAACATTGAGGAATCGCCGCCACCATGAAATCCCATAAGCAGTGGAACAGGACCTTTATCAAACAAATCATTATTGTAGTAGGCAAAATATCCAACTTTATGCTCTGCTGTATCCCCCCATAAACCTTTGTTGTCCGGTGAGGTTTTAACCAGTACGCTGCCAGCCTCCTCTGTCATATTCATTGATGCAAAATCAGGCTCAATCTCCATATTCCCACACCACATTTTAAACTTACGGACAAAAGAATTAAAATCAGCCCTGTAGTCAGGCTCTGACTTAATTAGCAGATTCGTACAACACTGAAAGGCTTCATTTACTTCCTTAGAATTGCCAACACTCAATATACCGATATCCTTACGCTCCGGTGCAGGAATAACACTCAGCTTCTGCATGGAGCACATTGCGGGAGTAATCTCACCGGGGCCCCAGAGATACTCACCATTTATTGTTTTCAACAGGTTCTTGGCCACATAATCTGCTGACTCGCCGTAACTATAAATATCGGCTCTGAATACCGCGCCTCTTATAAAATAGCCCTTGAACTCGCGTGTAAAGAAATTATGTATTTCGGTAATTCCATCCGAATGACGGGGATCCATTTTGACTTCCGCGATAACGGACGCATATAACTCCTCTGTTGCATTCTTCCATCCACCTTCATCCGTCGGATAAATAAAAAGGACACTTGAATCCACTGCGGCCGCTATACTGCCAAGTCCGCTCTTCATTGCAAAATCAATCGCCTCATCTCGGCTCTGCCTGTTTTCTTCAAAGACCAGCAGTAATGGAGCCCGAAAGCTATAATTATTCGTCTGGCCATCAATATCACTTGCAGGTACGTAGGTCTTAAGATAAAATTTCTCGTACTCATGCTCCCAATACTTTCCTCCGTCAGCCATTGTGCTGACCGATGGTCTTTCCATCAATCCCATAAAGAACCTCCTTAATAATCAATCATAATATACTTTCATCATCCAGATATTCATTCTCATCAAAGCCTTGTATCAAATAATTATTCCAGGATGCATTAATCCTCTCTAGATCCATCTTCTGCATGATTCTATTCCTATCGTCCAGGATTGAAAGCATTTCATCCGCAATCTCTTCAAGCGGCGGGTGCTGATAATGCTTTAAATATCCAATCATCCTCTTCGCCGTAAAATCTGTATTTAGATTCCTGGTGACAATATCGCAGAATTCCTCCGGATACCCTCGTCTTAGCATTAATTGATAAAGCTCCATGCTTAACTCTGATCTTGGTTTCATATTCACTCTCCATCTATCTTGATTAAAGCCCGCTTATTTATCGATAAAACAGTGTAGCATCATTATAGTTCCGTCTTAACGCCTGATACACTCTGTGTGTCATCTCACAGTCAGTTTCCATCCGATTATACGTCTCGGTTTAGTATACCATGTATTATTTATTCTCACAATAATTTATACCTTTCTATTCCAATACTTGAATTCGCCATAACACTGTTCGCCTTTCTAGCAATAACTTGACTGGTAATATTCGCCTAAAAGCTAAAAGGACTCTTTTCAAAAGCTTTACTTTTGAAAGAGTCCTGAAAATAATAATTGAATTTATAACATATCTTTGATCTTACTAGCTTACTTCTCCAAGCTCTTCGTCGTCGGGAAATCATACTTGATATTATAAACATATCTTCCCGCTCCTGTGATCATCACATTTTGGGCTATATTTCCTTCTCTATATAGCGATCTCTATTACATCATCATTTGAATTTCCATTAAGATTATAATTTATTGTCTTTCCCTGAAGTGCAATCTCATATTCTCCTTTAAAACCTTCAAGCGTAATATTACCATTTTCGTCTGTTCGCAATTCATCTTCCGTATGCCATTCTTCGTGGATCAGACGTTTCAATTCATGATATGCTGGTTTTGTCGTATTATCCTTACGAATAAGCCCACTAGGCGCGCCTAGCCATGCCCCATCTGCAAAATCCCATCCGGTGATTGCTTCTACCAAAGGATGCTCAAACAAAATACGATACATTTCAGCCCATTCCTTTTTCTGTCTTTCCTCACCTTCCGGAGTAGATGGCCATTCGTCCACCTGATAATCATTTAAATCCACAATATCCGCTGGCATGATATTTCCAGACAGCAAGGTATTCTCTGTAAAATGCAAGGGTAGCCCAAATGTTGAAAATCTTTCTAAGATATCTTCTAATTTCTTTTGCCCCATATAGCCTTGATGCTGGTGTGTCTGAATTCCAATTGCTGAAATAGGAACACCAGCATTCAAACAGCCATCGATCAATATTCTATAACTTTCAGATAAATTAAAATCATTGATCAGTAATATCGAATCTGGATTTGCTGCCTTTGCCGCTTCAAATACTTCTTTTACAAGTCGAACCCTACCAAGATCCTTACAAATACGTGTAATCGCGTTATCATATCGGTCATAGACAGGCATGATCACTACTTCATTAATGACATCCCACATATCTACTACACCACGGAATGCTGTAACATCTCGGTGGATACGATCAAGCTGCTTTTGTAAAATAGTTGCATTATCATAGTCCATCAACCAGTCTGCACAGGCTGTATGCCAACATAATGGATGACCTTTCACTTTAACATGATTCTTTTGCAACATTTTGGCAGCTCGCATTCTGCTGTCTGTAAGAATCTCGCCTTCTTTCGGTTCAAATCCTCCCCAGTAAAACGGAATCGTACCATAGTTAAATACTTCTAACCACTTATCGATTCTATCTTGGAAAAAGCTTTTCTCTGGCAATTTCTTGTCATGATAAAAATCTATTTTCCCCATATCAACCTCTGATGTTGCCGGAAGAGAATCAAATGCACCAGAACCAAACAAAAACTGATGGTTCATTAATTTTATTTTTACTGAAGTATTCGATAGTATATTTCCTTCACTATCTATAAAGCGAATTTGTTGTACTGCTTTTCTATGTGCTAATTTACCGCTCATGTAACCCCTCCTCTAGAAAAACACAGATTCCTTACGATTATTTTTGATAACTTCTCTTCTCTAATAGTACATATCAAAACCATTTTCTAACTTATCGCAATATACCTCACCTGCTTTTTCTAATGAAGGTAATACATATTCCGCATTGTATCTGACAACAGGTATTCTGTCATAAGCTCTCATTCCCATATGAGTCAAAGCCTGTTCCATTTGATGTAGACACTCTAATGTACCTCGCCCTGTACCTCCGGCACACGCAACTAAAATGCATCTTTTCCCATCAAGAAAATGATTCTTTGTTGCTTCACACCTTCGTAATCTATCAATAAATGCCTTCATACCTTCGGTCATATCTGACCAATATACTGCTGACACAAAAACGATACCGTCTGACTCACATGCTTTACGATAAATATCCATAAAATCATCGCTTATTATGCATTCACCCAAGTTCCGACAGTTTCCCCATCCATTTCCACACGCCCTGCAATGTTCCATTTTTGTTCTATTAAGCCATATCTCATTTATCTCTGCACCCGCGTTATTCAATCCTTTCATGAACTGTCTGGTTGCAGTGTTCGTTAATCCATCCTTATTTGGACTTGACCATACAACTGTTATCTTCATATTTTCAGCTATCTCCTTAAGGTAAGAATTTTCCGGAAGAAAGATATAACTTGTACCAATCTTCATGAGTGAGATCGATTTTGCACGCCTCTGCCATTTCGGTAAGATGTACCGGATTCATAGTTCCTGCAATTACCTGCATCTTCGCTGGATGTCTAAGAATCCATGCAATCGCGATAGCTGCTTTTGTAACACCATACTGATTAGCCAATTCTCCAAGGACCTTGTTCATCTCCGGAAATTCAGGGTTATCGATAAACATGCCCTGAAACATTCCATGCTGAAGTGGAGACCATGCCTGAATGGTAATATCATTAAGACGACAGTAATCTAGAGCACCTCCATCACGCATAATAGACATGTCTGTCGTTTTGTTGTTCATATATAAATCCTGATCGATCAACTGTGACTGCTCTAAAGAAAGCTGCAGCTGATTAATCTTAAGAGGTTGTTTTACATATTTCTTTAATAATTCCATCTGCATAGGCATCGTATTGCTGACACCAAAATGGCGAACCTTTCCTGCGGCTTCAAGTTCATCAAACGCTTCTGCTATCTGTTCCGGGTCATATAACAAATCAGGTCTGTGTAATAGCAGAACATCCAGGTATTCCATTTTCAATCTCTTAAGAATTCCATCGACACTTTCAATAATATTTGACTTTCTCCAGTCAAATATCTGCTTGTCAAACCTAAGTCCACATTTTGACTGAATAATTAGATCTTCCCGTTTTACGTTGGTAAGAGCAATGGCATCACCGAATCTTGTTTCTGCTTCACCGTCACCATAACATGTGGCGTGATCTATGAAGTTAATACCTAAATCATAGGCTGTCTGAATCATATTTGCTGCAGCTTCTACTGAAAGCGCCGGCATACGCATACAGCCAAGTATAAGTCTGGATACATTTTCTGGTCCATTTGCGATATTTACTTTTTGCATCTTATTAGCTCCCTTCCTTCACGAAACCATCAATTTATAAATTGCTTCTACATCCTTTTGTTCAAATGACAAATCCACCTATTTTTGAACCTCCCTGTTTTAGTATTATAAGTGTATCATACAACTTGAAGTTAACTTTAAATCAAGCTTTTTTTGGAGGAATTAACATTTTGGAGGAATTATACAATTACTGAACTCTCAAATAAAATCCAACATATGTTCATATCTCATATTTCCAACCATGCTCACCATGATAAATCATCTGTTTTGTCATTCCACCATCAATGCAAATATTCTCTCCGGAGATGAATCCCGCCTTATCAGAGCAAAGGAAAAGAATCATATTAGCAATATCCATTGTATTTCCTACTCTACCCACAAGTTGCTGACTAGCATCTGGACCTTCATATACAGCATCTCCCGTCGCGATCCATCCAGGAGAAATAGAATTAACTCTAACCTTACCGGCCATGCTAACAGCAAGTGCATGTGTAAGAGCCGCAATTCCTCCTTTGGCAGCTGTATAGCTCTCCGTCTGAGGCTGACTCATTCTGTCTCTCGAAGAAGATATATTAATTATGCAGGCACCATCTGCAAAATGTTCCATGAATAATTTTGAAAGATAAAATGGAGCAGTCACTCCAACAGCCATAGCATATTCAAACTCTTCATAGGAACATTCACCTATACCACGCATAATCGGGAGAGCATTATTAATTAGGTAATCAATATGACCATGCTTTTCGATTACATATTCTGCAAAAGCTTCAAGCACTTCCTTTTTACTGATATCACCAACATAATGGTCTCCAGCAGCAATATCAATTACCTCTACAATTGCGCCCTCTGACTCAAAGGCTTCTTTTGTAGTTTTACCAATTCCATGTGCTCCACCTGTAATTACCACGACCTTATCTTTAAACTGCATAATTCACCGCCTTTTATTTAGTAAATCCACTTCAAATCCGTAATGTTCAATTCCATCCTCTAGATAGATATCAGTGACAATCTGAAAGCCAAGACTCTGATAGAAATTCTAAAATCTCTTAGAATCTGCAGCACGATCAGTTCATGGTAAAAACGCTTGGACTGCTCGATATCTCTCACCACAAGAAGTACGTTTTTAAGGCTCATTTGCGCCTCCATAATCTGTTTCAACCTACTTCTCTATTATAACAGCGAGATAGTACCTTATAAAGAAATATCGATTTAGTTTTTAAATAACTATAGTGTCACAGCTCTGTTCATTCTGCAGCCAATGTAATTCGACACTCCAACAACACACATATAAATGGCTGTAGCCATAAGCAGTGCAGATTTCGAATCATATGTATTTAACATATATCCAAATGTACTGTAGTCCAGTGTCTGCATCAATTTTTGTATCATGACTCTTTCTTTACCGGACTTGTAACATATCTGCCATCTATGAGTTCTTTTTGGATTTCTCCACTTCGATAGCTTCGTGATCAATTCCCATATTGGTATTCGCCATAATGATATTTACCTTTCAAGATCAAACGTGACTGATAATATTCGACCACGACTAAAAAGGACACCTTTCAAAATTATTTTCTCAAAAGTGTCCTAAAAAGTAATTTAAATTATTTTAACATGCACTTGATTTTCCTGGTTTTATTTCTCGTCGGGAAATCATTCTAGATATTGTAAATCCTTTTATATGTATTCATATCCTTATTTCTTGCATGTTCTGTTTGTTTTGCCAATTCATTATTCTCAACAACTCTTTAAAAATGGTCGTAAATCTGTCGTAAATTGGTCGTAAATGTTAATACCCGTATAGCAGGTGGTTTTCTATTATGCATGGCTCATTTCTCTGTTGAGAAACTCGCTTCATGCTCAACAGGCTAAATCCCATAACAGAACTTCTGGTTCTTAGGACCAGAAATGAAATGCTGACCATATGTATTCTCCACTACAATTTCGGCTTATCATATTTCTTAACGCATTCCATAATTCGTTCAAAACAGTAATCTCTGATATAAGTATTACTTTTAGCTGTCTTTAATGGTGGAATAAGCTTGTTTTTATGATCAACTTTTTCTGCCATTCCTCTGGCTTCATCTAAAAGGGTTTCAAGCTCTCGTCGGGTAAAACACCTCGACACTTCTGCCATCCAAAAACATAGCTCACCACATCTTATTCTTCTTGTAAACATTGCATTAGGATTACTTTCTACATCATCGCAATATGTTTCAATAAGACGCCACCATTGTGTTGGTTCTGCAATCTTATAGTCAACTATTTTCCCTTCTTCTTTTGCCTTTTTTATATAGCCACCACTTGCTTGCTTCTTCAGTCAAATTACAGGGTGTATCTTTTTTATCAATAAAGAAATCATATACTTGTTTTTTGGTCATGATGTTTTACTTTACCTTTTCGTATAATTAATATAAAAGTTTTCCATCCTCAAACTGTATATCTTTTATACCATCTGCTATAATAGGAACAGCAATATCTCTCAATGAACTCCCTTAATCCAGCTCAAACGCATCAGTATTTTCATTTACATATGTTATTCTAAATTAGCAAAAGGTCTATAGCCTAATCATAGAGTTTCTTACAGTATATCCCATTTTCTCCTACCAACCACTATTCTTGATCAATGCAGCCTCTCGAAGATCAGAAATATCAATAGTCCTATACTCATCCCTTGTAATCTTATCAAGAATAGGTTTAAGTCTGGTGGCGCGCATCTTAATTACTTTTTCAAAATAATTTCTTACATCACGTCCATTAGCATAATCATCAGATCTATTTTCATATAAACCTGTAAAATGCTCCAAGAGATAATGTTCGCATCCCTCTCCCAATATTAGATTCTGATTACCGCACTGCAGAATGAAAATTTCTTTCAACTGTTCCTGAGTATAATCTTCAAAATTTATGTATTGATTGAATCGTGATTTCAATCCTGGATTGGAAGAGATAAACTCCTTCATCATATCAGGATATCCTGCAACAATTAGAATAAAGTCATCTCTATGATCTTCCATAGCCTTAAGAATCGTATCTACTGCCTCTTGACCAAAATCACTCTCACCTTTTCCATGAGTCAGAGCGTAGGCTTCATCAATAAATAGTATTCCGCCCATTGCCTTATTAATTACTTCTTGAGTCTTTATTGCAGTTTGTCCTACATAACCGCCAACCAAACCACCGCGATCAACTTCAATAAGATGCCCTTTTGACAAAACACCTAAGGATTTATATATCTTTGCTAGTAGTCTAGCAACTGTTGTTTTACCGGTTCCTGGATTTCCATAAAACACCATATGTAGTGATAATAGAACTTGTTTCTCTCCAAATTCCTCACCTTTTTTCTGAAGACAAATCAGATTAATCATCTGGTCCACTTCATTCTTAACGCCTGCCAAGCCGATCAGCGAATGAAGCTTGTCTAACAGCTCCTCTAACGGCTCTCCTGGCTCCACTTCTTCAGCAATGTCTTCTTGAATACTTTGCTGCCCCTCCTTGTTATCTTTCTTTTTATTAAATAACATTTTATTATCAGAATGGTCTTTTTTCACCGAAACATTTGATTTCTGTTCCATCTGCTCCGCAACATATCCATTCATGTTTTTTATGAAAGCCGTATACTTCTCTTTGTCAATTGACTTCTTGTCAAACTTACTGAAAATATAATGTTTTCCCAAAACAGTAAAAAACGAGATTATCGCATGTATTGCCTCCGAATCCATTCTCCCTACACGTACCAGCGTCTGTGGCAAAAAATTCTTCCCCTCAAAATCGCTTGCACTTAATGAAACCTCTTCTTGGATATATATTTTGCAAAATAAATCAAACCGGTCCTTGGCACCATCTATAGAAATATAAGAAATGAATCTATAGATATCATGTACCAAACAATCCGTGATCTCATTCCCAAATATCTTTACAACATTAGCATATGCATTTTTTACATCAATGTCCATTCCCTACACCTCATGTTCCTTTTTATGATGATAACGCCACCTGCTTCATTGCATCCTGGTATGCTTTCATCACTTCAGGAGAATCCATTGCGCCTTCTATCTGCTTTAAAGCAGATTGTATACTATCCGCAATATCTTTATTTACATATTCTGAGAATCCAGATAACAGTTCTTCATTGTCTAGCGTTCTTATAAGTGTCTTATTATCTGCTACATCCTCTATCAATCCCTTTACTTGATCATTCAGGCTCAAATAGTAGGCATCATTTTCTAGTGTGTTTAAATTCAGAGCAAAGATCCCATGATCCTGTATCTTCTTGATAAATTGATCGCTAATAAGCTTATCGTATACCGCCATCCAATTATTATGAGATGAATGCCATACCTCCCCATCTCCTATAGCAGCCCTATTATTAAAATAGTAAAGCTCATCAAAATATCTTAATGAAACTGCCAACATAGAAGCTAAAGAGTACATCGAGAAAATAAGTCCCTCCTGGTCCTCAGAAAGATTTTTCATAAAAATATCAATCAGCATATTCAAAACATTGTACTCATCATCAACAAGCTTTCTCATCTGCTCTTCGGTATAATACTTCTGAGTTTTTCTGGAATCAAGCATGTTGGAATGTTCAGAAATAACCTTTTTAAACTCATAGTCTGCCTGGACTCCATTTCCTTGTTTAACAACACTCATCAGCTGATTAATCTGCCCACTTACTTTATCCAGCTTTGCATACATAATTGCAAAACCAACGCAAGTAGAGCAAAGATTTAATCCATTCAGAATGAGAGATAACTGTTGCAACTTCGCCACATTATTTATCATCTTCAGACTTTTCTCACCAATTGCATTATTTTTATTCATTAGATCAATTGCCTGTTTCAGTAATTCCTTCTCTTCACCCTGTGAAATATTATTAAGTGCTATCTGCTGAAATGCCGAAAATTTTTTCTGTCTGTTTCTGATCGCTATCTCTATGACGCCTTTATTGTTCAAAAATTGTCTCAGTTGCTCGAGTGTATCTACATTAATTATATTCTTCATTGTCTATTCTCCCAAGACTTCATTGTTTTTTATGTAACAAAACATAATCATAGTAATAATAAATGTACTGGTATCTGAGCAATGCAAATCTGTAATATCGAACAAGGTTTTCTTTCCAAAATTCTTAACACCGAATGGCTTTTCTGATTTCATTGATGCTATTATTTTATCTAAGTTTAAGTCTTCTGAAGAATACTCAAAATCGTCTATTTCTTTATATTTTTCGTTTATTATAGACATATATAAACACATCATTACTCGTGAATAATCCAATATCTGCTTTATTGTCAGATTTCTTGAATTCTTAATATCCAGAGCATATTTATAGTATTTTCTTGACCGAGGAATAAGTGGCTCCGGTTCTTTCTTATTTGCTTGTGGTTCTTTAGGTATTCTTCTGCTTACAATTGCATCCAAATCAGATACATACTTCAAAATAATCTTTTCAAAATTATCCCCTTGTTTTAGATTCAATTTCTCGAAATAATCACAAAGCTTTTCAGCAAAAATAGCCATCGTGATATTATTATCATCAATGAATGAAAACGAAATATATTCTCCCACAAGTTTCTCTTTAAGTACTTCAAAGTATTTTCCTTCAAAATCAATAACTGTGCTTTTTAAAAATTCCCTTGCCTCCACAAAACATCCCTCCTTACTACCCTGGCTGTTCAGCCATGTATTTCGTACCATTAAGGTACACACGGGACTTACACCCGTAAAAGTCCACCCTTGCTTAGTGAACTCATAATAACTGGACAAATATTTGCCCAGCTATAAGTATTTCTATTCTCCAAATATAAACTTAACAATCCTTTCACTAGCTTTCTCGGTCGCAGCACAAATATCATCCTTTTTCCAATATGGTTTACTTTCATTGTGATATTTTTCAACCAATTTAGAAGCAATTGGATAAGTACTATCAATGTAACCTGTTTTGTTCTCTAACTTAGTAGATACTTTTGTCCTAAACCATTCATTACCAATTGCCCTATTAATCTTCTCTTCAAGCAAAATTTTATTGCCAATTTTATTCACAATGCCTCTAAATTCTTCTTCGCTATCAATTCCTGCGTCTTTACGAATTTCCTGAAGATTGTTTCCACTATAAGGCATTATATGTTCTATATCATATTGAGCACCCAAATTGAATTTTAAGCACTTCTCCTTCGCAAATAGGTACTCATTAAGGTAAACGAGAATATTCTTATCATAATCTAACACTTCATTTTTGATTAATTCTCTATCCCACTTGTCTCTAATATGCTTATCAAAATCAGCTTTGATTTCTTGGTCTGTGACTTCTTTATCTACAAATTTTACTTCTTCCCCGAAAAGAAAAGTTTTAAAGTAGTTACTAGAATATCCTGTATCTACCAACTCCATAATAGTAAATAAACGTAACATGCTTTCAAATATTATCTCTACCTTCTCTACAGTAATATCTTCTTCCTTAAACCTGTAGAAATAGCTTGCCAAGAATAATTTTGTGTTTTCGTTGAATTTAAATAATACTTGTGCGATTGGATAGTTTGAAACTTTTTTCCATATTTTTGCTAAATTAATCATTCCTTCGCATAATTCAATTGGATAATTAATAAGTTCCTTGTTAATCTCTGTAAAATATCTTCTTAAACCAGGAGTGGTAACATTCACTGATCCCGTATCGTTAACAGTTTCTTTTTTAACGGCCCTTACATAATACATTTGCTGCATCAAAATAGAGTCTATATTCGCAACACCAATTACCTTTAAATCATTTATTAGCTCCAACAATTCTTTCCAAAGTTCAGTGAACTTTTTACCCTTGTCCTCTTTCTCTGCAATCGCATACAACTTTGCCGAAATGATATCAGCATCAAATAACGGCAGTCCATCAGAATTAAGAGAATTAAACATGGTTATAGCCTGTTCAACTTGCCAGCTCTTTATTTCTATTACTTCACAATTGTCAGTGATCGCCTTAGCAATACTATTCAATTCTGACTCAGACAAATCTCCAACCTTTTCATAGAAGTATTTGAAGTTACGGAAAAAATTTGTATATTTATTATCCTTCTGTTTATATGGTATTTTTATTATATTGGTTTCAGCCTCGACATAATCAATTGACTGAAGGATTGTATTTAATTCTACTTTATATCTTTCGTTTATTGAATAATTTTCTAATATAGCAATACTACGGCAAATCTCTGTATCTATTACCACGTCCGGCTTATCAGAGATGTCTTCTGTCTCCACCTTATACAAGATTCCCATTATTCTTCTTCTACGCTCTTTCAATCCCCTACAAAGGCTCTCAGAGTCATCATCGTTAGTAGTTTTCCCAATTGCAACATTAATTCTTACAAGCAACGCTTTAAGTAACAGTAAAAAAGTAGTAGTTCTCTGTTGTCCATCTATCAGTCCGAACTTAGTATCGTTTTCCTGACAATTAATAATTATTGTTCCAAAAAAATATCTATCTTTACTATCACTTGCAACAAAATCTACAATGTCTTGCCATAATTTATCGCAATGATCAGTTCCCCAAGAATATGCTCGCTGATATTCTGGTATAATAAATACAGTATCCTCTTCTAACTTAAGATAATCACCAATTTTTCTTAGTTTTGGTTCAATGTTTTTCGCCATAATTCCCCACCCTTTACTTTTTTATTCCAACACCTTATTGCCATTAGTTTGTACTCCTCAACTACATTCGCTTTTTTCATTTGCTCAGCAAATCTAAAACACTAAACATAAAACACCTTACCAGTTGCCATCTTCTATCTCAGCCATAAAAGTCTACAATAGTCTTGCATCTTCCTCAGTAAGAATCACCCCTTTTCCCATCTATTCATGACCTGGAGCCCTCTCACGAATATCATACTTTTTGGTCTCATCATTCGAGCTTATCAGATTTAATTCTGTTTTCCATCCCTTTGCATTTTCTGACAGTATTAATGTCAGCCATAATACACCTTCCCTATTCCAATTCACTTTCTTTTACACCGAACTTTGCCCTAAAATGTTCATAACTATTAACCCAGTCAAAATTCACTGTGTCAGATACCGCTTTGAAATGCAGTTTACCGCACTTAATTTTATTAATCTCCATGGTCTGTAACGTATTATCTGCTTTTCCTGCCTTTGTTTCTACTATGAAGTAAATGCCAAGCTCTGGTTGTTTCAATCCTTCTTTGCGACATATAATAGCCCAGTCCGGAGAATAGTTTCCATAAGGTGTATCGATTACAAATCCACCTTTTTTCAATTTAGTGAACATCAAAACATTTTGATTATTCTCTAATTTCTCAGCGAACTCCTTCTCTCCCTTGCTGTCCATTTTATAATATTCATTCATAGCAGAACTGCGGTCAGCGTTAGCTTGGAATACTCGCCATTCATTTTCAAAATCTTCTTCGCTAATAGTATCCAGTTCAAATATATTTCTAGTATCGGTCTGATATCCATCAATCACTTCATATGATGTTATACTTTCGGCCTTAGCATCGTTCAACTTTTTACGAATTTTCTGTGTAACCGCATCCAGGATATCCTGGTTATTTAACAATTCTCTTCTCTCTATTCCTTTAATAATCTTGAAAATCGCTAGTCTCGGTAGCATTGTATGAAACATGATGTAATTCGCTATCTCAAAATCACTCTTTGTATCGGTTGTAATATCAATCTCCATTCCACCAACTTTATAATTGGTTCCTTCCATTACAAACATGGCAGAATCATTAAAAGTTCCTTTACCTGTCTCTATTTCATAAACATTCGTTGCCCTCATAAAACGTAAGAAATCATTTAACTCCCAGATACAATCATTGATGAATTTATCCTTATCAATTTGGAACTTATATATCGTTTTCTTAGACAAATGACTGCATAAGATATAATAGAAGTTCTTAAATTCATCTTGTGAAACAAAGGAGCGCACGTGGTTCTCATATGGTTCATTATCACCATTACGAACCTCTATCTTTCGGCTGCCTTTTTGAATCATTAACTCTTTAAACTGTTTCTTTATATTCTCTGTATGCTCTATGAGAGTTTCGTTATTAAACTGCAAACTTTCAAAAATCTTCGTTGTCTGTTCGGGTGTTCCACTTAAAATGTTCGACACATTCATAACGCCATTAGAAATCAATTCCTGTTTAAACGTATCTACGAGTTCTGCAGTAATCTTAGTTACCGGTACTCCTGCATTCTTTAAGGTAGAAATCAGAACTTCAGCAGTAACCTCATTCTTATCATAGTTCATGTTATCATTAAAATCTTTCTGTAGCGCTGCTGCAAAATGGTCATAATAGTCATTTGCTATTACAGTTAACTGATTAATTCCTGCATCAAGGCATCTATTACCGGTAATATCTACCGGTAGTCGTAGTCCTCGTCCGATTTCCTGCTTCTTTGCAATATCCGAACCACTGGCTTTCAAAGTACAAAGGGTAAATACATTCGGATTATCCCATCCCTCACGTAATGCAGAGTGAGAGAAAATAAATGTCAAGGGCTCATCAAAAGAAATTAACTCATCTTTCTTTTCCAATATTAAACTGATTCCTCTGTCGATATCTTCCTGAGATTTCGCTTTTACATTGGCATTGGCATCGTCGACCGATGAATCCCAATCCTCAATCTCAACTATGTTTTTCTTTGCATCCATCGCAAAATAACCTTCTCGCACCGCCTGAACATTTTTATAATCAGGAAAATACTGTTTGTTTTTTTCAATGGTTGTACCATATGTTTTTATAGCTTTTTCGTATTCTTCATCAAAAATACGCAGGTATTCACCTCTACCATCTGGAGCAGTGTTATCACGCACCTTATCAACTGAATCAATAAAGAATAGTGTAAGAGCCTTTATTTTTCTTCCTTTTCGGAGTATGGCAAGTTGCTTTTCAAAATGATTTTTAATTGCTAACCTAATCTGGATACGAACAGCTTCGTTCTTTTCTATTTCATAATTGCTGTGTCCCTGCTCCAAATAAATAAACTTATCTAATGTAGCAACCGCCAGAGGTTTCAACTTATGCGGTTCCTCTGCTATACGCATATTCTTATATTGTGGCAGATTACCGGATAATTCATCAAGAGAAGCTCCCCCTCGCACATCCACTGTTTTGAAACGAATGACTCCTCCCTGTTCTTGTTTATATATCTCAATTCTTGCTTTCAAATCTGAAGTAAAAGACACGTAACGAATATAAGGATAATCTTTTGGAATTACTCCGTGTACCGTCTTAACCTCAATCTTTTTTACAAGGTCTTTCTGATACGCAGCATAAGAATCAAGCTTATAAACCTGATTATATAATTGTTTATGTGTTGCAGAATATCGAAGCGTAAATAAAGGCTGTAATTCTTCAATAGCCTTCAGTGATTTTGATTTATTCTTTTTGGTTCCTTCAATCTTCTGTGGCTCATCAATAATAACTATCGGCTTGATATATTTAATATCTTCCCATATAATTTGACCATACTCATCTTCAACACGAATTTTATTGGTATCCTTATTAAATGCCTGTATATTCATAACGCAGATACTCAAATCATTGCTCTCAACCAGTTTCGAGCTAACCTGCTTTGGGTTACCACTATCATAGATAAAGCTGTGTTTAGAAATATCCATATTATATAGACGCTTAAAGTGGTCCTGGAGCTGTTCCATCGATTTCTCTACACCTTTACGGATAGCAATAGAAGGAACTACAATAATGAACTTCATAAATCCATATTCTTGATAAAGTTCTAAAATGGTACGCAAATAAACATAGGTTTTACCTGTGCCTGTCTCCATCTCAATAGTAAAGTTATTACCATCTAAAATAGCATTATCTGCAAATAAATCATTTGAAAGCTGTATTCCTTTAAGGTTCTCTAACAACCGACTTCCTACTACTATATCATTATTTCGTACCGGGTCTCCTTCACCTGTTTTTCTGATACGATTTGGGCGATAAATTCCGTCTATCTGCCTAGATAATCCTTTAAACAGATTAACTGTGGAGTTAATAGCTTTCAATTGATAATCCAAGTCATCACTGAACTGGAATGCGACACGTTTTCCCATATTTCAATCCTCCTTAGATAAATTCCACAGTATATGATTGCTTTGTGGTTCCAGAGTTCTTCTCGATAAGAGCTTTTAATCTGCGGAATGTCTCATCTTTTAATGCAATATCATCCCTAAAGGCAGAATCTCTGAATATAAATTTAACAGGTAACGGGTCTATTGCTGCCAGCTTATCAACAATTTCTATTGTAATGTCTGTTTCAAGACATACAAGATAACTACTAGCATATAAATAGGTGCGTCTACCAATATTTACTACCTTCTCTAGTTTTTCTGACAAAGTAACATCACGCTGCCTAAGCATTAACTCATAAACAACATCGATATCATTTGTACCAGGCATGAAATCGGCAAGGTCAGGCGTCATTTCAAGTTGATTAATATCTAACTGGCCAGCATCAATAAGTGAATTCCATTTAATATTTGAATCATCAACTCGGAACACCTTAAACCCAACGTCAACCGAAAATTCCGGATTGTCTTCCTTTATCTTTGTGCCTGCACGTCGAATACGTTCTTTACCTATTTCACATATATTTTTATATCTTTTTTCATTTGTCATACTTTCTTTATTTATACATTCTGGTAGTTGAACCATTATATATTTACGTTTCCCATGGTCAATTGCATTTAATTGCATTATTGCATGTGCCGTAGTCGCAGAACCTGAGAAAAAATCCATTATAGTAAAATTATCAGAAGGATACATAGATATAATTAATTGAATAAGTTCTATTGACTTCGGAAAATCAAATTCGAACATATTACTTTTCATCCATTTTGTTGAGCTTTGAGAATCAAAGAACAGGACGGACTTAGGTAATGTCTTTTCATTTTCAAACAAGTAGTTTTTTAATTGAGGCATAACAAATTCATCTTCACCAAATAGAATTCTATCTTCTTTTATCAATTCACTTAAATTCTCCTCTGAATATGCCCATCCCCTTGTACCTTTTTTGCAAGGTTTTCCTGTGGCAGGGTGAAGCACATCATAATAATTCTTACTTCCGGGTGCTGTTAAATCACTTGCTCTGAAAGGACCTCTTGCATCTACATAAGTATAATGGTCAAATTCGAAAAAGCGTGGGTATTTTACAAGTGCTAACAATTCTGAATGTATCTCTTCATTTGACAACCCGGATTTTAACAATCCTAGGGCTCTTTTTTTAAACTCTTCTATGTTGTTTCGTGCAACAGCCCAATCTATCGGTAAACCTTCTTTATTCTTTCCATAACACAATAAATATTCATGAGAAATAGATACATATTTAGAGTTGTTTTTTGCTGAATTAGAGGCTACCGTAAATTGTGCAATTAAATTATCTTCTCCAAATAATTCACTCATTATTTTTCGAGCATTATCTATTTCATTATCATCAATACTCATAAAAATCACACCATCATCAGCTAAAATATCTTTTGCAACTTTTAAACGAGGATACATCATATTTAGCCAACTTGCATGAAATCTATTCTGAGACTTATTATTAAGCCTATATCTTTGGCCAAGTTCATCCATATTGCCTTCTGCAATTGCGCTCTCATATTCAGTCATAGTAAAACTATCATTATAAACAAAATCATTTCCGGTATTGTATGGAGGGTCAATATATATCATCTTAATTGAACTATAATAGTTTTGACGGATTAATTTTAATATTTCAAGATTATCCCCCTCAATGTAAAGATTCTCTGTAGTATTTGCATCCTTACTATCTTCTGAAATATATTTCAATGTTCTTCCAAGGATATCTTCCTGTGCTATTTTTTTTGCATTTTTCTTTCCAGCCCAAGTTAGTTCATACTTCTCACTACTGACTTCCGAAAATTGCCCCAACTCTTCTTTTAATGTCTCAAAATCAATCTCTCCATCTTTTACTACTGACGGAAATAACTGTGCTATTTTTTTTACATTATCCCCCACAATGTTGTTTATACCTTGTTGTACTTTTTCATAACCCATTGTATGTAGCCTCCTGTTAATATCTTTCTTCATCCAACAACTTTATTTCCTCTTTAATTCTTTGATTGATGCTAACCTTTTCCGCATTCGTAACAACTCTCGTAAGCATCATCCTCTCATCAACCAACCCTTTATAATACGAGAGTATTCTTCCTGTTCTTTTGGCATCATACCAGACATTACTATCCAGTATATCCGCTGTATTAGAATATGTCTTCTCATTACTCACCAGATAAACCTTGGTATAAATCTCTTTATAAAAATTAATTTTATCCGTTATATTCTTGACCTTGGCGAATTCGATATAAGAGAATAATCTATCTCTTTTCGCATCCGGCAATCCTACTGGATAACTTTCAGTCATTTCACTACATTCAACGACTATTTGTGAATTATCCTGTTGATTCAACCTCTTTAATGACAGAGAATATGCTTCGTCCATAGAATCATGTAATCTTATTACACATAATGGCTTAATTAGCCCTTGGTAAATTCCTGCTAAAAAGGCAGCATCCTTCATACTTCTGATTTCAATATCATAAAACTGAATTACCTGACAACGATACTCATCACTCACAACAGAAGGTATTTCCTCTCCAACAATTTGATAGGTAAGCTGTACCTTTTTGATGGAATCTTTTATTCGCTTCTTTTGTTCAGGTTTTAACTCCTTCGGTACAAAGTCCTTTAAGGCTATATTGACACCTGCCTTGTATTGTTCTGGTATTTTAAACATTTATTCCACCACCAAAAATGATATTAATTCAAAATCGTCTGCTGTTTCTCCCGCAAAAGCATTGTTAAATCCACTAAAGTCAAACATATTCTGAACAGCCTTTGATTCCTCTTCTCCTTTAATTGAGCGAATAGCTTTATTTAAAAGGTCTGAATAGAAGCCCATCTCTGTAGAATTCTTCGTTCGTTCAAAGAACCTTCCGAACAAATCCATTATAGGTTTGTCTTTGCCATAGCAGAGCTTTCGAAACTGTTTTACAACCTCTCTGGCTTGTCCATTTCCATATAATATTGTTCCATCATTTTTCATGTAAATTAAATAATATGGATACAAGGAGCTGTCTGATTTTGGCTTATCCATAAGATTACTATGCTTAAAGCAGAACAGTACACCTGGCTTCTCACCGCCAGTTACAGAATAAATACCCTTGGGAGTCTTCTTCATCTCCGGATTAAAATTCACATAATCCGACAGTTCATATAAATACTCATTCATGTTTAAGTCTGTAAGTGACAGGTTTTCATTTGCGTCCTCAATATCAATAACCTCTTCTTTCAGTCTTTCCAGTTGACGCTTCCTGAAGTTAAAATCATTCATTTCCGGTGTAAGAATATTCTCATCACCAGTAGAAACAAGATTTAATGTTGTCATCTTACCCTTAACCCGCTGTTCCAAACCCAGATATTCGTTTAATTCCATGTTGGGAAAGAAGTTTATCATCTGAATATTACTATTCTTACTACCAATACGGTCAATTCTACCAAAACGCTGAATTAATGATACCGGATTCCATTGAATGTCAAAGTTTATTACAGTATCACAATCCTGTAAATTTTGACCTTCCGATATACAGTCAGTACCAATAAGTAAATCAATATGTTCTTCTCCCGGTATTTCCTTCTTCATCTTAGACAACGGTGAAAAAGCGCATAATACAGAATTAAAATCTGCATCCACTTTTCGATTATTACACTTTATGTTTCTACCCGAGATACAGGCTGTGTGAATTCCCAGTT
>JAEZUM010000094.1 GCA_023421075.1 Bacillota bacterium
AGGTGTGAACAACGTACCAATTAGCCTCTGACATATCCTCACCCTTATCCTAAAAAGATTCCAATACCGAGTTCAATAACATAATCCAGTACGTAAATAACTAATCCTAAGATAACGGTAACACTAATGACAGCAACTGCTTGCTTCGCAAGAGCTTCTTTATCCGGCCATACAATTTTCTTGAATTCGGACTTCAAACCCTTAAACCAGCTTTTCTTTGGAGCTTTTTCGGTTGTAGTATTTGTCATCTCTCCCATGTCTACATTTCCTTTCAGATTAATTATTTCGTTTCCTTGTGCATTGTGTGGGTCCTGCAGAACTTACAATACTTCTTTGTTTCCATTCTGTCCGGATGTAACTTCTTTTCTTTGGTCGTGTTGTAATTGCGTTGTTTGCAATCTGTACAAGCCAATGTAATCTTTACGCGCACAATATCCACCTCCGATTTCTCTTGTAGCGCATTCGCTAAACTTTGTAGCAGGCTTTTTTAGGCATAAAAAAAAAGCCCTCTTACTTTGCTTTCTTACTATATCATACCTAAGCAGGCACGTCAATATTTATTTTCAAGCTATATTGCATTATATAACAGTTATCATATTTCTGCAATGGTTTTTTTAGGAAGATGGATGGCTTACCTTAAATAGGCTCACCATCCATCTTCCTTTCTATTAAAATACATCACATTTTACTTAGCCCGTAGACTTTCGTACTACTGTTATTTTACAGGTTGACTTAAGGCCACTGGAGGTTTTAACGGTTATGATCGCCTTACCCTCTGACAGAGCTGTGATTTTACCGGTAGCGGATACCGTTGCTACCTTTTCATCCGAGCTTGTGAACGTCACTCGGTCTGTTGATGAGCTCGGAGTGATGTAGGCTCGTAGGGTATATGTATCAGTTGCTTTCATCGTTCGATCCATTTGGGATAGTTGTAGCATTTGTGACCGAACCGTTCGAATCGTCACCGTTTTCACCGTCATATTCCCTCTGTTATCAATTCCGAAGAGAGTATAAACACCATCCTTCTTCACCTTGAAAGTAACCTTACCGTCACCGAGATCCAATACGGTACCTGCGTCACCGGGAAGAAAATCCTCGGCTTTTTTGACACCCGGCATATACTCTAGTCGCTTAATGCCGCTCTGTATATCAGAATACCGTACCGTCACAGTTCTTGTTTTATAGCTATTGGATACGGTATAGCTTGCATTTAGACTCGGTCCCTTTTTATCCTCGACTACCTCATATACCTGAACGATTTCGTTACCGGCATAATCCGAAGCGTAAAAGGAATACTTTCCGGCCTTTGATACGGTAATCTGGTTTTCCTCAAGTGCAATACCATTCACGCCTCTGGCGAAATCTTTGACTGTTTTCTCACCTAAGTTCCAACGCACAACTCTAACATTGGAAGGACCTCGATCCGTTACCTTTGCGGATACCGTCATATCACTGCCTTTATATGAGGTGCTGAAATTCATAATAGGTGGCTCTATATCCCTTACCAAAGAACTCATAGCCAATAAAGACTTATAAGCACTAGGTATTCCGGCATACTTGATAAATTCCTGCAACTCAGGCAGTTCTTTCCGATTCTTTAAAATTAATTCCTTAACACTCAAGGGGTAGACGTTTTCATTGGTTGCATATAAAAGTGCTGCAACGGCGGAGACCTGAGGCGCTGCCATGGAGGATCCGCTTAAAGCACCATAACTACCGACAATCGTACTTAAAATATCATCTCCCGGTGCTGCTATATCTACCGAATCAAGACCGAAATTGGAGGCCGAGGTCAGTTTACCATCCGAATCGATAAAGGTTACCGAGATTAGATTATCCAGCTTTAGACTTGCCGGATAAATTGGCTGATTATTATTATCCTCACCGGTATTACCAGCCGCGGCTACAAAGAGCATATCAGATTCTTTCATAACCTGCTTCAGAGATGCCGTATAGGAGGATGTTCCCCAACTTAAGTTGCAGATATCCGCTCCCATTCGAGTTGCATATTTAACAGCTTCAACCGCATCCGCAAGTGTACCGGTGCCTTTACGTCCGCCGTTAATCTTAAGGATCATAATCTTAACATCGATCTTAGAGGCTATTCCTGCAATCCCAATACCATTATCTAATGTTGCTCCGATGATGCCGGCAACATGGGTACCATGATCATCGTTATCCTCCGGAGAAGCTACGTTCAAATTCAATTTGCTGGAATAGCTGTAATGACACACGGTAGCATCATCATTATAAAAATCCCAGCCATAAACATCATCAATGTATCCATTTTCATCGTTATCCAGATTATCTCCCGGAATCTCACCTTTATTGGTCCAAATATGATCCACCAGGTCCGGATGAGTATAATCGACACCGGTATCAATCACGGCTACAACAACTTCGCGCTTGGGTAATGCTTTTTCTGACATCAGCTTCCAAGCTTCCACCACATCCATATCAATATCCGGAATTGCAGGTATTTCAATCCTTCCCGCTTGTGTCAGGTAGATATAATGACCGGGATTTTCGATGGCCCATTGCGCATCTGCATAGGTATCGTTACTAAAGCCCAAGGTTGAAACGATTGTATTTGCCTGCGCTTCTATAACACCGGGGTCTTCTTTAAGACTTTGTAATATATTATTAAAATATGAACTTTCATTTACTGATATAAGTGCATAATTGTCTATGTGACTGACAATGTTTACCCTTCTGTCGTACTGATCCACGAGGTTTGAGAGCCCTAGTTCCGTCATCGTATCCTTGAAGATCACCACAATCTCTCCACCTGCTTCTTCATAATGACGTTGCTCATTATGATTGTAAAACCATGCTGTGAGCAAGGAAAATACGGCGATTGCCACGAGAGCGGTGATCATAATATTCTGTTTATTTAATCTGAGTTTTATCTTTTTCATATTATTATCTCCACTACCAAACCTATCCTTATGTTAAGAACAGCGTAAGCTTTACTATTGGCATTAATGTGGCAGAATTATAACAAATTTGTTATAATTATTATTTTTTTATTATATTCGACCATATTCGACTCCTATCCGATTTTTGGGGGTGCATTTATTACTAATATGTGCTATACTTATACTAAAGAAGCCTACCATACCTCAGCAACGATCTGCAAAGGAGGTGTACTTATGAATAATTTGAATGACCAAATGGGATCATCAAACCCAAGAGATTTTTGGGACAATCTGCATCTGGATATTCTTACTTCAAATCAAAAGAACTTACAGGAGGATGATAAATCCATAATCGAGAGAAGCTTCATATATTCCCTGTTTTTCAGAGGCTGTCACCCTCTGGAGCTGATTGGCTTTCGAAGAATTCTGGACATTAAGGATTATGGATGTGTTTTGATCCTCAACTTCTCCGAAACAATACCAACGGGAACAAATGAAGATGTCCTCGATGAATATGAGATATATCGTTTCCTTCGCGGTCAGCTACTCAATAAAAATATATGTATCAGTCCTCTGGTCACAAACAAAATATGCCTGCTGATTACGGACAATACGCCAATGAACACCGCCGGCAAACGGGAAGAGATCGTTTCTCTTTGTAACGATCTCATTCGCGAGGTCATGGTGACATTTCATATCTCACTGACAATCGGGGTTGGAAGTGGACAAACCATTAAAAATATCTATACTTCCTTCATCGATGCTCTATCCGCACTGTATTACCGAAGCCAGGAGCCCATCCATTATTATCAGGAGACCTTAGATATCACTCCAAATACCCGTTTTGACTATACTTTGTCTGAAAAACATCTCCTTGAAGCCATCCGACTGGGGAAATCGGAAGCATTTGATTACTTCAATTTAATAATGGAACATATCCGTACCTTTAGTGATGATATCAGAAGAAATAAAATTCTTGAGATTTTGATGCTATCCAACCATGCTAAGATCCTGGATAGTCAGACCGAGCTAAGTACCATGGATTACATCAAAATTGCCGGGGAGCTGATGAAGTTATCCGGTGATGAACTGATAGAAAGTGCATACCGTAACTTTATCTTCCTGACCAGTTATGTAAAACCCCAAAATAATATTGATTACTCCAATCACATCGTGAAAGCCACCAAAGAGTATTTGGAAAGCCATTATGCCGAAGATATTTCACTGGAAGATGTGGCTGAGCAGGTAAATATCAGCCCACAATACTTTAGCAAATTGATCAAAAAAACCACCGGCTTCAACTTTATCGACTGGCTATCCATGCTTCGCGTTAAAAAAGCAAAGGAGCTGCTGACCAACTCTAATCTGACGGTAAAGGAAGTATGCTTTATGGTTGGTTATAAGGATCCGAATTACTTTAGTCGCATTTTCAAAAAGCGCATCGGTATTACTCCCAGCGAATATGTAAAAAAACAGCTCTTATTTTAGCAATAAGAGCTGAAAAATAAACCACTATACATCGATGTTACATATGGGTTACTGTAGGTCCTTGTCTCACGATTCGGATATGTAACAATCGTTTTTTCAAGATATTCCATCGGATTTATTGCAATCGACTCTGCTTTATCTTTAAGTCTTGCAATAAATCCGTTTTCTCTGTTAAACAAGTTCTCCATTCCACCATCGATGGCTGCCTGTACGGCAAGAGAATCCTTTACGGATAAATACCCATTCTCGTCTGCTATAATTCCGCAAGCCTCCAGCTCTTCTGAATATATATTCTCCAGACCCTTCATCTCACTGATTAACTTTGACGCCCGGTAATGCTCCTTATAATCCTGGGTTCGATTCTGTGCAATCCGGACCAGAGAATTGTAGGTATCTAAAACATCCTCCACAGAGGATAATATCTTCTCACTGTCCGGTACAATCGCAACGGATACCGGTTCCTCGCTGGTTCCGCTCAGTGTAATACGAAGCTTCCCTTCGAGATTAAAGGTGTTCGTAGATGTCTGACGAGTGGTGTCATTCATAACAAACTCCGCAATACTGGATGGCTTCTGAACTCGATCCAGTCCAAAATATTCCACAACTCCCGTAGTATAATAATCCGTATCTAAAAAATCAAAGGCCGGCTCACCGTTTTTCCCAGCCTGTTCTGACATAATAACAAGTCTTCCATAATCCGAGGCGGATCCTCTCTCTACTGCTGCATTTACACCCGGAACTGCGAGATTAATATACTCAGCCATTTTCCTTAATGCTTCGGAATTTTCGATCCTGTTTTCATGTACATATTTAAGCATATAGTTCTGATCCATAACTTTCGCTTGAAACTCATATTCACCGGGAGGCAGCCCTCTTGAGACCAGCATTAATTCTTTTCCCATATTCGTCTGAACAGAAGCCAGGGAAGAAACTTGAAACGTAATGTTCTCAGGCAGTCCTTCGGTATCCTCCTTAAGAAGCTTTGCTGACAGGACACTTTCATCACTTACCATAACTGACTTTGATGCAAAGCCGGCCTTAACCGGATCCTCCATTCCCGACAGCTTCGCTTTCAGTTCAAGCACAGTTTCCTTAATTCCAAAGGTGTAATCCTGATTCTCCTTCGATAGATTAATCTTATAGAGAGGAGACCGTCTGCTAATGTCAACAATATTATTATATATGCGCTTTAGTTCGCTTCGTTTGTGTGCCGGATACATCACTTCCCTTTTGATCGGGTAGCTTTCCAGCATATAGTTATATACTGATGTCAAGACAGTTCCTCCTTTCCGCTTATTCTATCGTGATTAATTTATTTTTCTCACCGAGTTACCTACAATTAACGTTTGCTTCATGAATATTGTATTTTGAGATGTTTCGATATTATCTTCAATCATTTGTATCAGCTTTTTCGCCGCTTCTTTTCCTATGGCTTCACGTTCTTGTTTCACGGTGGCTAATTTTACACCAATAAACTGCTGCATATCCACACCATCATAGCCCGCGATGGAGATATCCTTAACCACTTGCAGCCCACTCTTTCGAATAGCACTCACGACTCCCATTGCAGAGGTGTCATCCGGAGCAATAATGCACGTCGGTCTGTTCGGAAGCTGAAGGAGCTTAAGCGCTTGTTCCTCGGTCATAAGAGAGTTACGGTACAAGCTTTCCCGCAGATATTCCTTTGTAACCCTTATGCCATTCTCCTCCAATGCATCGGTAAAACCATCGATCCGGTTTCTTGTAACCAGCGTATTTACTCCATAGATAAAGGCGATATCTCGATGTCCCTGTCGTATGATGAAATTGGTTAGTTGTTTCATACCCCCATAATTATCCGAGATGATAGAGTAGGCTTTCTGAAATGCATAATCTATCGTTATTACAGGTATTTCACTGTTTACCAGCTTTACTACTTCCTCATTCTCATAATCCGCACATACGATACATACTCCATCAAAGTGGCGGTATTGACAATGTTCCAGATAAGTCATCTTCCTTCTTCCGATGTTATGCTCGATAAAGGTTATGTCATATCCGGCTCTTGCTGCTTCATCCTTAAAGGCCTCTAAAATATAAGCAAAATATTCATTTTTCAATCCAAGATTGGAAAGTGTATTAAATAACACACCAATATTATAGGTCTTCTTTAATTTCAGCGCTCTCGCATTGGCATTCGGAAAATAGCCCATATCGTTTGCTGTCTTTATTATCAGCTCCCTAGTTCTATCACTGATATCCGAATACCCATTCAAAGCTTTACTTACGGTCGAAACCGATACCCCACAGCGTTCAGAAAGATCTTGAATCGTTGCCATCTAGTTTTTCACCATTTCCTTTATGTCATCATCATATATTTACATTTTATAGTATTTTTTTGGATAATACAAGTAGAAAAAGGCACTAAAAACGCTTATTCGACATGTAAATACCCTTAGTTTACGCCATGTTAGCGGCTTTTTTTTAATCACCCTTTACTTTCGCATAAAATAAATGCATACATAGAGTACTTCACTTTGAAGTATTACTATGTATGCATTCTATAAATACTTAGCTAACTATTAAGTCTATCTGTGATAATATCATCTTAACAGACAGAATATGCTATGACAAACCGACAGGCTGCGAATGGTTTTCCATGCTACACTGCCTGAACCTGAATTACCTTCACCGGACATACCACAGAGCATTTTCCGCAGTTAGTACATTTGCTATAATCGATATATGCCAGATTATTATCCACATGAATGGCATCAAATTCACAAGCCTTGACACAAAGCTTACAGCCGATACATCCGGCAGAACATGCGGCCTTTACATCCTTACCTTTATCGAGGGAACTACAGCCAACCAAAGTTTTTGCTGCTGCAGGAACCATCTCAATCAGCTTATTCGGACATTGGGCGGTACAGGTACTGCAACCGGTACATTTCTCTTTGTCTACCACTGCAATGCCGTTCACAATATGGATTGCATCGAACGCACAAACCCGAACACAGGAGCCAAAGCCCATACAGCCATAGGAACATTTCTTATTTCCTTTGCCGGGAATTACAGCTACCTTATTACAGTCCTGAACACCGTAATATTCATACTTAACCTCGGTCTTGTCACAGGTTCCGACACATTTTACAAAGGCAACCTTCTTCTCTGTCTCCTCCACGGAGGTACCCATTACTTCAGCAATCTGCAGATGGGCTTCCTTATTGGCAACAGGGCAGGCATTTGCCGGTGCTTCTCCTTTGGCAATCGCCGCAGCCAGACCATCACAGCCGGGATATCCGCAGCCACCGCAGTTTGCACCGGGTAGCAGCTCACGAACCTTTATTTCCTTCTCATCCTGCTCTACAGCAAAGGTTTTTGCCGCAAAACCAAGGAACAAGCCGATGAACAAGCCGACACCTGCCACAATTGCCGTTGCAACCATAACCCCTTCAACGCTCACTACTGCAGCGATATTCAATATACCCGGAAGAAAATTATTTGACATTATATTCTCTATTAACATCTCTTCCCCTCCTATTCTATAAACCTGCAAATCCGAAGAATGCCATAGCCATCAGACCTGCGGTAATCAATACAATTGGAGAGCCCTGGAAGGATTTTGTAATATCATTGTATTCAATCCTCTCACGGATACCTGCCATTATGATAATAGCAAGGGTAAAACCTGCTGCTGTTCCGAAACCGTTAATAATACTAGAAACCAATCCGTAATCTTCCGTTACGTTAATGAGTGCAACACCGAGTACCGCACAATTGGTAGTGATCAGCGGAAGATATACACCGAGAGCGCTATAAAGCGAACGGCTGTATTTCTTAAGTACCAGCTCAACAAACTGTACCAGACAGGCAATAACCAAAATAAATACGATTGTCTGAAGATATCCCATGCCAAGAGGTACTAACAATCCGGTGTAAATAATACTGCAAAGTGCGGAAGCTACGGTAATTACGAAGATTACGGCTGCTCCCATACCTGCTGCTGTATTTGTTTTCTTTGATACTCCGATGAACGGGCATAAGCCAAGGAATTGACTTAAGACAACGTTATTCACAAGAGCGGAACCGACAATAATCATGATAAGTTCTTTCATCTTAATCAATCCTCCTTACTTTACGTTTTGATTTTCATTCACTACGGATTTCTTTGCCTTTGTCACCGCTACCTCATCCTTGGAAGCGATCTCCTCACGGTTGGTCGTACAGGTACTTCCCATACAATGGGAGCAATCGCCGCCACAGCCGATGCTATTTGCAACAGATCCATTGGTAGCGGACGGCAGCTTCAGCTTATTCTGTAACGCTGTCAGTATAGCTAAGGTAAATAGTGCTCCCGGTGCAAGAATAAAGATCGTTATGGGTTCAAAGCTATCCGGTGTGATCTTAAAGCTGAAGATAGTACCGGCACCAAGAAGTTCACGGAAGGAGCCGATGATGCTGAGTGCCAGTGTAAACCCGAGTCCCATTCCAATTCCGTCGAATAAGGATAAGCCGATGGAATTCTTGGCCGCGTATGCTTCTGCTCTTCCTAGAATAATACAGTTAACTACGATCAAAGGTATGTAGATACCCAGTAGCTCGTTGACAACAGGAAGATATGCTTCCAGTAGCAGCTGTACAATCGTAACCAAAGATGCAACTACAACGATATAGGCCGGGATTCGAACCTTATCGGGAATGAATTTACGAAGTGCTGATATTAATAAATTTGACATTGCCAATACAACGGTTGTGGTTAATCCCATATATAAGCCGTTGTTTCCGGAGGTTGTTACTGCCAAGGTCGGACACATACCGAGCATGATAATAAAGGTAGGATTTTCTTTAACAATACCGTTATAGATTCGCTCTAAATACTTATTCATCTTCATTATTGCCCGCCTCCTAACTCTATCGAATGCTCTGTCACAAACTGTATGCCTGCATTAATCGCATAAGCAACTGCTTTTGAGGTAATCGTAGCACCACTGATGGCATCAACCTGTTCTTCACTAGTTGCACCCGTCTTCATTACAATGAATTGTGTTACCTTCTTATCAAGAAACTGATTTAGGAACTCCGGTTCCTCTGCCTTCATACCAAGACCTGCCGTTTCATTGATGGCTAGGAATGCAACTCCATTTATACTGCCATCCAGGGAGTACCCGTATACGAATTTGATACCATCCTTGTAACCGGCAGAAGTAGATACCGTAATATTAAAACCAATCAGCTCCTGATTACTGTTATATGCTCTACTGATGCTTTCAATGGTAACTCCTGCATAATCCGCATTCAAGCTAACCAGATCTGTGCTTATTGCCAGCTGCATTAGCTGTTCATCCTCTTCAAAGGAATCTGCCTCTGCAAATACTTCTTGATTTGCCTCCAGTGTCTTTTGAACCGCCTGGGCAGCAATCGGTTCCTTTGTAATCTCATATACATAACTCAGACCCAAGCCGGAAATCAAGGTTATGAGAAAAAGTGCTATCGCATCTCTGATTAATTCTGATCGTAGGAATGATTTTTTACTTTTCACGGACAGCACGCTCCTTTCCAAAGGATCTCTGTCTGGTTGCCTTCTCAATGAGCGGAACTAGAAGGTTACAGAAAATAATCGCATAGGAAACACCTTCTGCTGTACCACCCTGCAGACGGAAAAGACCGGTAAGAAGACCAAGACTGATACCGAATACAATCTGTCCTACCTTTGTGATCGGGCTAGTTACATAATCAGTTGCCATAAAGAAAGCACCGAGTAATAAACCACCTCCAAGAACATGCCCAAGCATAAAGGTCATATCAAACCCTTTGCCTCCAAATAGTAATACGAAAACAGCCACGGTTGCAATATAGGTCAAAGGAATTCTAAGAGAGATTACCTTTTTAAATACCAGATAAGCTCCACCGATCAGTATTGCAATCGCACTTGTCTCACCAATGGTACCACCGATATTACCAACCAGCATTTTAATTAAATCTACCGACTCTCCGGCTTTCAGTGCTGCTAAGGGTGTAGCACCGGATACGCCGTCCACTGTAACAAAACCATTCTTGATATAATCCATTGCTCCTGGAGAAGTAATCTTCTCTACTGCAAAAGCAGTCATACGAACCGGGAAGCTGATTAATAAGAAGGCTCTGGCTGCCAGCGCAGGATTCATAAAATTCTGGCCCAGACCGCCAAACAACATCTTGACAATCAGGATTGCAAACACGCTACCGACGATTGCCATCCACAAGGGGAAGCCAGCCGGCAGATTGTAAGCCAGCAGCAAACCGGTAACAATAGCACTGTAATCACCGATTGTATTCGCTTTCTTCATAAATTTGCAATACAGGTATTCTGTTAATACGCAAGCTGCGATGGTTACCACAATCACCGTCAGAGCGTTAATACCGAAGTTATAGATACCGAATATTCCGGCAGGAACTAATGCAAGAAGCACATCCTGCATAATACTTGTTGTTGTAATCGGGCTTCTGGAATGCGGAGCAGCCGATACATGAAATAAGTCGCTCAACGTTTACACCTCTTTCAATATTTGTGTTAGGACTACGCTTTTTTACGCTTGCCAATAATACTGTTTCTGGTCTGCATGATGGACTGGGATAAGCTTCTCTTTGCCGGACATATGTAAGAGCAGCAGCCACAACCACAGCACTCCATACCATCAGCCTTCACGAAGCCATCTTCATCATTGCGATTTCCCATAGCAGCCAGTTGAAACGGCATCAATTGTAACGGGCATTTTTCAGCGCATTTTCCACAACGGATGCATGGACTTTCCTCCACTGCTGCCGTATCCTTCTTTAAACCTAGAAGTGCTGAAGAGGTCTTCATAACAGGAACATTACAATTAAATAGGGCCATACCCATCATCGGTCCACCGGAGATCATCTTCTCGGGGCGTTCTACAAAACCACCGGCCGCCTCAAGAATCTCCCAGTAATCGATACCGATTGCAACATTAAAATTCTGCGGCTCCTTTACTGCGTCTCCGGAGACAGTTACAATTCTACGGATCAAAGGAGTACTCTTTACAACCGCATTATAGATCGCTATCACTGTATCCACATTATCTACGACACATCCCACATCTGCCGGAAGCTTCTTGGAATTAAGTTTTCTTCCGGTAACTGCGTAAACAAGCTGGCGCTCGCCGCCTTGAGGGTACTTTGTCTTGAGACTAACGACTTCAATATTATTTTCCTTAGCCGTCATTTCTTTTAATTTCTTAATTGCTTCGGGTTTATTATCTTCTACGGCAATAATACCCTTTGCATGATCAAATAATCTCAGTATAACCTTAAGTCCCCCGATGATCTTCTCGGGTTCTTCTAACATCATACGATAATCAGAAGTTAAGAAAGGTTCACATTCTGCACCGTTTACAATGACATAATCAATCTTGCTGTCATCCTTGGGTGCCAGTTTAACATGGGTCGGGAATCCGGCACCACCTAGGCCTACAATACCTGCCTCTTTTACATAGTTACGAATTTCATCCTTCGTGAGTGTACTATAGTCACGCTCTTTGCCAAAGCCATCTACTGTCTGGTATTCATTGTCATTTTCTATTACAATGGATTCTACCATATTTCCTGAAACAGTCAGCCTCTTTTCAATTTCCTTTACCGTTCCTGATACCGAACTAATCACATGAGCTGAGATAAAACCCCCTGCTTCTGCGATCCTTTGCCCAACGAGAACCTTGTCCCCCTTGGCTACGATCGGTTTTGCAGGTGCGCCTAAATGCTGCACCATTGGAAATACAAGCTCACCTTTAGGTAAAAGTACAGTAGTGGGTTTATCCATCGTCAGGTCTTTACCGTCATATGTATGGATACCACCCGGGAATGTTGACCTACCCATAAAACCATTTCCTTCTTTCATTTTATATTTGTATTATCTTGTTAAACTAAAAACTAAGTTTGTTAAGCATAAAACAATGTGTTAATCCTTAAACGCACAAAAAGTATTATAACACAGGCCTACTAAATTTGACAGAATAGTTATTAAATTAACAATAAAAATAGCCTTCCCTAATCGGTCAGGCATCTTTTGTATAAAATCACTTACTCTATACCACCATTATAGTCTCGCCCTGATACGGTATCAATATGGAGTTAATGGCAGTTCCTGTACCCACCCAAAGAAAAAGAGATCATCCTTACGGGGCCCCCGGATAATCTCTTTGACTTCACATTTTCAGTTTTGTATGCAATGGCTGACCCATTACACTAATAAGCCGAGTTATATCTCGTCTTATGAAGGTATTTTTCCTTTGTTGCCAAACCGCCTCTGATATGGCGTTCCGACTTATTGAGGTCCAAGACTACCCTGGCTCTTTCAGCAAGGGAGGGGTTGATCTGCGTAAGACGTTCTGTTACGTCTTTATGTACGGTTGACTTCGAAATGCCGAACTGTTTCGCGGTTTGCCTCACAGTCGCATTATTATCGATGATATAATTAGCGATCTCAACCGCGCGTTCCTCTATATAGCCTTTCATAGTGTTCCCCTCTAATTCGTTGTTGTTACATTGTATGCAGGGGAAATGTGCAGTAGTACTGGGAATAGTCTGATTGTAGGTTAAATTATCATCTTTATTGTTGAAGTCTTATTTAATAAGCATCCTTATCTTTTAATACCATTTGGATCGCCGTTTTAAAGATTATTTTTAGATCCAGCAAGATATCCCACTTGTCTATGTAAATAGTATCCAATCGAACAACTTCATCAAAATCCGTGATTTTACTTCTACCGCTGACCTGCCACATTCCGGTAATTCCGGGTTTGATGCTTACTCGTCTCCAATACCTTCTCTCATACTTGTTAACCTCGTCGAGGGTAGGAGGTCTAGTCCCTACCAAGCTCATATCACCGAATAGTACGTTAAAAAACTGTGGAAGCTCATCGATACTTGTTTTTCGTATAAATTTACCCACTTTCGTAATGCGAGGATCATCCTTTATCTTAAACATAAAATCATTGTTCATTTCATTATGCTTCATAAGTTCTTTTTTTCTCTCTTCCGCATCGGTATACATACTTCGGAACTTATAGATGTAAAATTGACGCCCGTTCATACCCACACGGATCTGTTTAAAAAGGATTGGTCCTTTAAAATCTTCTACTTTAATCGCAATTGCTGCGGCCAACATGAACGGTAAAAATACTATAATACCCACAATGCTTCCTATAATATCCATCGTTCGTTTGATTGCTCTGGAGACATTGTTTAGAACAACCGTATGATAAGTCAGAACCGGATAGTTTCCAATACTGCTAACATAACTATGTGCATCAATAGAGTAGTAGAAGTCGAAGATCAATCCGACTGTAATACCCATATCTAAGCAATTTTCGATATATGGCTTGTAGTACAACTCCGTACTTTTATGATCCATAATATAGACATAATCAATCGCATTATCATGAATGATATCTTCCAAATCATCAATGCTCCCCAGACATCCGTCTGTTTCACTATGCAATGAAACGCATCCTATGATATTTAAGTTTAAATTACTTTTGTTTACATAGTTGATGAATTTTTTGTATTTATGGATATCACCCAACAGAATGGTGCGAGGGTAAAATTTTCTGATTTTTTTAATTAAAAGGCGCCCTGTAAACGCACTTAGCATTAGTAACATATATTCACACAAAAGAAAAACCAAATAAAATTTTAATTTTATTTCAGCTCTGCCAACATAAAATATAAGAACTGAATTTAGTGCGGTTGATAATAAAAATGATCGCGTTATATATTTTATAATACGATCCGGATAAAAGAAAATATATACATTATAAAGCGTTGCGCCTTTATTTAAAAACATACAGATTAAATTAAAGCTTATACATAGCACCAAATAGTAGCCGTTATTCTCAAATATATTCGTAGCTGTTATAATTCCGGTAAACAATGCGGCTAGTATTCCTACCAAAAAATCACTTACCATATAAGTAAAATTAGTTTTTACATGTCGATAGAATCGTATCATTTGCACCTCCTAATTTCCCTTCAGACGATGAAACACTTCGTCCAATAAAATCAAAAAAGCAGTTATTAATATTGGTAATAATTATCATTATTGTATTTATTTAATATTGTATCTTATTTTCCCCAATCAATCAAGAAATATTTAATTGTAAACAAATATTTTTGTACTGTATAATAGTAATTCTTATTAAAATAATGCTAGTGACTGCTAGTGACAGATCATATACCCTATGGTATAATTACCTAGTAAAACTAAATATTAACAATTATAAGATAATAGCAATCTTACCGAAAGGTAAGGACGCAAAGCTAAGGGTCTAAGGTCTTCGTGACTATGATTGCCAGTTGCCTAATTTATTGTTGGCCACGGACTTCTTGCGCATCTTTGTCAAGGAGTTTTTTGCATGTATAAGGAGGAATGGGTTTCTTAAAGCAAAGGCTCCGTAAAATATATAAAACATGTTAATAGCAAACTTACTGAAAAGTAAGGACGCAAAACTAAGGGTCTAAAGTCCTGAGGACTATGATCGCCAGTTGCCACGGTTGATATTGATATTGATCTCGTGATGACCTAGATAGATCAAATTCAGTATCTATATTTTAAGGAGGATATATGATTAAATATAAAGCTTTTTTTCTGCGCATTTTTCCTGTTATGCTAGTAATTATATTATTATTAGGCTCATCTAATATAGCCGCTGCGAAGACGTCTACAACCTACAGACGACCGGGTGGCAGGAATCCAGTAACGGCGACTCCAACACCAACGATTAAACCGACACCGACTGTGTCACCGAGTCCTACTGCTACTCCGACACCGACTGCCACACCAACTCCAACAGTTAAGCCGACACCAACCGCTACACCAACTCCGACTGCTACTCCAACCCCAACGGTTACACCAACGATACCGGGTTATCAAAAGGTAGCATACGTTAAGAATTTTGGCGCATATGGTGATGGCGTTCGTGATGACACCGATGCAATTAATAGAGCCTTGAACAGCGGTTCGGATGCTGTTGTTTTTGAAGCGAATGCGACTTACAAAACAAAAAACATTATCACGATGAAGACCTCCGGTGTTACCATTTTAGGTAATAATGCGATCCTCTTTACCGATAATGATTACAGAAGTACTACCAACTACTATGAATGGTACTTTAATGTGGAAGCAAGTAATATTACGATAAAAGACTTAAATATAGAAGCAAGAGAAACGAAATTAGTTGGATATAAAACACAGTTTGTAATTATGAATGCAACGAATGTAACCGTTGATCATTGTTCGTTCACCATACCTTCTACCGTTTTACCCGTTGGTGCTTCGCGTGATCTTGAGTATAGTAACCTGGATCTTTTTACCGGATGGCATAATATAACGATACAAAACTCAACCTTTACTAACTTAGCGGATACCAATGCCGGTGTATGTGCAGAATTTCGTGATATATATAATCATGGTGCTTCTGATTTAATTTTTACAAACAATACCCTAACTTCAAACTGCCATGATGAGATCCTTGCATCCTTCACCGGTTCTACCACTACGATCGCGAATCTATCTATAACAAATAACAATATTAATGCGTTAGCAGGCGTGGTATCGAAGCCAAGAACACTAGGTCTTAGTCTGGGTTATGACGGATTTGGCTTAAATAATGTTACGTTTTCGGGAAACACCTTAAATGTTTCTGCAGATTATGCCGCAATCGCCATTGGTGATTCCAAAAACGTCACGATCAATAATAATACGATTAACTTCACACCCCTCACGAACTATAATCCGGTGTATGTATTTAAAGGTTCTTCTGTAGATAACAATATAACCATAGCAAATAATACGATAGAAATAAAAAATAGCCCTACTGCTAACTTTGGCGGTATCTCAGATGGGTATTTATACATATCCTATAATGACATTACCGTTAACACCAAGGTAAACGAAGCTTTATTCATGAATAACTCTGTCGTTAATAACAATACCATTAAGGTGAATGCAGATACCAAGCGTTTAGGCAGCTCCTTAATTTCCTTTCAAGATAATGTGGTAAACTTCAATGGTTCTATTTCAACGATGTTTGAATTTTACAACAAAACACTTTTTACCGATGTTACGATAACCAATAATACGATTAGCTGTCAATCAACCAGCACATTGAATGAAACACTCTTTATGTTAAACGGAACGACATTGAGTGGATATGTATTTACATTCTCAGATAATAAGGTATCCTGTCCGCCATCCGCTTCAATGAAATCATTTTATTACATGGCAATCACGGATAAAACTACGCAAAAGATAGTATTAACCAATAATACTATCCCAATGTTTACGAATACCTATATAGAAGGAGGAAAATCCTCGATCTATAATATTATCCTGGCTTAACTTTGTAATTTCCTGCTTTAAAAAGATTGATTATATGGTTTAATAAACCTGATACCTAGTAGACTATTACGGTCTGCCTTGTATCAGGTTTATTATGTTGAAGGTAAATTAGTTCGCTGCTTCCTCTTTTAATAGCTTTGTCAGGACTTCAAAACCTTCCGATATTCCGGAATTATCATTTTCCCCCTTCCAGGTTCCGGGGGTTTCTTTAACGGCAGCTTCCAACTCGCTGATATCTTGTATTACTCTTATATATCCCAAATCCGAAACCCACTTGAAAACCTCGATCAGCTTTTCTTTCTCATTTGGCAGAGCAATGCAAGGGGTTTGCGTAATTGCGCAAAATAACATACCATGTAAGTGATCCGTAATAACAACCTCTGCTTTTGCTATCTTTTGAAGAAAGGAGGCAACTACCTCTTTTCGATCAAAAATACTAATATTCGAATTTAAGATCGAATCATTGAACCGAATATCCTTTCTATATCGTTGAACGACATTTCGAATAAGTATTTGGTCTTGTTCAGATAAGGCTCCCTCAATGTCATTATGCATGAGAAGCAAGGCTCCGCTTCGTTCAAATTCAAATCCTTTCTTATAATTAGAATAAAGTAATACATCCGGTATTAAAACAACATTACAGTCAAAGTACTGCTTTGCCAGTTCATAAGAGGATTGGTCTCTGACACAAAGGGTTACATTTTTGCATTTCTTAATAAAGCTTTGGTCCCTTACCAGTTGTAATATCCCATCCTCAGAGGAATCATAATGAATCGTCTGAGGAAATATTACTTTTTTGTTGTTCCTATATATTTTCATTACATCTCCCCGAATACATTCCGAGAGAGAATTCACCTGTTCCATATTCCCACCGCCCGGAAGACAGATCAAATCTCTGCTTTTGATAAGAAACAGGAGCATCCGGCGTACCGTCAAATACTCGGAGGCAGTAATTTCAATAATAGAATGCTCCGGAAATACATCCCTGAGATATTCCATTTCGGAAATTGCAATTTGGTGATCCTTCAGATCTTTAAAATCCTCCGTTCCGATTAAGAAAATACGTTTTTTTGAGAATATCTTTCCTTTGTTGTTCTGGAAAACCTCTGATAGTTTCCATCTTCTCTTATAGGATTCTAGAATACGAGTATTAAGGTTATCAAATCTCCTTGTTATCAAAAACAAACAAATCAATAAAACGACAATACCTCTAACAAAACCAAAATATCTTATTACCGAGAAGGGTTTTCCCGTAACTCGTTTCAGGTTTCTATAGAAATAATCCTTATCATTCATAGCCGCTATTGATTTTTTGTAATTTTCCTTTGTGGCACCCCTTAGCTGCTCGTACATAATGCTATAAAACAGCACCGGGAATTCCTTATAAAGAACGGTGTTTCGAAAATCATTTGTTATCTTCTCTTCCATCAGTTTACTTAATGCAATCGATGCAGATAGTCTCGGCTCTTTCGCCGCTTGTGACATAATGGAATTTTCCCGGATCAGATAATGATACAACACAACAGGTATACAGGAAATCTTTTTGACATATAACGCAAAGTTTAAGGAGAATCCGAAGTCTTCCGCAAAAATCAGCTTATTATCCCAGAAAAACAACTGGTTCTTCTGAATGATATCTGCTTTATAAAGCCTATTCCATGCTTCCCAGCCGACGGTATATTTGGCCAGCTTATTTACGATATAATCGATTCTGTTATGATCATCGATTTGATATAATCCGGTATTAAAATTACTGATTGACAACAGGTTATCCTTTTCATCCACTCGGTCATAATTAAAAATCACCAAATCCGCGGAGGTTGCAATAGCATTATGCAACGCTATTTCTATTAAATTGCTCTCAATATAGTCATCCCCATCAAAGAAATAAACATAATCCCCGGTAAATACCTTCAACCCTGCATTTCTTGCATCGGAAAGACCTCCGTTGATTTTATGTATTACTCTAATTCTAGGATCGATCTTAGCATATTCATCACATATCATCGGACAGTTATCCGGAGAACCATCATCAACCAAAATAATCTCCAGATTATAATAGGTTTGAGCGAGGGCTGATTCAATACAGCGACGAATATACTGCTCCACTTTATAAATCGGAATAATAATACTTACTTTATAATTCATATCCATATTCATACTCCCTCCTTCGTATCGTGTAATAAGGCCATACAACCATGTCTTAGTACATAAAAGTGAATAAGCTAAGAAGCAAAATCACTTCACTTTACTCTTCAGCAGCTTCGTCAGAACATCAAAGCCCTCTAATATGTTCGAATTGTCATAGCTTATCGTCTCAAGTTTCAATAGCTTTCCAATGGCTTCCTCCAACTCACTCATTTGATTAATCATGACGATATAATCTAAATTTACAAGCCATTCATAGACTCCTTTCACCTTATGGTTATAGTTTGATAATACAACGCATGGAGTCTTCGTAATTGCACAAAACACCATGCCATGCAAACGATCCGTTATGACAAATTCGGACTCTGCTATCTTGCGAACAAACTCGTCCAACACTTCACTTCTATCATTAATACTAATATCCATAATTAGCTGAGTATCATTCCTTCGAATCTCTGAGGTATATTGCTTAGCAACCAGTTCGACAAATTGCTTTTCCTGCTCAGAGATTATGCCCTCCAAATCATTTCGTAAGAGAAGAAGTGCACCCTTGCGATTGAGCTTAAATCGATCCGAGTAATTCGAATATAATACGATATCCGGTGTTAGGATAACATTGCAATCAAAATATTCTTTTGCCAGTTCATAGGAATAATTTTCTCTGATACACAAAGTCAAATTCATGCTATTTTTTATACTGCTTTGATCTTTTTCTAATTCCACTTTTCCCGTTTCAGAGCTGTCATAATGGATCGTTTGGGGAAAGATTATTTTCTCATTCCTTCGGAATTTTAACATTAGGTCTCTTCGGATATGTTCCGCCAGCATATAAAAGTTCCCTAGATTACCTCCGCCATGCATACAGATGATATCCCTTCGTCGAATAATGAAAGGCAGTAAGCGATTAATAGCAAAATACCTTGAAGCAGCAATTTCAACAATCGCATAATCCGGTAATGTATTCTTAAGATACTCAATCTCTGAGATGGCGATATGATGATCTCCCAGATTCCAGAAATCCTCACAACCAATTAAAAAGAGTCGTTTTTTTGAAAATATCTTAGTTTTATTATATCGAAAGGTCTCAAATATTTTTCGGAACTTATTAATCATATGAATAATAAAGATCCCTATTTTGTCCGTTTTTTTGGAGGTAATAAAAACACACTGCAAGAAAAATGCAATTCCCTTTACAGCCCTATAATATCTTATGAATGATAAAAACCTAGCAGCTACCTTCTTATTTCTTTCATAAAAAAACCTTTTATCCTCGATACTGTCTAATTCATTTTTATAATTATAATCGTTTAATTTGCTTAGCTGTTCATTCATTAACGCAAATACCAGAAAGGGTACATCCTTTTCTGTTCTGGTACCTTGAAAGGATGTTCTTATCTTGTCTTCCACCAATTTGCATAATTCAATCGCTTCATTTAACTTCGGTTTGGTTGGGGACTGAGCCCGGTCAGAGGCTTTGGGAATCCGGTAGTAATATAACAGTTGGGGTAGGTAGCAGATCTTTGTCACATGGAGTGCATAATTCAAGGTAAAGCCAAGATCCTCCGTTCCGTTTAATCCTTTGTCCCAGAAGATTAGCTGATTCCTTCGAATTAGATCCATTCGAAACAACCGGTTTCCAACCTCCCAGCCTGACTTGTATTGCTGTAGGTTATCGATTATAAACGTTAACCTGTTATGATCTGAAATGTCATATAAATCGGCTTTCCATCTTACCTGTGATAATAGGTTATCGAATTCATCAATTTTATTATAATCAAATAGAACCAAATCTGCCGAGGTAGCGACCATGTGTTCCAGGGCGACATCAATTAAGGTGTCTACCACATAGTCACAGCTCTCAAGAATATAAACATAATCACCGGTTGCGGCCGTAAGTCCTGCATTTTTAGCATTCGACAGGCCTTCCTTTGCCTTATGTATCACTTGAATTCTATCATCCCTTCCGGCGTAGCCATCGCATATCCTATTCACTTCATCCGTAGAACCTTCCTCCACCAGGATAATTTCCAGGTTATGATAGGTCTGCGTTATAATTGAGTCGATGCATCGAAGGAGATGCTTCTCTGCATTCATAATCGGAATAATAACACTTACTAGTCTGCTCATAGGCAACTCCCACTTCCCTAAATTGTATGCATTCTTGTTCTATCTTCTAGATTTCTTTTCTATTTTGAAGCGATCTGATCTTATTTTTCACTTTACGAATCATCTGTTCATTAATATAATCAAATTCTTTACTTCGATAGAATAAAACGAGTATGATAGCATTCGGTACAATCATACAAATGATTAATTTTATGATAAGATTGAGGACAGAAACTGTGCTGATTGTTTGACTTAATAAATAGGTTCCAACACAACAGCCAACTGCAATCGCCCAATAGAAAGCCTGTCTTCTAAAATAATAAATCGGAGATTTCTTAAAATAATTCTTAAAAAGAATGAAGGGTTCATACCACATATTGGTGAGCATTCTTGCAATTGCGGTAGCCAGTAATATTCCAAATAAACCATACATTTTACCTAAGATCACGGACAGCACCAGATTGATGAAGGCTGTGATCAGAAAAACATATTTTGTCTGCCGGAACATCCCGGTGGTATCGCGATAAACTGAAATCGATGTAATTGAACCCGGCATGAAAAAATTAAGTACGATAATGCTTACGGTCAGCATCCCAAAGACAAATTCCTTACCCACCCACAGGGTTATAAAATCATTAAATAGTACCAAAAAGCAAACGGAGCAAAAGGTCATAATCCAAAAGACGATAAAATTAAAAATATTAAATATTTCATACTTTCGATCGTTATCCTCGGAGGCATTTAAATTACCAATGCTTGAAGTAACGGAATCAAATATAATATCGGTAAAGCTATAGATGGCAACGATAATCGTTAGATAGTTTGAGTAAAAGCCTACATATACTGTTCCGACAAGGATGGATATTATGAAGTTATCCGTATTATTTAACAACACTCCACCCAGCTTGTATAAAAACATGGATTTTACATTCTCAAAGATACTTTTTTTCGTAGCGGTGTCGAGTTCTCTGGATCCTTGTATATAGGGGTATATTTTCTTTGCTTTATTCGATTGAAACCAATTAACCAGTAAGGTTCTCAGGATAAACACCATCAAATACAGCATGAAATTTTTAAATACAACCAAAACAATAATTTGTACAAGAGTCTGAAGGATTGACCCTACGAGGGAGTACACGGTTATTAAGTAGCTTTTTTGATCCGCTGTTATGATTGTATATTTATATGACATTAAATAGGAGATCACAATGTTCGCCACATACAGCAAATAATAAAACGATAAATAAGGTATCTCTGTATTTAGATTTACCACAAACGGCAAAAGGGGAAGCATCCCAATTCCGATCACTGCTACCACAAAGGCAAGCCTATGATATATTTTTTTGTAATAGGTCATCAGTGCCACTACCGTCTCCGTATCGTTTTGTGCTAACGGCTTGTACATACTATAGATAATTGCAGTTCCAAAGCCCAGATCCGCCAAGGATAGTACCATTAAAACATTATAAAACATTGCATTAATTCCCAGATATTCTATCCCTAGCGCGTGTATGAATATCGTGCGCCCTATCAGCTGCAATATCATAGAAATTACCTGGCTTACGGAGCCTGCTAAAATATTAAGTGTTACGTATTGTTTTCTGGTTTTTTTCTCCAATATTTCAGCTCCTTATCATTACGGGATGACCCAAATCGGTGTAAAAATCAGCCGTATCTTCGAGCCAGATCTATATCGCTTCCAATCAAGCATAAATTGTCCTAATCCTGCGTATTAGGCGATAGATAAATCTTCTCTGCGCGGATAGCTCCTTCTTTAGATCCATCCTGTAATACCATCTTAAACCTTTATTCACTTGATTTATATTATAATTTTTACGCAGTTCATCTTGAATGATTTGATAAAGCACCATGCAAGAGGGATGCGAAAAATGGATCTCCCTTCTAAAATCCTTCATCATATCGGCCAACTCCTCGTCCTTATAATGGAAGCCATAGTTACGAGGATCATTTCTACCGGCCAATAAACATAATATGGTAAGATGACATTTCTCACAGTGGCAGCAATTCGAGCCACCCTCTGACTCCCAACAAACCCTTAGCTGCAGAGGCGTATCCATTCTCTTGGCATAATCACTGATCCGGTTCACCTTATCCTGACGACTATACTCAAACCCATCATGAACTACTTGACTACCGCAAAATCGAACAAAATTATCGATAGAGGGATCGGATGCACAGGTTGATCTGTCTTCTTTTGTAAAAGAGGAGGCTATGTAGACTGTCTTTAACTTATTTTGATATGCAAAGGGAGCCGCATGACCAATGACCCCAATCCCATGCTGAAATCCATACCACCAGTTATTTCCCGTTAATCGGGTTACATATTCGCTTAGTGCAGCTTCGTCCAAAAATCTCCGGAAGGAGGTTTTAATGGATACATAATCCAGATTGTTATTCGCAGCTACTTCTTCGATATAATGATCCACCAGCTTCCAGCCGGCTTGATCCTCAAAGGAAATATCGGCTCCCCAAAGAGTGATTAATGCCGGTTTTTCCTCTATATGTGAAATTAGCGTATTAAAAGCATCGACTCCACCGCTAAAAAACACTGCGGTCTTATTGGAAGTCTCCTGACCATTTTCCGTTACCTTCTTAGGAGTGATTTTCCCTTTAAACGAAATCTGCGGATACATATCGGCAAACCCCTTCTTGAATTCTTCTATACTTTCGTAGAAGTCTTTATCGATATCCTCTAAGATTACTTCACCGTCAAAGATCCAGACCACCGGCAATATATTACAGAGAAACGGAATGATTGCTACACTTTGAGGAACCGTATCCAACTCTTTCGAATACTCGGCAAAAAAAGTGTTCGTAGCTTTAAAATACCTTTCCCATTGGCCACTTACCGTATAGCTGCACACAAGACGATTCGCGTTTACTCTGATATCCTCAATAACAATTTTATTCATCCCTTGTTTCTCCTTTCTGATTAAACTATTTCAATGGAAGAGAGGCACTATTTTCTTGCTAATATTTCTGCCTTTCCGAAGCAAACGATATGGTAATCGTTTTATAAATAAATGCTCTTTCGCCAGATCAGCATGGTAAAACCAATTTAAGCTTTGATCTAATTGATCGAAGCTGTAATTTTTATGCATCATATTCTGTATGCTCTGATAAACCATATAATAGGTTTTATCAAGAAAATGAAATCTGTTCTTAAAATCCTTCATCATCCTGGCAAATTCGTCATCATTATAATGAAAACCAAACTCGCGTGGATCACTTTTGCCGGCGAGTAAGCATAATATGGTTCGATAACATTTTTCACAATGACAACAGTTTGATCCACCTGCTGACTCCCAGCATACTCTTAACTGTACTTGGGTTTTGGTTCGTTCAGAGTACTCAATAATTCGACTCGTCTTCTCCGGTCGGCTGAATTCGTATCCATCATGAATAATCTGACAACCGAAAAATCGAACAAAATTATCAATTGTAGGATCGGATGCGCAAGTCGTATTATCCTCTTTTGTTAATGATGATGCGATGTATACCGTTTTTATTTTATACCGGTATGCAAAGGGTGCTATGTGACCTATAATACCAATCCCATGCTGGTATCCATACCACCAATTATCCTCCGTCAACTTATAAACATGGTCACTCAGTGCCCCTTCTTCCAGAAATCTTCGAAAGGATGTTTTCATCGGTGCATAATCCAGTTTGTTTTGATCTGCTATCCTGCTGATATGCTGATCAACCAGGTTCCATCCAGCTTGATCTTCAAAGGTGATATCAGCTCCCCACAGCGTTACCAGAATTGGCTTCTCCTCTATATGTGAAATCAGTGTATGGTATGCATCTACCCCACCACTGAAAAAAACAGCTGTCCTGTCTAAATCCTCTTGTCGATTGTCCGTTACTTTCTTAGGAGTAACACGTCCTTTGAAGGACACTCCGGGATACATATTGATATATCCAAGCTTTACATCCTCAAGACATTCATAAAAATCCTTGTCGATATCCTCCATCAATACTTCAGCATCAAACATCCATACCAGAGGTAAGATATTACAAAGGAAGGGTATGGCTGCAATACTTATAGGAACTCCGGTAATCTCCTTCTCATATTCTATAAAAAAGGTCCCGGTTTCTTTAAAATACCTTTTCCAATCACCGGATACTTTGTAAATGCATTCTAAGCGTCTGTCATCTACCGTTACATCCTCAACTATTATACGATTCATAGGAACCCCCCCTGTGGCCTGCTGTATTAATTACCAATTACTCTCAATGTAGCTGTCAATCCATTCGCGGTGGTCGCTGAAATAATACAGGTTCCAGCTTTATGTATTCGGACATATCCTCCATGTACCGTCGCGATATTCGGATCGGAGGATATCCAGGTCACTGTTCTATCCTGTGCGGTTAAAGGTAGTATTTTGACATTTACCCTATTCACATTACCTACATTCCCTCTCCATTCCTCAAGATCTATTGTGATTGCTTCCGGTTGTGTTACAGGAATACCTTCCAGCGCAGTTACTCTCACATAATCAACCATAAGCTTCATCTCTGAGACCGCTTCATCCGGTACCCCGCCTGCTGCTCCTACCGCCAGATTTAACAGGATATAAAAGGGGTCCTTCAACCCATCATCGGTTATAATGTAGGTATAGTATAAAGTATCATCACAATAAAACTTAATCGTTGTATCACTCTTTTCAACTGCATAGGTATGAAACTCTGTGATATCAATATCCTGCGATTTGGCAGCAAACTGGCTTAACGCAGTAGCACCGGAGGAGGCTTTGATAAATACCCCTCCCTGAACCTTCGTAACCTTACCAAAGGCCTCCATAATATCGATTTCTCTGGCTTCCAGCCAGGTATCTGCTCTTCCTCTCTGCAGATTATAATCGTACTCATAATCGGCACCCAGCATCCAGAACGCCGGAAATGCTCCACTTTCATAGGGTAGCTTTATTCTCGCCTCAAGCCTTGCATTTCCAATCTCCAGTTTATTATTTGTATGGATACTGGCGGAGGTCCATGCTCCGTTCCCATCCTTCAATGCCTTTATCACCAGATACCCATCCCGCAAGTATACATTATCCACATTATCTGTATAATTTTGCAGTTCAGAGTTACGGACATACCCATATTCATAATCCCATTTTTGACGATCCAGCATTGGCGAATTAAAATTATCCTCCCATATCATATTTGCCGGTTTTTGCGTTACCTTTACCGTGGAAAGCAGTACAATGATCTGTTTTCCCGGCGCTGTTATTGTACATGTTACCTTTGCCTCTCCAACTCCAACCGCAGTCACGTATCCATTGGAGGATTTCACATTAATCACGGTTTCTTCCGGGGAAGTCCATTTATATTTGGATAGCTCGATTTTCCGGGCTATATTAATATCGAACTGCTCTCCGACCCTTAATTCTAACGTTTTCTTCTTCAACTGCGGTCCGGAAGCATCGACTCCTACGATTACTCTACAAGTCAGCTTTGTATTCACCCCACCGGTACCTGTAATAAAGCAGCTGATCAGCGCTTCCCCATCCTTCTTTGCGTATATTTTCCCGTTCTTACTGTTTACTGTCACGATATTATTATCAGAGGTCGTCCAATGATAGGCGAGTCCGGGCCTTTTTCCATTAATATTAATGTCGTAAGCGGTTGATTGTTCCATTTGAATCGTATTTGCCGTAAGGGAAAATGAATTGCCATACACGTCACCGCGGAGCATTCCATTTGCGATTATTACGAATAGAAAAATAAAATAGAAACGCCTCATAATCCACCTCCTTGATCACTTTCTTCTTGGCGTCTTATCGATTAGAATAATTCCGAATTCTAAGAATTCCATCCTCTTGGCGATGCATAACCCAGGTACTTTGATTAGAATCAGTACTGCGATTGAATTCATCCATGGATAAAAACACGACAAACCATCCAAGAAACCCATTGATAACCGTTGATGTAAACATGATCATAAATATAAATATCATTAACAGTAACGAATATATATTTTTCTTTGCTACGCTAAAATACGCATAGACTAATACGATTAATCCGATAAAGGAGGTTTCAATTAATACCCTCAGGATGTCACAGTGCAATATATTGATATAAGCTCCCTTGTTATCCAAATAATACTTAATGCTTCCCAACCCGTAATTCGTTATATCAGCAGTAACTACTTCTCTTAGCTGGTCAAATCTCCCCATTGTAAATTGTCCAAAGTCAACGTGGAAGGTTGCCAGGAACCAGGTTGCAAATCGATCTGTCAATATAGCGTAAAGTAGCAGTGGAGAGCTTATAAAGAATATTTTCACGATATTCTCCATATAGGCACTGACCTTCATCTTTCGAATAAACCAACCCAGTAATAGAACAGAGACAGCAAATACAACATGCAAGCGCTTATAGGATAAGATTCCGAAAAACAGTGCCAGTAAGCATCTAACTTTTTTATTTTTTACATAGTAATAATAAAATAGCAGGGTATAAATATGGGCTGTTACTGACTCATAGGGTGAAAAAGAATCCACAAAGGAAATCTTCTTCATATGCTCCATATCTAAAATGCCTGCAAACTTGTAGAAAAATAAAGCAATATGTCCTATCAAAAGGCTGTCAAAGTAAAAATCCCGATTATGATTCTCATCAACATTGACGATGATGAATACCATTAGATAGGGTACGATCAGATAAAACATATCCCACATCATGAGAAATTTCATACCATTGATCATGGTATAGATCAATGTGATGATTCCCAAAATGACCGGCACTGACATGATATAAAATAAATCATCGATATTATGTAATGGTTTGTTTGAATTACGTATTAGAATTACAGTACCCACCGCAATTACAAGGAACATGAAAACATACTTAAAGTCATCATTGACATTATCTCGCATATCTCCGATAATCCAAGCTATTACAAATAGCAAATATGAAATTCTAATCCATCTGTAATCGACTTTTATCATGTATTCCCCTGCTTCTCTATAATATTTTCGGTGATCAATGTAATGATTTCATCATCAACCCTCGGATCAATCTTTCTTGCATAAAACATATTTGAGCTTCTTAACGTATCATAGTCCTCTTTTCGCCAGGTATATGGCTTCCCTCTGGACCAGTCGATCAATCTCATGTTAAGGTTTTCTTCCAAATGCTTCGGTTGACTTAGGTTCTCTCGAAAATTCGAGTTAATTAGAATTGTCTGCAGAAAAATCTCATCTCCGCTTAAGCTGTATCGGAAGGTTTTATCGATCCATTTCTCCTGCTCTAGTACATATTTCGCAAAGCCATGGGTAATACTGAACCAATTTGCACCTTTTTGGAATTTGGTAGTAACCCCCTTCAGTCGATTCGTGTTAAAGAGCTTTTGAATGGCTAATAGTATCTTATCTAATGCATAAAGCCCAAGTAAGAATATGTTTTTTCGATTTCTTCCGACCACGTCCTGAAAGAAATAGTAATATCTGATCCGGTCCAGATACTTCGGAGCAATATGCTGTTCATCAAACGCAACAAATTCGATTCCCTTGTAATGATCAAAAAATTGATGAATCTCGTCCTGTGTTTTAATTACCAAATCGTTTCCTGATAATAGGTGGTAATAATCATAATCCCAATTGCCCGTCGCTTCTTTTAATAAATCGATTTCACATAAGATTCCACTATAGGCTGCCCATTTTACATCGCGTTGTGCTATATAGTAAACCGAGGAAAAGCGTATTGAACTTTTCAGCTGATCAAAATCAGTAAAGCTCGCCTTCTTATCGATATGGATGAAGATGTCATTCCGAGGATCATCCAGTGATCTCATTAATTTCGCTAAATAATCAAAATTATTATGTGCCATGATGAGATAAGCATGTCTTCCCATATAGATCACCGCCCATCTGTGGAATTAACCAGGTCGGCCTGCCTTGTATTCGAATACAACTTTCTATGTAATCTGGTGATATTATCCCAATTGAAGGTTGACAGATTATAATTGGAACAATGTCCCGGGTCAGGACCACCATCCTCTAGATTCAATAGCTTTTGCAGCTCAACTTGAAGGCTTGTACTGTCTCCTTTTTCAAAAACATAACCGCTATTCTTAATAACTTCCATATTCTCCGGAATATTGCTCACAATGCACTTTCTGGCATAGCTCATTGCCTCCAGTAAGCTCAGGGGCATCCCTTCAATATCACTTGGTAGAATATAAGCCAGGCAATTACTAAATAGCTCCTCTCGTTCCGGCCCATCTACAAACCCTGTCATAATAATTCTGTTATCCTGTTCCACCAAGGCTTTAATTTTTGCGATATAATCATCCGAATGGCTGCTGCCACCTGCAATTACCAGCCTAATATCGGTATCTAGCTTACGATAAGCTTCGATAAGATAATGCAGTCCCTTCTCCGGTACAATACGTGCCAAAAACAAGAAATAATCGTTGCGCTTCAGTCCATATTTTTTCTCAATTACATCTGCTTCAATCGGCTGCGGATCAATGACCCCATTGGGAATATAATGTGTCTCACGGTTATAGGTGTTTTTAAAGTACTCATGCATACTTTTCGATAATACAATGATTTCATCTGCATATCTCGCTGCTATTTTTTCACCTAATAACAGATATTTTGTTGCCAGTCCTCCCCATTTTGCTCTCTGCCAATCTAACCCATGGATCGTCGCAATGGTCCGTATCTTAAGGAGATGAGGTATGATTAACATTGCGCTGGGGCCTTCTGCATGATAGTGAATCAAATCATATCTTCCAAATATTGCTCGTATCGTAGCAAAAAAGGAATAGATTAATGCATCAAAGCTTTTTCTGTTAATGGTTCGGATAGTGATTAATCTTATCCCTTCATAGTAACGTTCTTCGTATTGGGCGAGGTTTTTGTTCGCTAGATGAGTGCCACTGCGGTTGTATACTTCAACAACATCCCCATGTGCCACAAGTCGTTTTGATAATTCTTCTACTACAATCTCTACACCGCCCTCACGTGAGGGAATCCGTTTATGACCAATCATTGCAATTCTCATAATGGTAATGGCTATTCCAACAATAGCTCTCTCCTTTCTTCATCAATAGCGAAAATACTTGCCTCTCAGCTTTGTTTTATTTTTATAATAAATAGCAAATAATAATAATTTTCTTAGATGCATTCTGGCTGCCAAGGTGTAAACAATCAATTTGAAGTATCGCAGTCTGCGAAGTCTCACCCGTTTATGTGCATTACGAAATGGTTCTTTGTCTAACAATTTATTGAATTCCTTCCGTTTATGCTGATCCTGTCCGTAATACATATAGAGCTGTTCATAAATATTTTCGATACAATAAGCATGGAAGGCTTCGTAAAAAACACTTTCTTTATGATATGTTTTTAAATAGTCTTCGATATAGCCTCGAATCTGATCGGATAAGCTGGTGATATTAGGGTTGAACGTCTGGCTCTCTGACAAATCGTTGATTCTGTAGTAATAACCTGTTGCAGCATTAAAACGTATATCCTTGGCATATTCCAGAACCTCCAGGTTAAACAGCATATCCTCGGCTCTCTTTAAGTCCCTAATAAACTTAATATTACGTTGTCTGATCAGCTCGGTTTTATATAATTTACACCAAGGGGTACAAAGGTTAAGCCCCGGATACTTTTTTGAATATCGGAGTACCATCAGCTGGAGTTCTTCCAGCTCCTCGGATGAAAAGGAATGATCCGATAAACGAATGGCACTTGGAAGGATTTCCTCTTGAATTACCTTCGAGTAATTGAAAATCACCACATCCGGCGAAGCCTTCTTAACATAATCTGCTAGCTTACTGCAAATATTCTCTTCCAACCAATCATCTGCGTCCAGGAACATCAGATACTCACCTGAGGCCTCCTTAATCCCAACATTTCTGGCATTGGAGACACCTCCATTTTCAATATGTATCACTTTAATAAAGGGATACCTCTCTGCATATTCATCGCATACATTCCCTGCTTCATTGACGGATCCGTCATCGATGATAATGACCTCAATTTCACTTGTCGCTTGTCCGGTAACACGATCAAGGCATTTTCTTAAATACGCTTCGGCTGTATTATATACCGGTATAATGATGGATAGTATGAGAGATCACCTCCTGATCTTCTACTTAACTTGATGCTTTTGTTAAAAAGTCCTGATATATATCAATTAACCGGTTACCATAGGCTTCTAAAGAAATCATTTTTTCTCTTTTCTCGATGCAATTTTGCGACATCCGAAGCCGTTTCTCTTCATCGTGATATAATGCATTGATTTCATTGGCTAATTTATCTTCCCTTATGTCTTCAATCAGGATACCTGTCTCATTGTTTTCGATCAGCTCCGGGATTCCTCCCATTTTTGAAGCAATTACCGGGGTTCCCAGGGCTTCCGATTCAAGGATTGATAAGGGACAATTTTCATACCATATAGACGGATACACGGTAAACATCGCCCGGCTTATTAAGGCATTCAGCTCCTCTCCTTTTTTGAAGCCTACAAATTCTACATTCGGAATCGTTTTGCACATATGTTCAAGGGGACCAGTTCCTGCTATTTTAAACTTAATATGAGGTAGCTTCCTGCAGCAATTAAGAAACATTTCAAGCCCTTTTTCTTCCGATAGTCTTCCAAAATAGAGAACATAATCCCCTTTTTCATGGTTGGAATCCAACTCTTTTAGTTCAATGAAATTATGTATCGGTAACGTTTTTCCATGGTATCGATCAGTCTGGTTTAACTTATCTTCGATAAAGCGGCTTGGACATATGTACAAATCTACCATGCCATACGTTTTTCGATGTTGATACAATATGGCTTCCAGGGAACCGATTATACTTTTCGTTTTTGATCCATGGATGCAATTCTTTTTAGCACAATTCCACTTGCTGCCATTTACACATAATTCACAGGGACTTTTTGTATTATCGAACATCAGATGATTCGGGCAAATCATTTGATAATCATGCACTGTTTGTATTATTTTCACGTTATGCTTATGTATTTCCTCAATGATGGACGGCGTCAATTGAAAATTAATATTATTCAAATGAACAACATCCGGTTTGAATTTCTGTAGTACCTTTCTGATTTTCCGTCTGGCTTCAAAAGAATAAATGATGTGTATTGGGTAAAGAAGTTTTTTTATTCCGGATATATGAAAATCCATATTAGAGGTGTATGCATTCACACTATTTGTTACTGTATTTTTCTCATCATACATTCCGAAATACTCTAGCTGATGTCCCACCTGCTCCAAGTAACCGCCAATTTTCAGGAAATATGTCTCTGCTCCACCTTTGGGATATAAAAATTTGTTAACCATCAATATTCTCATGTCTATTCCTTTCATACTGTCAAACTTTTCGATTATACAATCATTTTGCTTTTGATTTTTGCATGTCTGTTTGCGTATCTTTGGTTTTTATAATAGTCGTAATTTTTCACGATATTTCCATACTCGTTATTGTTAATCTTATTTAAGATAATTCCTGTTATTTTACCCCCTGAACTACCAAGTATATCCTTTGCTTCTCTGATGCTTCTTATATCTGTTCTTGCATATTCTGATACCAGAATGACTCCATCCATTTTACTGGCCATGACATTCGCATCCACCGAAGCAGTTAAGGAAGGCATGTCCATAATAATAAAATCATAATCCTTACCAAGCTGATCCATTAATTCATATACCTTATCAGAGCACCATAGACTGACGGGATTCGCTGTTTTGTTACCGCTTGGAATATAGAATAGATTTTTAAGATTTGTATCGTAAACTGTTTGAGGATATTGACCTTCCCCCGATAGGTAATCAGATAAACCGATCTCCAGCCTCTCATTTAATCTCTTGAATTTTGTTATTTTTCGCAAATCCCCATCGATTAATATCGTTTTCCATCCTGCATTTGCCATAGATATTGCAAGATTAATTGCAATTGTTGTTGCGCCGACTCCAGGCTCACAACCGCTCATAATAAACTTCTTATGTCCATCGTTTTTCTTTTTCAGATGGATTTCAACGATAATCCGGTCAATTGCGTCATTGATATAATGATTCGTGTTCATGTAGAAATCGATTAGTCTTTTCATAGGTCCCTGCTCCTTCCTCTTTTTTCAAATAACGGCACCGCTCCAATAACCTCAATCTCACCATCTAATCCAATGTCAGACAAATTATATATTTTTTTTGAAAACACTACACCTGATACAATCCAAATACATAGCAATGCAATTCCGGAAACTGTAACAATTATTCTGAATTTCAATTGTTCGACCCGCCGATTGAAGGACAGCGAGACCGATGTTGCTTCATCCAGGAAGCGCGTTGAATTGCTATCGGTAATATTATTCACCTCATCAATGAATGCAGCAGCAACCTCATTTGCTACCCTGATTGCAAGTTCCTCATCGGTTGAAGTAGCATTAATTCCAAGTACCAGCGAATAGGTTTTCACTGATATCATTTTTTTGATACCATCCGAATCCAGGCTCTTTATATTTAGAGATTTCGCCACTCTTTCGCTGACCTTTGAACTTGTGATAATGTCCGAATATAGGGTTAAGGCCGGATATTCTGTAACAGAAAATACAGTAGCTTCGGCGGTATACTCATCTTCCCGCATGTTGTTAACACTAATCATATATGCAATTCCATAAAATACTGCTCCTATGATAATGATTAACCACCATTTTCTTACGATTGCTTTCATACATCTCTTTAGATCTATATTTATTTCTTTATTCATAGACCCCTCCTTGGATAATCAATGATTATCTCTCTTTCACTTATTCATTTCTAATATCTATAAGGAATTCTTTTCTACCCGAATGCTTAAATATCCCATTAAAATAGATAATTTCCTACTATTCTGATATAAAAAATTATATTTGTCAAATATTTTTTTACATTTATCGTTATTTTCTCTATAATTATCTATTTATACTTTTATTATCTATCTTTTATGTCATCTGTGTTAATAAATAAACAATTATCGTATAGATTCAAGGCATTCCATATACTTTATTTTTCAGCTCATTAATATTTTTATCGAAATCTATTCCAATCACAGACATTCGATTTATCGTTAAAAAGGAAAAAGAATTCTTAATGGGAATACTCCACTGCTCTATCTCATAATCCTTATAAGCAGGAATGGATAGTATTAAGGAGATAATTTTATTTTCACTCAGATTGGTCGTAGCCTTTGGTAATATTTTGTCCGATAAATCGATTATTTTAAGGTAGCTTAGATCCTTAATCTTATTGAATACCATCTGTAAAACCTCTCGCTGCCTTGCTGTTCTTTCAAAATCGGTACCAATATAACGATTGCGAATATACCCAAGTGTTTGCTTTCCGTTCAATACATAAACCCCTGCTTGTGTTAATAGGCCATCGTTCTCATCGACTTTATTATGTAAATTAATTTCTTTTATATAGTTATTTATGATCGGTATGTACTCCTCTTTCACTTCCAATGAGACTCCATCGATAGAATCTACTACGTCTATGAATGCATAAAAGTCCAATGATATGTATTTATCAATTTCTATCTTAAAGTTTTCTTCTATGGTATCAATCAATAAAGCGGCTCCGCCATATGCATAGGCAGCATTTAGACGGTTATTTTTATGGGAGGGGATACTTAGGTAAATATCTCTCAATAGCGATGTAAGTACGATCTTCTTCCTTTTCGTATTAATCGAAACAATCACCATTGCATCCGAACGCCCTGACCCACCGGTTTCTCTGGTATCACAACCTATGAGCAGAATATTATATACCTCTTTGCTGCTGATCCCTTGATTATCTTCCTTAATATTATTTTGTATGGTTTCATCCAGCTCATCAATAACTGCTTGTGGTGAATCGGTTGTATCCGATACCTCTTCTTTCATCGTTTCATCAATTTCTTCCATCTCTTCCAAAGTACGTTCGGTTACTTCATATGAGGTTTTATCCTTGATCAAATTCATCTTATTAATATACTTATGAATGATTAGATATCCTGTAAGACATAATGTGATTGCAATACCAATTAACACGATCAAGCTAATCCTGGTGACTTTTAAGACCTTTTCTTTTTTCATTGGCAAACCCCCTCTTTTAATAACTCAGGATAAGCATCCTGAAGTTTTATGATTTTTGATGGCAAGTACGGTTTATTGATAACAAGTTATTTTGTTATTATCGGTTATCCGTGAATTGCATACCAATTTAAAGATTTATATTTTGATTAATTGTCTTGTATTATACTATATTGTATACAACTTGAAAAGATAAGTTATATTAATATCAAATAATTATTTGAAGGTGCTGAAGTGGTCGTAATATCAGCTGCCCAATTGACAATTCATGGCATTGTGATATAATTTTCTGGATATATCAGATCCTATTATTTAAATAATGAAGTATTAAGGATGAGAGGAAGCTCCCCATGTATTATCAGATTCAGGATCAAATTACAAAAATCGAGTACCAGGATGTAGATCCGGATATTTTGACCGTCGGGATTATTCCCTTAGAGGAATTGGAGTCCTGTTATGCAGAGTTTGGCTTTTCTTATCTGACCGTCGCAGAATGTCAGAATAATGATCAGCATATTCATGGTATCTTAAATTCCTATTATGACTATCTCTTCGGTGTTATTATTGGTCTTAATCCCGGTCAGATTATAAAGGTGCAGGATCGTATCGGTCTCTACATCAAGAAAAACTTCTTTCTTATTGTAATTATCGAGGATCGCGATGAGAGCACCAAAATGAAGCTTCTGGAACTGCTGGAGCATCTAAACCTATCCAGACTGTCCATCGAACGACTAATCTTCAGCTTTCTGGAACGATTTATCAATGAGGATTATTCCCTTCTCGTTGATATAGAAGCTGAGATCAGTGCTCATGAAGATAAGATTAATGAACATGTACTTGATAAGGATTTTAACCACCAGATTACCGATATCAGAAAGCGGCTTCTTCTGCTTGATAATTATTATCAGCAGTTTGTTGCCATCGGGGATGAACTGGAGGAGAACACCACTGATATCTTCTCCGATGAGAATCTTCATTACTTCCGGATCTTCTCTGACCGCGCGAACCGATTAAGCAACAATACCAGAATGCTGCAGGAATATAGCGTCCATGTGAGAGAAGCTTATCATGCTCAGTTAGAATATGACCTCAATAAAATTATGAAAATTTTTACCGTAGTAACTACAATCTTTCTTCCTCTGACATTAATCGTTGGCTGGTATGGTATGAACTTCACTACAATGCCGGAGTTGACCTGGCAATATGGATATTTTTATGTCATCCTTCTCAGTATTATTGTAGCCATTATTTGTATCATCTTCTTTCGGAAGAAGAAGTTTATGTAGGCTTACAACCGAAAAACACGAAGCAATTAAAAGCATATGCTTCGCAGATATTTCATAAATCATGTATAAATAAAAGAGGGCACTGCAGATATTTCACTGCTTTGCCCTCTTATCCATTCATCTTATATCTTTGTCTGGGTAATACACATTTCCTGATCCATTACAGCTTCATATAGCCATAACCGTTGACAATAGCCTCCAACCTCTGTTTTGACTTACACATCGGACATTCACCGATACTATAGCTTCTGTAATCCGGAATATCCTTCGCCGTAAAAATCGAATGTACTTCAAATTGATCGATCTTGCTCACTGCACTAAAGATGGCGCTGATTCCTTGAATGATGCCCCCATAATACTGTATACAATCCAGGCTTTTTCTCAAGGTATCTCCTGTTGTGGCAGATGCGGCCAGCAAGAGAATGTTCTTGTTATAAACAGCCGGCTGATTGTTATTTCGGAAAATCATCTGCCCATTGGTATTAAATTCCGGTGTGATAATATAAATCGTCTGATGTGAGTTCATGGAATGGAAGCCGGCACCGGATAATTCCTGTGCTAAGAAGGCACCAACTACTTCGCAGCCATCCAGACATACAATGGTATCTACGACTGTGCTGATGATATACTGCTTAGCCAAAACTCTGGCGGCTTCTGCTGCTTCACTCATTCGTGTCTTCATCGAAGTTAAGTCAATATACTGGTTAATGTGGGAGTTACTGGTTGCAAAATGCCCCGGTAAAATCTTCATCGCGAGCTTTTTATTCATAGGTGCATAGATCTTGATGGCTCTACTTTCCATAGAATTACCCCCTTCGTATACATTACTGTAAAACGGCGCCAATTCACTGATTTCAATTCTTTATTCTTTTCTAGATCACATTAATATTATAATCCCGTTTTGGGTAGTTGGCAAGGTTTTCCTTATCCTTAGCTTATACCAGAATCGAAAGACTAATCCCAGTTCTTCCATACCTCCGGCGCAAAGCCTACCGTTGCCTTCTTACCGTTTCGAACAATCGGCGTTCTGAACAGCTTCGGATTCTCAAGGAGCTTTGCTTCCTTATCCTCCGGTGATAAATATTGCATCATTGCCAACAGGTCCTTATCCTTCGCTTCCGGATTAAGCAGCTTCTCTACTCCGCCGACCGCCTGCTTCACACTGGTAAACTCCCCCTTACTTATCCCGAATTTCACCAAATCGATGGATTGAAATCGGACACCACGCTCTTTAAAATAGCGTTCTGCTTTCTTTGTGTCAAAACATTTACCCGAACCAAATATCTGTATATTCATATTAATAACCATGCCTTTCTTCGTAGCCTGCAAACTTTGAGCCGTAGGCACAAATTTGCGTGTGAAAAATCTTTATTTTTCACATTACACTCCCATGCTATCCGTATCTGCTGATCTGTAATATAATATCTTCATGACCCATGTGATCACCATTCGCTTACCCTGGGATCACATCAAGCATGCGATAGAATCGGAAGTCTTCCTTTCTCGATAAAATTATTCCCCTTCACAAAAAAGGTTGTATCCGGCTCCTGCAGCAAATCCATTTGGAATTCGGCCGTATCTTGAGGGGTAAAACCTAGAATGACCATCCCTTCACCCGTATCCAACAAGGAGGAAATCACCTCATCTAAATCAAACTCTCTGGTGCAAAAGATATCCACTATATGCATCCCGTCATCCTCGTACTCCACCACTGCTGCCAGATCAAGCTCCTCGCAATAATAGATGTTCTCTGCCAAAGGAGCTGTCAGATAGAACATCGGAAGAGACGGGTTATTGATCATCGCATATTTGGACACCGGACGGCTATCACTAATAAGATCCAATAATTTCCTTCTATCCTCTGCCACAGTCCCCTTTAGCTTACGAAAGGAATATCGGCTACTCTTCACCACATGTTTCGAATATATATACTCCTGTGCTTCAGCAAAACCGAACCTGGGATAGAATTGACGAACCGAGGCATTCGCATATAGATACATCAGATCTGCCTTCCCCTCATATTCCTCCATAATAATATCAAATAAGACCTTGCTAAGTCCCCGATTACGATAGTTCGGATCCGTCATTACCGTACCAATCTGTAAGGTATGATATATGGTATCGCCTACCGCAAAATCGATGGGATTCACTGATACATTCGCCACTACTTGCTCCTTAAGTACTAAGGAATACGGCCGGTAACGATCCGTCCATAATCCTTGTCTGAACCAGTCTTCAAAGTCAAAGCAAAAGGTCTGCATCGTCAGACGATTGAGCCCCTTCCTGTATTGTTCATCGTCCTGATATTCTTTTATAAATAAATACTCTTCTTCCCCTATCATAACCTGTGTCCTCGTATTCATATGCTTCCTCCCGCTGTTAAGCGCTTTTCTCCGCGATAAATCGAAAGCAGCTTGGTACTATGGATCAATCTGCTTCTCGTTCACATTATAGCACATTTCCTCCATTTGGCATATATCTTAAGATATCATCCTCGCAGACACTTTTTGAATTGTGAATGACAAAAATCCCGTAACCTCTTTGGGGAGTTACGGGATGATCTTTATCTATTTTAATTTATTACGGAACAGATTGACTAACGACAGTAGTATTACAGACCCAACGATCGAGATGATAAAGCTCCATAGATTAAGTCCGGTAGCAGGTCCCAGATCGAAAATCCCGGCCAACCAGCCACCAATAAAGGCTCCTACAATACCCACAATCAGATTCCATCCAAATCCCATTCTGGCATCATTTCCTGTTATCTTGCTTGCGATCCAACCGGATACTCCGCCAAGAACAAGCCATACCAATAAATTGCTAATATCAGGCATATATATTGCTCCCTTCCTATAATCTCTATGATTGATTATTCTTATTATCCGGCTTTGTCCAGTCAATTACTTCGTTAACCTTTTCGGCTGTTTCTTCCTTCAGATTTTCTACCCCTTCACCTACTTTGGATTGAAACGATTGTAGCTTCCCGTTTAATTCCAATTTATCATTGTTAATCATCCTACCTGCCGTTTCTTTCATCTTACCCATCATATTATCCTTTGCATTCTTCATCCTATCCATCAAGTTGAACACCTCCAGTGTATCAATACATTTTTACATAAACTAAGAGTATCCAATGCTAGTTTGTGTAAACAGCTAAAAAAGTATTCGTATGAAGATTTCTTTAAAAAAGATGAAATTAATTATTAACAGCAAAACAAAAAGCCCGGCAAACATGCCGGACCTTTTGTTCACTTTGATTATCTGATTATTTGCCTTTTGCAGCAAGGAATGCATCTAACTGAGTGTTCGCTTCTGCAACAACCTTATCAATGCCATTATCCTTCAGCTTCTGAATGTATTCCGGAAGCTTTTCAGCAGGATCAACGGTACCGGTGTTAAGAGCAAGTGCATATTCTGCAGCTACGTTTGCAAGGGAGCCCATCTCTGTCTCAACACTGGTTGCATCCAGAGCAAAACCAAGAATCGGGATTTCATTTGCAGAACCATAGTAAGCCTTAAAGCCATTCCAGAAATCTTTACCCTGACCCTTCTGAGGAGGAAGCTGGGTAACATTACCCATACCATTTGTCCAAGGCATATAATCATTACGTTTGTCGGTAAATACTGCCTCACCGTCTTCCATGTTGTAATGAACGCCTTCTACACCGAAGTCAAGAAGTGTGAACAGATAGGGATCGGTATTTAACAGGTTCAGGAACATCATCGCACGCTCCGGATTCTTGGAAGCGGTTGAAATAGCCATCATAGCACCCTGAGAAGAGGTTGTATCAACATAAGCAGGTGTGCAAGGAACCATTGCTACTTCAAAGCCACGCTCAGTACTAGCCTGAACTTCGTAACCAAGAGCATAGCTCTGTGTACCGATTAAGTAATCGCCGGTAAGCTGCTTTGCAGAACGTGTATCATTTGCCTGGCTAGCATTACCCATAGCAGGATCAATATAACCAGCTAAGAAATATTCACGAGTCTTTTCAACAAACTTCTTGTATTCAGGAGTTTCAAATTTGCTTAAAAGCTTATTGCCGTAAGGGCCTTCTGCTGCTGTATCGGTAGGATTGATATAGTAGGAAAGAAGATTGTTAGTTCCTGCATCACCGGTAACGATGATAGAATTGTTAACCATTCTCTCAAGTACATTGCCTTCTACTAATAAAGGATAGAAATCTTTGCCTTCTCCTTCTTTTACCGTCTTAAGGATCTCACCAAAACCATAATAGTCGGTGTTCTTGATATCGTCTACTGTATAACCATACTTCTCAAGTAACGGAACGTTGATATCCCAGCAATTCTGAGTAGCAATATCTTTGTAACCGGGAACAGCATATACACCATAACCGTCAGAACCATTGATGGTAGCACCCTGTGTAAGAACCTTAGGTAATGCAGCCCAAAGATCAGGAGCATATTTTTCAATCAAATTGTTATCAGGATTGTCAAGACGAACATAAGCGCCTTTTCTTGCAAATGCATTGTACTCATTCGCGCTCCAGGAGCAGGTAAAGTAGATATCTACGTCATCGCCGCCATTGATTGCAAGAACAGCATTGCTGTCGAAATCGCCCCAGGTACCCCAGATTGGCTCAAGAGTAACATTAATTTTTTCCTTCAGGTATTCGTTTGCTTTCGCAAGAACCTCGGAATCATCGGTTACGTTACTGCCGTGAAGATACCATTTTAAAGTAACAGGCTCTAAAGCCTCTGTCTCTGCTTCTGCATCTGAGCCTGCGTTTTCTGTTACTGCAGGTTTCTCAGTAGGAGCCTTTGTTTCAGCTGTCTCTTCTGCCTTTTTGCCGCAACCAACAAATAATGTGGTCAGCATCATTAGTGTTAGAATTACTGCTAATACTTTTTTCATGAATTTAAACCCTCCCATAATAATATTTTGTACAAAATCATCCTCTTATCAGGTGCTTTTGTAGCTTGTATAAAATCGGCAGGAACTTAGTCCGCCGTTCTTACCCTTTTACCGAACCAATGGTCAAACCGGAGATAATGTAACGCTGGAAGAATGGATACGCAAAGGCGATCGGGATTACAATTAATACAACCAGTGCCATTCTTAAACTCTCCTGAGGAAGACTACTCATAATCTTACTAACCTCAGTACCGATGACAGAGCTGTTACGAACCAAAAAGTCAACCTGGATCTGCATCTTCATCAACAAATACTGTAACGGTATATACTTCGCATCTCGTACATAAAGCATCGCGATGAACCACTCATTCCAGAAGGCCAGCGCATTTAGAAGTGCAACGGTAGCAATTCCGGGCTTTGAGATAGGAACGATAATCTTAAAAAGCGTATTATATTCACCACTTCCGTCAATCGATGCCGATTCGATTAATTCTGTCGGAACCGTGCTCTGGAAGAAGGTCCTCATGATGATGATATTGAAGGGATTGACCAGCATCGGTACAATCAGAGCTGCATAATTGTCACTTAAGCCCAGCATGTTCTTACATACCATGTAGGTAGGAGCCAAACCGCCGCCAAACATCATCGTAAAGAAACAGAAGAAGGTGAAAAACTTACGATATTTAAAATCCTTTCGAAACAGCGCATACGAATATAGGATACAGATCAAAACACTAATTCCGGTGCCCAGGATCGTAATAAAAAAGCTGTTAAAATAAGACCGCCAGAGCTGATCGCCAAGATCCATAACATATTGATAAGCCTCTACAGACCACTCAATCGGTTGAAACGAGAATCCAATCTCTCGAATACTGTTCTCTGAAGACAACGATATTATAGCCACGAAGATAAAGGGTATCACACATAGTAGGCAAAACAGACCAAGAATAATATTTAATATGATTTCTACGGGAAGACTTACCGCATTTAAGCGGGAGCTTCTTCGTATGGGTATTATCTTTTCTTTCATAGTCATCATCCAATCCTTTTATAATGGGTTAATCCTTATGCTAACTTTTAGAATAAGCTGCTGTCCTCGTCAACCTTACGAACCACTGCGTTCGCTGACATGAGGCAGACAAAGCCCACAATATTCTGAAGCAGACCTGCAGCTGTACTCATGCCGATATTATTCGTAGCCATCAATGCTCGGTACACATAGGTATCAATAACCTGTGTACTGGGGAACAACGGTCCTGAATTCATGGGTACATTCCAGAAAAGACCAAAATCCGCATTGAAGATCTTACCGACATTCATAATGAATAAGATAATGATCATAGGCTTTAGATGTGGTATTGTAACATACCGAATCTGCTGCCACTTTGTTGCACCGTCAATGCTTGCCGCCTCATATTGAGACATATCAATCCCGGTGATCGCGGCCAGGTATAGAATGGTGGAGTATCCGACATTTTTCCATAGATTAGCTATGGTCAAAATGACCGGCCAAGGCTTGTTGTCATTATACCAATTGGTAACATCCATGCCCCAGGCTTCCTGCAGATGCACCAGAAGACCACGGGTCGGATCCAAAAAAGCAAGAACAAAATAACTGGCAACTACCCAACTTAAGAAGTACGGAAAAAACATTAAGGTCTGATGTACCTTCGCGACAAATTTATTGGTTATCTCATTCAGCATAATCGCAAAGGACACCGAAATGATCAATCCCAGAAGGATCCATAAAGCATTGTATCCGATCGTATTCCGTATCATCGACCAGGAGTCCGAGGTGGTGAATAGGAACTTAAAATTTTTCATACCGACCCATTTACTATGTATCACATTGTTGATCAGCGAAGGCGCCTTGGTATAAATCTTATAATCCTTGAACGCGATCACAATACCGAACATCGGTAAATAACGCAGCAGCAAGAGCCATATTACTCCCGGTGTAACCATGCTTAACAGTAAGATTGTCTTCTTCTTCGTTGTAAATCCACGGGGTGTCAAATTTCTTGAAGATGTTGGTTTGGGCATAATGGTAAAGCCTCCCTTAATTATTCTTTGAACATTGTACATTTCGCCTAAAATGGACTTACGAAGTACGTCGCATTTATGAATATTACATAAATTATATTACACATTTATTGACGATTAGTCATTTTACAGAATTGTTATTATTTGCTTATATTTGTTGTCTTGGATAATTCACTGCAAATACAACAAAAAAGACTGCTAAAAGCAGTCTTTTCATAGAATCCTATCATATAATTCGTATCTATTCTTATTGATCAGTCGCCAAAGGGCATGCTCCGATTTAATTCATGGACCATTCTTACATATCGTTTCTGACAACGCTTACTACGGCTGTGCTCGATATCCTTAAGACAGGGCTGAAGGTATTTTATCCATAATTTCCGGTATCTCTCTTCACTCCCCGGCTGGATATTAAGATAAGCAACAATCCTTGGCGCCACTAGATAATATTCCTCCACCAACTTCCGTCCATCTTCACGGTTCATCAGATAGTGATCACGGTAATCCCGAAATCGTTCTAATTCATAGCAGTCATCCGGTTTATTCAGCGTCTCACAGACTGCCGAGGTGATAAAACAGAACCCCTTTCGTAAAAACCCGGCTGCCATCTCTTCATAAGTTGCTTTCTTAAATTCGCATTTCGGATACTTCTTCTTCCACTCCTCCAGGATGCGATCCGCCAGTAGATCTCCGATCTCCAGCTTCAGATAGCCAATCATCGGAACCAGATATACTGCCAGGAAGTAGCGATACTGATCAATCAACACCGCCTTAGAATTCTTATGTAGAAGTCCTGTATTCGATTTGATGTATTTATCTATGGTTGCCATCAGCTCCAAAGAGAATGCACCAACCACATCCTTTCGCACTTCGTCGGATAATCTGGCGTATCGCTGAATTGGTAACAATATGCTTTCCCCAAGCATGGCATACTCTTCAAAGCATGTTCGGTATCCCTCTCTTGTAAACCTCTGCAGCAGCCTCTCATGGTTGCCAACCAGTTCGCCTATGCGCTCGGAAGCCTCCAGATAAGCAGCCTCAAGCTCCTGCCTTCCTTCTGCTTCTTGCTGCTGTTCCTGCATCGCTTCGTCTATATGGAAGTGCTCCCCGCAATACATACAGATGCATTCCTTTAAACCATCCGGTACCGGGAGCTCTCTTTTACATAGGGGACAGTTCTTAATGACATAATCCATCACGTTTTCTCCTTTTAGAATCCACTTTGATTCATAAACAACTTCAGTTTAGTGCAATCCTTAGGGCTTGTCAATCCACAACAAAAGGCGTTGCTCCAGAAGTTATTGACGAACATAAGAATATGCTTTTTTAGTTATGAAAAATTGATATATTATTTTTTACCGAACCGGATTGTTTTTTATTAATATTAGCTATTATGCCAATAGAATACAAGTAATATATTGTCTATTTTAAAACATTTTATTAAAGTAAAAATAGAAACAACTATAGAATTAACAACAAAGCCTTGTATTTTTTGTCAATTTGTTATATATTAATAGCAACAATTCAGATTACATACTTGCTATCTACGAATAGGAACCATTTATCCAATATTTAAGTTATACAGGGAGGGAATACGATGATCAGTACTCTGGAGGGAATTCGCGAAACCGTTAATTTTGCTGAGAATACGACCATTAAACTTTACGACAATGACGAGGCAGAGGATTATCCAAATCACTGGCATACACCTTTAGAGATTGTCATGCCAACCTTAAGCGAATATCAGACAGTATGTAATGATGTAACCATTAATTTGAGAGTGGGAGATATTCTAATCATCGCACCCGGCACGGTACATCGCTTTTATGCACCAAAGGTCGGTAAAAGAATTATCTTTCAGGCTGAATTGTCCGAATTTAACAGCATAAGAGAATTTGATGCGTTTACGGCATTAATTCAACCGGCCTTACTCATCACACCGGAAGAAGCACCTTTAATTCATGCTCAGATCGTAGAATTAATTAAAGATATTACCAATGAGTATCTGACGAATGCACAGATGATGAACATTTCCATCTATTCAAAATTGTTTCAGATCATGGTATTGATCAGCAGGAACTATTCCAGTGCTTCGAACAGCTTCTCCGGTGCAAAGACCTGCAAGCAGCAGGAGTACCTGATGAAATTCCACAGTATATGCGATTATATCAACCAGAACTGCACAGAGAATCTGTCGCTGGATGCTATCGCGGATATGGCTGGCTTTAGTAAGTTCCATTTCAGCCGACTGTTCAAGGAATTCACAAACGTATCCTTCTACAAATACCTGAATGCTCGCAGAATTGCTTGCGCAGAACGGCTTCTGATTGATCCCAATATGAATATCACAGAGGTTGCCTTCCGATCCGGCTTTAACAACATCTCTGCTTTCATAAGAATGTTCCGAATTGTTAAGAACTGTACACCAACCGAATTTAGGAACATGTATCAGGGAAGAGTCGATTTGAACTAGTCACATAACTTATAACGTATTACATAGGAACTGCTGCATCAATACATATATCGTTCGCTAAGATAAGATTAATACGTATCTCATAATACACTGTTTGACGGACATTTTATTATTTTGTAAGACAATAACAAAATAATAAATGTCCGTCAAACTTTGAGTGCGAGATGCTATTAGCCTTATCTTAGCTTACTTATGTGAATTGAATGCAGCTCTTCTTCATAATCAGTGCGGAAACCGGTTCAACGGAAACCACACCGCCGGGATGATGCTCCAGTACAATGGTTCCTGCCACGATCCCTTTTACATATACACTCCAATCACCCTCGGGTATGTGAATGGTCTTTGCATCCTGATTCGCATTGTACATTACACAGATTTCTTCTTGCTCATCCGACAATAGAAAGGATACCACATTGGGCTGGGTCCAATCAAGAAATCGGAGATAAACCCTTATTTCCTCAGCCTTGGACAGACGAAGCAGTCTGTGCTGCTTCCTCAGAGCAATCATACCCTTGTAATATTCTACTGCCACATGATTTCCATGAAGCAGATCCCATTTCAGACTATTGATCATATCCGGAGACCGATAGCTGTTATCATCAAATGCGGTCCCCTCCTCATTCAGAGGCTTACTTCGCAGAAATTCTTCCCCCGCCTGAAAGAAAGGGATTCCCTGGCAGGTGAATAGGATTGCAGCGGATAACAGGTTCATTCTTAATCGCATCTCATGGCTATCCTTCGGATTGGACAGGGCCAGTTTATCCCACAGCGTCAGGTTATCGTGAGCAGACGTATAATTTACCGTCTGTGTGGGTTCTGCTGCCCAGGGTGCATTTGAGGAATATACCACTCTTCCATAATCCACTCCCTGATGCCAGGTAGAAGCCGCCACTCCGAATTTAACGGACTCCTCCAGACCGTTTCTCCCACTGATGTAACCCCTTTCCGAGCCCTGAAACACACTTCCCTTAATTGTGTCCCGAAGATTATCATTAAAAGCTGCGATACCGGAATTCATATTTTTAATATTATTCTTAATCGCCCGTTTCCAATCCGGCAAGGGTGATAAACCTCCGGTCCAGCCTTCCCCGTATACGAGGATACTCGGATCAATCTCATTCAGTACTCTTCTTAGCTCGTTCATTGTCTGTATATCATGAATCCCCATCAGATCAAAACGAAAACCGTCAATATGATATTCCTGCACCCAATAAACCACGGAATCTATGATAAATTTGCGCATCATAGCACGTTCCGAGGCGGTCTCATTACCGCAACCCGATGCATTCGAAAAATATCCTTCCGGAGTCAATCGATAATAGTAGCCCGGTACAATACGATTAAAATTCGATTCCTCGCCTTCCATTGTATGATTATAGACCACATCCATAACCACGCGAATCCCTCGTTTATGAAGCGAATGTACCATTTGCTTAAATTCCTGTATTCTCACAGCTCCGCTGTAAGGATCCGTGGAATAGGAGCCGTCGGGAACATTATAATTCTTCGGATCGTAGCCCCAATTAAACTGTTCCTCGTTAAGCCTTGTCTCATCCACCGTATGATAATCAAAGGATGGCAGCAGATGGACATGAGTAATCCCCAGCTCCACCAGATAATCCACTCCGGTCTTTTCCCCGTACGTGTTGGTAGTTCCTTCTTCCGTAAATGCAAGATACTTCCCCTTATATTTCATCCCCGAGCTTACATCTGCAGAAAAATCTCTGATATGGAGCTCATATATCACAGCATCGGTAGCATTTTCAAAAAGAGGGATCTGTTCCTCATAAAAATCTGAGGGATCTGTTCCTCTTAAATCAATAATCATTCCACGGTTACCGTTAACACCCACTGCTCTTGCATATGGATCTACCGCTTCCTTCGTCTCCCCGTCTACTGTTACCGTGTAAGTATAATATACTCCGTTGAGATCTCCTTCGATACCCGCAATCCAGGTTCCCTTCACATCCTTAAGCATCGGCTCCCTTTGATAAAGATCCTCAAGATCACCGCTTCGATACAAATTGATCATAACCCGGGAGGCTGTAGGTGCCCAAACGCGAAAACGGGTAATATCCTTCGTCCATACCGCACCCAAATCATGTCCCGTATAGAAATTGGACGACTCAAATTCAGTGGTTGAGAACCAATTATAAAATTCCAGCATCCTTAATCTATCCAAAATAACCTCCAATTATCGTCTAACGACAAGTCAATCTATAGTGATAATGTTTACTAATCAAATTAATATTCCATACTATATTATATCCTAATCTACTTGTCAACGCTTCATCGATTATGTTCACAGAATATTAAATATTCCGGTGTTCTATCGCAGATCCTTAAAAAGGTATTTCCAATCCCTTACACAAATGTGCTGTTGAATGGAAATACCTCTTTTCTTTACCTATCCCATTTATCACAAAGAGAATTGATCTGACTCGTAAACTTAGCTAAATCCTTGTTAGCACCACCCTTGTTATGCTGAATGACCGCCGCAAGACGCTTACCGGCTTGCACCAGACGCTCAAATACTGTATCCACCTTAGCGGCTGTAACAACAGGCTCTGCAGTCTGGGCAGCGATCTTAACCCCCTCACGAACGCATACATTACTAGCCAAATCATAGGTTGCCCCGCTAAAGGGAGCGGCTGCAAAATATCCAAGCTCCTTACTAATATATTCGGTAAACATTTCACAGACCTGGTCATCACCATGAATTACAAAAACTCTCTCCGGCTTCTTCTCAAAGCTGGTTAACCAACGAAGCAGACCATCACGATCGGCATGACCGCTGACACCCGATAGCTGCCTTATATGAGCCTTCACCTGAATAGGTTCGCCAAAGAGCTTAACTTCCTGTGCTCCGTCCTGGATAATTCTACCCAGGGTGCCAACCGACTGATGTCCGACAAACAGGATCGTACTGTCCTCTCTCCACAGATTATGCTTCAGGTGATGACGAATTCGACCGGCATCACACATACCTGCTGCTGATATAATGACCTTAGGCTCCTCATCAAAATTGATTGCCTTCGATTCATCTGAGGTGATGGAGGTACAGAGACCGGGGAAGGATAACGGATTAATACCCTTATTCACCAGCTCCATTGCATCCTGATCAAAATATCCTGTCATATAATCATGGAAGATCTGAGTGGCTTCCACAGCCAACGGACTATCCACATAAACCTTGAAATTGCCGTGTCCCTTAATCAACCGATCGTCTTTTATCTTTCTTAAGTAATAAAGAAGCACCTGAGTTCTTCCTACCGCAAAGGAAGGAATCACCACATTACCGCCACGATCAAAGGTAGTCTGAATGATTTCGGTTAGTTCCGCAATATAATCCGGGCTTGCACCATGATTACGATCACCATAGGTTGACTCCATGATTACATAATCCGCTTCTTTTATATACTGCGGATCATTAATCAGCGGTTGATTAATGTTTCCGATATCCCCGGAAAATACAACCTTCTTTGTAATCTCTCCCTCTGTTATCCACAGTTCGATACTGGCGGAGCCCAGAAGATGCCCAACGTCAGTAAATCGAACTTCTATGCCGTCATAAAGGCGGAAGGTCTCAGCGTACTCATGAGGAACAAATTTACGAATGGTTGCAAGCGCGTCTTCCATATTATAGATCGGTGCTGCTGTTTTATCACCGGAGCGCTTCCCCTTACGACTTCTCCATTCTGCTTCTGCCATTTGAATATGTGCACTATCACGAAGCATGATATTACATAAAGCACTCGTAGCGGAGGTTGCATGAATATCTCCCCGGAAACCCTCACTCACCAGTAATGGCAGCTTCCCGGCGTGATCCATATGTGCATGAGTCAGAAGCACGGTATCGATGTCTGCCGACGATACGGGAATATCCTGATTCTCATAAGTATCTTTTCCTTGCTCCATACCACAGTCAATCAGAATGTTCTTCCCACAAGCCTCCAGATAATAGCAACTTCCGGTAACCTCATGCGTTGCTCCTAAAAACATTAATTTCATAGTACTCCTCCTCAATTGTGACTTTATGCGATTCTATGTCAAAATAATCCTACTATTGTCATTATTGTACGCTTTTGAAAATACCATGTCAATGCTTCGAACCGTTATGCATCTGATTGCTACCAAAGACGCTATTGAACGTATTGATTCAGTTTCTTTTCATCCAGAATGTCTATGGTTCCCCGATTCAAAGACACAATTCCTTCGTTTTGAAAATATTTCAACATTCTGGTAACAACCTCTCTGGCGGTACCCAGATGATTTGCAATCTTTTCGTGGGTAATCTCCAACGTAGTGCTTTCTCCGATTACCAGCTGCTCGATCAGAAAATTCGCAAGTCTCTTATCCAGACTGGTGAATAAGGCCTGTTCCATAATCCACATCACATCCGAGAAACGGGAAGCCATCAGATTATTGGTAAACACCTGAACTGACAGCGACTCCTGAGATAACTTACGAAATACCGAGGTTGGGATCAGATAAGCCTGTGTATCCTTTTCTACTTCTACAAAAATATCAAAGGAAATATTCTTCATCATACAGGATGCCGAAAAGATACAAACATCCCTCTCAAAAAGGCGATATAGTGTGATTTCCTTTCCTGTCTCTGATATGATAAATGCCCGTACCTGACCGCTACGGATCAAAAACAGACCGGAGCAGTTGTCGGAACCGCTATGCATCGATTCACCGGTTACAAATGGTTTCTTAACAATCACCTGTCGTAACGTTTCCTTCTGTGAATCGGTTAACTCCTTCCAAAAGCTCAGGGTATCATACAAGAATTCCTCATCTTTTTTCGTTAATGCCAAGGTCTTCACTCCATTCTTATTCAGTCTAAAATAGAAGCGTTTGGTTATTATTATACACCAATCTGTGGAAATTTGCACCCCAAATGAAATCACAATCAAATTATGCACAAAAAATTGCATGCATGCCGAGTTTCAAAATCTCTTATCCGGTATGCATGCAATCATATAATCTAAATTATGTGTTATAGTTCCGTCTTCCACAAACCGTGTAAATTGCAATATTCATACACTGCAACCACCTCATCATTGTCCAGAGCAAATACCGCGGTCGGTTCATTTCCCGGCTTCAGGCATTTTCTTTGACCACCGTTTTTCGTCTGAAGATAAATCCACTGGATATAGTGCTTTTCTTCCATCGGATGAGGTATCGTTCCAACATCAACCTTAACCGTGTTTCCAACAATCGACACAGCCGGTACATGCTTCTCCTTGGAAGCATCCACTGTATTCGCTACTAACTCTTCCATTTCTTCACCACAGCAAACAACCGGAACACCGGAATTATGAATCATACCGACAATGTTTCCGCAGTGTTTGCATCTGTAGAACTTATGCTCTTCACACATCGCTATCGCTCCTTTTCAATATATAATAACGGATGAAAGCAAAGACTTCAGATCTTTGCTCTAATTGTAATTATATATCAGATTTCCAGCATTCTCAAGATATCTTTTTTCGGCCTGACGCCAACTGCCTGTGCTGCTATCTTCCCGTCCTTCACCACCATAAGCGTGGGAATACTCATAACGCGGAACTGTGAAGCAAGCTCCGTCTCTTCATCGACATTGATTTTTCCTACTTTAGCTGTTCCTTCCATCTCTTCCGAAATCTCATCCAGCGTGGGTGCAACCATCCTGCAAGGCCCGCACCAGGTTGCCCAGAAGTCCAATAAGATAGGCTCCTTTGAATTCAATACCTCTTTTTCAAAATTATTTTTTGTTATTTTTATAGTAGCCATCGTGTTATTCCTCCTATTTAATTTTTGATTAACCTTCTAGGCTTACTATAACATGATACGCCGATAGCTTCTGTGATGTTATCACTATATTTCGATCCTTTTCAGATAAATGTTTTCACCGCAATTACAATCGCTATCTTGTCATAAGATTTCTGACAATCTGCGTGCTTCTGATCAGCTCCTCTACTTCTGTATATTCATTACAGGAATGAACGCTATTCATAGCATTGGAGATTACCAGACCTTCAATCCCTTTTGTAGCAAATACATTATGGTCGCTTCCGCCAAATGTCTTAATAAACTCAGCCTTAACACCAGCTAATCTGCATGCCTCACGATAACGCTCTGCCACCGCACTATCCAGCTTCGTTTCATAAGCGATACAATTAATCGACTCCTCCCAAACAAGGGTAGCTCCCGCTTGCTCTGCTTCCTGCAAGAACAATGATTTAACCTCTTTCAGACAGACAAGTGCCTTGTCGTGATGAAAGCTTCTTATCTCACCCTCAACCACACAGCTTTCGGGAATAATATTGGTTGCCACTCCGCCCGAAATCGTTCCGATATTAACCGTAGTATCCGAATCGACTCGACCCAGCTTCATTTGGTTAATTGCTTTCGATGTAATAGCGATGGAGTGAATTCCCTTCTCCGGTGAAAAGCCGGCATGGGATGCCCGTCCGTGAATGACTGCCTTAAAGGAAAGTATACTGGGCGCAGTATAAGCCGCCCGTCCGACCTTTCCGTCAAGATCCAGTACGTAAGCTTCTTTTGATTTTAATACAGAATAGTTAAATACATTACTTCCCTTTGCATAGACCTCTTCTGCGATAGGAAATAGTACTTCAATACTTCTGTGCGGTGTTCGATCCTCAACCAAACTGCGAATTGCCTCCAGAATGCTGACAAGACCGGCAATGTCATCCGCACCCAGAACTGTATTGCCCGCGCTGGTAATTCGACCATCCGAGTGCAGTATCGCCTTCTTCCCAAGAGCAGGCCCTACTGTATCCATATGCCCGGAGAATAGGATCGGATCTCCGGGTATTTCACCCTGCAGATATCCATACAGATTTCCACAATCACTTTTGTAGAAACTCCCGGCATTATCTTCTATTACTGAAAATCCTAAGCTCTCCAGCTTACTCTTTAAAACATCTGCGATTTTCCTCTCACCAAAAGAGGGAGAATCAATCTCCACTAATTCGGTGAATTCAGAAATTAATCGTTCTCTATCAATCATACTGTACCGCCTCCCTATTATATGATATATTCAATGGAATTCTCAGGGGTTATTCTGGTTACCCCTTTCCTGCCATGACACAAATCTTTCCATCCGATGTAATCTTCACATTTGTCATATCATATATGTTTACTATGATTAAATGATAAATATCATACTAGATTTGATGCTAATTGTCAAATGACGAAATCCTACAAGAAGAGCCGCATAGCAAAATAGATTACTGTGCGGCTCAAAAGTGTTTTCATTTTTAAGTTTTCAATGGAAGATAAACTACGTCGTTTAGAAAAGACCTTCTTATCTTTACCTCTCTTCACGGAAGTAGTTGACACCGCAGCCGGCAGGCTGGGAGCCTTCCTTTGATTTTCTCATTGATGTTATGATTAGAACCAAGGTTGTAATGAGGAACGGAAGCATAACATAGAATGCATTCGGTATCACAATAACATCCTTCGGAACATAGAATTGCAATACACTGAAGGCTCCGAATACCAGGGAACCGAAGATTGCCTTCATCGGGTTCCAGCTTGCGAAAATAACCAGTGCAACGGAGATCCAGCCTTGTCCATTAACCACACTGCTGTTATTCCAGATACCGCCTCCATTGATTAAGGAAAGATATGCTCCACCCAATCCGCAGATACCTCCGCCAAGCAGTATGTGAATATACTTGACCAGGGTTACATTAATTCCGGTTGCGTCTGCTGCCGCCGGATTCTCACCTACTGCTCTCATATTAAGACCTGTCCGGGTTCTGAGCATATAGACTGTACAGATGATCGCAACAACAACCGATAGGTAGACCAATGGGTTATGAGCAAAAAGCAGCTTCCCGATTACCGGAATATCCCTAAGGATCGGCAACCCCTTCTCTGCAATAGAAGCCATAAACTTTTCTGAAAGCTTTGGGGAACCGCCCGCTTGACCAATCATGGCCTCTCCGAAGAATTTTGCAAAGCCGATTCCAAAGATCGTCAGTGTAAGACCTGCAACATTCTGATTCGCCATAAAGGTAACCGTAACCACCGCGTAGATAAGAGCAGCCAAAACACCGATCCCAAAGGCTGCCAAGAGCGCTAGAATCAGACTGTCCGTATGATATCCGGTATAAAAGCCCATGAAGGCACCCATGAACATCATTCCTTCCACACCAAGGTTCACGTTACCTGACTTCTCCGTCATAATCTCACCGGTAGTACCAAACAATAATGGAGTACCGGCCTTAATTGCTGCAAATAAAAAGTTAATAAACATTATGCTTTCCTCCCCTTTCTTAAGACAAAACGATAACGGGTAAAGAAATCGAAGGCAAGAACAAAGAACAAGATAATTCCCTGAAGAATTCCCGATGCCGCGGCGGAAAGACCGAAGCTACTCTGCATTACAGAGCAACCCTTCTCCAGCATACTGAACAGTATCGTGACAACCAATATCACTATCGGATTCAGTCTAGAGAGCCATGCCACGGTAATTGCCGTGAATCCGACGCCTCCTGCAACACCCTCACCCAAGGTGTAGGCTGCCCCACTGACCTGAGTCATACCTGCGATACCGCAGATTGCACCACTGATGAACATCGTTCTCATCATAATCTTTCTTACATTCATACCGGCATATCTGGCGGTGTTTACACTCTCACCCACCACACTGATCTCATAGCCGTGCTTCGTGAATCTGACATAGATATATACCACAATAACTAAGATCAATCCAATCAGCCATCCTGCATGAACACCAAAGATCTGATCCAGTCTTGCGTTCTCTATAAAGGACGCAATCTTTGGAAAGCCGGAGGATTCCGGATCACGCCAAGGACCCTCTGTCAGAAATTTAATCGTATATAATGCAATATAATTAAGCATTAGGGTAAACAGAGTCTCATTTGTACCGAATTTCGTCTTGAAATATGCCGGGATAAGACCCCAAAGCCCTCCACCCACCATTCCTGCTACAAACATAATCGGAAGTAGTATAACATGGGGCAGATAATCAAAGAAAAGCGCAAAATAGCTGGCAAATATGCCGCCCATAATAATCTGTCCCTCCGCGCCGATATTCCAGAACTTCATCTGGAAGGCAGGTGTTATTCCGAGGGAGGCAATTAACAGAGGAATGGCTATCTTGATGGTACCCTTTATCGCCAACTTACTGCGCCAAGCGCCTTGTACGATAGCACCATAGATTTTAAAGGGATTCTGGCCAATCGCCAATATGAACAATCCTCCGGCGACGATGGCAAGGAGTAATGCCAGCAAAGTCAAGCCGATGGCTTTTCCGGCAGACAATTCTGATTTTTTTACCACTCGAAGAAGGGGTTCTTTTTTAATTTTCTCCCTGTGATTACTCATGAGACTCCTCCTTCCCGCTGAGGGCATCGGTCATAAGTAAGCCCAGCTGTTCCTTCGAGGTAGTTTTCGCGTCAACAATTCCTGTCACTTTTCCATGGCACAGAACCATGATACGATCACAGAGCTCCAGCATAACATCCAGATCTTCACCGATGAACAGAATTCCGACCCCTTTTTGCTTTTGTTCATTTAATAAATCATAGATTGTATAGGAGGAATTAATGTCAAGACCACGCACTGCATAAGCCGTAATGATTACATTCGGTTCCGAGGCAATTTCCCGTCCGAGTAATACCTTCTGTACATTTCCTCCCGATAGCCTCCGAACCGGCGTATCCACACTTGGTGTTACGATATCCAGCTGTTTTACGAGACGCTTCGCTAATTCTCTGGCTCCCTTCTTGCTTACAAAGAGCCCTTTTCCTTCGTTATATTTCTTCAGGAGCATATTATCCACCATGCCCATGGAGGCTGCCAGACCCATGCCCAGACGATCCTCAGGGATGAAGCTCATACTGATACCCATCTTAATGATTTCATCCGGAGATCTCCCCACCAGATTCTCATTATGATACAGGATGGCCCCCTTCTTTACCGGAAGTAAACCGGCAATCGCCTCACAAAGCTCCTTCTGTCCACTGCCGGCTACCCCGGCTACGCCCAGAATCTCACCGCGATTCAGATCAAAGGAGATATCCTTAATCATTTCAAAGCCCTGTTCGTTACATACGGTAAGGTGATGAAGCTCCAGAAGATTCTCATTAAATTCCGTTATCGGATGGTTAATGGACAGCTCCACCGGTCTGCCTACCATCAGCTCTGTTAACTCCTTCGCTGAGGTCATGGAAGTCGTAACGGTAGCAACACTTTCTCCCTTACGAAGAATGGTTACACGGTCGCTGATCTCCAGTACCTCATTCAGCTTATGTGTTATGATGATGACAGCACATCCCTCCTCCTTCATCCTTCGAAGGATCTCAAAAAGCCGCTTTGTCTCTTGAGGAGTCAGTACTGCTGTCGGTTCATCCAAAATTAAAATATCCGCCTTACGGTAAAGCACCTTTAGAATCTCTACAGTCTGCTTCTCGCTTACGGACATCTGATACACCTTTTTATCCGGATCTACCTCTAGGCCGAAGCGTTTCGATATCTCCCGGATCTTCTCGGATCTTCTCTTATGTAGGAATATACCCTTCTCAGTTCCTCCAAGAATGATATTATCTGTTGCTGATAAAGCCTCTACCAATTTAAAATGCTGATGGATCATGCCAACACCGAGTTCAATGGAGTCTTCCGGTGAATTGATTGTAACGGTATGTCCATTAATCCGGATCATACCGCTATCCGGTTTATAGATACCGGAGAGCATGTTCATCAGTGTAGTTTTACCTGATCCGTTTTCGCCAAGCAGGGCGAG